>JAKVKH010000024.1 GCA_022486625.1 Butyrivibrio sp. | reverse complement strand
CGCATACAGTTCTGTATAATCAAGTCCCTCCAATACATGGCTTAGCAGACGAACCGAGTCATCATCCGGAATAAGGCATTCCAGATTTAATGGCAAAACCAGTTGATATGAATCCTGAAATTGAGTATAATTTTTATGGTTGATTATCTTACTAGTCATGAGTTAATTATACTACTGGCAGGCGCTTTAGCGCCTGCCTTTTACAGTATTCAGACAAAAAAGGAGCCGTTGTTCCATAACTGATTTCAAATCTCAGTTATTTTGCAACAGCCCCTTTTTTATCCTGCTGTATACAGATCATTCCTGTCATTTCCATCCGGTCTGTCATCTGACTGATGATTTAAGAGTACCAGTACATTGTGCGCAAATCCGGTAAATTCCGTCATGCGGAAATAATCTGCACACAGATCTGTAAACGTGGTCATGTCCGCCTGTTCATCAAGGCACACTGCAATCAGTACCTTGAGCAGTTCATAGGTAACCGTCAGCACAAGACCATGTTCTCCCCAGTCCGCGCGCTCATCCGTAAACGGAAATCCCGTATAGAAAACATGATTGACCATCATCTGTTCCATATAAAGTGAAATTTCAGGGAATCTGCCTGCCGCCTGTTCCCATGCCTGCTGCAACTGCAGCTGATCCATAATCCCTGCGGTATCTTCAAACTCCTGCGCCTTTTCTGCATATTTTTCAATGGAATCATACATCTTCCCGAATTCACGCAGCAGCATGAACAGTGTTCCGGCCGGAAGCATGAACAATTCCTGCATTGTTGTATTCTGCTCCGATGTCAGTTCAACCATTGCGGCGCGGTCACAGAGCCACTCTGCCCGTTTCTGAAATTCTGCATCATAAACATGCCCCTGCGGCAGTTTCTCCAGATCGTGTCTTGCAAGTTCAATTCTTCTGCCGACCGGAACACGTCTGTCCTGAAGTTCAAGAAACATCAGGTGTCTGACTGCCGCATAGATTCTGATCGCAGTATCTGTCTGGCTGCACGTTCTGTCCCCTGCAAGATCAAACTCCAGTTCCTGATGTTCAAAACTGATTTTATCCTGATGTCTGAACAGTTCTTCCAGCACCCCTTCGCAGGCATTTGCGCAGGAGCACTCGGGTCTGTATTTCGTAAGCGGACTTCTGGGATAATACCTGCATACCGAGGGAAGTGCGTCTGCCCCGCATTCACCATGCAGTTCACACAGGCCGTCCTGCCCGTGCATCCGGCATCTTCCATCCCAGGCATGACTTAAATGTGCATATTTATTTTCATCCGGATATCCGTGAAGACACAGTGCATCATCCAGATGCCTTCTGAGCGGTTCCGTACATTCCAGTGCTTTCAGGTCAAAATATTCCTTCATCGTCACATTCACCTGATAACCCTCGCAGCAGGAATGTCTGCACGCTCCGCCCTTACATTCAAACTTCTGATAATAATCCGGTACAAGAAACTGATCCTGCATCTTCATATATGTCCGATCCTCCGTTATCGCAGTTCAATCACATCTTTTTCTGATCTTTAATGCAGTCCTGACTAATGAGATTTTCTTACAGATTTTCTTTCCGGTCAACCATAATTTTCAGCTGCCGTTCTGATCATCTGTACTGCCTTTTTCAGATCATATTCTGATGTATTGATGCACAGATCATAATTGGATACATCATGCATATTTTTTCCGGTGTAATACCGGAAATGATTTCTGCGTTCCAGATCCTGCCTTCGTACCATCCTGGCTGCTTTTTCAGGTGTCTCGCCGCTTTCCTCCTGATAATGCAGCACTCTGCTTTTTTCATCTCCATACAGGAAAACATTCAGGCAGTTTTTTCTCCCTCTGAGGAAAAAGCATCCAAGCCGCCCGATCATAATGCAGGACTGTCGATCGGCTATCTGCCCGATGACAGCCTTTTCTGCATCAAGTATTCTCTGCTGTTCTTCTTTTTCTCCCGGAGCAAATTCGTAGTTCTGTATGTAAAGACTGTGAAGAAACCGGCTGCTCAGCTTCTGTTTTCTCTCCTCAATCGTCTCCGGCCTCATTCCTGACTGTTCCGCAATCCCTGCAATCATATTTCTGTCATACAGCGGAATATCCATGCTGTCAGCCAGCATCTGTCCCACTTCATGCCCTCCGCTCCCGAATTCCCGGGCAATTGTTATGATAAGCGGCTTCTCCTGCACTGTAACTGCTGTTTTCTCTGCCGTATCTTCAAGACCGAGCAGCCGGTATACTCTGCTGCATCTCCTGTTCAGAATCCTTACGATTGTCCCTACCAGTACAGCCGCAGCAATTGTCCCTTCACGAATTCCCTGCAGACCATGAAGCAGTATAAATGACAGCAAAAGTCCGGTAACCACCTGAAAAACATCAAATCCGATTTTCACCTTTCCGAATTCAATATGAAAAACCTTTGAAATTGCTGTCATGGTACCTTCTCCTGCCAGCATGACAACACCTGCCCGGACTTCCAGTGTTACACCGAACGCAATCAGTATGCAGCTGAGCAGACACAGTACCCACTGCATGATATAATTCTGCGCATTTATTCCACTGGTCAGCTGAAGTGCGAAATCCGTAAAATAACCAAAAACAAATGCCACCAGAAGCTGAAGCAGCTGTACCGGTTCATAGTCCTTCCTCAGCAGAAGTATCTGTATGACAATAAAAACAATATGCATCGCGACAGTAAGCGTCCCCATTGTATACGGAAGCGCACAGCTGAGAACATATGGCACACAGGAAACCGGCGATGTTCCAAGCTCGGCCTTTGTAGATAATGCCACTCCGAAGGCCATAATAAATAATCCGATCGCAAGAATCAGATATCTCCTGATATATTCTGCAATACTGTATTTCTTCAATTTGTCTTCACCCTTCCCGATATTCCGTCAGATTCATATGTATCTTCCGCAGCACCTTCATAAAGCACTCCTTATCCTGTAAGCTGACGCCTTCCAGGGCTTTTTCCTCTACCTCTGTAAAAACCTGTTCCATATCCTGAATCGCATGCATCCCTTTTGGCGTAAGAAACACCTGAACGCATCTTGCATCACTCTGCCCGCTTTCCCTTCTGATCAGACCTGCATGTTCCATTCTTCTGACAATTCCTGCGATTGTTGCTTTTGTCAGTTCACAGTCCCTTACCAGATCTGACTGCTGACAGCCATCATGTTCCGACAGATATTCCAGTATTTTAGGCTGCCCGGGGCAAAGTCCCGTTTTCATGGCGCCATAATGAATTCTGTGATACATGGCATTCTGGGCTATCATCATCTGGAAATGTAATGAATTCTGCATATTAATCTCCATTTCTGAACGTTTACGAAACATATTGGTTCGCATGCGAACCAATATAGTATAACACAGCTTTGCCAGAATTCAATCGGTTCTTATTCTTTCAATAATATAATGACCTCTTCAAGAGAAGGCACGCAGGCATAAAGAAGTTTCCCGGTCTGCGCATCCGGCTCATCCAGATCCGGCACCATAACCGGTCTGCAGCCTGCTCTCGAAGCTGACATAATTCCATTTGGCGAATCTTCCAGTGCAATGCACTGCTCCGGATTAAGCCCCAGTTTATGGACCGCCTTCAGATAAATCTCCGGTTCCGGCTTCCCCAGGTGCACCTCTTCGCCTCCGACCTTCACATCAAAGTATTCCCAGATACCGATGCTGTCCAGATAACGTTTTGCACGGCGAAGCGGGCTGGCTGTTGCCAGCGCGGTTCTGTAATCATGATCTTTCAGATATTTCAAAAGCTGTGCCGCGCCTTTCTTCGGCTCCACGCCTTCCCGGTCAATGTACTCCTGCATGATCACACGCCGGTGCTCTTTGATCGCATCATAGGGAAATGCACTGTCAAAGCGTTTTTTCAGCAGTTCTGCTGCATATGCCGGTGTCAGGCTGCGAATGGAAAGTGCATCCTCATACGTCATTTCATACCCGAAGTCATGTGCCGCTTCTCTCCAGAATCTGTTATACAGTTTCTCTGTATCCACAAGAAGCCCGTCCATATCAAAAATCACACCCTGTATTTCCCGTTCTGCCACTGGTGCACCTCACTTTTCTATCTCACCGGCATATTTCCATGTTTTCCCGTTATCATCAGAAGTATACTGCCCTGCTACTCTGCCGCCTTTGTAATCTCCGGAATCTTCCGACTGTTTTACAATCAGTGTCAGTTTATCCCCGTGTTTTTCCGGCATCTGCGGCACGGCAAACGGATTGTAATATGTCCCGTCCGGCAGCTTTGCCTTCGGAGAGGGAAGATCAGAAAGAGTAAAGCTCTTTCCGCCGTCTTCTGTACGCAGCAGTTCGCCATTACTGTCCCCATTCCATATTTCCGAGATATATCCGGTTCCGTCATCAAACATCTGAAAGCTTTTCACCACCACAAGCATTTCATTCGTCGGATTGGCATTTACCAGCTGCACATTTTTACCATGATTATCAGATGCAATCAGAGTATATGCCCTGCTTCCGCATGCCGCATCCGTATTGATCATGCGATATTCCTTCCCGTTTTCTGACTTGCAGGAAAGGTCTGTATCCTTGCACATTCCATCCCATAATGCTTTCAGTTCTTCTGTCGTGAACATCATCGGACTCTCCGTTGATGCCTCATCTGAACTGCCCACAGATACGATTTCTTCAGAAAACATCTGATCCATGATCGTATAGACAGCATCAATATATCCTGTTCTGTCGTATTGCTTCATCAGTACTGCCGGTGAAATGCACTTCGGTTTTTCTGACGCTCCAACGTACAGGTACCAGTCCGGAAGTTTATCTTTCATTTGACTCAGCGTCTCATTCTGCATCAGATAATCATACAGATCTGCAATCTCAGTTACTGCTTCTGTCATGTTTGATCGATCATAACATTTAAACGTCAGAACCGGGGTATCAAAGTTCAGTCTCTCTTCATTTTTCCATTCTGTAAAACAAAAATCTGTCTGTTTCTTTTCAAAAGTATCTGTCAGTTTCTGATATAGCATATCATCATAATTATCTGTATATGCATTATCTCCTTTGGCAAGGAACACAAAGCTGCCTGCCTCCGGTTTCTGATATTCCGCTTTCAGAATAAAATCACCCTGCGTATCTCTGCCGACATATTTCACCGAATTATTACAGCGTTCTCTGAGTTTTTCCGTCACCTGCCCTGAAGTTACTGCGCTTTCCGGTTCCGAAGATTCATTCTTTTCGGAAGCAGTCTTTACTTTATCCTGTATATGCAAGGCAGACATTAACGCCACAAGTATCATCAGCCCTGTTACCATCACTGCACAGATTACCGTTATTTTATTCTTCAAAATTATTTCTCCTGATCCGGTTCTTTTTCAAGCGATTTCAGACGCTTTTCTGTCAATTTAGCAAGTACCGTTAATGTGACGAAGCAAAGTGCAAAGATAAAAGCAAAAGAAACAGCCAGCAGAATAAAATAGATCGGATATTCTGTCGGCGTTTTACCGGCAGCTGTCATATTCTCTGCAATCCAGACCGCAACCAGTGCTGTAGCAATCACCGACGCCACAAGCGAGATCAGAAGGTTGGTTCCCGGCGTCGGACGCAGATGTCTGTCCCAGATTCCCTTCCTGCACTGTTCAAAGAGCATGAATACCGCTGTAACAAAGAAAACTGCTTCCATAACATTACAGGCAACTGTATCGCTTCCCGTCAGGCTTCTGACGATTATCACTGCCGTGATTCCCCAGAAAAGAATCCAGAATCCGTTATGTTCAATTTTCAGCAGTTCGTTTTCCTGTCTTTCATCCAGTCTTTTTTTCATAGTTGTTCTCCTTCATTATATTCCGTTTATTCTTCCCAGAACAGTTCATCCAGTGTTTTGTCCAGTGCCTTACAGATGCTGATGCACAGTTGTATGGACGGATTAAATTTCCCGGTCTCGATAAGTCCTATCGTCTGCCTTGTTACACCGGTTTTTTCAGCAAGGTCTGCCTGAGACATGTCTTTTGCCACACGCGCTGATTTGATTCGAAGATTTTTGTCAGGCATTGTCTTCTCCTCTCTGTGCCCTCTGTCTGCACTTTTATCTGACATTGCAAATTGCAACTTATATATTGCATACATTCATATTATCTCCTATATTGCAAAATGTCAACTATATATTGCATACCATTTTATAAAAAGGGACACCTCTCTTTGAGGTGCCCCTTCTGTCTTAAAACGATATCCTGCTCACCGGCTTTCAATGATCTCTTTTGCCATTGAAATCATATCGTCCGGTGACATTTCTGTATCATATGCGGAGATCAGATAGGTGATTCCTTCTTCCTGCCAGCTCACACTGCTCACCTCATTTTCTTCTACTGAATCTGTTCCCTCAGATATGAAATAATGCGCTTTCTTTTCATTTGCCAGATCTTCCTGTGTCAACTTATAATTTTCCGGAACAAATTTGTAATGATCCTTTGCATATGAGATGCATATGCCATCCAGCTGCTTCGTTTCCTGCGGTGCCTGCGTATTTTCATCCTCCTCCGCCTGCACTTTGCTGATATAAATATTAACATCCGGCGCATTTTCTCTTACATAGGTTCCGTCCCATTCCATATATGTTCCTACACGGTCTGCATCAGCATCTTTCTTTTCCACTTTCGCGGTATTCATGCTTTTAAAAGAATATCCATTGGAAAAGTTTTCAACACATTTAAACTCATACCCAAGCTTCTTCTGAAGGCTGCCCATGTCTTCAAAGGATGTATCTTCTCCTGTTCTGCTCTCCGAGCTGTTATAGGATACGACTTTTCCCGCAGCAAATACGGTACCCGGTATGATGATGCACACCGCAGCAATTGCTGCCGCATATTTTATCACCCTGCCCTGTTTCAATTTTTTATCTCCCGTTTTCCTCTGCAATATCATATCAATCCTGCGATTGATTCTGCACTTATCCTCCGGCGCTGCCTCTATGGTTCCTGCTTTTTCGCACATGACCTGCTTCAGCAGATCATCCGATATTCTCGCTTCCCGCATGAAACATTACCTCCTTTTCTTCATGACTCTGCAGCTGGCTTCTGATCAACGTTCTTGCCTTGTACAGCCTTGATTTGACTGTGCCTTCAAAGCATCCCGTAGCGCGCGCAATTTCTCTGACTGACAGTTCATCATAATAATAGAGGATCAGTACCTCCCGATACTTTCCACACATTTTTGCCATTGCCACATTGATTCTGGTGCTCTGCTCGTCTCTCAACGCAGATGAAAAGCAGTCGTTTTCTTCACTTTTTTCCGCCTGGTTCTCAATTTCTTCTTCCGGCACCTCTGCTTTTCTTCTACTGATCAGTTTCCATGCCGTCCTGTGCATAATCTGCATGAGCCAGACTTCAAATCTGGAATTATCCTTAAGTTCCCTGCAATGCAAAAAACATTTCACAAAAGTTTCCTGCATGATGTCCTCGCTCAACTGATAGTCTCCTGTCAGCAGATATGCAGAACGGATTATTCTTGTGCTGTACTTTTCATAAAGCACATTGAATGCTGATCTGTCTCCCAGTTTCATCTTTGCCGCAAGTTCTGTATCCTCAGTATTTTCATTTTTCACCCCATGCTGCTCCTTTCTTTTTTCAGATGCATCTGTTTATAAGAGCAGTTAAAACAGTTTTTGGTTCATTTTTTCTCACTCGCAGAAAAGATATCTGTACTTTCTCTTCTGTTCGAGCAGGACATTGATCACCCGTTCTTTTATTTCTTCCGGATAATATTTCTCCTCTGCCATGATTTCTCTCACCTGTTCTTCTCCAAAGTGAAATCTGATCTGCATCCCATACATCTGATCCGCCTGATCTGTCTGCGAAACAAAATCAGGACAGAATGTCTTGCTCTGAACTTTATCAATTAATCCATACAACTCACTCTCAAGCGGATAATCCATTGTCGTATCTGACAGAAGCGCTGCACCATGGTCAAAAAAAGGGCATAGATGATATCCGTTTTTTTCATCCATCAGTACTGCCATATTGTGCGTGTGTCTGTCTTCATTCAGAAAAAATGCATCAATTGCCAGCATTTTACTGATGTATATGCCGAACCCGGATAATCCGGTAAGCCGTTCCGTCTGTTCAGTCAGAAACCTGATCCGTTCTTCGGTTCCTGTAATATGATAAATGCTTCTGTTCAGACTTTCACCATAACTCAGCTGAAACAGTCTCTCCAATGTGATCAGCTGCCATCCATCCGGCAGGAAATTCCGGCTCACACAGCCTCTGTATTTCTGCTCACCATACTGTATCTGCTCGGTATCGTATATCACATACTCATCCGGATGCAGATTCGTATACTGCAAAAGATGCGACACCACATATTCCGTCAGTCCTTCATAACCGGTATAATCCGCTTTATACCAGAATTCTCCGTTTCTCCATTTGAGCTGATTTCCTTTAGAGGAATGCCGGCCATCTTCCATCTGATTCTCCTGAAATAATCTGACCATCTCCTATTCCTCCTTTCAGTGCCCAGACTGCTTTCTCTCCATTCTGATCCAGAACTGATCTTCCGCCATTCTGCCTCCTGTCTTCTCAATAATCATAAGCGGATCATAAAAAGGCAGGTTCAGACGTTTCAGTTCCAGTTTGATTTTATCTCTTGTTCTGGGGAAACATCTCGACTCCAGAAAGCTCTCATATGCTTCAAACGTCGGATTCTCATCTGCGCCAAATGCACGGTTCATTCTGTCATTTGTATAATTATGGATTTCCACAAGCCTTCTGCGCTCATCCACATCAATCATTGTACATACGCTGTTTTCCTTCATATACCAGAGTCGAAGCGGAAGTTTCAAAACCGGAACCTCCAGCTGCATTACAATCTGCGGATTTTCTTCCAGCAGCTTTGCAATCGTTACAATCGGCCCGGATATCATATCCTGTGCAGTTTCCCAGCGCGCAACTGTCTTTGCAGAAATGCTGACCAGTCTGCCGAATTCCGCCTGTGAAAGGCCCAGCTTTTTTCTGAGTGTTCTGATCTGTGTGCCCGATATCTGTTCTGCAATTGCAAACATTCTTTTGCCCATTCGCTGTTCCTCCATAAAAGCCAGATGAATCAGTATTCTGCCCATATATAAATATTATACTCATTTTAAGTATAAATCAATGTGCTTTTATACTCATATCGAGTATACTTTGATTTTTTCACTCCATACATTGCCTGTTACCTGCAAACCAAAGAAAGCTAAACCATTTCGTTAAGCTGTTGAGTGTTGAGTTATGTCTGGCTCTCGGGATGCAAAAAAATTTCAAAACCGTTCTCGGCTTCTCGGCTGATACGGACGGATGGTCGTAACTTTTCCACTTCAGTACGTATTTTTCCGAAAATCTGACATCCCTTCCGCTCGTATTTCCGAAATTTACGGACGGATGGCCTCAATTTTCCCACTTCAGTACGTATTTTGCCGGAAATCTGACAGTCCTTCCGCTCGTATTTCCGAAATTCACGGACGGATGGCCTCAATTTCTCCACTTCAGTACGTATTTCGATGGAAATCTGACATCCCTTCCGCTCATATTTCCGGAATTTACGGACGGATGGCCTCAATTTTCCCATTTCAGTACGTATTTTGCTGAAATTCAGCCTATCATCTTCCCCTGATAACCTTCTTCGCCTGTCAGCATCCGGATATCGAAATACTGCTTCTCTGTGAGCTTCAGCACTCTTATCTGTCCTGATCCCGGATTATCCGTCAGCAAGTCGTCGCAGATGCTTCTCTGCTCCCTTATGATGGCCGTTACGCGCAGAATTTTCTTAGCGCAGTATAACGCCTTATGTTCCGTATTTATTTGTCGGTTTCAGCAACACAAGCATTCTCATAGTTTTATTCTGTAATCAGCCCCGTTTCTTTCACGCCATCAGAGTCATTCAGTATAAACAAAAATCCATACCTTCTTTTTATTTGATTTTCAATTACTTATCATCTTAATCCGAACACGGTGATATGGAATTTCGGGTTACAATTGAGTCAAAGAAAGCAGAAATACCTTTTGGGGGTATTCCTGCTTTCTACATTGTCTGTATATTGATAAACGGTTCAATCACCAGAATCTCTTCATATACATTTCTGCAACATTCTCATCCATTTCAAACTTTGATTTCACTTTTTCCAGTGTATCTGCCCTTGATACCTGAAGATCTCTGCAGGTTTCAACCAGTGCCTGTACTCCTTTTTCTATGCCCTTTTCTATACCTTTTTTCTTCAACTCTGTCCAGTACTTCACACATGGTCGTTCCACCTTCTTTCATCCTGCGATCATATACCCGTTCAAACCGGTCATCACCTGACAGCACTGACATCAGATCCAGTACTTCATGAACATGACAGATCACATCTTTTGACGGCTTCCAGCCATCTGTGAACCAGTTCAATCCAGCACTGGCAGCCTTTTTCTTCGCCGAATCCGCTTGCCGATGCAGAGAGCCGGTTCGCAAGTGACAGGCCATGCCCGCCTTTTTCAAATACATGATATTCCACCGGAATGTGATGAGCAAGAAGCGCTCCAACCAGCAGATAAGAGTTCTGGATCTGGACACTCGGATCCTCGCAGGTATGCCAGATGAAGGTTCTGGGAACCGCATCGGTTATCCGTTTTTCCAGTGACATCTTTTCTTTCTTCTCTTCATATTCTGCTCCCAGCAGGTTCTGGATTGAATCCCGATGCGCATATTCTCCGGACGTAATCACCGGATAACCCAGAATCATGGCATTCGGGCGCAGCATTCCCGCCGGGACACCACACCTGCTGCCAAGCCACTCCTCATGCCATTCAATACAATAGTTCGCCACCAGATGCCCGCCGGCAGAAAAGCCAAGCGGAATAATCCGTTCCTCATCAATATGCCATTTCACTGCATTTGCTCTGATCAGGCTGACGCTTCTTGCCAGTTCCAGAAGCGCTGCAGGATATACCGACGGCGCACACGAATACCGGAGTACTGCTGCATGATATCCCATTGCCAGAAACTGCATGGCTACAATCTCTGCTTCCCGGTCCGATGTATGCTGATATCCTCCGCCCGGGCAGATCAGAACCAGCGGACGCTTTCTGACCTCCAGCTGTTCTGAATCATCCAGAATATAAGTATAAAGCGCGGCATATTCCTGTGAGCCTTCGCCGCCAATGTCGTTCCTTTCATAAAGCATAAAAAATCCCCCGTTTCATAAGAACCGCATGATCAGTATTTTATCATGCGCTCCTCATGAAAACAGGGGATTTCCTGCTATTTTTTCGGAATATATGCCTTTTCAGACAAATTCTCCAAGCACCTTAAGACTCTTCTTCGGATGTCTTTCCATCGTATTTCTGTCTACTGCAATCAGTCCAAAGGTCTTCGCAAAACCTTTCTGCCATTCGAAATTATCCAGAAGAGACCAGTACATATAGCCTTTGAGCGGAATGCCCTTTACGATACACTGCTGGAGACTCTGCAGTGCCTGTGTGATGAATTCACATCTTCTCTCATCGTCTGCCGTCGCAATGCCGTTTTCGGTGACGATCAGATCCTTATGAAAATCCTTTGCAACCGTGCACACCACATTGGCAATGGCCACCGGATCGTCCTCATATCCCATCTGGGTCAGCTTCATACCGTCATCCGGCTGCACAATGCCGTCCGCACCGAAGACCTTTCTGGTATAACACTGAACACCCAGAAAATCGTCATTCTGAATGTATGGAAGGTAATGAACAAACTCATTGTTCCATTCCTCTTTTGCACGTTCCTCTCCGCCTTCCGCATGCTGAATATCATGCAGGGAGAGCGTCAGTCCGATTTTCAGATGCGGGCACTTTGCTTTCATGGCATCTCTGGCCGCTTCGTGCGCTTTCATAACCAGAAGATCGCCTTCCGGCGTACATTCAGACACAAACGGATGCACCTGCCGCGGGTCTGCGACCTGGAATGCGGCTGCTGTCTCTGCCATTGCCAGCTTCATATTCTCCTGCATGGCATTGAATCCGACCTGCACATTTCCCTCTCCTGCATTCTGCATCTTCTTCATCATGTCACGGATCAGTGCAGAGAGCTGCAGACGCATATTGGCTTCATTGATGGTGCACACATATTCCATCAGATCTCCGAGTTCTGCCGCCATACGGGTGCAGTATGCCGCAAAACGTCCTGCCACCTCCGGATTCTCCCAGCCTCCGTCCGCTGTCAGCCATTTCGGAGAAGAGAAATGATGCATTGTGACAATCGGAATTACATTTTTTTCATGACAATAACGCAGAACCTGTCTGTAATGTTCAATCTCCGTCTCATCAAAGCAGCCTTCCTGCGGCTCGATTCTCGCCCATTCCAGAGAGAAACGGTAACTGTTGAGTCCTGCTTCTGCCAGCAGATCGATATCTTTCCTGAAATGATGATAATGATCTACTGCGGCTCCCGATGGCTCATCATAGGAAGAATGCGCGATATGCTCCAGCGCCCAGCAGTCGCTGTTCACATTATTTCCCTCTACCTGATGCGCAGCAGTTGCTGCGCCTAACATGAAATTCTTTTCAAACATGATTTTCCTTTCCGTGCTGCAATCTGCAGCCATCTGATATTGATGTTTGTTTCAGCTGATCTTAACAGCATACTCATATTTTCCTGCCGTCACGTTCATTGTTCTGCCATCCGGCAGTTCGATCCGCCCCGGCATTTCAAGCTCTGCGCGGATGCTTACTTCTTCTTTCCCCGTATATTCCCATGCGACAGCAATCCTGCCGTTTACCGATGCATAGCTTCCGCTGACACTGCCAAGCCTTACGTCCGTGTATGGCCGGATCAGCACCTTTCTGTACCCGGATCCTAGCGGCCGGATTCCCAGAATATACCGGTAATAAAACTCTCCGACACTGCCGAAAGCATAATGATTGAAGGACACCATGTTATCGCCGCCGGATTTCGATTCATTGACACTGCCATCCGGCCGGATGGCATCCCAGCGCTCCCAGACCGTGGTTGCACCTTTTTTGATTTCATACATCCATCCCGGACAGTTCTCCTGCAGGAGAAGATCATAGGCGAGCCTGCTTTCTCCATGATCCGCCAGAAGCGGCAGCAGATGCTCTGTTGCAAAAAATCCTGTGTTCAGTCCGTTTTTCCGGATATCCCGGATCAGAAAACCCAGCATCTTCCTTCGAAGCGTTTCCTCTGTCACCACATAGGTCAATGCCATGACATAGGCGCCCTGATAATCGCCTCTGATCTTGCCGTTTTTCCGGATGAACTTCTTCAGATATGCAGTTCTTGTCAGCTCCAGCTGACGGCGGTAGCGCTCTGCATCTTCCTTTTTCCCGAGTGCCTCTGCCAGTCTGCTGATCACCTGCAGATCATGAACAATGAAGGAATTGGATACCGGATTATTATGCACCGCCATCCACCCCATATTTTTACCCGGCATCAGCCAGTCACCAAGGTTCACGCCGATCCAGAGCTGATCCTTTCCCATTTTGCGGATCTCCGTCTCCGTAAACGCCCTGATACTTTCGTACTGCTCTTCCAGCGCCGTTCTGCTGCCGAACTGCTGCTCCAGCATCTCCGGAATGATCGTCACGGCATTGCCCCATCCGAGCATATTCAGGAATCCGATTCCTGCCGGGCCCTGCGCCGGAACCGTAGATGGTATGTATCCTTCCGAATTGTCCATCTGGCTGTAGCGGATATCCTTCAGGAACTTGCGGAAAAAATCTCTCGTATCGAAATTATAGCTGCCGGTCAGCGCATAAACATGTCCGTCCCCGGTATATCCCATCCGCTCATCCCGCTGTGGACAGTCGGTCGGAATTTCCACGTAATTGGACTTCTGTCCCCAGACCTGATTCTCATAAAGCTGCTGCACCATAGCATTGGAGCACTGAAAATACCCGGTTCGTTTCATCTCGGAATACAGCGCCCTTGCGCTGATCATTCCTTCATGGTACGGTGCGCCCTTCAGCTCTGCGTAACGGAATCCCATATAGGTAAATTTCGGAATATAGATTTTTTTCTCATGTCCTGCCGTATATACAATTTCTGCCTTCGCCTTGCGCAGATTCGCCGTATAGAGGCTCCCGTCCACATTCAGGATTTCACCGTGCCGGATTGTCAGCATCGTCCCTTCCGGAAGTTCCTTCGGGTCAATCATGATCACCCCTGCAAAATTCTGTCCGAAATCCAGAATTGTGCTGTCTTCTCTCTGTATGACCGCTTTCACCGGCATTTCTTCCTGAAGCTTTACCTTTGTGAAAGTTTCCTCCAGATGCTCCGGAACCGCTCCGGTATAAGGAACCGCCTTTCCGGTTTCCGTCTCCACTGTTGTGGCATCATAAATCTCCCCATCATAAAAACCTGCATACCCATAAGGAGATGTCAGTTCCGTCACATCCGCCGATGATGTAATCTCAGTTTTCTTCCCATCCGCGGTTTCAAGCTGCAGTACCCAGCTTACCGCCGGCTGATTGCCATAAATCTGTATCTTATTGTCAAACGTAAAGCGTCCGCAGTACCAACCCTGTGCCAGATACACCTTCAGTTCATTTTCCCCGTTTTGAAGTGCATCCGTCACATCCATCTTCTGATAAAAAAGATCTCTGGGATAATAGGTATATCCGGGTGCAAAGTACTGCTCCTGCACATCCTTCCCATTCACGAAAACGTCATATATTCCAAGTGCAGTCATATATAACACGGCCGACTTTACATTCTGCGCAGCAAACTTCTGCCGGAACACATGCACCGCACCCTCCCGGTATTCAGAAGGAGAAGAAATAAAATATTTTTTCAGTTCTTCCATTCTGCAGTTCCTTCCTGCCTCTTTTTCAGACCTGCTTCAATCTGCGGCATCTTCTTTTCCAGCCTGCCCAACATGAGTGCGCACAGAATGATGCATGCATAAAATGCCATGGGAATCAGACTGTAAAGACTGCGGATCGCCATAATCGCGCTTTCAGGCTGCGTCACTGCCGCGCCGCTTCCACTGACATAGCCGAAGAGACTTAAGACTCCGCCCTGAAGTGCCACACCGATTCCGTTAAAAACCCTTGCCGCAAAATTGCTTACGATGTTGGTGGAACCTTCCATTCTCGGAAGACCGTTCCATTCGTTATATGTAGAAAGCTCCATGACGATCAGAACCCCCAGATAGGCGATCGGAAGCGATGCAAGCGCCACCAGGACACTTCCCGCAATCAGCAGGATCATATTGGCCTTTGCCACAAAAATAAGAACGCAGCCAAGCATTGCCGCCGCTGATCCCATCTCAATCAGATTACATACACTGAACTTCTTCATCAGCTTCGGAAATACGATCATGACAGGGAGCAGCACCATGGACAATGCACTCATGACGCCCAGAAGCCCTACATTTCCAACCACATATTTAAAATAAAACGTACTTACATTAAGTCCGACCGTCAGATTATAAAAACCGGAAATCCCGGCATATGCCCAGATATATCTGTTCTTTGCCAGCATTGTGATAATCTGCTTCACATCAACCTTCTGTGCAGTATTTCCGGCATCGATGCTGGTATCCTCTCTGACAAAAATCATCCTGAGAATCCCGATCAGTCCGAGCGGAATCGCATAAATCAGGATCAGTGCATGCCAGCCGCCGTCAGAAGTGGCAAGACGCGCCATCAGAACCGGAAATGTAATGGACACGATCATGGAACCCAGCATGGTTACCATTCCGCCAAAGCTTGCCACTTTGGAAATGACCGCTTTATCCACAAACGCCCGGATCATGTACGGGTTCTGCGCCGCCGTCAGAAAAGAATTGAAAATGGAAAAAATCAGAGTATACATCACAAACAGCCAGATGGTTTTGGCCGTCATACTAAATGATGCGGGACAGAAGAACAAAAGCACGGTCGCTAGCCACGACCCGATAATGCAGATCTCATAAGGTCTTCCCTTGCCAAGCTTCGTATTGGTATTGTCTACCATATATCCGGTCAGGAAGTTCATGACAATATCGATCATCTTGCTGAGCAGGATAACATTCCCGACAACTGCAGGTTTCATGCCAAGTGAGTCCGTGCAGAAGATTGCAAGGTATCCGGTTACAATAACGGAAATACCGGCAATGGAGACATCTCTGGATTTCCACGCCATGAATTTCCCAAATGGAAATTTTACTTTATCTGTTTCTTTTGCAGCTGCCTGCATATTATTTTTTGCTTTCACAATCGTCCTCCATATTTCATGCGCATTGATGAAGTCATTATAGGTAAAAGCCTTAAAATGGTATTTTGATATTCTAATATGTGTTATAATATTTTAATATCTGAACACGATTTGTGAAAAACATTCTAAAAGTGTCTTCATTTTTTGTGAATAATTACCTGAACAGATCAGTGCAGAACAGAAAAGAAGAAAAGGAACAGCGCATATGGATCTGAAACTCCTGACACACCTCTGCCGGATGCAGACGGAAATTTATCATCTGCCCATCCACATTTATGAAAACGGACAGCCTGCCGGCACCTTTGAGGAGCAGGAAACGTCCTTTGCCGTTCATGAATTCTACCGGCACAGCTTTTCCCATAACAGAAAAAAGGTGGATTACCTGCTGACACCACAGTTTCTGATGTTCGGCTATATCCGGATTTACGGTACCGGTCTGGCTGTCATGATGGGACCCGCCATCATTGGAACGGCAACGGAATCAGACGCAAGGAATATTCTGCACGAAACAGGTCTTCCGGTACACAGCAGGCAGTCTCTGCAGCAGTTCTGTGAATACCTGCGGCATCTTCCTGACCTCTCCTTTGAAATGTTCCTGCATCTTCTGTGCCTTGAAGACGGATTTCTGAATCAGGAAATCACAGAGATCAATACCCTGACGCAGCATAAATTTTCTGCCGCAAACGATGTCTCCATTGAAAAAAAACTACTGAACAAAAACCAAGATTACGTTGATCATCCGGAAGTCATGACAGACCATGGCTATGAAACAAAGATCGCCTTCTACATTGAAAACGGCATGACCAGAGAACTGCCGGAGTATATGAAAACCATTACCTCTGATATCGGCAGAATGGGGAACACTGCGCTCCGCCATGCCAAAAACGCCCTGATCGTCCTCAATTCCATGGCGCTTCGGGCTGCCATCCGTGGCGGCGTCAACGCTGATATCGGCTATAAACTCGGCTCTGTCTACCTTGAACAGATCGAAAGCTGCCAGGATATAGGCGTACTGACAGCGCTGTCAGAAAAAATGCTGACAGATTACTGCAGCCGCGTGAAAGAAAGCAGTGTACTTCATACCGACCATCCCATGCTGCGCCAGATCCTATGGTATATTTCAGAGCATCTGCACCAGAAAATAACCGTCAGCGAAATTGCATCCGCTGCTCATATCACCCCGGAATATCTCTCCAGCTTTTTTCACAAAGAAACAGGTGAAACACTGATGAATTACATCAGCCGCCAGAAGGTACAGGAAGCCAGACAGATGCTGGCGCTGACACAGATGCCTCTTTCCGAAATTGCACAGTACCTCGCTTTTTCCTCCCAGAGCTATTTCCAGACAGTTTTCAAAAAAAATACCGGAACAACCCCAGAGTTGTTCCGGCAAAAATATTATCATTCCTGATGTTTTTTTCTCAGTTCTTAAACGGATTCTCCGACGGATACATATCTCCCTTTGCCTTTGGATAGCCAAGGTCATCCAGCTCAACGCCAAGGTACTTGAATACCTCAAACAGTGCCTTGCCGTAATGACCGAATGCAACTGCGCCGTGATGCGGATAATTCTTCTCAATCAGTACGTGGCGGTAGAATCTGCCCATTTCATGAATGGCAAATACACCGATGCTGCCAAAGGACTTTGTTGCAACAGGAAGTACCTCACCGTTTGCAACATACGCACGAAGCTTGCTGTCAGCGGTGGACTGCAGACGATAGAATGTGATATCGCCAGGAGCAATATCTCCTTCCAGTGTTCCGTTGGTCACTTCTCTCGGAAGAGAACGTGCCATGATCTTCTGATACTTCAGGCTGCATGCAGACAGCTTCTTGGAGCAGGTATTGCCGCAATGGAAGCCCATGAAGGTATCGGTATGTGCATAATCAAACTTGCCTTTGATCGACTCTTCATACATATCTGCCGGTACGGAATTGTTGATATCCAGAAGTGTGACAATATCTTCTGATACACAGGTCCCGATGAATTCGGAAAGTGCACCGTAGATATCCACTTCACAGGATACCGGAATGCCGCGTCCTGTCAGTCTGCTGTTGACATAGCAGGGAACAAAGCCGAACTGTGTCTGGAATGCAGGCCAGCACTTACCGGCAATTGCAACATATTTTCTGTAGCCCTTATGTGCATCAATCCAGTCAAGAAGTGTGATCTCATACTGTGCGAGCTTCGGCAGGATCTCAGGAATCTTGTTGCCGTTTCCAAGCTCTTTGGCCATATCCGCTGCGACGTCTGCGATTCTGGGATCTCCCGCATGCTTGTTAAATGCCTCAAACAGATCCAGCTCGGAATTCTCCTCAATTTCAACGCCCAGATTATAAAGCTGCTGAATCGGTGCATTGCATGCAAGGAAATTCATCGGACGCGGGCCAAAGGAAATGATCTTCAGATTATGAAGTCCCTCTACAGCACGTGCGATCGGCAGGAAATCATGAATCATATCTGCGCATTCAGCTGCAGTGCCAACCGGATACTCCGGAATATAGGCCTTTACACCGCGCAGCTTCAGGTTATAGCTGGCATTTAACATACCGCAGTATGCATCGCCTCTGCCATCCTGCAGATCATTCTGAGATTCCTCTGCTGCAGCGCAGAACATCACCGGGCGATCTCCCCAGTGCTTTGCCAGCAGTGTTTCGGAAATCTCCGGTCCGAAATTGCCAAGGTAAACCACAAGTGCGTTGCACTCATGTGCATTTACATCTGCAAGTGCATTCACCATATCGATTTCACTCTCAATAATCGTGATGGGACACTCATAGATATCTTCTTTATCATATTTTGCTGCATAGGCAGCTGTAAGTGCTTCTCTTCTCTTCTGAGCAAGAGATGCCGGGAAACAGTCACGGCTGACTGCGACGATACCGACTTTTGCCTTCGGAATGTTATTCATGGACAGATCCTCCTGATATTAATTGCAGAATTTTACTGCATTCTGTTCTTATTATAGGAGAATCCAATCATGACTTCTTTACAGATATTGCTCTTTATCTGCTCATTATTGCTCTTTATGAATATCCCATTCTTACTGATCCGCTCCCGGTTTCAGTGCGTCAACGCCGCGCTCTCCGGTTCTGATCCGGACCGCCTCCCGGATCTCATAGGTGATGATCTTGCCATCTCCGACATTACCTGTTCTTGCTGCCTCTGTAATTGCTGCAATCGTTTTTTCTTCCCATTCCGGACTTGAAACGAATACTTCAAATTTAATTTTCGGCAGCATATTCACTGCAAATTTACTGCCGCGGATGTTCTCCGTATATCCCAGCTGTGTACCGCATCCCATCACCTGTGATACGGTCATCCCCTGCACCTTCAGCTTCTGAAGCGCCTCCTTGACATCCTCAAGTTTTTCTTCCCGTACAATCGCTTCTATTTTGATCATATTTTCACCACATTTCCGCGCATCTGTCCTGCCTGACATGCGCATGAATCCACTCAGTCATCCAGTCCGTTAAAGGAAGGATATGCATGCTCTCCATGCTGTGAATAATCCAGTCCCACCTGTTCATCTCTTGCATCCACACGAAGCGGCGTAATCAGCTTCACCAGGGCAATACAGATAAAGGTTCCGGCCACGGCAACGGCAATCGTTACCAGAATGCTGATCAGCTGCACTGTAAACAGATGAACCTCTCCGAATATCAGGCCGTTCCATTTCGCCGTTCCATTGATATCCGTTCTGGCAAAAAGACCTGTTGCAATACCGCCCCAGATTCCGCCAATGCCGTGGCAGCCAAATGCATCAAGCGCATCGTCATAGCCGAACTTCTTCTTGACCACGGATATCATGAAATAGCAGATCGGACTGACAAGTCCGCCAATGATCAGTGCTGACCATACCGGCACGAATCCGGCACCCGGTGTAATGGCCACAAGACCTACCACAAGGCCCGTGCTGGCACCAACCAGCGTCGGCATACGATTCTGAATCACATCGATCAGCATCCAGGACAGCATTGCCGCTGCTGCAGAAATTGCAGTAGTTGCAAAGGCATGTGCTGCAAGTCCGTTAGCCCCGAGTGCACTCCCGGCATTAAAACCGAACCATCCAAACCACAGAAGCGCTGCACCGATTGCCACCAGCGGAATATTGTGCACACGGTATCTTACCTGTTCATACCCTTTTCTTTTCCCCAGCACAATACACAGAATCAGTGCTGTCACACCCGAACTGATGTGAACAACATTACCGCCTGCAAAGTCAACAGATCCGATTCCGGCCAGAAATCCCCCCTGTCCCCAGACCATATGTGCAATCGGATAATAAACAATCAATGTCCAGAAGATCACAAAGAAAAATAATGCCTTAAAGCGCATTCTTCCGGAAACCGCACCAGTGATCAGCGCCGGCGTAATAACCGCAAACATCATCTGAAACATGGCAAACGCCAGATGCGGAATAGTGTCACTGTATGGCCCTGCCTCCATCCCGACCCCCTGAAACAGTGCATAGTCAAAACCACCGATAATTCCACCATGATCAGTTCCGAATGCAAGGGAATATCCGACCAGAATCCACATAACCATGGCCACGCCCATAATGAAATAAGAAGCCATCATATTATTCACAACATTTTTTCTTCTGCCAAGACCGCCGTAAAACAAAGCAAGACCGGGCGTCATCAGCATGACAAGTGCCGCAGAAATCAGCACAAAACAGGTATCTCCCGAATTCATTTCTTTCCTCCATGTCTCCATAAACGAATAAAGAAGCGGCAAAGACATCGGGAGCATTTTCTGCTCTGCCGACGTCTTTGCCGCTTCTTCGTGTCAATTTATAAAAATACATCTATGCAGTTTCGATTCGAATCGAGTTTATAATATATCCATGAATACAATTATGCAACAGTTTTTTTAAAATTATGCAAAAAAATTACATTGCTTCTGCATATTCTGTCATCATGCAGATTCCATTTACATTTGAATCAATAGAAGACATGATTCGTTCCGGTCTATTTTCTCCTGCTGCAAAAATCGGCACAGATACCAGTTTTCTGGCTTCCATGATCAGACCGGTTCTCTGCGGTTTCAGATCTACTGTCATTCTTTCTTTGGCAAAAATATGTCCGAATGTAATATACGATGCACCAAGTTCCTGTGCCTCCACAGCTTCAGCGCAGGAATGGGCAGAAACCCCAATAACCTTAAACTGCCCAAGAAATTCAGCATTGATTTTTCTGAATTCTCTGATCGGAAGATGAATCCCGTCTGCATTAAGCTTCCTGGCCACTTCAGGAAAAGAATATACGATAAACTGAAGTCCATGTCTCTGGCAGATCTTCTGTACGCGCCATGCCAGCTCATAAAACTCATTCTCAGATACATCATCCTCCCGCAGAACAATCGCATCTACATCTGATGACGCAATTTTTTCCATCTGTCTCATAAAATCACTGTTTACCTGATGTCTGTTTGTTATGCATATCTTTTTATACATCTGTTTCTTTCCCCTCCTGAACTATCCCTGACGCTAACCGCCTCCATAACTATTTCGATTAAGTAAAAAAATGAGCCGCGCGTGTGACAACGAAGTCGCATACTCAGCTCATATCAAAGAAACACTCCTACGTTGGCATTATCCACATCAGGTTATGGGTTTAAGACCGCTATGTCTAATCTCAGCCTGCGCTTGCCGGCTCCCCCGTTCATTTATCTTAAACTATTATAATACAAAATGCATAAATATGAAAGCTTGTTTTTGAACATTTTCACTAAAAACGTTTCATTTTTTGATATAAAAATTCACCAAATCAGGAATACTCAACATGTGTTACCGGTTGCCCATCTTTTTAACAATTTTTTCTATTTCGTATTTTTTTCTTCGTTTTATTTGATACATCTGCGCATCTGCCTTACTCAGAATCGTATCCGTTGTCATATGGTCATCCGCTTTGCACAGTACATACCCGATACTCACAGACAACCTGTATGCTCTGCTGCCCATCGCACTCTCTTCAAACAGTTTGTTTTCAATCTGATGTATCTTCACATCTGCTTTCCAGGAATTTGCAATATGACTGATCAACATGAATTCATCTCCTCCAAATCTCCCGATAAAGTCATTTGAAGGTATCGCAGATTTCAGAACATCTGCGATATGTATCAATGCCTCATCTCCAGCCAGATGCCCGAACCTGTCATTGATCTGTTTGAAATTATCCACATCAATCATCGCCACGAAAAGCAAGTCATCTGCTGCCTTCAGGTGCTCCGTTTCCCATAGAAGCTGCGCGTCTGCCTGCCCTCTGTTATACAGTCCTGTCAGCTTGTCAATTGCCAGTTCATCATTCTGCATATCTACAAATAACAGCATCATGGTAATCACGGAACAGATCCATGAACAGGATATTCCATAAAAAAGCATCTGCAGGATATTCCCGGCGAGCAGCGGCATCGGGAAAATCAGCATTGAGATAAAATGCCGCTTCTTACAGTTCTTTGTAGGATGAATATATTCTCTGATAATCAATGTATAGCTGATCACCAGATACAGAAATGCCATCACATACAATAGGGTAATGTATGCTCCCCGCTGATATTCCCCTGTATCTGAAATCGTATATATCCAGCCGGTAACCGGCGTCGCAAGTACAACCAGTGCGCTGATCGCTGCAGGCAGCGCCAGAATCAGATGTTCCATTCTGCTGAGCTGATGCCCCGGATATATCCTCACGATTACAAATCTGACCCATTCATAACAAAACCAGCCCTGCCCGGCAAAATACAGAATACAGAATGCATGATTCAGCGGATTCAGCAGGGGATTCTTCAAAAGTGAAACATAATAGGTCCCGCAGTCTGCCGCCAGAATCAGGAGATTAATCAACAGCATTCCCGAAACATGCAGCCTTGTTTTTACGGTTTCCTTTCCATGCCGCTTATTAATGTAATAATACATCAGAAGGATCAGCGCTGCGCCAATCAGATTTATTTCAAAATACTCAATTTTCTCAAGTGGCATATGCTGTTTCCTCCATATTTCAGCAGCTAATTGTTAATATTTTAACATTTTGGGTCTGGAGTTACAGCTTACCATATTACCGCATATATTGTAATTATGTTTTTCCTTACAAATTCTTTCTTCTGACAGCAAAAGCCAAAATAGCAATTACAAGAACTGCCGCAATAACAACGTAAACGACTACATTTAATGGGAATGGACAATCAGGTGAAATCCTGTCTTTTGCAAGGACTGCCCCGCACCGGGAACAAGTCTGTTCCTTTTCTCCTGCATTAAACATGCCTGCTTTCTTCGTTATTTTCCAGTTTCCTGCTTTGTGTCCGGTAGCCGGAATCTCTCTTGTGTTGAGAACGGTTCCACACACTGTACACTTCTGCTCTTCTTTCCCGGCTTCTGTACATGTAGCGGGGTTTACAACCTGCCATTCACCTGCTTTATGTCCTGTTGCAGCAATCTCCTTTGTATATGTCTTTCCACAAACCGAGCATGTAAAAGTAGTCAAGCCTTTTTCAGTACAGGTCGCTGCTTTTGTGACTTTTGAAGAGTATTTGTGGTCAGTAACCGGTATTTTCTCAGTATAGGTTTTCCCACATTTTGAACAGGTGTAGGTCTTTACTCCAGTAGACGTACATGTAGGCTTTTTTGTGATTTTTGATGTATAAGTGTGCTTACAAACTGACTTTGTTGCACTTTCAGATGCCGTTGAGGATGAAGTATTTGATTTCTTGCTGGAAGCACCTGTTGTATTTGATGTACCTGAACCAGTGCTTCTTGTAGACTCATCCCCTTCAGGATGATCCTTAATCACTTTTTGCCATGCATCATCATCACTGTACCCTTCATCTAAAAGTCTCTGCAATTCTTCTGCCTGATCTGACGGCAATCCCATACACTGAGCATTTACAGTATTCAAGTTCACAATCAGTAATGCGGTTGTAGAAAAAATCGCAATTCTAACAAAAAGTTTTTTCATAATATAGCCCCTTTTGGCATACATGATATATAAACTATGTCTTTCCCTGCATGTATATTGCACCATAATATGTGCATATGTCAGAGGATGCTTCAAATTGGAAGTATCCTTCCGAAAAATGGCTGAAGCCAGTATAAATGATGTCAATAACAGACGGACATTCACACCGGACTGCACAACACGATAGAAGAATGACAAGTGCCCGCAACATTTACAAAAACCGGAAGACTCGACGTCCTTTTGTCTGATGCCCTCAAATTTATAAAAAAAAGCTATGGAACACAGATAACATCTGTATTTCATAGCCTTAAGAAATAGCGAGAGGGGGACTTGAACCCTCGACACCGCGGGTATGAACCGCGTGCTCTAGCCAGCTGAGCTACCTCGCCATATCAGATCGGATACCTTTTGTCGTAGCCGACTAGGATAATATACAACTTACTGAGGGGTGTTGTCAACCAGTTTTTCACATCTTTTTGCCAAATTCCGACAAAAATTTTTATACGATATTTTTTGCACTTTTTCCCGATATAATGACCGGTCTGCAGCATTATACCACTTTATGCTCCAGCCATTTCCCACTTCTGAACCTGTGTATAAAGAATATACTGCGAACTGTCCAGTCGGTGAACATACCAATCCAGACTGCAATCGGCCCGAATCCCATAACTCTGCACAGAAATGTGCAAAGACTCACACGAAAAATCCACATGGACACCGTAGAGAGAATCATGGAGAACTTCACGTCCCCCGCTGCCCGCATTCCATATCCCGGAATAAACGATGCAGTCCATACAAGCGGTTTGACAATGGTGATCCAGCCAATCATATACAGACACAGATCTGCACTTTCCTTCGTCATCCCGGCCAGCATCGTAATCGGACGTGCAAACAGATAGATAAGGATACAGCATGCCGTCACAACAGCTTCTCCCCAGATCATCAGTTTTTTGACATAATACCTGGCTTCATCTTTCCTGCCAGCTCCAATGCACTGCCCCACAACCGTCATCAGACCGATGCCAACGCCGATTCCCGCCACACCATTCAGACTTTCCATGATCGCTGTCATGGCCTGTGCCGCCATGGCTGTCGTTCCAAGAGTTGATACGGTAGACTGGATTGCCAGCTTACCGAACTGAAACATGGACGTTTCGATTCCGTTCGGTATTCCCAGCGCCAGAATCGTTTTGATCCGATGAAAATCCGGTCTGGTCTGCGCATAATTCTGAATATAAATTTCCTGTCCTTCTCTGTGCAGAAATGCATATACGGCAACTGCCGATACAATTCTGGATACAAGCGTGGCAATTGCCGCACCTGCAACGCCCATATGCATGCCCCAGATCAGCCACGCATTTCCTGCAATATTAAGTGCATTCGAAAAAACAGCAATCAGCATCGGCAGCCTCGTGTTTCGCTGTGCCTGATAAATCGCTGCTCCGGAATTATACATGGCAATTGCGGGAAAAGACAGAATCGTATAGAAAAAATAAGTTGATGCAGCCGTCATAACATCCGGCTCCACTTTTCCAAAAATCAAATGAAGAAGCGGCATGCGCAGACACATGCTTATGACCATGATGACAACGGAAATTGCAAGTGCCACCAGCGAAAGCTGTCTTGCCGATTCTCTGGCCTGATCTGGCTTCTTTTGACCAATATAATTTGAACAGATGATGACGCCGCCTGTCGCAAGCGCCGAAAATGCCTGAATAATCAGCATATTCATGGAATCAACAAGAGAAACCGCAGAGATAGCGGCTGGTCCTACATTAGAGACCATTATGCTGTCTGCGGTTCCCATCAGTGAATTTAATAGCTGCTCAGCCATCACCGGAATCAGGAGCTTATATAGATCCCGGTTGCTGAATATGTGTTTCTGCTCTTCCATCTGCATATTACTGCAAACTGTCCTACATCCTGTCAGGAGCTGTGAAGCCCAGCAGATCAATGCCGGTTTCCAGTACCTTCAGCGTGATATACAGCAGTGCAATATATCCTTCTTTCTTATCCTGGTCAGGTTCTGTCAGAATCTTGGTTTCATGGTAAAAGCTGTTGAAATCATTGGACAGCTCATAAATATAGGCACAGATTCTGTTCGGCATCAGTTCTCTCGAAGCACTCTCCACGCTGTCTGCAAACTTTGTCAGCTGCAGCATGAGACTCTTCTCCGTATCGCTTCCGGGTGCATTTAAAAGCGCCTGCTTTGCAGACTTTCCTTCCTGCTCATACTTCGCCAGAATGGATTTGATCCGGACGATTGTATAAAGAATATACGGACCGGTATCTCCTTCAAAGGAAGTAAACTTCTCAATATCAAATACATAATCCTTGGACGGCTGATTCGAAAGGTCGCCGTACTTGATTGCAGAAAGTGCAACCTGATGTGCTGTCTTTCTTGCTTCCTCTTCTGTGATCTCCGGATTTCCTTCCTTGATTCTGCCATACATCTGCTCATCAATTTCAGCGATCAGATTCTCCAGACGAGGCACGCCACCCTGTCTTGTTTTGAACGGTTTGCCGTCCTTTCCATTCATGGTACCGAAACCGACAAAATGAAGCTCTGTTTCCGGCAGCACCAGTTTCGTCTTGCGTGCGCAGCGGAATACCTGTGTGAAATACAGTTCCTGACGCTTGTCCACAACATACACCAGTCCGTCCGGATGGAACTCGTCCATACGCTGCTGGATGGTTGCAAGATCTGTCGTATTATATAAAGATGCGCCATCAGATTTCAGAATCATGCACGGCGGAATCTCCTTGGCGTCTGTTTCCTCTGCAACATCCACTACCAGAGCGCCCTGACTCTCATGCGCATAGCCATGCTGCTTCATGTATTCCACCATTCCCGGAATCACTTCATGCACATCAGACTCTCCGCGCCACAGATCGAAATCCACATTCAGGTTCTTATAGTTTTTCTTCAGGTCCGTTACGGAAACATCCAGAATATGATGCCACAGGGCACGATATCCCCTGTTTCCGTTCTGGAGCTGTTTTGTTGCTTCCATGGCTTCTGCCTTGTAGGCTTCATCCTCCTTGGACTTGCCGCTTGCTTCCGGGTAGATTTTTTCCAGTTCGGAAATCGTAAACGGTGCTTCCTTCGGATAAGGACCTGTATGATTCTCATCAAAATAAGGCAGCTCCGGATGCTGATGATGAAGCTCCGTAATGATCAGCCCCATCTGCAGTCCCCAGTCTCCCATATGAATGTCTCCGGTCACCTTATGTCCGGTATAACGCAGAATTCTCTTTAAGGATTCTCCGATGACTGCAGAACGCAGATGTCCCACATGAAGCGGCTTGGCGACATTGGGTCCGCCATAATCGATAATAAATTCCGGTGCATGTCCGGGCTGTTCCACCCCTAATTTTTTCTCATGCATCATCTTCACAATATACTGTCTTACAAAATCTCTGCTGACTTTAATATTCAGGAATCCCGGTTTTACCGATTCCACAGACTCAAACATTTCGTTGCCCTGAAGCTTTTCCGCAACCTCGTCTGCAATCATAAACGGAGCCTTGTGATATTCCTTTGCTCCTGCCATTGCACCATTACACTGATACTCGCACAGGTCAGGCCTGTTGGAAAGTGTGACTCTTCCAAGTCTGCTCTCGTACCCTGCTGCCTCAAACGCATCAGCTACCTCTTTTGAAATCAGATCAATTACTTTTTTCAAATTCGATTTCCTTCCTTATCTTAGAAATGTATATAAATGCAAAATTCAACCAGCTATTTTCCTATTGAAACACGTTGCGGAGAATCTGTCAAATTGTGCCTGCGCTTTCCTCTTTCTGCCGCTCCCGCTCTGTTTTTGAATAGCTGCAGCCGCAGAAATCCTGCCGGTAAAGGCCAAACTGATAAGACAGTTCAATGGAACGCTTATAACCCTCTTTTTTCTTAAAATCAGACGGTAAAAAAGTGGTTCCGTACTTCTGCGCCATCTCAGCGCCGATCCGGTTAAGCCGGTCTGCGTCCTTAAGCGGACTGATCGTGAGCGTTGTGGTAAAAAAGTCAAACCCCTGCTCTGCACAGACTCTTGCCGTTTCCCCAAGGCGCAGGGCAAAACACTTCGTACATCGGTCTCCGCCTTCCGGGCAGTCTTCCAGTCCGCGCACCGCATCATAATAGTCTGCAGGCACATAGCTGCCCTCCAGAATCCCGATTCTGTGTGCCTTCCCATCCGAGTGCATGCCTTCGAAATGCTGCTCATCCACCTGCCGGTTATAGGCCGCAATCAGGCGCTTCTCTTCTTCCACCCGCTTACGGTACTCCGCTTCCTCCGTAATATTCGGATTATAATAAAAAACCGTCACATCGAAGTATTCCCGCAGAAATTCCAGACAATACGAAGAGCACGGCGCGCAGCACGCATGAAGCAGAAGCTTGGGATAGCGCCCCTGCTTCTGAAATTCCTCAATTTTCTGATCCAGCTGCCTGGCATAATTTATTTTATTCATTCGTTTCTTCCGTTTCTGACAATATGCATCGATAACCACTATTAATATATCACATGAAATAATCACTTGCACCTGTGTTTATAGTATCATCGGCATAAAGTATATCAGGCATTTTATATTTTATTAATAACTGATTTAAGTTCAGTTAAGGTTTCTGCAGTATGATCTTCTTATCAGCTGAGGCAAGCAGCTGATAAACATAAAAAATGCAGATGCTGAAAGTCATCTGAACACCCCAATTAAATATCTTTTTCATAAAAAGGCCGCCTGATTCCCCGATCAGACGGCCTCCTCCCTTTTTATTCAATATATATCCACCAGATATAGTGCAGTTCATAAACAGACCCCATGCGATCCTTCCGATCGCATGGGGTCTGCCAATATCTTCTTTTTCCTGTACAGACTTACAGCTTTGCGATATCCACCAGCTGCAGATTATCTTCCTTGCATGCCGTTTCCAGACTGGAAACAAGGGCACGGGCCGTATCAAGTGCGGTGATGACATTTACACCGGTCTCGATTGCGGTACGGCGGATAAGGAATCCGTCTCTGGTCTTGTCACGTCCCTGCGTCGGCGTATCGATGACAAGGTCAATCTTATGACCCAGAATCAGATCCATGACGGTCGGTGATTCCTGACTGATCTTATTGACACGCTTTGCATGAACGCCGTTCTGATTGAGCGTTTCTGCTGTAGAAAGTGTGGCATAGATCGTATAGCCAAGTGCTTCATATCTGCGGGCGATATCGATGATCTCACCCTTGTCGGCATCCTTTACCGTAATGATCATCTGCTTATACTTCGGCAGATTGATACCTGCGCCAAGGAACGCTTTGTAAAGTGCTTCGTTGAATGTCTTGCTGATACCCAGACACTCACCGGTTGATTTCATCTCAGGTCCAAGGCTGATCTCTGCGCCCCTGATCTTCTCAAAAGAGAATACCGGCATCTTGATGGCCACATATCCTGCTTCCGGCTGAAGTCCCGGCGTATAGCCAAGGTCCTTGAGTTTTTTACCCATCATGACCTGTGCTGCCAGATCTACAATCGGAATACCGGTTACCTTGCTGATATAAGGTACGGTACGGGAGGATCTCGGGTTGGCTTCGATGATGTATACCTTCTCACCTACTGCTATGAACTGTACATTGATCAGACCGATGACATGAAGTGCCTTTGCCAGTCTTCTTGTATATTCTGCGATTGTCTTTTTCACGTTCTCGCTGAGCGTCTGTGCCGGATATACAGAAATGGAATCTCCCGAATGTACGCCGGAACGTTCGATATGTTCCATGATACCCGGGATGACAATGTCTTCGCCGTCGCATACCGCATCTACTTCGGTCTCTGTACCCTGCAGGTACTTATCAACCAGAATCGGGTGATCCTGCGCATAGCGGTTGATAATATTCATGAACTCTTCGATTTCCTGATCAGAAAGAGCGATCTGCATGCCCTGTCCGCCAAGTACATAGGACGGGCGTACCAGAACAGGATAACCGAGTCTGTTCGCCACTTCCTTGGCTTCTTCTGCCGTGTAAACGGTTGAACCTGCTGCCCTTGCAATCTGTGTCTGCTCAAGAATCTCATCAAAGATCTCTCTGTCTTCTGCTGCATCCACATCCTTTGCATCGGTTCCGAAGATCTTCACGCCCATCTTCATCAGATCCTGTGTCAGCTTGATGGCCGTCTGACCGCCGAACTGTACGACTGCGCCGTCCGGTTTTTCCTGACGGACCACATTCTCCACATCTTCAGGAGTCAGAGGTTCAAAATAGAGCTTGTCTGCAATATCGAAATCCGTGCTGACGGTTTCCGGATTGTTATTGATGATAATGGTTTCGTAGCCGGCCTTCTGGAATGCCCATGTTGCATGTACGGAACAGTAATCAAATTCGATGCCCTGTCCAATACGGATCGGGCCGGAACCCAGGACAAGGATCTTCTTTTTCTTCTTTTCAGAAGCATCTGCTTCGTTCTCGGAATCAGGACCGTTGTACACGGAATAATAGTAAGGCGTTGCTGCAGCAAATTCGGCTGCGCAGGTATCTACAATCTTGTAGGTCGCTGTGATGTTATTGTCATAGCGCATCTTCTTTACTTCATCCGCACTCATGCCGGTAAGTCTGCCGATTACACTGTCCGGGAACTCCAGACGCTTTGCTTCAAGGAGTGTCTCCGGTGTCAGCTTCTCATTTTTCAGCTTCTGTTCCATTCTGACCAGAACATGAAGCTTATTGATGAACCAGTGATCAATCATGGTGATTTCATGAATCTGATCATAGCTGAAATTACGACGGAGTGCTTCTGCAATCACCCAGATTCTCTGGTCATCAATGACAGCAAGACGCTGCGTCAGTTCTTCATCCGTAAGTGCTGAGAAATCATAGCTCATCAGGCAGTCGACGTGCTGCTCCAGTGAACGGATGGCCTTCATCATGGCACCTTCGAAATTCGTGCAGATACTCATGACTTCGCCGGTTGCCTTCATCTGTGTGGAGAGTGTACGTTTTGCCGTTATGAACTTATCGAACGGAAGTCTTGGGAATTTCACTACGCAGTAGTCCAGTGTCGGCTCAAAGCTGGCATAGGTCTTGCCTGTAATGGCATTTTTAATCTCATCGAGTGTATAGCCGAGTGCGATCTTGGCTGCAACCTTTGCAATCGGGTATCCGGTTGCCTTGGAAGCCAGCGCTGAAGAACGGCTGACACGCGGATTAACTTCGATGACACAGTATTCAAAACTGGTCGGATGAAGTGCGAACTGCACATTACACCCACCGGTGATCTTCAGTTCATCAATGATATTGAGTGCGGCGCTTCTGAGCATCTGATATTCCTTATCGCTCAGGGTCTGGGAAGGTGCCACAACGATACTGTCGCCTGTATGTACACCGACAGGATCAATATTCTCCATGTTGCAGACGGTGATGCAGTTGCCTGCAGAATCACGCATTACTTCGTACTCGATCTCTTTCCAGCCTGCAATACAGCGTTCCACCAGAACTTCTCCGACACGGGACAGACGAAGTCCGTTTGCCAGAATGTCCTCAAGTTCTGCCTGATCATGTGCGATACCGCCGCCGCTTCCGCCAAGGGTATAGGCAGGACGCAGTACGACCGGATAACCGATCTGACGGGCGAACTCCACACCTGCAGGAACATCATGCACAACCAGAGACGGTGCGCAGGGTTCTCCGATCTTTTCCATGGTATCCTTGAATTCCTGACGGTCTTCTGCCTTCTTGATGGTCTCTGCCGTTGTACCCAGCAGCTTTATGTTATGCTTTGCAAGAAATCCGGATTCATCCAGCTCCATACCCAGATTCAGGCCGGCCTGACCACCCAGTGTGGGCAGAACGCTGTCCGGTTTTTCTTTTTCTATGATCTGTTCAAGAACCTTTGCTGTCAGCGGTTCGATATAAACCTCATCTGCAATGTCTCTGTCTGTCATGATGGTTGCCGGATTGGAATTTACCAGGACAACCTCTATTCCTTCTTCCTTCAGTGAACGGCATGCCTGTGTACCTGCATAATCAAACTCTGCAGCCTGCCCGATGACGATGGGGCCGGATCCGATCACCAGAACCTTTTTCACATCTTTATTTTTTGGCATTTCCTCTATCCTCTCCTGCTTATTGTTTCATCATGCTGATGAATCTGTCGAACAGATATCCGCTGTCCTGCGGGCCGGGGCATGCTTCCGGATGGAACTGAACAGTGAAAATGTTCTTTCCGGCGTAGGCAAGTCCTTCATTGGTTCCGTCATTGACATTGATAAATGCCGGCTTTGCAACCTTCGGATCAAGGTGATCCGTATCCACAACATAGCCATGATTCTGGGATGAGATGTATACACGTCCGGTCGCAAGATCCTTTACCGGGTGATTACCGCCTCTGTGACCATATTTCATCTTATGTGTGTCCGCACCTGTAGCAAGTGCCATCAGCTGATGTCCGAGGCAGATTGCGAAAATCGGGACTTCGGAATCATAGAGTTTCTTCACTTCCGCGATGATCTCCGGACAGTCCTTCGGATCTCCGGGGCCGTTGGAAAGCATGATGCCATCCGGGTTTCCTTCAAGAATTTCCTCTGCGGAAGTTCTGGCCGGATAAATTGTGACATCACAGCCTCTTGCACGAAGAGAATCTGCAATGTTGCGCTTTGCACCAATGTCCAGAAGTGCAACCTTAAGGCCTTTGCCGTTTAATTCTCTGACCATGCTCGGCTTCTTCTCACGCCTATCATGGTTTCCTGCGCATGCTGCCGCAAAATCATCTTCCGAAAATACTGCGCTTCCGGAAATCGGTCCGTTTTCTGCAAGGTCAGCTGCTCCTTTGATGAACTGTCTTTCCTTACAGGAAACCTTCTCAACCACTCTCCCTGTTGTATATGCCTTCAGCTTCGGCTGGATCTCTTTAAAATCATAATTTTCATTGGTTGTGATCATACCATTCATGGTACCTTTTTCCCGAAGGATCCGAACCAGTGCTCTGGTATCGATCCCCTCGATTCCGGGCACATTGTATTTCTCCAGAAACTCCTGAATGGTCATATCACAGCGGAAATTTGACGGAATCTCCGAAAGCTCGCGGACGATCACGCCGTCGAGCCAGGGTCTTTCCGATTCCATATCATCAACGCTTACGCCATAATTGCCGATCAGCGGATAGGTCATGCATACCGCCTGTCCGGCATAGGACGGATCCGTGAATACTTCGGTATAACCGGCCATGGATGTGTTGAATACGATCTCACTGATCACATCCTGATCTGCGCCGATATGCTTTCCACGGAACACCGTGCCATCTTCAAGTATTAAAAATGCGTTCATTCCTGCCTCCATTATTTGAAGTACTCAACACCGGACTCAAAGATCTTCAGATCCTGCTCGCCAAGAATATTGATGGCTACGCCGTCTCCGCGTCTTTCCGAGTGTGTCATCTTGCCAAGGCAGCGCCCGTCCGGAGAGGTAATACCTTCCACTGCCATATAGGAACCGTTGATATTCCAGGTATCGTCCATGGAAACCGTTCCCTTCGGATCGCAGTACTGCGTTGCGATCTGTCCGTTTGCAAAAAGATCTTTCAGCACATTCTCCGGTGCAACAAATCTTCCTTCACCATGTGAAGCCGGGTTTGTATATACACCGCCGAGGGTTGCCTTCTGCAGCCACGGGGACTTACCGGAAACAACCTTAATGTATGCCATCTTGGAGATATGTCTGCCGATGGTATTGAATGTCAGTGTCGGTGAATCTGCACTCTGTCCTGCAATCGTACCTGTCGGAACAAGGCCGAGCTTGATCATGGCCTGGAATCCGTTACAGATACCAAGTGCAAGTCCGTCTCTCTTACCAAGCATATCCTGAACCGCTTCTCTGATCTTCTCATTTCTGAATGCCGTTGCAAAGAACTTGGCACTTCCGTCCGGTTCATCACCTGCGGAGAAGCCGCCCGGGAACATGATGATCTGTGCCTGTTCAATGGACTTTTCAAACTCATCTACGGACGCTCTGATATCCTCTGCATTGCGGTTACGGAAGATCTTCGTAATCACCTTTGCACCTGCATTTTCAAATGCCGCAGCAGAATCGTATTCGCAGTTGCTGCCCGGGAATACCGGAATAAATACGGTCGGAACTGCAGTCCTGTTCTTGCATACATATACATTTTTTTCTGTGTAAAGAGGACTCTCTACCGGCGTCTTGTCTGCAGATGCCGTGGTCGGGAATACCTTCTCCAGTTTGGAAGTCCAGCTCTTCTCTGCTTCATCAATGGTAATGGCAACGTCTTTGTAGCGGAGTGTTGCATCATCTGTAACACAGCCAACTTCTCTGCTGCCGGATACCTCCAGAACGTCGCCAAGCTTCTCTGCCGGAACTTCTGCGATCAGGTTCGCAATACCGTTTGCAAAGAGTTCCTCTGCCTTCAGATCATCAGAGAGCTTTACGCCCATCCGGTTACCGAATGCCATCTTGCTGACAGCTGCTGCAATACCATAGCAGTCTACGGTATAACAGGAAACGATCGCACCGCTGCGGATCAGCTCTGTTACCTGTCCGTACAGCTCCATGACTTTCTCATATACCGGCAGATCATACTCATCCTTCACAATCGTGAATTCCACGAGTCTGTCTCCTGCCTTCTTCAGCTCAGGTGTGATAATATCCTGTTTCCTTGCAACATCGACAGCAAAAGATACCAGTGTCGGCGGTACATTGATCTCATTGAATGATCCGGACATGGAGTCCTTACCGCCGATGGAGGCGATGCCGTAGCCGAGCTGTGCATCATATGCGCCCAGAAGTGCTGTAAACGGCTGGCTCCAGCGTTCCGGATCTTCCGTCATTCTCTTGAAGAATTCCTGGAAAGTGAAGTGCAGCTTATGATAATCACCACCATTTGCAACAATACGTGCAATGGATTCCGTAACTGCGTATACAGCACCGTGGTACGGGCTCCAGGAAGACAGATACGGATCAAAGCCATAGGACATCATGGTTACGGTATCGCTCTTGCCATGCAGAATCGGAAGCTTTGCCACCATTGCCTGTGTCTCTGTCATCTGATACTGTCCGCCGTATGGCATGACAACCGTAGCTGCGCCGATGGAGGAGTCAAAACGCTCCACAAGCCCCTTCTGCGAGCATACATTCAGATCATTTAATTCGCCGACCCATGCTGCTCTCACATCACCCTTTGCCAGTCCTTCCTTGGCTTTCGGTGCTGCAATCTGATGGAAATAGTTCTCTTCCTTTTCCGGAAGGTCTACCTTTACTGTTGTTTCCTGATGAGCACCATTGGTATCAAGGAAGGATCTTCTGATATCCACAACCTTCTTACCTCTCCACTTCAGGACAAGGCGGGGTTCCTTTGTAACCACTGCAACCTTGACTGCTTCAAGATTCTCTTCTGCTGCATAATCAAGGAATTTATCCGCATCTTTCGGATCCACAACAACCGCCATACGCTCCTGAGATTCGGAAATGGACAGTTCTGTTCCGTCCAGACCGGCATACTTCTTCGGTACAAGATCCAGATTGATGTCCAGACCGTCTGCAAGTTCACCAATGGCTACGGATACACCGCCTGCACCAAAATCGTTACACTTTTTGATCAGACTGCTGACTTCAGGTCTTCTGAACAGACGCTGCAGTTTACGCTCTGTCGGCGCATTACCTTTCTGTACCTCGGCGCCGCAGGTAGCAAGAGACTTGCTGGTGTGTGCCTTGGAAGAACCTGTTGCTCCGCCGCAGCCGTCTCTTCCTGTACGTCCGCCGAGCAGGATGATGATGTCGCCCGGATCTGAACTCTTACGGATGACATTGGCCTGCGGGGCAGCACCCATGACTGCACCGATTTCCATACGTTTTGCCACGTAGTTGGGATGATATACTTCCTTGACATAGCCTGTTGCCAGACCGATCTGGTTACCATAGGAGGAATAACCCTGTGCAGCACCTGTAACGAGCTTTTTCTGTGAAAGTTTGCCCTTTAAGGTCTCTGCAACCGGAACGGTCGGATCAGCAGCACCGGTCACACGCATTGCCTGATATACATAGCCTCTTCCGGAAAGCGGATCACGGATTGCTCCGCCCAGACAGGTGGCAGCACCGCCGAACGGCTCGATCTCTGTCGGATGATTATGTGTTTCGTTCTTGAAGAATACCAGCCAGTTCTCCGTTACCTCACCCTTGCCGTAATCCACTTCAATCGGTACGACAACAGTGCAGGCATTATTCTCCTCGGATTTCTCCATATCGGTCAGCTTACCGTCAGCCCTCAGCTTCTTCATGCCCATGAGTGCCAGATCCATCAGGCAGATGAACTTGCTCTGACGCTTCTGCGGATCCTTATAAACTTCTTCTCTGGCGATGAGATAACTCTTATAGGCATCCTCGATCGGCTTCTTATAAAATCCGTCTGCAAAGGTAATGTCCTTCAGCTCTGTGCCAAACGTGGTATGGCGGCAGTGATCCGACCAGTAGGTATCAAGTACACGGATCTCCGTCATGGACGGATCCCTGTGCTCATCATCATGGAAATAGGTCTGGATCCACTTGAAATCATTGAAGGTCATGGCAAGACCAAGAGACTCATACAGATCCTTTAAGTCTTTTTCCGGCATGGAAATAAAACCGTCAAAAATCTTCACATCCTCAGGCTCTTCATAATTTTCCACCAGTGTTTCCGGCTTATCAGCGCTGCTGATTCTGGAATCCACCGGGTTCATGACATAGTCTTCGATTTTCTTCAGTTCATCTTCTGATACCGTGCCGATCAGCATATAGGTAACTGCGGTGCGGATCACCGGCTGCTCATCGCCTTTGATAAAGCGGACACACTGCTCAGCGGAATCTGCTCTCTGATCGAACTGTCCCGGCAGGGATTCAATGCTGAATACCTTTGCATTCTGCGGAATTTCTATTTCTTCACGGTAAAGAATATCAACGGGAGGTTCTGAAAAAACGGTGGTCGTAGCCTGCTCAAATACCTCATCCGATACATTTTCAACATCATAGCGGATAAAAATACGTACATCTTCAACGCTGCGAATTCCGAGATAACCTGCAATCTCTTCCTTCAGTTCCTTTGCTCTGCCTGCAAAGGGCTTCTTTTTTTCTACATAGATTCTTTTTACCATAGTGCTCCTCTCCTCTTTACCATGTTACTGTTGCAATGAATCCTAATCAGTCCACCACAAAAGAACCCGCTTTTTGAGTTCCATCTATTTAGAAAAAGGGTGCTCCAAGTAAAATCTCGAAGCACCTTTTCCTGTCAAAATTAATATGCTATTCTTCCGGGACTAATCCCTGTAAAATAAATAACAGTTCCCGGTCTATCATTTCTTCCGTTGTTCCCATTGTACGACTGGAAACTTTCAGTCCCTCAATGACGTACATCATATTACGCGCACAGCCAAGCGGATCTTCACAATAGAATTCTCCACTCTCCACGCCGGTTTCAATCAGTCTTTCCACAATTCTTACTGCCACGTCAAACTGTTTTTTCAATGGATTCTGTTTTCCCGACTGTTTATGTACGGAAAAATATTCATATGAAGCAATGGTAAGATTATTCTTTCTGCGAAGGATTTCCTTCTTCTGTTCCTTAATGAAAAGAGCAAGCATGTCAGATGCAGTTGCTTCATTCTTCAACGCTCTGCTGACAGCTTCATCATCATCATCTTCTGTCTCGTCCTCAAGTACTGCAATGAAAAGTTCATCCGTATTGTTAAAATACAGATAAAGCCCGCCTCTGCTGATCTGGCAAGCTTCTACAATGTCTTTCATCGTTACGGCCTTGAAACCCTTATCGGCAAATACGCCACGCGCCGTATTGATAATGAACTTTCTTTTCTGAGCAGACTTTTCTCCCATTTCGGATCCCTTTCGTGACCTGCTGCGGTCAGTTCTTCTCCGATCCCCAGAACTTTATCAGTTCCTGCATTTTGGCAACAACGCTGTACAGAACACGATTATGAACACCTTCAGACCACACGGAACCCTTGACCATTCCGGACATAATGTACTTTGACAGGATACCTGCAAGGTCTGCCATGTCTCTGATCTGTGCATCCTGGATGAATTTCAGCTCATCCTGTGCGCTCTGCAGATGATTCCGACTGTATACATAAACATAATTACGGTCCAGCAGGTCGGTCTGCTGTGCCTGTTTGACAAATCCCAGAAGCGTCGAATCATACACCGGAAATGAAATGGAATGCGACAGCTGTTCACCGCCGTAGCTTTCCGATACCTGTGTATCTGCATGTGCTTCCAGCCATGGAAGATAAGGAACGAGGCTCGCAACATCACTCCGATACCTCTGAACAATGTCCGCTATGCTGTTCTCATTGACATTACTGTCATTTTCAAGACTCATCTGAACACGCTCCCTGTCCGGTTTTACAGCGCCGGGCACAAATCTGGACTCTGGACTTCTGACATATTATAGCAACTCGTATTTGAAATGTACAGAGACGATTGATAAAAAAATGACTAATTTTTTACCAATCGTCTCCACAATGACCAAACATTCTTTTATACTGCTTTCCTACAGAGTAACCCCCTGTTTGAAAATCGCCATATCATGATATCCTGCGCGCTCTGAGCAGGTTTCCTTTCCCGATGCTGTTTCCAGTACCTCTGCAAACAGCGCCTTTCCAAGATCTGCAATGTTCCCCCCTTCCGTCAGTACTCCGGCATTGAAATCAATCCAGTTTTTCTTTCTGTCTGCCAGATCCGAATTACTTGAAATTTTGATCGTCGGCACAGGTGAAGCAAACGGAGTCCCTCGCCCTGTCGTGAACAGAATCAGCTGTGCGCCTGCTGCCGCAAGCGCAGTTGCCGCAACCAGATCATTCCCCGGCGCTTCCAGAAGCGAAAGTCCCTTTTTCTGCTGCCGGTCACCGTAGCGAAGTACATCCCGGATAATGCCGGAGCCTGACTTCTGCGTACAGCCAAGGGATTTATCTTCCAGTGTGGAAATCCCGCCGGCCTTGTTGCCCGGAGACGGATTCTCATAGATCGGCTGATCATTTCTGATAAAATACTGTTTGAAATCATTGATCAGCTGTACAGTCTGATCAAAAACTTCTCTGCTTTCACAGCGGTTCATCAGAAGATTTTCTGCACCGAACATCTCCGGAACCTCCGTCAGTATGGAAGAAGCGCCGCAATCAAGAAGCTGATCCGAAACGCTCCCGACCACCGGATTGGCAGTAATCCCGGAAAGTCCGTCAGAACCTCCGCACTTAAGTCCGATGGTCAGCTCTGCAGCACTGATCCTTTCCCTTTGAAAACCGGCTGCAAAGCTGCACAGCTCCTGTACCAGCGCTGCTCCCTGTGCAATTTCATCCTCGCAGTCCTGCGCCACAAGAAATCTGACACGCTGCGGATCATATGTGCCGATGTACTTTTTGATCTCCTGTATACTGCTGTTCTCACAGCCAAGGCCTACCAGCAGTACTCCTGCAGCATTCGGGTGCCTTACCAGATCCGCCAGAATCTTTCTGGTATGAACCTGATCCTCTCCCAGCTGTGAACACCCATACGGATGCCGGAAGGAGATAATATCCTTTGAGCCTGTAATCTGCCCTGCTCTGCGTGCAATTGCATCTGCCACATCATTAACACATCCGACAGTCGGCAGAATCCAGATTTCATTGCGAATTCCAACACTCCCGTCCTTGCGCCTGTACCCCTGGAAAAAAAACTCCTGTCCGCGCCGCTGATTCCTTGCACCCGTATTTCCCGCTTCCGGCATATAGCTGTAGGTATTCAGATCGCCAAGCCCTGTCCGGATATTGTGCACATGCACCCAGCCTCCTTTTGGAATCGCGCATCTGGCGATTCCGATCCGGTTCCCGTACTTGATAATCTCTTCTCCCTCAGAAATATCCTTCAGTGCAATCTTATGTCCGCGCGGAACCGCCTCCCGTACCTGCAACTCCGTTCCGGCAATCTGCAGACTGCTTCCTTCCGTCAGTTCCTGAACGGCAACTGCGACATTATCCTTTTGATTAATCTGAATGACCTTCTGATCGTCCATGCGATTACCTTTTTCCTTCCCCTGCTTCTTCCGGGCGTTCCAGCTGTTCCAGCGCACTCCTTACACCGACTCTGCGAATATTTTCAAGATCCTCTGTCACCAGCCTGGCCAGTCCCGGAATCTGTGTGAGATCCTGTCCCCAGAATCTACTCTGCTCCAGCGTATTTTTCACGAAATCTGCAGCACAGTTTCTGCTGCTTTGTGCAAAAAATTCCAGTACTGCCTGATCGTCATGTATCTGATAGGTTTCTGATATTTCTCCGCACTTTCTGTGACCGGTCAGCGCACCGTCCTGCAGTTCTGATCCTGTATAAAACTGCAAAAGCGCAGCAAGTGAAAACGCCAGATGTTCCGGAATCCGCCCTTTTTTCTCTTCATAGGCGATCAGACTCGGCATACAGCGCTCTCTCCATTTGGAAACAGAGTTCAGAGAAATAGACAGCAGCTGATGTTTTATAAACGGATTCTCAAAGCGCTCAATTACCGCTGCCGCAAAAGCCTTCACTTCATCTTCAGGAAGTGTCAGTGTCGGAAGCACTTCCTCATATAATACTTTCATGATATGCGTTCTGATACATTCATCCTTCATGGAAGAAAGCACATCATCATTTCCTGCCAGAAAAGAAGCAAGTGCAAAAGAGGTATGGGCGCCGTTCAGAATTCTTACCTTGCGCTGCTTATAGGGTCTGACGCTCTCTGCAAACATAACCGGCATACCGGCCAGATCAAGCGGAAAGTCCTTTCTGACATTTCCCTTGTCTTCAATGACCCAGAGGCCGAACGGCTCTGCCACATCCAGAAGGTCATCTCGGTATCCAAGTTCCTCCCACATTGTCTGCGCTTCATCCCCGGGAAATCCAGGAACGATCCGGTCTACCAGCGTGTTGCAGAAGGTGCAGGCATTTTCGATCCACCATGCGAATTTCTCTCCCAGATTCCAGACGTCTGCATAATGGAGCACACAGTTCCTTAATGTATCCCCGTTATCTTCAATCAGCTCCACCGGCAGAATGATCAGTCCATGGTCTGCCGCACCATGAAACATCTCAAATCTTTCATATAAAAAAGCGGTCAGCTTGCCGGGATATGTTGATGGCGGTGCTTCTGCATCCCGCTTTTCTTCCTTATATATAATTCCGGCTTCCGTTGTATTCGATATGACAATTTTAAGGCTTTCCACTGCTGCAAGTTTCAGAACTGCCTGCCATTCATCATAAATGCTCAGAATTTCCTTTACGGAAGTGATTTTACGCTTTTCGCAGACTGTATGTCCTTCCTTTTTTCCGCGCAGTACTACTGTATACTGACATTCCTGACGGCGGAAGCTTTCAAATGTACCGGAACCGGCTCTTACCGGTGTAGGCTTTAAAATCACAATATTCCCGCCAAAAACATTCTGTTCATTTGCCTCATCGATCATCTCGTCTGCAAATGCCCGCAGAAAATTTCCTTCCCCGAACTGCACCACCTTAACCGCTCTGTCCTGATAGCCGGAATTTTCCTTATTTATGGTCTTCATATTCTGCCTTCCCTTTCCTCAATATAACTGCGTGCCATGACTGCATTTTCCGGCTTTGTATCTTCCAGTGTTGCCTGAATGTATGGCTTACTGCATTCTGCAAAGGAAATAATCTGTGAATAATCCAGTTCTCCGGTTCCGCAGGCACTGCTGATCACTTCTCCGCGTTCAAGCCTGCAGTCCTTAAGGTGGAGTACCGCGACATCTCTGCCCAGAACTTCAATCGCATGCGCAATGGTTTCGTCTCTTTGCCCATAATGCACAGGCGAAATCAGATTGACCGGATCCAGAATCACCTGGAGATTTGGCGAACCGATTTCATCCAGCACTGTCCTTGCACGATCCGCATTTGAAACAATATGTTTCCATACCGGTTCAATTGCCAGAATAACGCCCATCTTCTCCGCATAACTGACAACCGGTCTGAGATTTTGAATAAAAAGCTCCAGTGAATGCTGTGATACCGTATCCTCCGGATCATAATGATAATCTTCATTCGCCGCCCCGGTTTCCGTCCCGACTACGCCGCAGCCCAACATGGCGGCAAATCGGATATGCACCAGATATCTGTTCTGAATCTGCTTCAGCATCTGTGCATCAGGATTTCCAAGATTCAGGTAGCACCCCAGCACCGCAATATCCAGTTCCTTTTTATCAAAAAGGTGTCTCAGTGCCATCGCATATCCCGGTGTTAATGTTTCGGGAGCTGACGGCAGACCGGACACCTTTGAGAGTGCCAGATGCACACAGGAAAACCCCTGCGCTCTGACGTTTTCAAGTCTTTTTTCAATCGGAAGCTCTGCTGTATCATGCAGGCGAATCCCAAGCTGTATCATCCCCAGTTTCCTCCTTTGGTATGTACCGTTTGAATATACGATTATAATAAAACGTTAATATATATGCGATAAGACCTACTCCAAACGAAAGCGTCAGAAAATTGCAGATGACCAGCGTGGTATTGGCATAAATCACAAGTGCAATCAGAATCAGCATCTGAAACGTATCTCCGAAATGTCTGATGGAAAGTCCGAATGCATAGCGGATCGTAGCCGGAATCGAATTTACAAATCTGGCTTCTACTGCAAATACATATAAAAGTCCCAGCACATAAGGCACTGCCACAATCAATGAAACGATCCAGAATCCCTTTCCCCCGTCTCCCATCATCTGATTGGCAATCACAAGATCTGCTGCAATTACCGCGCCGACTGCCAGATAGATCAGATACAGCCCGGTTGCCTGACGGAAATTCAGTTTAAAAGAATGGAAAAAATTCTCTGTCGGATACCCGTCTTCTTCATGCAGCTTCATCATCGAATACAGCAGCGCTGTTGTAGATGCGCCGACAGTAATGACAGGAAGCGACGTTACCAGCCATAAAATATGAAGATACCAGATATTTCCAATCGTTCTGAAAAATTTTGATATCGCATTGTCATAACCAAAAAGTCCATGAAACATAGATCGTTACCCTTCCTGTACCACTGCCGTATTTACAGCGCTCACAGCTTCGCCTTCACACCCGTCAAGGGTTACATCCTTCAGCACGAGCTGCTCCACATTTTCTGCATGAATCCCCATTCTGCTGACTTCGGAAATTCCGCATGCCATCACCGGTATGCCGCTTCCTGCATCTTCCTTATAGGATACATGCACGTGCTCCATGGTGATTCTGCCTGCCGGTTTCTCCGGAAGTCCCAGGAAATATGCCGCGGCATATTCTGTATCAATACACTCGATATCCGAGAACTGCATGCTGCCGATCTGCGGTGTTCTGTCATCAACCGGCAGTTTATCTCTTGACTGCACATAATCAGTCTTCCCGTCAGGATCGCAGAAATAGAAGCAGTTCAGCACAAAAGGCGTGAGCACATGCTCCATTCTGATCTGTGCAAAAGAGATATCTTTCAGCACGCTGTCCTTGCCTCGCCCCCGTCTGCTCTTGATCCGGAGCCCTCTGTCCGTATCCCGGAACAGACATTTCTCCACACGGATCTGCCGGACGCCGCCTGCATTCTCAGAGCCGATGGTCACGGCACCGTGCCCGCGCTCCATCAGACAGTGTGCAATCAGAATGTTCTCTGATGGTTTCTTATATTTTCTGCCCATATAGATCTTCCCGGATTTGATGGCGATACAGTCATCTCCCAGTGAAAATCTGACGCCCAGAATGTTCATTCCGTCGCAGGACTCAGGATCGAGTCCGTCTGTATTATGCGAATTCCACGGATTCTCAACGGTTACCGCCATGATATCCACCCGGCTGGAATAATAGGGATGAAGTGTCCACATCGGAGAATTGATCACTTTAAGTCCTGCCAGCAGCATATCCTTTGAATGACTCCAGAAGATCATGTTCGGCCTTGCTGCGGTGAAATCCGTTTTCCACCTGCGCATATCCCACCAGTCGGTGAAATCCGCATTGCCGTTCAGGGTTCCTCTTCCATATACAATACAATCCTCAACAGACACTGCTGTCAGCATGGATGCATACTGTGAAATCGGATTACCTTCAAAGGAACCGAGCAGGTATTCGCTTTTTTCATCATAGCTTTCCGTGCGCCCCGGCAGAACCGGAAGTCTGTCTGCATCCTTGGTTCCGCACAGCTGCGCGTTTTCTGCAATTTCCAGACGGACATGACTCTTCAAAAACAGACTTGTCACCTGATAACAGCCTGCAGGAACCAGTACTCTTCCGTCCCGCGGGCAGACGCTGATCGCCGTCTGAATCGCCAGCGTATCATCTGAAATACCATCGCCTCTGGCCCCGAACGAGCGCACATTCAGCGTTACACTCTCTTTTTCCGTATGAACGGTCAGTGTCACGGGGGCCTGTGATCTTGACCAGATGCTCATCTGATACACCATATCCGGCATCAGAGAGCTGATCATCGTCACTGCAAGATCCGTATGTCCGCTGACCGTTTCCGCTTCCGGTACTGCTGCATTTCCCATCGGTACAGCGGTATATTCATAACGTTCAGCCGTATGATACAGTCCGCCGTCCTCAATCCCGATGATGACAAACCGCGCAGAAACTCTGATTGCAGAACACTCCATATCTGATTATCCTTTCACACCGCCTGCAGAAATTCCATCCACGAACTGATCCTGTGCCGCAAAGAACACCACCAGTGACGGAACAATGGATATCAGTGAAATTGCCAGCACACGATTCCATGCAAATCCTGTATCCCCATCCATGGACAGTTTAACAAAAATTGCCAGCGGATATTTTGCAGGTGTCTTTACATACAGCAAAGGTCCCATAAAGTCATTGGTTCCCCACATGAACTGGAACAGTGCTACAGATACGATTGCCGGCATCAGCATCGGTACAATGACCTTCACCAGTGTCTGAACCGCATTACAGCCGTCAATCTTGGCTGCCTCCTCGAGTTCCTTCGGAATATTTCTCAGGAACTGAATCAGCATGAATACAAAATAGGTATCCGTTGCAAACATGGTCGGGACAATCAGCGGAAGATACAGCGGAGAGTCAACCCAGCCAAGGTCTGTAAACAGAATGAACTGCGGAATATTCAGTACGACCTGCGGAAGAAACAGCGTTGCCATCAATACGGCAAACAGGAAATCTCTTCCCACAAATTTGAATCTGCCAAATCCGTATGCCGTGATGACAGAAGAAATGACAGTGAATATCACTTTCGGAATAACATAGGAAAAGGTATTGAGCATGGCCTTCCAGATATTGATATCACCGCCATAGCTCTTCATTGCATCCACATATCCCTGTGTGGTCGGGTTCTTCGGAATCAGACCGATTCCGGAGAAAATCTCCGCATTACTTTTAAATGTTGCACCTACCATCCAGAGCAGCGGGTAGATCATGATCAGCCCCACCAGAATCAGAATGATATACCGGATGGTCAGAGAAATCGCTCTTCTTCTGGCCAGTGCACGATTTTTATCTTCATATGACATTACAGCACTTTCAGCATTTCCAGCCATAAATTTAACCTCTTTTCTGATATTCTGACACTTGCCTTGTCTTATTTACCATCTTCATCCGAATAATATACCCAGTGTTTCTGGCTTGCGAAGGCAATTCCTGTCATCGCCATCAGAATCACGAACAGTACCCACGCCATTGCAGATGCAGCGCCCATGTTATAGCTCTTGAATGCGCTGTTGTAAATCAGGAGCGAAATCAATGTGGTTGAATTTCTTGGACCGCCCTGTGTAATGATATATGCGCCGTTGAATTCCTGGAACGCCTGCACCAGCTGCGTTACCAGGTTATAGAAAATAACCGGTGTAATCAGCGGGACCGTAACGGAGAAGAACTGTCTCCATTTACCTGCGCCGTCCAGTGCCGCCGCTTCATAGAGATCCATCGGAACACCTTTAAGGGCTGCAAGGAAAATAATCATTGCCGAACCGAACTGCCATACACGCAGAAGGCAGATGACATATAATGCATAATGCGGATCAGAGAGCCATGACGGTCCCTGAATGCCGATGAATCCAAGTGCTGTATTCAAAAGTCCCTCATCACGGAAAACCGCTTTCCACAGAACTGCAATTGCTACAGATCCGCCCAGGATGGAAGGGATGTAATATGCAGTACGAAAGAAATTAACGCCTCTGATCTTAAAATTCAGAATGTAGGCAATGAACAGTGAAAATACCAGCTTCAGCGGCACGGTAATGAATGCATACCTGAATGTCACGCTGAAGGATTTCATGATCTTTGCCGTATGAAAAACGCTTTCATAATTAAAAAGACCGAACTTCGAAACTCCCTTGAACAGGTTGTAATCCGTAAAACTGTAATATAACGATGATGCAAACGGATAGAGTTTGAAAATACAGAACCCTATCAGCCACGGCAGTATAAACAGAAATCCAAAATTATTCTTAAAGAACTTTTTCAGTGTTACCTTTTGCTTTTCCCCAGCAGCTGCGTCACTCTTTGCCATGATCTTCCTCCATTAATTCTGCAAATGCCATCATAAAAGGGCCAACCCCTTTGGGATCATCCTGTGTGATCGGTTCAGACAGATAGTACGCTGTACTGCCGTCCCGCTCCTGTCCAGGTCCAAGTCCTGCTACCTTGCAGATGCCCGTCAGATGCAGTATTCCGTCTTCCTCTTTCAGCTTTGTATCGATGATTCCGTTTAAAATACCTCTGCCGATCTTTTCATATTTTTCAGCAGAAAGGACTCCAAGTCTTACCCCCTTCAATACCGCATATGCAACCATTGCCGAACCGGAGGTTTCGAGATAATTTTCCTTAATTCCGGCACCATCCGTGATCTGATAAAAGAGATTTGTCGCTCTGTCACGATATGGCAGTATTCCTTTGACCGCTTCCGTAAAGATCTCGCGGAGCCTGTCATATTGTTCATACAGTTCAATGCTCATGACATCCATCGTGTCAATCAGTGCCATGAGAAGCCATCCTTCACTTCTTAACCAGAAGTTCGGTGACAGCCCGGTCTTTTTATCTGCCCAGGGCTGAAGGCCTGCTTCATCCCATGCATGATAGTAAAGACCTTTTTCCTGATTAAACAGTTTTTTATGTACAGTTTCAAACTGTGCTGCGACATCACTGCAGCATTCTTTTCCATTCCATCTGGTCTCGTATTCCATGTAAAAAGGCTGTGCCATGTACAGACCGTCCAGCCATACCTGATTCGGATATCTGTCCTTATGCCAGAACGAACCGCATTTACATCTTGGCTGCTCCATCAGCTGATTTTTCAGAAACGCTGCTGCTTTGCGGTATTTCTCATCTCCTGTCCTGTCATATAGAAAGAACAGCACTCTTCCGCTTAAGATGTTATCAATTGCATGTTCCTCTGCCACATAGTTTCTGATTTCACCGTTTTCGTCCAGCCGTTCATCTGCATAGCGCTGTACAAAGTCCGCGTACTTCTGTTCTCCGGTCACCCTGAACAGATCCGTGCAGCCGATCAGTGTACAGCCGTCCTCATAGTTCCAGTGGTCCTTATACGGCTCATATTGTTCCAGATATTCCGTGATAAATTTCATGGCCTTTTTATCCGTCATTTCAGGTCAGTCTCCTTACTGCAGATCTTTTTTCATGAAACGGGCTGCCGGGATCAGCCGGCAGCCCGGAATGCATCGAGATGTTCTTATGAAAGAACTTTATACTTCTCAGTTTGCACTCAGAACTGTGTTAACACCGTCAATCAGTGTCTGCGCAGCGGTAGCGGAATCATAATCACCATAGGAAAGCCCGCCGAATACATCATAATATACACCGTCTGTGCTCTTCAGTTCAGATGCTTCGAATGTAGGATCGATCTGGAAGGAATTGTAATCCATAACCTTCTTGTTTGCTTCTGCAACATCAGGATCCAGCAGGTTCTGCTTCTCAAGGTTTGCATATGCAGCCTTGCTGACCGGGATGCCTCTTTCTGTTGCCAGAATTGTTGTGCCTTCATCATCATTAAGCAGATACTGAAGAAGTGCTGCTGCCTTTTCAGGATCCTTGCATGTTGTGGAAATTGCAAATGCCATGGAAACCTTTGTGAAGCCGCCCTGATATTTACCCATATCCTTGAACTCATCACCTACTACAAATTCATTGCCTTCAGCAAGTGAAGACTTGTACTTGCTTGCTGCAGAATCCCATTCATAGATTCCTGCATACTTGCCGTTGATCCATTTGTCATTCTTATCAATGGAATCTGCACCGTCGCCTGCAATCGTTGCAAGAGAAGGAATAACATGTTCTGTTTCCAGTTTCTGGATGAATTCAAGACCTTCCTGCACCTGCTTCTCATCATACTGAAGCTTGCCTTCTTCTACCCAGTTCTTGCCATACTTGCTTTCCAGATAGGTTACCATCAGGATCATTCTGTCATATTCGCCGATTGCCAGCGGATAGTAGTCGTCTCCAAGTTTCTCCTTGAAAGTCTTTCCTGCTGCTTCCAGTTCTGCAAGAGAAGTAGGTGTGGAAATTCCAGCTTTGTCAAAAGTGGTCTTATCCCAATAGAAGATACGGCCTGTCATGGAAATCGGAACTGCTGCCAGCTTGCCGTCTTTTGTGCACATATCCAGATATTTCTGATCGAACTGTGTCAGATCAAGTGTATCAGCAACAGTATTCAGATCCACGAACTTATCTCCTGCTGCATCATACTGGTAAATCCAGTTCCAGTTGATCTGGTTGACATCCGGTGCTGTATTGGTTGAGAACATGGCAGCCATGCTGTCTTCCCAGCCTGACCATGCACCATAGCTGTAAGAAACTGTTACACCGCTCTTTGCCTTATAGGCATCCAGTGCTTTCATAGTAGCTTCGTGTCTGCTGTCGCCGCCCCACCATGACATGTTCAGATCTCCGCCTGTTGTTGTGATAATCGGATTTTCTTCTTTTGCTTCTGCTGCCGGTGCTGCTGTAGAAGCTGCATCTGCAGATACAGATGCTCCTGCTGCCGTTGTGGTATCACTCTGTGCTGTTGCAGCTGCACTCCCACCTGCAGCCGCATTTCCGCAGCCAGCCATTCCTGTTGTCATCAGTAGTGTCATCCCGATTGCAAGTAACTTCTTTGCCTTCATTTCTTGTTTCCTCCCATTTTCCTTTTTATATATCCTTCTCTGATGTTTATGCTTACATGTGTGTTTTCCTGCGCAAGCATTTACAAATACTTACATGTCAATGTAAGAGGTTACACATAATATAACACTTGTATTGAAATAATGCATCACATTTTTAATCACTTATGTGATTTTCGTTGTTTTGTGAAATATTTCAGTTTATTTTTTGTGCATTTTTTGCATATTGTGTCAAGTTTTGTCAGCATCTATTGTATTTTAGGCGAAATGATCTATAATTTGAAATAGTATGAAAGTTCTTACAATAAACAAGGGAATTACAATAAAAAAGCTGGAACTGGAGGCGTCTTCCATTCTGCTGCGCGGTGCCGGTATGGATAAGTCCGTACTGAGCAATGGTGACGGAGGGTATGACCTGATGCCGGATGGCAGAAAACGGGGCACATTCAGAAGTTATACAGCTTTTATCAGTGGTCAGGATGTGACCGTCAAGGATCTGACAATTGAAAATACTGCAGGTGACGGGAGAGTCCATGGCCAGGCAGTCGCACTGTACGCAGATGCCGAACGTTTCACCTGTAAAAGGGTTCATCTGAAAGGACACCAGGATACACTGTTTTTGTCTCCTCTTCCGGTAAAAGAACGCGAGCCGGACGGTTTCAAAGGGCCAAGGCAAAAAGCGCCAAGAATTCCGACCATTCAGTATTACGAAGATTGTCTGATTGAAGGGGACATTGATTTCATTTTCGGCGGTGCCGATGCCATTTTCCGTAACTGTGAAATCCGCTCGCTCTTTCGTCCCCCGCTGGAATCTGATGACAACCGTCAGATACGGTATACGCATGACGGCGTGCCCATTCAGGGTTTTGTCTGCGCGCCCTGTACACCGGAAGGTGGTCGCGGATTTGAGTTCATTAACTGCCTTTTCACTACAGACTGCTGCCCTGACGGCTCTGTCTATCTGGCAAGGCCATGGCGTCCTTACGGAAAAGCCGTTTTCAAAAGCTGCAGTTTCGGTGCGCATATTGCGCCGGAACGCTTCGCAGGCTGGGCCAATCCTCTGCAGGTAGAATCCACCGCAGATTTTCTGATCCTGTAATTTAATACAATCCGTGAATTATTAAAGGGTTCCTCATCCGCCTTCCGGATGCAGGAACCCTTCTTCCATATATAAAAATGTTCTGTTAAAAATCCGTTGAACACCTTCGGATCAGTTGTCCTTTCACAACCGTCTTATGTGCAACCTTTTCACCCTGAATACACTCCATGATTTTCACCACTGCCATTTTGGACAGTTCCTTTACCGAACTGTCTACGGAAGTCAGCTCCGGCTCAACGCAGCAGGCCAGAAGTGAATTATTATACCCGACAATGCTGATGTCTTCCGGCACCTTCAGCATTCTTGCCTTGGCATATTTCAGCGCGCCGACTGCCAGTTCATCCACCGTAGTGACCACTGCATCAAATGTAAGGTCTTTTCTTACCAGCAATATATCCCGTTCTTCATGAATGGTTCCTGTGATTTTCAGTTTCAGATTACCATCTACCGGCAACCTGTTATCCCGAAGCGCTGCCTCATATCCGGCCATCTTCTGCTGGGCACTGTAAGATTCAGAGTCGTACAGGAACAGGACTTTCTTTCTTCCCGATTTGATCAGTCTGTCTGTCGCTTCATACAAAGCATTAAAATCATCATGCAGAACACAGTAAATGTTTTTATCTTTCAGATAACCGTTTATAATAAATACCGGAATGCTCTCTGCCGCCTTATGAAGATATGCCACATCTTCATCATCCCCTGAGCCCAGGAAACTTGATCCGATCAGAATCAGTGCATCTACCTTCTTTTTCAGAAGCAGATCCACGGCATATTCTTTCGAAGCCTGTTCATATCCGCTGCAGAACAGCATATAATCATAACCATATTCATGCAGCTTTTTTTCTATGTTGGACACGCTTCTGGCCATATACTCATCTGAAATATCCGAGCAGGAAATCCCGATGGTTCTCATGGAATCAAACTGCAGGCTGCGTGCAAACGGGTTCGGTGTATAGTTGTTTTCTTTCATTACTTCCAGCACCTTTGCTCTGGTCTTCTCGCTTACCCTGGGACTTCCGTTTACCACACGTGAAATTGTTGCAATGGAAACCCCTGATAATTTTGCAATATCATAAATTGTAACAGCCATACCGTCTCCTTAAAGGTCTTTTTTCATTTTCAGAATGTATGCATTTACACACTTTATTATAACTGAATCCGTTTTTTACGCAATGCTATTTTTGCACAAAATACCGCTTTTTTATTATGAATCATGTTGAAGCAGTTTCCATGCTTACATTGAAAATATATTAAATTTTGTAATCGCTTACATATTTATTCTGTATTATGTTACAATCATCTAAACTCAAAGACCGGATGAGAAAAAAATCGTAAACAGCTCATTTACCATGCAGCTCATCAGATCAATTTTATTCATTAATAAAGGACACTTTTATGATCAAAGACATGACTTCCGGAAAAACCACTTCTGTACTGATCCGTTTTACCATCCCGCTTGTTCTGGGAAACCTTCTGCAACTGACCTATAACGCTGTCGATTCAGCCATCGTAGGCAACTATGTCGGGACAAAGGGACTTGCTGCTGTCGGATGCACCAATCCGCTGATGAATCTTGCCATTCTCTTCATCAGCGGCATGTGCATGGGTACAGGCATTCTGATGAGCATGAGCTTTGGTTCCGGTGATATCAGAAGGCTGAGGCGTCTCCTTTCCACCTCCATGATCGGCGGCGCGGTATTCTGCCTTCTCATCACTGCCCTTGGCATTGCATTTACGCCATCGCTTCTGCGTCTGATCCGGGTACCGGAAGAAATCATGCCGGAGGCCTCCGGATACCTCCGAATTATCTTCACTGCACTTATTTTCACCTTTCTGTATAATTTCCTTGCCAGCTCCATGCGTGCTCTCGGTGACAGCAGAACTCCACTGATCTTTCTGGGTATCAGTGCCGTTCTGAATGTCATCGGAGATCTGTTTTTTATCATCGTGCTCCATGCCGGCGTCCACGGCGCTGCAATTTCCACTGTTCTGAGCGAAATTCTGTGTACGTTATGCTGCATTATCTATATTCTGCGGCGGCTTCCGGTGCTTCACCTTGGACGCAGCTGGCTCCTGTTCGATGCACCTTTATTCCGGGAAATCGTTGCCTTCAGTATTACAAGTGCCCTTCAACAGGCATGCCTGCAGATTGGCAAAATCATGATCCAATCCATCGCAGATACCATGGGGACAGCTGTCGTTGCATCGTTCGGAATCATCAACCGTGTGGATGATTTTGCCTACACGCCTCAGCAGAACATTGGTCATGCAATGACCACCTTTCTGGCACAGAATAAAGGTGCCGGCAAACGTGAGAGGATTAACAGTGGTTTTAAAAGCGGCATGCTGATCGAATTTGCATACACGATTCTGCTATGCATTCTCTGCTATTTCGGCGCTCCTTTTATCGTCCGTCTCTTCATCGGCAGTTCCGGCAATGCGGATACTGCCGAAGTGCTGAAAAACAGTGTCCGCTATCTCCATCTCATTGCACTGATGTATTTTCTTCCTGCTTTCACGAATGGAATTCAGGGATTCTTTCGCGGTATGGGTGATCTGAAGATCACCCTGCTCAGTACCTTCATGAATATGGTTGGCCGCGTACTTACCGCCTTTATCCTCGCCTTCAGCTTCCATCTGCAGATTGAGACCTTTGCCTATGCGAATTTTGCCGGATGGATTCTGATGATTCTTTTTGAATTTCCTCTTCTGTGCAGACATCTTCGTAAATAGAAGTATCTTTCCCGAATATTCATGTAATTCCTTACATACATAATCTGTATTCAGTCTGTTTTTTCATTTCTTCTATATAAAGGCATTTGATCCCTGTTTTCTTTTCTTCTTGCATTTTTTTCAATTGAGTTTATACTCATATATGTAAGTGTTTACATCTGTAAGAGGTTCTGATGTTACATTACACGTTAAGGAGAGCTTTCATGACACGCTTTATGGATGAGGACTTTCTTCTGAATACCCCGGCAGCAAAAAAGCTGTTTCACGGTTATGCAGAAGGAATGCCCATATTGGATTATCACTGTCACATCAACCCACGCGAAATTGCAGAAGACCGCAAATACGACAATATCACGCAGCTCTGGCTGGGCGGCGACCATTACAAATGGCGCCAGATGCGTTCAAACGGAATTGATGAACGCTATATTACCGGTGATGCATCTGATTATGAAAAATTTGAAAAATGGGCGGGAACACTGGAAAAAGCAATCGGTAATCCGCTCTACCACTGGAGTCATCTTGAGCTGCAGCGCTATTTTCACTATCATGGCGTGTTAAACCACAACACTGCACATGAAGTCTGGGAACTGTGCAACAAGCAGCTGGAAACACTGTCTGTCCGTAAAATCATCGAGCAGTCCGGTGTTACACTGATCTGTACCACTGACGACCCTGCTGATTCTCTTGAATGGCATGAAAAACTTGCCGCAGACGATACCTTTCATGTACAGGTACTTCCTGCATGGCGTCCGGACAAGGCCATGAATATTGAGAAACCGGATTACCCCGCGTATCTTGAAAAGTTAGGGGCTGCAGCCGGCACACAGATTAACAATTTCGTCTCTCTGATTCATGCGCTTTGTCGCAGATTGGACTTTTTTGCACAACATGGCTGTTCTGTCAGTGATCACGCACTCGATTTCGTCATGTATCAGCCTGCTTCTCCGGAACAGATTGAAGCCATCTTCCAGAAGAGGCTTAAGGGTGAAACACTTTCCGTTTCGGACGTGCTCGCATTCAAGACTGCTTTTCTGCAGGCAATGGGTCATGAATATCATCGCAGAAACTGGGTTATGCAGCTTCATTACGGTTGCAAGAGAGACAATAACACCGCAGCCTTTCGCGCAATGGGTCCGGATACGGGTTACGACTGCATCGGTGATCCGGCACCGGCATCACAGACGGCCGATTTTCTGAACAGCCTTGAAATCACAGGCGAACTACCCAAAACCATCCTGTATTCTCTCAATCCGAACGACAATGCTGCAAACGGCACCATTATCGGCTGTTTCCAGAACAGTGATACCATTAGTAAGCTTCAGTTCGGTGCTGCATGGTGGTTCAATGATCATCTGACCGGTATGACCGAGCAACTGACAAGCCTTGCAAATCTTGGTCTCCTGGGTAACTTTGTCGGTATGCTGACTGATTCAAGAAGTTTCATTTCCTACACAAGACATGAATATTTCAGACGTGTTCTGTGCCGCCTGATCGGCGAATGGGTGGACAACGGAGAACTTCCGGATGATTTCGAATACCTTGGCGGACTGGTAAAAGACATTTCCTATAATAATGCCGTACGCTATTTTGGATTCGATCTTGATTGCAAATAATTATTTTCTGTTTTATTGCTGTAAAAATTAACATTTAATTCATTTTTTATCCGTCATTATGCAGTATACTGTTCGGTATGAAATACATACTTCTTTATATCAAACAGACCTTGCGTTTTGTCTTAAAACCGCTTTCTTTTGTACCTGCCATCATCATGATGTGCATGATTTTTACTTTTTCCTCTCAGGATGGTGCGCAGAGCAGTCAGCTGAGTTTTGACGTGGGTACAGAGATTTATACAATTGCAAATGAGAAACTGGATCTTGGCTGGAATGAAGCGCAGATTGCGCATTATTCAGAGGTGACGCAGTTCTATGTCCGGAAGGCAGCACATATCACAGAATATTTCCTTCTGGCCGTTTCTGTGGCATTTCCGTTGTACGTATATGGACTTCGCGGTATCCCGCTGGTTCTGATTGCCGGCTTGTTCTGTGTCAGTTATGCCGGTCTGGACGAATTTCACCAGTCTTTTGTCTCCGGAAGGTCTCCATCGAAACGTGATGTCATGATTGACAGCATCGGTATTTTCATTGGTATCTTCTGTGTCCGGATTTTCGGCTGGCTTGGACGGATGACCATCTTCCGCCCGCTGTCATCAGGTAATGAATAAGCAGTGATAAATGATTATCATTTATCACTGCTTTTTTATTACCTTTTTATTGCTTCAAATCCCGGTCCAGATCCAGAAGTTCCTCAATATCACCGGAAGATATGATCACCGGTCTGTAATGATCATTTTTACCATTGAGTACTCTTGCCAGCCTTGCTCTCATTTCAATGCTGCTGAGCTGATCGGTATTCAGAAAAATTCCCGGAATTCCACAGGCTACCGCAACACCGATATCACTCTGAAAATCATTTCCTACCATCACTGTGTCCTGTGGATCGAGATTCTGTTCTTCCAGAAGCTTCATCATAAATTCAGGCTGCGGCTTTTTCATCCCTGCATCTGAAGAAATATATATTGCCTCAAGATATTCTCTGACTCCGGTACTCTCTATTTCCGCATCCGTAAACAGTCTCTGTGCATTGGACAGCAGATAGATGTGACTTCCTTCTGTGCGAAGCGCTTCTAACGTCTGCAGTGTATGCGGATAAGCTTCCAGTTTCTGTCTGGACATCACCCGAAATACATTGGATATCATTCTTACCCATTCACTTTTTTCAATTTCTTCAATGGAAAGAGTGACAATTTTCTCACTGCAGGAGTGATATGCCGGTGCTTCCTTCAGCAATCTGGCAAACACTCTTTCAATACGGATCTCCGGAAAATTCATCCCGGACTCAAATGCCAGATTCTGTTCTTCTTCATGTACAATATCAAAATAGGACTGCTGCATTTTTTCCGGTGAATAATCCGCACCGTAGCAGCTAAGCAGACTTGCCATCTTATTCCAGAAATCAGGTCTGTTCTCATCCGTATGGATATCCACCAGGGTTCCGTACAGATCAAAGATATAATTCTTATAATATTTTCCCATATTACTCCACAACGCCCTGCGTCAGTACTGCAATGTCATATGCCGGCAGTGTCAGTTTATTTTCATCCAGTGTAATGCTCTCTGCCGTCGTTGTCAGAACCGCGGAGAGTGTGTCATAATCCTTTTGCCCGGAAAGATCCACGGTCTGTGAACTTTCGGAAGTATTGATGACGATCATGACAGGTTTCATGCCCTCTGCTGTCTTTACAAACGCACAGGTATGAGCATTGTTCAACTGGTCAAGCGGCTCTACGCTCCCTCTGGCAATGACCGGATAAATGTTCCGAATTCGGATTGCCTCCCGATAATACTGATAGATGGAAAGAGGATCATCCTTCTGATCTTCATAACTGCCATACAGCATCTTCGGCGCGACCATATCCTTCGGTCCGTCACACATGCCTTCCGCCTCCGCATCCTGTGTCCAGTACATCGGTGCCCGCTTGTTTTCGTCCTTTCCAGACCCCTTCATTCCCAGTTCTTCGCCATAATAGACGAAAGCATTTCCGCTCATCAGAAGATTCAAAGCACCTGCCAGCTTTACCTTACTCTCTGCACCATCTCCGGCATAATAACCGGCGCTCCTTGCCATATCATGGTTGGTATAAAAAGGTGCATTGACATAATTTTCATTATAAGAAGCATACAGTTTCTGTTCCTTTGCCATCGCTGTCGCATAGCTTGATGCCGGAGCACTGCCCTTTACCACATTTGCAATGATTCCCGTACTGTTCGCGAAAGCAAAATCAAACAGACTGTCAATTCCGCTTCCGTAATATTCAGCATATACGTTCTGGTCTGTCCAGGCTTCGCCGACAATATAGGCATCCGGATTGATCTTTTTCACCGCTTCATTAAACCATGCAAGTGCCTTTACATTTTCCTTGTTTTTTCCGGTATAGTAGGATGTCGTTGCATCCATCCGGAAACCGTCCACGCCAAGCCCGAGCCAGAAAGCGGCAATATCCTTGAACTCCTTCTGCACCGCCGGATTGTCCAGATTCAGATCCGGCATTCCCGACCAGAATCTCGCCTCATAGTACCAGTCAGTTCCCTCCAGTGCTGTATATCCTTCTGCCTTTTCCTTCGAAAAATTATAGTACTTCACATAAGGACAGTCTTTTTCTGAAGGCTTCTCTCCTGCCGGGAGCTTTTTAAGATAGTCTGTTGCCTTTGTAAACCATGGATGTTCCGTCGAAGTATGGTTCATTACCATATCCGTAATGATCCGGATGCCCCTCTTATGGCACTGTGTCACAAGTTTCTTAAAGTCATCCATCGTGCCATACTGCGGGTCAATTGCCTCATAATCCGTGACATCGTATTTGTGATAGCTTGGAGATGGGCAGACGGGCATCAGCCAGATCTCATTACAGTCAAGATCTGTCCCTGTCGCATCATCTCCGTCGTTTATATAATCCAGTTTATCAATCAGTCCCTGAATATCACCGATTCCGTCTCCATTACTGTCATAGTAAGAATAGAGAAAGACTTCATAGGTTGTTCTGTATTTGTCATTTACAATATTCAGCGTTTTCCGGTCATTGAGCGTATTCATCTGCGTACTGGTGACCGCCGTCTGTGCCGTAGCCGCATCTGCTGCGCTGTCAGATGCATTCTGCGTCGTCATGCTGCCTGAAACTTCCGCCTGTGCAGACGGCTGCACCCCGGCAGCGCCGCACCCTGATGTTATCAGGGTAAGCACCGCCAGAACTGCAGCCGCTGTTGTTTTGTTTATTCTGTTCATCAGCCCTTTACTGCTCCGGACATACCTTCTACATAGAACTGCTGCATGTATACAAACAGGATTGCGATTGGAATGGAAACGCAGACCGCACCCGCTGCAAAGCAGGTATACCAGTCATGAATATATTCTTTCTGCAGCATATTCCACAGTCCGATGGCCACTGTGAAATACTGTGAATTTGCCCTGCAGATTACCTTTGCGAAAATGAAGTCAACCCAGGGTCCGATAAATGCTGTCATTACAGTATAGATAATAATCGGTTTGCTGAGCGGAATCGTGATTCTGGTAAAGATCTGCCACTTATTGGCTCCGTCCAGAAGTGCCGCTTCATCCATGGACTTCGGAATGGTATCAAAGAATCCTTTGGCAATATAGAAGCCAAGGCCGGCGCCGCCGGAATATACCATAACCAGCGCAACACGTATCATGGAACCTTCTGAAAGTCCAAGTGCCTTCAGAATGTAATAAATTGCCACCATGGACATGATGCCGGGGAACAGTGTCAGAATCATTGCCATGTTCATATATGGCTTTCTCAGCTTAAAGCGAAGCCTGGACATGCAATAGGAAACCGACAGTACGAAGAACGTTGATACAATGCAGGAAAAGATGGCAATGATCAGTGTGTTCATAAACATCTGTGGGAAATTAAGTACATTTCTGTCTGTGAACAGTTTTATATAATTGGCCCATGTATATGCCTTGGGGAAAAATGTATTTACATAAGAGCCCTGTTCTGCCCTGAAACTGGTAAGGATAATCCAGAAAATCGGAAGTATCCAGATAAATGCAAGAATGCCAAGGAAAATATGTACCAGTACATTGATAAATCCTTTTCTGATTTTAGCAACCTGAGAATCCCTATTATTCATCACATGAATTCCTCCTCGTTCTTATATGATCCGGAATTTCTGTAAGTAACCAGTGCGATCACAGCCAGAATAATGAATGTGAAGATACCGATTACGGAACCCAGATTGAAATACTGCTGATCTACGGTCAGCTTGTACAGCCAGGTAACAAGAAGGTCTGTCTGACCTGCTGTATCTCCGACCTTTGTCGGGCCACCGCCGGACAGAAGGTAAATGACATTGAAGTTATTGATATTACCTGTAAATGAAGTGATCAGATACGGTGTGGTTACGAATAACATGTAAGGAAGCGTAATTTTAAAGAAAATCGTCACAGGACCTGCGCCGTCTACTCTTGCCGCTTCATACAGTTCCGAAGGAATGTTCTGCAGAATACCCGTTACCTGCAGCATCGTATACGGAATACCGATCCAGAGGTTGATGATAATAATGGTAGCTCTTGCCCACAGTGTATTCTGGAAGAACGGCAGCGGAGAATCAATGATGCCAAGATTCTGAAGGATGACATTGACTGCGCCCTGCGGCTGCAGCATGGTATGCATGATCAGCAGAGATACAAACTGGGGAACAGCAATGGACAGAACAAAGCAGAACCTCCAGAAGCCCTTCCAGTGTGTCTGCTTGCGGTTAATGATCATTGCCAGAATCATACCCAGAATATAGTTCATAAAGGTAGCAAGGATAGCCCAGATGATCGTCCATTCCAGAACTGACCAGAACTGACGTCCGATATTGTTCTTCAGGCTCAGTACTCTTGCAAAGTTTGTAAAGCCGACCCAGTCAAACAGAATCAGATGATTATTTTCTTTGGAATAGCTGGTAAATGCCATACTGATCATGAAGATCAGAGGCACGATATTAAAGAGAATGATACCTGCCATAGGGAAAAACATGAGCGTCAGGTGAAGATTTCCATCTTTAAGAGACTTAAGATCCTCCATGAAATTATTAACATGAAGCCCCTTTTTCAGCTCTTCCTGCGCTTTATAGGACTGCTGCATCTGAACCATCCAGAGAATGACAAAACCAGCGGTAATACACAGTGTTGCCACACCATAGAGCAGAATCAGAAGTGAATTGTCTCCTGCCGCATATTCATATATCTGCTTTGCATCATTCCATACCTTTGTCTGTGCCTGTCCTCCCAGAGACGGCATCATGGCAAGGCAGTGTGCACCTTTTTTTACCATAAATAAGACATAGGCACACTCCAGCGCCAGCATGATCAACCCTTTGATCAGCTGTCTGTGGATTATGCACCCGAAGCCCATAATCAGCATGGACAGTCTGGTCGCCCAGTCTCCGTGTGCGATTGCCCCTCCGACCGTATACGTCGGAAAGAGATTGTTCATCATTTTCTTCTCTTTCTTCTCTTTTTTT
>JAKVKH010000023.1 GCA_022486625.1 Butyrivibrio sp. | reverse complement strand
AGCGGACCATATCCGTTTCTGAAAGTATATGAACAGCCGGTCGCAGTATCTGTATTGTGGTTTGCATTGATTTTTTGCGGTGCGTATGGCGTGGCCTGGGGAATTGCAGAAGCTGCGTATTAATAATATTAAAAATGCAGACGCGGCAGGTGCTCTGCAGTGGGAGAAGTTGTGAATGATAGTGTAATCAGCAGTGAGGACAGACCAAAAGTAAAGATACGAATGAACGCTTTGAGTGTATTGGGATGTATATTATTTGCGGTGGGGACGACTTTTCTGATCGTCACAGCTGCTATAAATCTGGGAAGTATTGCTGCCGGAGAAGATATGGAGAAAGTTCAGTGTATGATTTTCGGGAGAATCGGGTTGACGCTTTTTCTGTCAGGTCTGGCTGGTCTGGCAATTACGTATGCAAGATACTGTGCGGAAAAAAGGATTGTGAAAGATGGATATTATCTGGAAGTGCCGGTAGAAAGAATCTATTGCAATACGACCGTCTATAAAAATGGCGTTTATCCATGGGTGATGTTGTGCCGGCATCAGGATGTAAGAGGAAGGAATCACTATTTCAGAAGCCGCAATTTCTGGTATTATCCGGCAGAATATATGGGAAAAAACGTAAAAGTTTATGTTGGAAAAAACAGTTACTATCCATATTACATGGATATCAGGGATAATGTCATCATACATTAAGCGGAGTGTGAAAAATGAAATTATATACAGAAGAAAGAGATTTTTGCCCAAAGGTAAAAATTGGAATAAACACTAATCTGATACTGGGAATTATTTTTTCCGTCCTTGGACTGGGAATGATAATTTTAGGCGTTGTTGTGTATTCTTTTTCAAAACCGGAGCAGACAGAAGATGCAGAAATTCTGCTTTTGATACCGGGAGGAATCGGCCTGGCTTTTCTTGTGCCGGGACTGATTGCTTTTCTGGGGGTAGTACTTAAAATATGGCGTCAGGAAAAAGCAGTAGCAGGCGGACAGTATATCATGGGATATGTGGTAAATGTCACGACTGATGCCGCCACGCATGTAAATGACAGGTTTCTGCAGAGACTGGAATGCCATTATTCTGATCCGGATACCGGGATTATGCATATATTTCTAAGTAATCCGGTGACCTATTATCCGCAGGAAAAAATGAATACGGAAGTGAAAATTTATGTTTGCCCCCGGGACCTGCGCTGTTATTATGTTGATATAAATCAGCCGGTATCTTACCATAAATAATTATAATATTAACAAACAGCCCTGAAGAAATGAGATGGAGCAGAAGGTGAAAACAATGGAATTCGATTTTACAACAGTAATGGACAGACATGGGAAAGATGCACTTGCAGTTGACGGACTCGGGACAGCGCCGGGATTTATTCCGGATGCACCGGGGAAAGGATTTGATGCGATCCCGATGTGGGTTGCGGATATGAACTTTCCGACTGTTCCCGCCGCAGTGCGCAGTATCATGGAACGGGCGCAGCATCCGGCGTTCGGTTACTATGGGGTTCCGCAGGAATATTATGATGCAATCATCGGCTGGCAGAAAGAACGTAATGGCGTGCAGAATATGACGGCAGAGAATATTGGATATGAGAATGGCGTACTGGGAGGCGTGGTATCTGCGCTTCGTGCATTTACCGTAGCGGGGGACAATGTGCTGCTGCATTCACCGACCTACATCGGATTTACGAAATGCATTGAAGACAATGGCAGAAAGATTATTCTGAGTGACCTTAAACAGGATGAAAAAGGAATCTGGCGGATGGACTATGAGGATATGGACCGGAAGCTGAAACAGAATCACATTCATCTGGCGCTGTTTTGCAGTCCACACAATCCGACCGGACGTGTCTGGGAGAGAGCGGAAATCGAACAGGCCATGGAGGTTTACCGGCAGAATGACTGCATTGTCATTTCGGATGAAATCTGGAGTGATCTGACGCTGGAAGGCTATCAGCATATTCCGACGCAGTCCGTGTCGGAAGATGCCAGAAACCGTACCATTGCATTTTATGCACCGTCCAAAACCTTTAATCTGGCAGGACTGATCGGATCCTATCATATCATTTACGATGCACTGTTGCGTGACAGGGTGAATCGTTCGGGCGAGGCAACACATTATAACAGCATGAATGTACTGAGTATGCATGCACTCCTTGGCTGTTATAGCGATGAAGGAAAGAGATGGACAGATGAACTGCGAAAGGTTCTGAGTGAAAATATGGAGTATGCAGTGGGGCATATTCAGAAATATTATCACGGAATTTCCCTGGCAAGGCCGCAGGGTACCTACATGCTCTATCTGGACTGCGAAGCATACTGCAGAGAGCAGAACATGGCAATGGATGAGCTGATCAGGAAAGGCTGGGATGTCGGCGTCATCTGGCAGGATGGCAGGCCGTTCCACAGACCGTATGCGATCAGGATGAATCTGGCATCTCCTGCGAGCAGAATAGAAGAAGCATTTCGAAGGCTTGACCAATATGTTTTTAAAATTTAAAATCAATATATGAGGCAAATGTCAGCGGATATTTGTGGCAGCTGCGTCATGATGGAAAAGAGAAGGCTGTGGCATGGCAAAGGCCGGGCAGATGAGGGACAGGTGGTTATGCATAACGAACTGACACGTAAAGATATCGAAGATATGGAAGCGGAGATCGAAAATCGTAAGATCGTCATTCGCAAGGAACTTCTGGAACACGTAAAGGAAGCAAGAGCGCAGGGAGACTTAAGCGAAAATTTTGAATACTATGCCGCCAAAAAGGCGAAGAATCAGAATGAGAGCCGGATCCGTTTTCTGGAGAGAATGATTAAGACAGCAAAGGTCATTGAAGACAATACAACAGACGATCAGGTCGGCATGAACAAGACGGTTACGGTCAGAGTTGAGGAAGATCAGACGACGGAAGTATATAAAATTGTGACAACAATGCGCGGAGATTCCCTGAAGGGACTGATCAGCATTGAATCTCCGCTGGGAAAGACTCTGCTGGGGCACCGGGTGGGTGATCTGGTAACGATTAAGGTCAGCGATTCCTACAGTTATGATGTGACGATTATGAAAATAGAAAATACAGGCCTGACAGAGGAAGACAGAATCAGAGATTTCTAAGACAGGAGGCTTGCCAATGGACAGCGGTATCAGACCGGAAGTTGACCCGGAAGCATTTGTTGCAGGTGATGCTGTGATTCTGGGAGATGTACATATCGGAAAGGACTGCAGTATCTGGTATCATACGACGATCCGTGCGGATCGTTCACCTGTTTTTATCGGAGAAGGAAGCAACGTACAGGATAATGCGGTGATTCATATGGATTATCAGCTGCCGGTACACATCGGAAGATTTGTGACGATCGGACATGGTGCCATTATACATGGTGCGCAGATCGGGGACAATTCGCTGATCGGAATGGGTGCCATTCTGATGAACGGGTGTGTCATCGGAGAGGACTGCATCATCGGAGCGGGCGCACTTGTAACACAGAATATGCAGATCCCGGATGGATCACTGGTCATCGGTTCGCCGGCAAAAATCGTACGGCAGGTCACAGAGGAAGAACGTCTGCATTTCCGTCGGAATGCAGAATCCTATATTACAGAAGCAAAAGAGTATCGCAAAAATTCACCACAGCTGTACCAGATGAAATAAGTGCACATAAAGGCAATGCAGATGCGGGAGATCGCAGGAAAGGATGGGGGAATGCATGTTTTTCAGCCTGTAAGCTTTGAGGATATTGAGTCAGGTCCATATCAGTTTGGCGGAGACAACTGGATGCTGATTACTTCGGAAAAAGACGGAAAAGTCAATTCCATGACAGCCTCCTGGGGAGGCGTCGGATATATCTGGGATAAAAGATGTTCATTTATTTTCGTCAGAGAAAGCAGATATACAAAAGAGCTGCTGGATGCGTCCGGTGTATATTCACTTTCTTTTATGGATCATAAGGAATATCATGGCACGATGAAATATCTGGGGATGGTCTCAGGAAGAAACGAAGACAAAATTGCAGGCGCACGTCTTCATATCGGTCGTGATCAGGGCATCCCATATCTGGATGAAGCAAGCAGTGTGATTCTGTGCAGAATCATGTACCGGCAGGCGTTTGAAGAAAGCGGGTTTGTAGTGCCGGACATTGTAAAAAAAGTGTATAAAGACGGAGACTATCACACCATGTATGTCGGTGAGATGGTCAAGGCCATGATCCGTTAAGCAGAAGATCAGTAAAAAGCAAAAGAGTAAGGAAATGTAAGGTGTTTTTCACTTTATGTTTCCTTACTCTTTTTTTACAGAAATTTGACCTTGAGATGAGAGTGAATTTTACAGACGTGAGATATGATACAGGAGAAGTCAAGAGAGATGAAAAAGAAAGGATACCTCGGGTGAGGTAATTACCTGAGAACAGGTAAGGGATGAATATGAAAAAGAAACTTCTGGCAGTAATCATGAGCGTGGCAATGATTGCATCAATCAGCGCATGCGGCAGTACAAGTAAGTCAGATGCGGCGCAGTCGCAGCAGGCACAGACTACGGATACAACAGCACAGGCGTCAGGAAGTGGTACACAGACATCACAGGCAGCAGGAACAGATACAGCAGCAACAACATCAACCGGCAGCATTTCCGGAACAGTTACGGCAGCAGGCTCTTCTGCACTTCTTCCTCTGGCACAGGCAGCAGCAGAAGCATTCATGAATGATAATCCGGATGCATCGGTTGTAGTAAACGGCGGTGGTTCGGGAGAAGGTTTAAAGCAGGTATCACAGGGTGCTGTAGATATAGGAGATTCAGATGTAACCGCAGAGGAAAAGCTTGATGCAGATGCGGCCAAAGGGCTGACAGATCATCAGGTATGCACAATTACCATGGCACCGGTTGTCAATGCTTCCCTTGGTGTAACCAATCTGACAACCGATCAGCTGGTCAGCATCTTCACAGGAAAGACAACCAACTGGAAAGACGTTGGCGGACCGGATGAAGCGATTATGCTGGTAACAAGACCGAGTTCTTCCGGTACACGCGCACTCTTTAAGACATGGGCGCTTGGCGGCGCAGAGGAGGCATCCAATAAAGCACTGGAGACAGATGATTCCGGAACACTTCTGCAGACAGTAGAAAGCAATCCGGGAGCAATCGGATATGTCGCACTTTCCTATCTGGTAAATGACAGCAAAGTAGCAACGGTTTCCATCGACGGCGTAGCACCGACACTTGAAAATACCTATAACGGAACCTACAAGGTATGGGGTTATGAGCACATGTACACGAAGGATGCAGGTTCTGATGCGGCACAGGCATTCATCAGCTATATTACAGGAGATACCTTCTCATCCAAAATTGAAGCAATGGGATATGGCGTTGCCTCCAAGATGAGTTCCGAGGCAGTTGCCGCACATCAGACAACAAAGTAACCTAAAGTCAATCACACAGAATTTCAGGATACCGGGCAGATGCAGTTTTCTGGCCGGTATCAGGTGCAATATAAAGAGGAAAATCAGTGAAAGATAAAATCAGAAAAGAATATCTGGGAAGAGGAATTGTAACCTTTTGCGGTGCATTTATCATTATATTGACTGCAGCAATCGGTATTTTCCTGCTTGTACAGGGAACCGGAACTTTTACAAAATTCCATCATACCCTGGCAGAATTCCTGTTTTCATCCAGGTGGGCGCCGCAGGATAATGCAACAACGGGAGGCGGAAGTGTCGGAGCAGCAGTATATATCTGTGGTTCGTTGATGACCTGTGGTCTGGCACTTTTATTTGTAACACCGTTTGCACTTGGGGCAGCAGTTTTCATGACAGAGATTGCACCAAAAGCAGGACGAAGTATTTTTCAGCCGGCAGTAGAGATCTTTGTGGGTATTCCGTCTGTGGTCTATGGATGGATTGGACTGACCGTTCTGGTACCGTTCATCAGAGATACTTTTCATGCCACGATGGGAGGTTATTCTGTACTGGCAGCGTCCATTGTACTGGCAGTCATGATGTTTCCTACGATTACTACTGTGGCGGCAGATGCCATTCGCAGTGTACCGTCAGCGTATCGCGGAGCCGCATACGGAATCGGATCGACCAGGTGGCAGGTTATATACAGAATCGTGATTCCGGCAGCAAAATCCGGAATCTATACAGGTATTATTCTGGGACTTGCAAGAGCGTTTGGAGAAGCACTTGCGGTGGCAATGGTCATTGGTAAAACAAGGGCATTTCCAAAGGATATTTTGTCTCCGACCAATAACCTGACAGCTGCAATTGCGTCAGATATGGGAAATTCGGCAAGCGGCGGAGAACAGAACATGGCGCTGTGGTCAATGGCACTGCTTTTGTTTCTTATTTCCATGTTTTTTATCCTGCTGATTCATCTGATTTCGGCGAAAGGAAAACAAGAGAATGGAAAATAATTCAATGAAAGTCCGGATTTTCAGGGCAAAGGCAGTAAATGGGCTGATGACAGGGGTGTTTTATCTGATTGGCGGATCATTTCTGCTACTGATATTTGTACTGGCGGGATATATCATTATCAAGGGGATTGCAGGCTATTATCCGGGAATTATGGCATTTAATCAGAGTGGAATCGGTAATCAGTTGTTTAACACGATTTATCTGGTCGTGCTTTCTCTTCTGATCAGTGTTCCGATCGGTGTGCTGGCAGGGATCTACATGGCGGAATATGCGGGAGACAATAAGCTGACGGCATTTATCCGGGTCTGTATTGAGGCACTCTCTTCACTTCCATCAATTGTAGTTGGCTTATTCGGCTATCTGGTTTTCATTCTGATGACTGGAGCAAGGTGGAATCTGATGGCAGGGGCATTGGCAGTGTCGATTTTAAGTCTGCCGTCTATTACAACGACAACAGAGGATGCCATGCGCTCTCTTCCTAAAAACTATCTGTCAGGAAGTATGGCACTTGGAGCCACACACTGGGTATCTATCGTAAAAGTGCTTTTACCTGCATGCCTTCCCAGAATTATTACAGGCGTGATTCTGGCAGCCGGAAGAGGCTTTGGAGAAGCGGCAGCACTTCTGTATACAGCGGGGCAGAGTACACATCTGAACTGGTCAAACTGGAATCTGGTTTCGCCGAACTGCCCGCTTAATCCGTTTCGTCCGGGAGAAACACTGGCACTTCATATCTGGGTCATGAGGACAGAAGGATCGTTGAATCCGAACTCGGCAGCCATTGCCAATTTTTCAGCAGCGGTTCTGGTTGTAATTGTACTTTGTTTCAGTCTGCTGGCCAGAATCATAACGGAGCAGATTCATAGGCAGTCAACCGGAGCAGGGGCACGGTCATAACAGGAAGAATGAGGAAAATATATGAAATATACAGACCACAGTATTAAGATATCAGCACAGAATCTGAATCTGCATTATGGACAGTTCCATGCGCTAAAAGGAATCTCCATGAATATCAATGCCAATGAAATTACGGCATTGATTGGACCCTCAGGATGCGGAAAATCAACATTTCTGAAGACACTGAACCGAATGAATGACCTTGAACCGGGGGTAACAATTGAGGGAGAAGTGCTTCTGGATGCACAGAACATATATCAGAATATGGATGCAACGCTCTTACGAAGGCGTGTAGGCATGGTATTTCAGCAGCCCAATCCTTTTCCGAAGACGGTATATGAAAATGTTGCATATGGTCCGAGGATTAACGGGGTTCACAGAAAGGCAGAACTGGACGAAATTGTGGAAAAGAGTCTTCGTCAGGCAGCTATCTGGGATGAACTTAAGGATAGACTTTATAAGAGTGCACTCGGACTTTCCGGTGGACAGCAGCAGAGACTCTGTATAGCCAGGACGCTTGCAGTAGAGCCGGAAGTCATTCTTATGGATGAACCGACTTCCGCACTGGATCCGATTTCAACCAGCAAAATTGAAGATCTTGCTGTGGAACTCAAGAAAAAATATACTATTGTCATTGTTACGCATAATATGCAGCAGGCGAGCAGAATTTCAGACAGAACCGCTTTTTTCCTTCTGGGCGAGCTCATTGAATACGGAGATACTACGGAGTTGTTTGCAGATCCGCAGCAGAAAAAAACAGAAGATTATATTACAGGGAGATTCGGCTGACCGGAAGGTCAGGAATCTCCCTTTTTTAATAAACTGATACCGGAGATTACGGAGCCTTTTTTGATCAGTGAAGTTGTAATTGCTGTTTTAACGGGATTCTGTCCCGGATTTTTCAGAAGAGAAATAAGTCTTTGTGCAGCGATTTCTCCCATATATTTTTTGGGAACGTTGATGGTAGTAAGAGCAGGTTCAATTACGTTGCTGACGGGGACATTGTCGAAGCCGATGATGGAAATATCTTCCGGTATGCGGAGGCTTCTTTGGCGAAATGCTTTCATGGCACCTACGGCCAGAAGATCATTGTCTGCGAAATAGCAGGAAGAGAGTTTTGTTCCATTATCAATAATCTGCAGCATATCTGCACAGGCACCATCGACAGACGGTGTAAGTTCATGCAGAACAGATTTGGAGGAGGACAGACCATGATCTTTTATTGCCTGAAAAAAGCCTGCGGATCTTTCGGAAAAATTATGCAGCGGATAGGAAGATTTCAGGTAACCAGGCTGCATTTTTGTTTTATGCATTAAATAAGAGGCTGCGATATAAGCGCCTTGAAAATTATCAATTATTACGGAATCACAGGGAATGGTTTCAAACCAGTTGTCAAGCAGTACAACAGGGATTTTGAGTTCATGAAATGGTTTGAAATCGTCAGTAATCATTTCTGTACCGAGCAGAATAATTCCGATACAGTCGGAAAATTTCAGCTCAGTGATCTGCCGGTCGAAAGTTTCATCTTCTTCGGAAAGATAAGTGATCTTCAGCCGATAACCGGCATTCTTACATTCTATATTGATACCTTCCAGCATTTCTGAAAAAAAGGGGGTATCAGCCACGATATTTCCATGTTTTGTGTAATATACAAAATATATGCTTCCATCTAAAGTCTGTTTTTCGGATATGCGTGTGAAATCATACCCGTATTTTCTGGCAGCGTCGGTTACCATATTGCGTGTTGATGTGCTGACACCAGGCTTGTTATTCAGAGCCATGGAAACCGCTGCAGCGGACAGGTGAAGTCTTTCTGCAAGTTCTTTTGCTGTAATCGGCATAAGTTACCTCCCAGTGAGTTCTTTGATCCTATTTTATATGATCTGATAAGGTGAATTCAATGATTAAGTGAAAAATTCAGTAAATAATACTTAATAGAAAATGAAATTAAGTTATGGATGCTTTATCATTAATTTAAAATACAGATCAGAAAAAGTTCATGAAAGGAACTGAAAATAATGGAAAATCTGTTGGAAGAATTTGCACAGCCGTCAGCAAAATACAGGCCGATCCCGTTTTGGTCATGGAATGATGCGCTCGATGAAAAGGAGATCAGAAGTCAGGTACAGGAACTGAAAAAAGGAGGAATGGGAGGCTATTTCATGCATGCCCGTTCAGGACTGAAGGTGGAATACCTGTCGGAGGAATGGTTTAAATGCATCAGCGCGGGTGTTGATGAAGCAGGGAAAGAGGGACTTGGTGCCTGGATTTATGATGAAGAGGGGTGGCCAAGCGGATTTGCCGGTGGAAGAGTGCCTGCACAGGGAGAGGATTATCAGGCAAAATTTATTACTGCCGTTTCTTTTTCTGATTGCAGTGAGGCAGAAGACCAGCGATATCTGTTTGTTTATCGGTTGTCAGAGGATGGAAAGAAATATTGCAGAATCAATCCCCGAGAAAAAAGAGCGTATCACGATGGGGGACATTTTATCGGAATAGAAAGGCATGTTAATCCGTTTTACATAGATACGATGAATAAACGTGCAGTTACAGCTTTTCTACGTAGTACTCATGAAGAATATTACAGCAGATTTAGAGCAGATTTCGGAAAGAAAATAAAGGGGTTTTTTACAGACGAACCCAGACTGGCATGCAACAATTTTGGAGAAATTGCCTGGTCGGATGATCTTCCCAAGGTATTCATGGACAAATACGGATATGATATTTGTGATGAACTTCCGGCACTATTTGCGAAAACAGACAGGCATGAGACTGTCAGATATGATTTCTGGTGTACGGTAAACCGTATGTTTTCTGAAAATTATATGAAAACAATTCAAAGCTGGTGCCATGCGCATCAGTGTTCGCTGACAGGTCACATTATGATGGAAGAGAGCATATTCAGTCAGATGACGAGTACAGCGGGAGTAATGCCGTTTTATGAATATGAAGATATACCTGGAATTGACTGGCTCAGACGCCGTATAGATGCACCGGTGACTCCGAAGCAGGTGGGCAGTGTGGCCTGTCAGCTGGGAAAGAAACAGGTACTTACGGAATCATTTGCATTATGCGGCTGGGGTGTAACCTTTGAAGAACTGAAATGGATCGCAGAGTGGCAGTTTGTGAACGGAGTAAATCAGATCTGTCAGCATCTGATGGCATATGATATCAGAGGTGTCAGAAAAAGAGATTATCCGCCATCACATTTTTATCAGCAGACATGGTGGAAGGACGCATCTCTTTTTAATGATTATCTTGCCAGAGAATGTGTGGCATTGTCATATGGTGACCAGACGGCAGATGTTTTACTTATTCATCCAATGAGGAGCGGATTCATTGCATATGATGGAACCAGAACAGAAGAGATCCGAAAACTGGATGACGAATTTATCAGAGCATCGGTGGCACTTTCCGGACAGCATATCAGTTATCATTACGGGGATGAAACAATAATTGCCAAATATGGAAGAGTATCAGGAACAGAGTTTAATGTGGGAAGGATTGTGTACAGAACAGTAATTCTGCCATGCATGTATGCAATAGACGGTCATACACTCAGAATGCTGTATGATTTTGTAGGTAATGGAGGAGAGGTATTATCACTTGGAGAACTGCCTTCATTTACGAATGGAGAACAGGAACTTCTTAAGAGGTTCACAGAACGGGTGAAAAAGGTATCATATGACAATTTACGTGATGTACTGACAGAATCAGGTCTGCTCAGTATCAGTATTTCATCGCAGAAAAATGGTCGGGAGCAGATTGCAGACATCAGCTATGAAAAGCGTAAGTTGAAGGGGCGGCAACTGTATTTTATTGTTAATCACAGTCAGGAAAAGGAATATGATGCAGAGATCAGAATACTGGGATTTAAGGGAGTAATTACAAAACTGATTCCGGAAAACGGACAAAAGGAACTGCTGACGGTCAGATATACGCAAAAAGATACATGTGTTTCGCTCAAATTCAGTCCGATGCAGTCATATATACTTCTGGCGGATCCTGACAGAGTGGAAACAGGTTCTGAGACTGAGGATTACCGGGAAAGAAAAATTCAGTATGTTGAACTTGGTAAGCGCTGGAAAACAGAAGATTCCGGGCTGAATTCCATTACGCTTGATTATTGTGATTTCAGCGTGGATGGAGGGGAATGGGAAAATAACGTTCCGGTGATTAAAGTGCAGGCTATGCTTCTTGCACTCAGACGCCCCTGTGATGTAAGACTTCGATTCAGTTTTCAGGTTTCATTTGCTGATGCAGACGAACGGAACATGAGTCTGGTAGTAGAAGATGCACCCAGATATGAAATCAGAGTAAATGGAATGCAGATTGAAGAAGGGGATCGGAATGGCGTCTGGAAAGACAGATCATTTAACAGTATCCGTATAGGAAGATACGTTAAGACGGGCTTAAATGAGATACTTCTGGGAATCAGATTCAGACAGCCGCAGAAAGTATATGATGTTCTGTTCGGAGAAAATGTATATGAAACGGAGATAAATAAAATCACCTATGATGTAGAACTTGAGTCAGTATATGTTACCGGAAATTTTGGGGTATATGCCAGAAATGGAATGACAGAGACTGACCGACATGCGCTTTTAGCTGAAAGCGGTTTTGAACTGTCAGATCTGCCTGAAGAACTGAACGGACTTGAACTGACGCATCAGGGGATGCTGTTTTATGCAGATATCATGACTGTTTCTCAGAAACTTATGATTAAAAAAGAAAAGGGGAGCAGACAGATTCTGAGACTTGGACAACAAAGGGCACCACTGATTAAAGTGTACATAAATGGAAAACTTGTAAAGAATTCAATGTGGGCGCCATATGAAGCAGATATTACGAATTTCTGTATTGAGGGAGAAAATACAGTGACGCTTAAGCTGTATGCGACAAACAGAAATCTGCTTGGACCGCATCATCATATTCACGGAGAATGCTATAATGTCGGGCCTGAAAGCTTTACCGGGAAGTGGAGCTGGGTCGAAAGAAATTCAGAAGCAGATGCAACAGATATCAGTGACAGAGAAAAAAATTACTGGACAGATAACTATAGTTTTATCAAGTTCGGATTGGAATAGGGGAATGATATGGGACACTTGGAGCATTTGAGTTATGCAGAAACAAAGCAGAAATATGATGCACTCAGAAAATATGATAAAAGCCATAATTCATTGGAACTGAAAAAGCTGATTGCTGAAAACCGGGATAAAATAATTGTGCTTGATGATGACCCGACAGGGATACAGTCGGTACATGACGTGGCAGTATATACTGACTGGACAGAAGAAAGTCTGGAAAAGGGTTTTCGAAGGGCAGAAAAAGTTTTTTATGTGCTTACAAATTCTCGTGCAATGACAGCAGATGAAACGGTCAGTGTGCATCGTACGATTGCGGAAAATATAACGCTGGCCGCCAAGGCAACAGGAAGATCATTTATGGTAATCAGTCGCGGAGATTCTACGCTTCGTGGGCATTTTCCGGCAGAAACACAGGCACTTCGAGCAAGGCTTAAGGAATGCGGAGCAGCGGATATGGATGGAGAAATTCTGATACCGTTGTTTTGCGCCGGAGGACGGTATACCATTGGGAATATCCATTATGTGAGATACGCAGATGAACTGATCCCGGCAGGAGAGACAGAATTTGCAGCGGATGAAACGTTTGGATATAAAAATTCTGACCTGTGCAGATATATTGAAGAAAAAACAAACGGAACAGTAAAGCATCACCAGGTTACGGTGATCACACTGGAAGAAATCAGAAATAATGAACTGGACAGAATTGAAGAGAAGCTTCTTGCCATACATGATTTTGGAAAAGTTGTGGTAAATGCACTTGATGAAGAGGACCTGAAAGTATTCTGTATTGCGATGTACAGGGCCATGCGGAAAGGAAAGCATTTTCAGCCGCGTACGGCGGCTGATTTTGTAAAGGTATTTTGCGGGATAGAGGACAGACCGCTGTTAAGCGGTAATGAAATGTATGGAAATGGCAGAAATAAAAAACATCATGGTGGAATCGTTGTGATCGGATCGCATACAGAAAAAACAACCATGCAGCTGAATGAACTGAAAGAAAGGAAGGATCTTGAATTCATATGCTTTAATTCAGATCTCGTACTGACAAATGGGCTTGAAGATGAAGTCAGAAAAGTGAGGACTTTTTCTGAAAAAATCATAAAAGAGGGGAAAACTGCGGTGATATATACAAAACGCAGATTACTGAAGGTAGATCATGATACAAAAGAAGCAGCACTCAGGAGGTCTGTCAGAATATCAGATGCGGTATGCAGGCTGGTAGGAGAGTTGGAGGTGGATCCTGCATTTATTGTTGCCAAAGGGGGAATTACGTCCAGCGATATCGGTGTAAAGGCACTTGGCGTACATGAAGCATATGTGATGGGGCAGATACAGCCGGGAGTTCCGGTATGGAGAACGGATGACACAAGCCGCTTTCCGGGGATTCCCTATGTGATATTCCCGGGAAATGTAGGAGATAAGGATACACTCAGAAAAGTAATGGAGGTATTGGTATGAGAAAAGTCATGATTTCGGTTGCACCGGTTGATGCGGCGGATACAGTCAATGATCCGGAGAAAATAGCAGCGGATGTATATGAATGCTACAGGCTCGGGGCTTCAATGGTGCACCTGCATTGCAGAGATGCGCAGGGCAGATTGACGCCTGATGTATCACATCTGGAGAAAACAATAAAACTGATCAGAAATAAGTGCGATATTGTAGTGGAAATATCTACCGGAGGAGTGTCTGATCTTACGATAGAAGAGCGTTGCAAAACCTGTGCGGTGGAAGACATAGAATGTAATTCGCTTAATGTCGGATCTGTAAATCTGGGAAAAGCGGTTTATCAGAATCCGATTGATGATGTGGAATATTGTGTGAAGGAAATACTTGCGCATGGGAAAATGCCGGAAACAGAAGTATTTGAAATCGGAATGTTAAATACACTGAGGGAACTGGATGAGAAATTCGGATTTACCAGACCGATGTTGATTGCAGTTGTGCTTGGTCATAAAGGCGCAATGCCTGCAACGGATTTTTCATTAAGAACAATGATAGCAGCCATCAGTGAGAATTTTCCGAAAAAAGAAAATGTACTTTGGGGAATAACCGAAGCAAACCGTGAAACATGGGATATAATTGATGAGGCGGTGACGCTGGGAGCATCCTCCATAAGGATCGGATTTGAAGACAGCCATCTTGTGGACAGGGGCATACTGGCAAAGAACAATGCGGAGATTGTAGCACAGGTATGCCAGAGACTTAAGCGGCTTGATGCAGAACCGATGAAAACGGATGAAGTCAGGAAAATACTCAGGCTTTCCGAATAAATGATAAGGATAACTGAAAATTGAAAAAGATAGCGGATTCTGAAACGATAAAAAAAATGACGATCAAAAGGCAGATTTTTCTGGCGATGATCGGAGTAACAATGATATCAATTGTGATTCTTGGCACAGCAAGCTTTGGAATATCCAAAAGGACAATAGAGCGTAACTTTCAAAAAGCGCATATGAACAGTCTTGAAGTTGCGGGAAGCATAATTGATATACAGCTGAATTCGATTGTTGAGCTTTCCAGAACATTACTGATTAATGACAGCTTTATGAAAGTAATGTCAGATGCTTCGGCGGAAAGAACCCCCTATTTTGACAGTAGTCAGAATCTGACACTGGATCATGCGTTCAGAAATCTGACAACACAGAATAATTATATCGAAAGTATTGTTGCAGTAAGTCGTAGCGGCAGCATCAGATTTTATACGCTGCTTAGCAACCAGAGCGGTAAAATGAGTCATTATTATGCAGATCAGTCTATTTTGAAAGGCAACTGGATTGCGGATACGGATGAAGCAAAAGGAAGAGAAGTTTTTTTCAGCAGAAATATTCTGTTTGATGATAATAACACAACTTTTTCCATGACAAAGCGGCTGATCAATCCGGGAAGCGGGGAATTTGAAGGCTATCTGATTGTAAATATCAGAAAGGAACTGCTGGAATCCGCATTTGGAAATGAAGAGGAAAATTATTCTTCCGACCGGATCTGTATTGTGGACTCTGGCAAGAAAGCATACAGAGATGGGAGCAGAGACGCTGTCGTATATTATGAGGGCAGTGATGAAAAAGAGGATCAGATGCTGACCATGATCACAACAGGGGCAGATGGCGGGTTCCTGATCAGCAGTGTGGATAATGATGTGAGTGGATGGAAGATTGTAAATGCAGTGGATCGTAAAGAACTAAGTCGTGACAGCAGTTATATCGGCTGGTTGATGCTTACAATCGGCACAGTGATGGTTGCGGCATCTGCATTTCTGTCTTCCATTATTTCCAGAGCGATTACAAGTCCGCTTGATCAGCTTGAAAATACAATCAATCAGGTAGGAGACGGCAACTATAGAGTAGAGACTGATTTTGATGACAGTGAGACAGGGAAAATAGGCACGCATTTTAAAAACATGGTTAATAATAACCTGGAGCTTCATGATCGTCTGCTACAGATGGAAATCAAAGAAAAGGATGCAGAACTGCTGCTTCTTCAGTCACAGATTAATCCTCATTTTTTATATAATACACTGGATTCGCTGTATTTTATGGCTGTAATTGACCGGGCGGATGATATAGCGGAAATGGTACAGGCATTATCTGAAATGTTCCGGCTCAGTCTGAATAAAGGTGACAAACTGATCAGTGTGGAAAATGAGATTTCAAATATTACTGCATATATGAAGATTCAGAATATGAGGTTTCATGATCGTTTTGCGTTTACGGTTATTCTGGATGAAGCCATGAAAAAAGAAAAGATGCTATCCTTTATCCTGCAGCCTCTTGTTGAAAATGCAGTGACACATGGACTTGAGCCGCAGATCGGAGAGGGAAAGATTGAAGTCAGCGGTATGCTGAAGGATCAGACAATGACTTTCTGTGTTGCGGACAGCGGCGTCGGGATCAGAGATATGAAAAAGCTGGACGAAGGATATGGCGTCAACAATGTACGAGAGAGAATCAGACTGTATTATGGAGACGCATATAAAGTCTGCTTTGAAAGCAGACCCGGTGAGGGAACGAAGGTCACACTTACAATTCCGATCATACAGGACAGAAAAGAGCAGGAGATATGATGCACAGACTGGTAGTAATTGATGATGAATATATCGTTCTGGCGGGAATAAGCGCAATTATTGAACGCGAAAACCTTGGATGCACGATAACCGGAACCGCAAGTGACGGAATACACGCACTTGAGGTGATCAGAGAAAAAAGACCTGATGTGGTTATAACGGATATCAGAATACCGGGGATAGACGGCTTGTCTTTGATCGAAGAGTGCAGAGAATTTCTGCCGGATACCGCATATATAGTGATCAGCGGTTATACAGAGTTTGAGTATGCAAGACGTGCACTTTCACTGGGAGTAAAGGAATATATTGATAAACCGGTGACGATTGAAAAGTTATCTGCAGCAATCAGGAAACTTGACAGAGATCCGGCGGAAGGTAAAGAACCGGTATCAGAGCAGCTTAATGCACAGATGAAGCTGGTGGTAAGTGCGATCATGGATGAAAACCCATCAGCATATACATCTGCTGTAAAAAGGCTGATTGAACTGCTGAGAAGAGTTTCATCCAGTGAAGAAATATTCAGAAATGAAATATTCAAAAACCTTGCTGCAATAATGGAAATATTTAATGAGCAGAATAAAGCGGCAGGGAAAAAGGTTCAGATCTCATATTCTGATATGGAGCAATGTGCAACATATGACGAACTCTATGCCTGTGCAGAGAAAATAGCGGAGATTCCGTCTTCATGCATGCAGGGAGAGAAAACCGGCAGCAGGCATAGAATTATAAAAGAAATATTGCAGTATATAGAAGAAAATTTTGGCAGAGATTTCGGACTGAATGAACTGGCGGATATTACACATATGAACCCTGCGTATCTGAGCATTCTGTTTAAAGAAGAAGTTGGGCAGAGTTTTGTAAAATATCTGACATCAGTCAGAATGAAAAAAGCAAAGGAACTGTTGGATCAGGGATATAAAGTGCGCGAAGTAAGTGAAATGGTAGGTTATAATGACTATCGCTACTTTTGTGATATTTTCAAAAAACTGGAGAATATGACACCAAATGAATATAAAGGTTGCACAAGAAAAAAAGAACAAATAATGTGAATCTAAAAAAAACGCACAATTTCTAAAAAATTACCGACTGGATCGTATATATATTGACATGCTAACATAAATATGAACAAAGGGATGTCCAAGGTGGACATAAAAAAACAGGGAGGCTACAAATGAAAAGAAAAGTACTATCAGTTTTTCTTACAGCAGCAATGGCAGTAGGGATGCTGGCAGGATGCGGAAGTTCAGCATCAACAGCATCAGGCAGTCAGTCAGCATCAACTGAAGCAGTAACGGCATCTTCAACGGAAACTGCATCGGTTACGTCTGAAACATCCGCGACAGCAGCAACTGGTGATACGGATCCACAGATGAAAAAGAAAATCAAGATTCTTTCCATCTGGGCAGAGGACAATGATAATGGTGTTCTGATTAACCAGATCTGTAATGATTATAAGAAAGTAAATCCGAATTTTGATTATGAATATGAGTATGTGGCATCGGATGATCTGAAACAGAAAATTGCTACACTTGCTGCATCAAATGATCTTCCTGATGTATTTGTATATGAATCAGGCAAGCCGATTGTGGATCTGATTAATGCAGATCAGATTGTTGACATCAGTGATGTACTCAAAAAGTATAACTGCGCTGATTATATTGAGCCTTCTGCAGAAAGCCTTCTGACTACTCTTTCACAGACAGATGATCTGTATGATCTGCCGCTTGGACTCAATATCGAAGGCTTCTGGTATAATAAGGCACTTTTCCAGAAGGCGGGAGTAGAGGTTCCTTCTACATGGGATGAATTTGATAGTGCATTGAAGAAACTCAAGGATGCAGGAATACAGCCTCTTGCATGCGGCGGTGCGGATAAATGGGGCGCAACACGTCTGATTAATGCATATACCGTAAGAACACTTGGACCGGATGCAATGAAAAAGGCTGCAGACGGAGATGCGAAGTACACGGATGCGGGATATGTCGCAGCAGCGCAGAAACTTCAGGACTGGGCGAATGCAGGATATTTCGGACAGGGTGTAACAACAGTGGACATGAACACAGCAGGAACAATGCTGATGACAGGCAAAGCAGCAATGTTTTATAACGGTTCCTGGTTTACATCAAACCTGAATGATACTTCAGCAAATGCAGCCGGTGCAGACGGTATTGGCTTCTTTAATATTCCTGTTCAGGACGAGTCGATCAGCGGAGCAGACAGCTATTCCATGAACTGTGGCAATATCCTCTGCCTGGGCAAAGCAAAATATGATGATGCGACAGGCTGGTTTGTAAAATATTTTGTAGAGCATATGGGTGATACTGCAATGACAGTACAGGGCTCTGTAAAGGGCTACACATACACTGCAGATACATCAAAGGCAACAGGATATACGCAGCTTGTACTTCAGGAGATGGCAAAGGCAAAATCATCCTTCACATGGTATGAAGCTACTATGGGTTCAGAAGTATCAACTGTTGCGCAGGAAAATGTACAGTCATTGTTAAACGGTGATATGTCTGCACAGGATTATATGAAGTCGATACAGGATGCATCAGATTCACAGGCAGAGTAAGTAGCTGAGAAAAAACATAAATGATTAAATGCAGATGCAATGGCATCGGCATTCCAGAGGGGTGCCTGGTACCGGATGGTACCGGCACTCCCTTTTTATTCAGAACCCGCGAAGTGGGCTCTTATGAAATGAACTGCCATTGCAGTTCATTTCAATCTGATCGGAAACTGAGGATATGGAAATTGTGAAACGAGGTAACCCATGAAAAAAGTACTTGGAAATAAAGGCGCAGTAGCATGGTTTGTTCTTCCGGCGCTGATTCTGTATACCGCAATTGTGTTTGTACCCATAGTATGGTCATTTTACTATTCATTGTTTTCCGGTTCTCCGGGACTTAAGTGGAAATTCTGCGGGATGAAAAATTACTTCCTGTTGTTTAAGGATAAAAACTTTCTGGATGCGCTTATTGTTAATGGAAAGTATATTGCAATTGTAATGGTGGGTCAGGTAGGACTTGGACTGCTCCTGGCACTCATGTTCATGTTCTGGTTGAAAAAATGTAAATCACTGGTTCGTACACTTGTATTTTTTCCTGTCGTGCTTCCCACGGTTGCAGTTGGTGAACTGTTTGCCAAGATATACGAGATTCAGCCCAATTATGGACTTCTGAACTCCGTACTGGACAGTCTCGGATTTCATAATCTGGTACAGGCGTGGCTTGGACAGGCATCAACAGCGCTTGGCTGTCTTTGCTTTATGGATATATGGGTGGCCATGGGATTTTATTCGGTCATTTTTTACGGAGCACTTCTTGATATCCCTTATGACATCATTGAAGCGGCCAAAATAGATGGATGCAGCGGGTTTAATCTTTTCAGATATGTATTGTCACCACTGCTTAAGCCGATTACGGTGGTGGCATGTGTGTTCAGTTTCTCCGGAACAGTGAAAATGTTTGAATCTGCTACGGCACTTACCGGAGGTGGACCGGGCAATGCAACCAAATCGCTTTCGATGTATATGTATGAAGTTGCATTCAGCTACAATAAGGTAGGCTATGCAAGTGTTCTTGCACTTGTGATATTCCTGATCTGCATTGGCGGTTCAAGTATTATTGGTCTTTTTGACAAGAGCAGTAAGGAGGATAACTGATATGAATGCGCTTAAAGCGGAAAAAATTGCAAAAGGTACACTGATCAGAATATTCATTTTTTTACTTTGTATTGTGGAAATATATCCGATTTTCTGGATGATTACAGCGTCATTGAAACAACAGTCGGAATGGACGTTAAAACCGGCATATGCTCTGAATTCGGGATTTTACTTTAAAAACTATGTAGATGCATGGACAAGAGGAAACATGGCTGTATTTTTTAAGAACAGCCTGATCAATACTTTTGTGGCATTGTTCTTTATTGTTATATTTGCTGTTACAGTAGGATTTGCAGTAACCAAGATGCAGTGGCAGGGACGTGATGCCGTGGCCAGATATTTTCAGCTTGGAATTATGGTTCCGGTAGTAACGGCGCTGATACCTCTGTTTCAGATTTATAACAAAATGCATCTGATTAATACGAGAACGAGCCTTATACTTGCGTATATTGCGTTTGGACTTTCACTGTCCATTTATCTGATTACCGGATATCTGCGGTCTCTTCCGGATGAAATCATGGAAGCTGCAGTAATTGACGGCTGTGGAATTTATAAACTTATGTGGTATGTCGTGATTCCGCTGATGAAAAATGGAATTATTACGGTCCTTGTGCTGCAGTTCTTTTTCAAATGGAATGACCTGATATTCTCAATGACGTTTATCAGTGATTCTTCGCTGAAAACAGTACAGACGGGACTTCTGTACTTTCAGGATGAGTTCGGCGGAAAAAACTGGGGAGCAATATTTGCTTCCGTTACCATGAGCGTACTTCCTTTACTGGTGATATATCTGATACTGAATAAGGCAATCATTGAAGGTATGACGGCAGGAGCAGTCAAAGGCTGAACAACACAATGGACGAAAAATACAGAGATTATGAAAAGCTGATTTATGAATATATCAGAAAAAATATCGGTACCGTACTCAAGGAACCCAGAAGTTTTATCCGTTATCCGTTCATTGATCCGGGATCTGTATATGATGGAAATGTGTGGGACTGGGATACATTCTGGTCTGTGTACGGACTTCTTCCGCTGATAAAAAGGATGGGAGATGATGTGTCTGGGGAGAAAATAATCAGGCATGCGCAGGGAAATGTGAGAAATTTTCTGGATCATCAGCTGGAAGATGGCTATATACCAATGATGATTGAGGTTGCTGACTGGCCGGAACCTTATCTTAATATGCGACATAAAGAGCATATCAAAATGAATATGCATAAGCCGTTTTTATGCCAGCAGATATGTCTGATCAGTGATTTTATTTCTGATTATGACTGGATTTGTCCGGAAGATCTGACCAGACTTGAAAAATATTTTTCCTGTTATAAAAAAGATTATTTTCATGAAGACTGCGGCTTATATGTCTGGCAGGATGATATCATGATCGGAATGGATAATGATCCGGCATCATTTGGAAGACCGAAAAATTCTACGGCCAATATATTTCTGAATGGCTTCATGGTACGTGAACTTCAGAAAATGTCTTTTATTATGAAGAAAAAAGCAGATTCTTCGAAAGCACTCTTTTATGAAAACGAAGCGACTGCATTGACAAAAGCAGTGCAGGAAGAACTGTATGATCGTAGAGATTCATTTTTCTATTCTGCAGATATTGATATAAAGACCAGACAGTATGACTGGTTTCATAAAGGACTTGGAGTATTCTGGAAAAGTCTTCCCATAAGAATCAGATGCTGGTCAGGGTTTATTCCGATGTGGGCAGGTTTTGCAACGCAGGAGCAGGCCCAGGCACTTGCAGAGCAGTACAGAAACAGGGAGCTGTTTTACAGTGAGTTTGGACTGACAACACTGGCTCGTAATGAAAAAATGTTCAATCTGGAGGCCAGTAATAATCCGTCAAACTGGCTGGGACCGATATGGCTGGTAGCAAATTATGTGGTATTTAGGGGAATGCTGAATTACGGGTTTTATACGGAGGCAAGACAGATCTGCGAGGGTTCATTAAAACTTCTTGGGGAAGATCTGAAGAAAACAGGCTGCATGCATGAATATTATCATCCGGATTCAGGGATGCCGATTATGAATGGCGGTTTTATTAACTGGAACATACTGGTGCTGAATATGGTGCAGGAGCTACAGGAAAAGGAAAAAGATGCCGCTTGGGGCAAATGATGCAATGGAGGAAAACTGTGATGAAAATAGCACTTGTTTATACAGGAACTACGCCGGAACTTGAAAAATATGTAAATGATGAAGTGGCAGAGAATATCGGTACAGATGCAGAAATTCTGAAATATGCGGATGGGACGATTATTGCAGAGGCCAGAGATGCCGGCTATGTGACTGCCGGTGCAGCAGCACGGCTTGTTACCATGTATATGAAGGCGGTACAGGATGGGGCAGATGCAATTCTGAATCTGTGTTCTTCCGTAGGAGAAGTGGCGGATGCTTCACAGGATCTGGCTAAATATCTTGGGGTACCGATTGTACGTGTAGATGAGGAAATGTGTCGTGAAGCAGTGCGAAATGGAAAAAGAATCGGTGTACTTGCAACGCTGCAGACAACGCTGGAACCGACAAAAAATACACTGCGCCGGGTGGCAAGAGAAGCAGGGAGACGTGTTGAACTTGTTGATGGTGTATTTGATGCGTTTGGTGCTGATGCAGATAAGTTTAATGAACTGATGCTTGAAAAGGGAAAAGAAATGGCAGCAGAGCATGTGGATGTGATTGTTTTGTGTCAGGGATCAATGGCATTTGGAGAAAAGTATCTGCATGACGTACTTGGGATTCCGGTATTGTCAAGCCCGAGATTTGGTGCGGCAGAGCTCAGAAAGGCACTTGCGGCAAAGGGACTGATCAGATAAAAGCGAGGAAGAAAAATGCTGGCAGATACAACAAATTCAAAATATGCCAAGGTACATGCACTGGAATTTGGCACCGTGAAATGGACGGGTGGGATCTGGAAAGATGCAGTGGATACATGCGCGAAAAGTACTGTTCCACAGTTGAAGCATATGTTTGATGATAAAAATATAAGTCATATCGTGGAGAATTTCAAAATCTGTGCAGGTGAGGCAGAGGGTACACATGATGGTACGGTATTTGGAGACGGAGATTTTTATAAGTGGATGGAAGCTGCAGTTTACAGTGCAGTAAAAGATAAGAATACTGCACTTCTGAATGAGCTTGATGCATATATAGAACTGATCGGACGTGCACAGCAGCCGGATGGATATATTTCAACAAAGCAGATTATCGGCGAGCGCATGGCAAATGGGGTTTCAAGACTTGGAGATATTAATGACTTTGAAGTATATAACTTTGGACATCTTTTTACTTCCGCGTGTATTTACTTTCGCGTGACAGGCAAGGATAATTTTCTGAGAATCGCGGAAAAAGCGGCAGGATATCTGAAAAGATTGTACGCAGAAGCAGAAAAAAAGGGTGAAGTGAAAACTGCAGTGTGCCCTTCGCATTACATGGGACTGATTGAACTGTATCGTACGACAGGAAAAAAGCAATATCTGCAGCTTGCAGAAGATGCAGTCAGATTAAGGGACTCTGTAAAAAACGGGTTGGATGATAATCAGGACAGACTGCCACTGAAAAAGCACAGAAAAATCATCGGGCATGCGGTGAGAGCCAATTATCTGTATGCAGGAGTGGCAGATCTCTACGCAGAAAAGGGTGATGGAGAATACCTGGAAGTATTGCACAGTGTCTGGGAAGATCTTCAGAAGCATAAGATATATCTGAATGGCGGTTGCGGAGCGTTATATAATGGTGCATCGCCTTATGGGAATTTTTTTGTTCATCAGCTGGTACATCAGGCATACGGGTATGACTATCAGTTGCCGAATATTACGGCATATGCAGAAACCTGCGCGAGCATAGGATATGTAATGTGGGCGTACAGGATGTTTCTGATTGAGCCGAAAGCGGAATATTTCGATGCCATTGAAAATGCAATGCTGAATGTGAATATGGCGGCGGTCAGTCTTGACGGCAGGAAATTTTTTTATGAAAATATGATGAGAAGGACCGCGAAATTGAATTATGAACTGGTCTGGCCGCTTACCAGAACGGAATATATAACATCTTACTGTTGTCCGCCGAATCTTGCGCGGACAATGGCAGAAAGTGCCGAGTATGCGTATACGGTAAAAGGCAATCAGCTATGGACCGGCCTGTATGGAGACAGCGAAGCAAAAATAAAATTTGATAATGATACGGTGGTGCTGATAAGACAGCAGACTCATTATCCGTATGACGGGAAAATTGTTTTTGACTTTGAAAGGTTATCCGGAAACGGAAAAATAGTACTTAATATCAGAATACCGGGGTGGGTTGAAAGTGGAAGTATTAAGCCGCAGACCGGCAGAACAGAGAAAATTGGGAAAAAGAAAGCTGAAACATATATTGGAATCGAAATTGATCCGGATTCGGGCAGAAGTGTGACGGTGAATCTGGATATGCCGGTCAGGCTGATCACCGCCAATCAGATGGTCGAAGAAGATACCAATCAGGCAGCAGTCATGAGGGGCCCATTACTGTATTGCATGGAAAGTGCAGATACAGGTGGAAAAGAACTTGGCAGAATCATGCTTGGTGTGGATACAGAACTTTGTCCGGAAGAATGCAGTATTCAGAGGCACAGACTCACAGCGCTTTCAGGAGAAGCGTGGTATCTGAAATTGCGGGAGCATGATGAACAGAAACTGTATGAACGGCTGAAAGTAAATGGGGTAAAAAGGGTAAGAATCCGTATGATTCCTTATTATGCATGGGATAACAGGGGATTCGGAGAAATGAAGGTATTTCTTCCATTGAGGTACTGAATCAGAATTTGAAGTTCAGTAAAAAAGTAAGCTGAAAACAGCTTACTTTTTTATTTACAAGAATAGTTTAATATGGTACAGTGATAAACAACTAAAGAATGAAAGTATTGACGAGTGTCCATCAGGAGGAGAATATTATGAAAAAGCGCTATCTGGCAGTCCTTTTATCCGCAATAATGACTTTATCACTTACCGCATGCGGCAGCGCAGCAGGTAAATCTGCGACAGGCAGTGCATCCGCAGCGCAGGCAGCATCCGGCACGCAGAAAAATGCTGACAGTGATGTCAGTTATATTCAGGGAAAAGGAAGTCTGATTGTCGGAATTACAGATTTTGCGCCCATGGATTATAAGGATGACAGCGGCAACTGGATTGGGTTTGACGCAGACCTTGCCACAGCTGTTGCAAAAGATCTGGGCGTAAAGGTACAGTTTGTTGAAATCGACTGGGACAATAAGATTCTGGAGCTGGACAACAAGAGCATTGACTGCGTATGGAACGGTATGACGCTGACAGATGAAGTGAAAAATTCCATGGCATGCACGAATCCCTACTGCAATAACGCACAGGTAGTCGTAGTGCCTTCTGACAAGGCAGCACAGTATCAGACAAAAGACTCACTTAAGAATCTTGCATTTGCAGTTGAGGCAGGATCTGCAGGAGAAGCGGCGGCAAAGGAAGCCGGGCTGAATTATACTTCTCTTGGTGCGCAGTCCGATGCGCTGATGGAAGTACAGGCCGGAACTTCTGATGCCTGCATCATTGACCTTCTGATGGCGGGTGCCATGATCGGAGATGGTACGAGTTACAAGGATCTGACACACACGGTGGAGCTGACCACGGAAGAATATGGTGTCGGATGCCGCAAGGGTTCGGATTTGGCGGCATACATCAATGATGAACTGAAAAAGCTCTATGACGACGGAACCATGAAGACGCTGGCAGAAAAGTACGGCGTACAGGATGCACTGACAGAGCAGAAATAAGGGAAAGGCACGGGAGAATGATATGTTCCTGGATGTAACACTGACGCTCCTTGGAGGATTCCTTGGAACAATCAAATTATTTATACTGACACTGGTATTTGCGCTGCCGCTGGGACTTCTGATCAGTTTTGGCTCCATGAAGCATTTTGCACCGCTTCGTTATCCGGTGAAATTTATCATCTGGATTATCCGCGGAACGCCGCTGATGCTGCAGCTTCTGATTATTTATTATGGTCCCGGGATCATTCTGCATCAGAATATCTGGGGTTCCGGTGATGGCGGAAGGTTTATCGCTGCGCTGGTGGCGTTTGTTATTAACTATGCCTGCTATTTTTCTGAAATCTACCGTGGCGGCATCCAGTCCATTCCCATCGGACAGTATGAAGCGGGGCAGGTACTGGGTCTGACAAAAGGACAGATTTTCCGCAAGGTCATTCTGCTGCAGGTCATCAAGCGGATCGTTCCGCCGATTTCCAATGAGATCATCACACTGGTCAAGGACACTTCACTGGCAAGGGTCATTGCAGTCTATGAGATCATATGGGAAGGACAGTCCTTTATCAAAAGTGCCGGAATTATCTGGCCTCTGTTTTATACCGGGCTGTTCTATCTTGTATTCAGCGGACTTCTGACCCTGTTGTTCGGATATATCGAGCGAAGACTCAGTTATTTCAGGTAAACGGAGAAATGCAGATGGATATTCTTGAAGTAAAAAATATCAGAAAAAAATTTGATCGTACCGAGGTACTTAAGGACATCAGTTTTACCATGCAGGAAGGGCAGGCAGTTTCCATTATCGGTTCATCGGGAAGCGGTAAGACGACACTGCTGCGATGCCTGAATTTCCTGGAGATGCCCGATGAAGGCGTTATCCGTGTAAAGGATGAAACACTGTTTGATTCTGCAGCGCCGGGTTCCAGATCGGAAGCGGAGATCCGGAAGAAGAGACTTCATTTCGGACTCGTATTTCAGTCTTTTAACCTTTTTCCGCAGTATACGGCAATTGAAAATGTCATGCTGGCGCCGCAGATGATGAATGAAGAGGGACACCGCAGGGATAGCGGGGAAGTTCGCCGGCATGCGCAGGAACTGCTGGAGAAGATGGGACTGCAGAACCGGATGGATAATTATCCGCATCAGCTCTCCGGCGGACAGCAGCAAAGGGTTGCCATTGCCAGAGCGCTTGCATTGCAGCCGGATATTCTGTGTTTTGATGAGCCGACTTCCGCTCTTGACCCGGAACTTACGGGAGAAGTGTTGCGGGTCATCCGGGAGCTTGCAGAGCAGAAGACAACCATGATTATTGTGACGCATGAAATGAGTTTTGCGCGGGACGTTGCAGATCACGTGATCTTCATGGACGGCGGTGTGATTGCTGAACAGGGAACGCCGCAGGAAGTGTTTGATCATCCCAGGGAAGAACGTACCAGACAGTTTCTTTCCAGATTCTGAAAGTACATATATTATATAGTGATGTGGAACCTGCGAAGCAGGCTCCGATAAATGCAGGTGCTTTTGTACCTGCATTTATTGTTGACGGATTTTATTTTCGACATCACAATAATGACAGGAAGATTGTGCTTTCGGAACGGGAGGATGAATTGCATGAATGATAACAGAGCGTTATATCTGGAATGTGCAGCAGGGATCAGCGGAGACATGCTTGTGGCGGCACTTCTTGACCTGGGAGCAGATAAAGAAAAGCTGATCCGCGTACTGCATACCATTCCGGCAGATGGATTTGAAGTAAAGATCAGCAGAGTGAAAAAGGCAGGGCTTGACTGCTGTGATTTTGATGTAGTGCTGGATGAGGAACATGAAAATCATGATCACGATATGGCATATCTTCACGGCGAAGGACATGAGCATGCGCACGGAGCGGATGAAGCTGCGGAGTATGTCCCTCATGAACATCATCATGCACATATGCACAGAGGACTTCATGAAATCCGGGAGATTCTTGATAAGACGCAGATGAGTACGGCGGCAAAAGAAATGGCCGGGCGTATCTTTGATATTCTGGCGCAAGCAGAAGCAAAGGCGCATGGTGTTCCGAAGGAAGAGGTGCACTTTCATGAAGTCGGCGCAATCGATTCCATTGTGGACATTGTATCAATTGCAGTCTGCACGGATGATCTTGGAATTGAACGGATCATTGTGCCGCATTTGAATGAAGGAAGCGGAACCATCCGCTGTCAGCATGGAATTCTGCCGGTTCCAGTACCTGCGGTGACAAATATTGTATCTGCGTATGGGATTTGCATGAAGATTATGAATGTGCAGGGAGAATTTGTGACGCCAACGGGAGCGGCTGCTGTGGCGGCACTTCGTACATCAGACTGTCTTCCGGAGCAGTTCCGGATTGTGAAGACAGGACTCGGAGCAGGGAAGAGAGAATACGAAATTGCCGGAATTCTGCGCGTCATGGTGATCACGGCTGAGGAGCAGGAAAACAGAATCTGCAAACTGGAGAGTAATATTGATGACTGCAGTGGAGAAGCACTTGGTCATGTGATGAATCTGCTGTTGGAGGCGGGAGCAAGAGATGTGCATTATATGCCGGTTTACATGAAGAAGAACCGGCCGGGCTGGCAGTTGAATGTGATCTGTATGCCGGAAGATATTCAGAAGCTGGAGAAGATTATTTTCATGCAGACAACGACTATCGGAATCCGAAGGGTCATGATGGAGAGAACCGTTCTGCCAAGAACGGTAAAATCGGTTCAGACTGCATTTGGAGAGGCCGAAGTAAAAGTATGTGAATATGATGGGATAAAACGTTTTTATCCGGAGTATGACAGTGTCATACAGTTGTGCAGAAAAAGCGGTATGGGCTATCCGGAAATGTACGCACAGATTCAGCAGCTGGCAGGAGAAGCAAATTGAAGAAGGTTAGTGTGAGAAGTTCCGCAGAGCATGCAGGATTCAGAAAATTTTTTCAACGTACGGGAATCAATTATCTGCAGAAGGGAAATATCCGCCAGCAGCTGTATAAAGTCTATGTGCTGGCCGGTCTGATACCGATTACGCTGATCGGTATATTTTTGCTGGTCAATACATATTCCATGTTTACGGAATATAACCGCGATCTTCTGGAATCCTATAATCAGAGGGTGTCGACAACTTTATTCGAAATTACAACGCAGACCTATAATATTTCCAACAAACTTTCCTACGATTCCCAGCTGTGGAATCTTCTGTCACAGACGTATATTACAGAGGGGACAGAGCGTGCTGCAATTGATAATTTCAGTGTGATTGATGATTATAACTATGATTATACGGCGATTGACAGTGTGGAGATCTACAGTGATAACCCGAGTATTCATGCGTATCAGCAGTTCAGCTATGCAGGTGCAGCCATTCGCAGTCAGGACTGGTATCAGAAGGCGCTTTCGCAGCAGGCGGCATTCTGGCAGGGGATCAGTAAAACAGATTCTTATGGAACGAAATACTGGAATATTTGTCTGATTCAGAGAATTCCGCAGGTGAAGTCAAAATATCATGCAGTGCTTGTGATCCGACTGAGTGACAATTATCTGAAAACAAGACTGAAAGAAAATCAGTATCAGGTGGCAGTTGCCATCGGACATGAGAAGATTTCCTTCAGCTCCGACCCTCAGATGTGTGGAACAGCACTTTCGACGGTGATGCCGGTGGATTATCAGGACAAATATTATAAATATACCGGTTCGCATACAAATGGAATGCAGAGGAACATGTTATACGGATCGACGCTTCTGCCATATCGTTCTGATTCAAGGATCTATATCTGTACGATGAATCAGGATGTTTACAGCAGAATTCATGAAATTATTATGGTCTGCGTCCTGATTCTTTCGATTGCACTGCTCCTGCCGGTTATTGTCATTCATTTCTTTACCGGTTATTTTTCAGGAAGAATTGTGACGCTCCGTGCTGCCATGCACAAGGTCAGCAGTGGAGATTACAATATTCCGCCTTCTTTGAGCGGTGAAGATGAAATATCAGAAGCCTTTTCAGATCTGGTCATTACAGTCAGTCAGATTCAGAAGCAGAATGCACAGATGTATGAGACACGACTGGCGGAAAAGGAACTGTTAAACCGCCAGCAGGAAATGGAATATAAAGTGCTGGCAAGCCAGATTAATCCACATTTTCTGTACAATACACTGGAAACGATCCGCATGAAGGCTTTTACCGCCGGAGACAGAGAGGTTGCAGGAGCGATCAAGACGCTGGGAAAGATCATGCGTTATGTGCTGGATAATACGGGTACCAAACTGGCAACGCTTGAGGGAGGGTTGGATTATATCCGGAATTATCTTGCCATCCAGAAGCTCCGTTTTGGAGATCGGATTGATTTTGAAATTCAGGTACAGGAAGGAATAAATACGGAACAGACCTATATAATACCTCTTCTGATGCAGCCGCTGATTGAAAATGCAATTTTGCATGGCCTGGAGGAGAAGGAAGAAGGCGGGCTTGTTCGCATCTGCATTGAAAAGGAAATGTTGCAGAGGAACGGAGAACAGAAGGAAACACTGGTGATCTGTGTCCGTGACAACGGATGCGGTATGGATGAAGCGGAGTTGCAGGAGCTTCGTGTGCATATGGAACAGGCTTCCAAGGATAAGCGGAGTATCGGTCTGTATAATGTAAATCAGCGGATCCGTCTGAGCTACGGTGCTCCGTTTGAAATGAGAATTGAATCAGAAAAGGGAGAAGGAACAGCAATTACACTGGTACTTCCATTCCTGACATCAGAAGCACCATCATAAAAAACCAGCAATTTTTATACCATAGGTTTAAAATTTACCGGATTTCTTGTCAAATTGGTTGGGTATTACATTCATAGTTGAAACAATATAATGATCTTGTTTCAACTGAGAGTGTGGTACTCAATTTTTTTGTGCATTTATATTTATTTGGGGAATCTCACAGTAACTAAAGGGAGGTAATATCGTGGTAAACGAGAAAAAAGCGGACAGACTGTATTATTTATATCGTATTCTGGCAGCATTACTGTTCGTTATTTTATTTCTGCCTGCGGCCAATCCGGCCAGAGTCTGCGGGCTGGTCAATCGGAGTACGTCACTTCTGACATCCGGTTTTTCCTATGGCACATTAATTGCCAATTTTGGACGTGCATTCAGAAAAGGGTGGGTTCTGGAATCCACCATGCATGTACTTAATATTTCAAGTCTTCTGTGTTGTCTCGGCATTTTCGGATGTGCAGCAGGAGCATGCCTGTCACTTGGCAATCACAGATGTCGCAGACTTGGCAATCTGATCAGCATCATCGGCAGTGCAGTTTCCGTAATGACAATGATCGGTATGCATATTGCATATACACAGGTCGCAGCCACTAAGAAGCCGAAGAAGGTTGAACCTTCATTTCCGGAAGGCTTCTGGCCGGTTCTGGCGTTTCTTGTTCTGATGCTGGTGATTTCCATCATCATGCAGCTTCTGAACGGGAAAAAGGTGAAAGATGAAAAGTTCTATATGGAATCAAAGTATAAACTCTTTCTGATGTTCCTTCCTTTTATTCTGCTGACATTTGTATTCTGTTATCTGCCTCTTTGGGGCTGGCGTTATGCATTTTTTGATTATAAGGCAGGAGATATACTTTCTGCCCGGAATTTTGTCGGGTTTAAATGGTTTGAAGAACTGGTTCGTAACAAGACGACTATGGACGATATGGTTCGGGTTATGGAGAATACACTGGCAATGAGCGGACTTGGCATTGCAACCAGCTGGTGCCCGATGGCATTTGCCATCTTCCTTTCCGAAATCAAACACACGAGATTCAGAAGGTTTGTTCAGACGTTTACAACAATCCCGAATTTCATCAGCTGGGTTCTGGTATTTGCAATTGCGTTCTGTATCTTTTCCACAGACGGATTCCTGAGCAGTATCATGGTGAATCTGGGAATCTGGAGTCAGGGACAGAACCTTTTGATGAGTGGTTCACACGTATGGCTCAAAATGCTGCTGTGGGGAATGTGGAAAGGCCTTGGCTGGAGTGCAATCATTTATATTGCAGGCATTTCCGGTATTGACCAGCAGCTGTATGAAGCGGCAACCGTTGATGGCGCCGGCAGATTCCAGAGAATGTGGCATGTCACCGTGCCGGGACTGATGCCGACCTTCTATGTACTGCTCCTGATGTCCGTTGCAGGTATTCTGACAAACGGTATGGATCAGTATCTGGTATTCAAGAATTCTTCCAATACAGCACAGATCATGGTTCTGGATCTGTATGTATACAACATGGGTATTGTAAAGGGAGCGATCCCGTTATCTACCGTAGTCGGTATGCTGAAGTCAGTCATCAGTGTCATCCTTCTGTTCGGTGCAAATGGTATTTCCAAGCTGCTCAGAGGAGAAACGATTGTATAAGCATTACGATGCATGTTGAAATAGGGATGTATACGGTACAGGATACCGCAGAAGGAGGAATTTCCAATGGCTAAGACCGCGCAGGAAAAGCTCGATGAAAAAGCGGAGAAGCAATACGCTAAGATGCATGTCAAAAAGATAAAGATGAAACCCGGCGATATTGTTTTTTCCATTATCAATTATACATTTTTTGCAATATTTACATTTATCTGTATTTTTCCGTTCTACTATCTGTTCATTAACACCATCAGTGATAATGACCTGGTACGTAAGGGACTGATCAATTTCGTCCCCAGAGGAATACATTTTGATAACTATATCAGACTGCTGGCAGTCAATGATCTGTTTACTTCAGTGTTTGTAACACTTGCCAGAACCATTATCGGAACAGCACTGATGGTAGGTGCATCCGCATTTGTAGGTTATCTTGTAACCAGAAAGGAAATGTGGGGCAGAAGCTTCTGGTACAGATTCCTTGTTGTCACCATGTACTTCAATGCAGGTATCATTCCGTGGTATCTGAATATGTCCATGTTGGGTCTGACCAATCATTTTGCAGCATATATTGTTCCGGCAATCATTGCTCCCTACAATATCATTCTGGTAAAGACCTACATTGAATCTGCAATTCCGGCAGAGCTGGAAGAAAGTGCGGAACTTGACGGGGCATCACATCTTCGCATTTTCGGATCCATCGTATGGCCGCTTTCCAAACCGATTCTGGCGACAATTGCCATTTTCGGTGCAGTCGGACAGTGGAATTCCTTCCAGGATTCCCTGATTCTGATGCAGTCAGCACCAAAGCTGTATACACTGCAGCACAGACTGTATATTTACCTTAATACAACCAGTAACCTTTCCGCACTTATGTCTGCCGGAAATACATCCGGAATCAGTAAGTCGGTGCTGGAGTCCGCACTGAACGGAAAGGTTATCAAGTATACCATTTCCATGGTTACCATTATTCCGATTCTGCTCGTATATCCGTTTATGCAGAGATATTTTGAGAAGGGTATCATGCTTGGGGCAGTAAAGGGTTGATCTAATCGGGGCTGGCAGGAAAATAACTTCCGGTCAGAATCTTTCGAATAGATAAAGCAACAAACACTACAGGAGGGTGAAAAGTTTATGAAGCTCAAAAAGTTACTTGCTATCATGCTGGTAGGCACAACCACATTATCAGTGGCAGCCTGCGGTTCTTCCGCATCCAGCACAACAGCTTCTTCCGATGCAACGGAAGAAGAGAGCGCAGACGCTGCTGACAGCGCCAGCTCAGGAGCATCTGCAGACGCAGCTGCATCATCATCAGAGGCACTGGAAGGAGATCTTTCAGACATTATCCCTGACAAGACAGTTACACTGGATGTGTATGATCAGCTTGCCAACTATTCCGGAGAACAGATCGGATGGTTTGCAAAAGTAATCAAGGATAAGTTTAATGTAAAGCTGAACATTATTCCTGATGCAGATGGTGTATATGATACACGTATGGAATCCGGCAACCTTGGGGATCTTGTGATCTGGGGATCTGACGGAGACAAGTATCAGCAGGCAGTAGATAAGGGCATGCTTTATGACTGGAATGAAGATGATCTTCTGACAGATTATGGCCCGTATATCAAGAATAATATGCAGAAGGCTCTGGACAAGAACAAGAGCATCAACAAAGACGGCAAGACATATGGTTTTGGTCATGATGTAGGTTCTTCTGAAAAAGATCTGCAGTCCTTCATGTATACATGGGATTTAAGATATGATCTGTATGAGAAGATCGGTTCTCCTGAAATAAAGGATCTGGACGGTCTGGTAGATGTTCTGGCACAGATGCAGAAGGCTTGCCCGAAGGATGATAACGGCAATCAGACCTATGGTATGTCACTGTTTAAAGACTGGGATGGCGATATGGTCATGTTCGTAAAGTCTCTTGCTACAGCATACTATGGCTATGATGAATTCGGATTTGGTCTGTATGATCCTACGGAACAGAAATATTATCCGGCACTGGAAGAGAACGGTCCGTACCTGACATGCCTGAAGTTCTATAACAAGCTGTATCAGAAGGGACTTCTTGATCCTGATTCTCAGACACAGGGTTACAACGGAATGATGGAAGATTATCAGAACGGTACTGCTTTCCTGAATATCTTCAATTTCCTTGGTTCAGCTATGTATAACACAGATACACATCTTAAGGCCGGCGAGGGAATGTACCCGGTAAAGCCTACAGATGCAAAGCCTCTTGTATATGGTCAGAATGTATACGGCGGCAACAGAATCTGGTCTATCGGTGCAAATACGGAATATCCGGAACTTTGCATGGCAATCATCAACTGGCTTGCAACACCTGAAGGAACAATGACATTGAACTATGGTCCTAAGGATGTCTGCTGGTATTATGATGAAAACGGCAATACCTGCTTCACAGATCTTGGTAAGGCAGCAAAGACAGATGTAAAGACACAGATGACCGGCGATTATACAGGTACATTTGATGACGGTTCCTTCAAGATCAACAATACCACATGGGCTCTGGATGCCAAGAATCCTGATTCCAATGGAGAGACCTATAACTACAGAAACTGGAAGAGCTACACGGAAAATGCCGGATCTGATATTGAAAAGGCATGGAGAACATGGTCAGGAGCTACTACACCGGATGACTATATGTCAAAGGGAAGTTATAACATGGCACCTGGTACAACCTATGTCGGTGGTGTTCATTCTGATGATCTTCAGGTTGAGTGGGATCAGGTTGCTACCTGCATCAAGGACAATTCCTGGAAGGCAATCTATGCAAAGTCTGATGCTGAATTCGATCAGATCGTTGCAGATATGACAAAGCAGGCTGAAGGCTATGGCTATGATGACTGCGTGAAGTTCCAGCAGAACGAAGCAACTCTTCGTGCAAAGGCTGAGAACGAAGCAATGGGTAAATAAGTTTGGGTGAAATGAGTTGAAATGACAGCTCACCATCAAGGCTGCGGCGGCAGGTCCGTCGCAGTCTTCTTTTTATAGAATGGCGGTTTTTTACCCGGCTTAATCACATTTTTTGACGGATATATATCAGAATATGTCCGGATATATACCGGTCAAAGATTGTGGGACGCATCGGAAAAAGGTAAAATGGATGTGAAGGTCTGATTGATATGGAGAAACATATGAAGAGAATGATTGCCATAGCAGCACTTGCATCCATGGTGATAAGTATGTGTGCAGCCTGCGGCAGCAGTACTGCTGCAAGCAGATATTCTGCAGCAGATTATCCGCAGGAAATTACAGTTGATGTATTTGATCCGCAGGCAAATTATCAGGGGATTCAGTCCGGATGGTTTGCAAAGACGGTACATGATAAGTTCAATATGAAGCTGAATATTATTGCACCGAACAGAAGTTATAACGGTTCTGTGCTACAGGATGTCAGAGCGGCTTCCGGTAATCTCGGAGATCTGATTATCTGCTCTGCGGAAAGCGATGCACTTTCCGGTATGGTGGAATCCGGGCTTCTGACGGATATCAGCGGTTATCTGAAGAATAAAAGTATCATGAAATATAGAAAGGCAATCAATCAGCTGAACGCAGGACTTCCAGCGAAGGGAATCTATGCAATTCCCAGTGAAATGTCAACCCTGTCCTCCATGACACCGCAGAATGTTCTGGAACCCTCGTACAGTCCATATATCAGATGGGATCTGTATGCACAGCTGGGGTATCCTCAGATTGGTACACTGGAGGACCTTCTGCCGGTGCTGGTGAAGATGCAGCAGCTGTATCCCAAAACAGCATCAGGTGCCAGAACCTATGCATTTTCTTTTTTTGGTGACTGGGATGATAATCTGATGAATGCGGCCAAACAGCCCTGCTGTTTTTATGGTTATGATGAATCCGGGTTCCTGCTGGCAAAAGCAGACGGAACAGATTATCAGAATATTCTGGATTCCGGTTCGTTGTATATGAGAGTACTCAGATTTTACTTCGAAGCGAATCAGAAAGGTCTTGTAGATCCGGATTCTCAGATCCAGAATTACTCGGAGGTTTTTGAAAAGTATCGGGACGGACAGATTCTGTTCAGTCCGTGGCCGTTTCTGGGACAGTCTGCATATAACACACAGGAGCATATGGATCAGGGAAAGGGATTCATGGCGGTGAACATTGATGACATGAAGGTATATGGATATGGCTGTTCACAGACAGGCAATCTGAAAAATGTGATGGCGGTAGGTTCCGGAGCAGAAGATCCGGAACGTCTTGCAGATTTTATCGACTGGCTTTATTCCGATGAAGGTGTATACGCCAGTCAGGCACAGCCAAATGACGGAAGTGCCGGACCGGAAGGAATCTGCTGGCAGATGGGAGATAATGGCCCTGAACTGACTGCATACGGGCAGAAAACATTTCTGCAGAGGCAGAATCTTCCAATCCCGGGGATGGAATCTGTCGGAACTTTCAGGGATGGCGTTTCTCAGCTGAATTATACGGCAGTAACGCTGAACCAGAAAGATTCCAGGGGAAATGCCTATTCTTATCACCTCTGGCCCAGCGAGCAGGAAAGAAGTAAGACCAGACTGCAGAATGACTGGTCTGAAAAGATGAATGCGACAGATACCATGGATTATCTGGAAAAGAACAACAAGATTCTTGTCGCACCGGGATGCAGCTACAGTGCACCGGAGGAAAGCTCGGAAATCAAAGAAATCAGAGAAGCATGTAAAAAAATTATCGTGAAGGACTCATGGAAGATGATTTTTGCATCAGATGATGCAGAATTTGACCGGTTGCAGAAACATATGCAGACCACGTGTGCTGCACTTGGCTATCAGCAGGCGTATCAGTATGATTTTGCAAATGCAAAGGCGGCAGGGAAGATCAGGCAGCAGATCATTTTGAATGAGACAGGAGAGTGAGTATTGGAAACAGTACTGATTGCAGATGATGAAGAGAATATCAGAGAAGGGCTGAAGTTTATCATGGACTGGGAGAGCCTCGGGTTTAAAGTCTGTGCAGAAGCGGCAAACGGAGAAGAAGCGCTCAGGCAGATTCTGGAAAAAAATCCCGGAATTGTGCTACTTGATCTTCATATGCCCAAAATTCATGGAATTGATGTAATCCGAATGGCAAGAGAACAGGGTTATCAGGGGCGCTTTATCATTCTGAGCGGATATTCGGATTTTAGTTATGCACAGTCTGCGATCCGATACGGTGTAACCAATTATCTGACCAAGCCGATTGATGAAGATGAGCTGCAAAAGACAGTGGAACAGATTCGCAGTGATATGGCAAAAGAGTCAGCAAAACAGGGGAATATCAGGAGAATTACCACGAAGGCGAAGGATGTAGTGCTTCAGGAGCTGCTTCTGGGAACGCATGACCCCGGAGAAAACGATACGCCGGATGCGGAACTGGATGCTGTGCAACTGAAAGCCGATGCCTACCAGGTTGCAGTCTATGAGACTTATCATACGGATCGGGAACAGCCGGAATACAAAATACAGGATCTGCTGGGCGCATTTATGAAACCGGATGCTTATGAATATTGTGAACTTGAAAAACGTCAGGTACTTCTTTTCAGAGGAAAGAATGCAATCCGGCAGTTTCAGCGTTTTCTTGATCATTATGAAAAAAAGCCGTTTCAGGAAGACAGCCCGCTTGATACGATGTTTCTGGCATATGGCAGTATCATAGAGCGTGCCGATCATATTGCGCGATCTTATGACGAGGCAAGAAGGCTGTGTGAAAGGCGGTTTTTCTGTGCAGAAGGTGCGCATACCTTTGGCTATCAGGAGCTTTCAGACTGGCAGGAGCGCAGTGAGCAGATTACACAGGAAAGGCTTCATGTGTTCAGCAGCCGTCTGATCGGATATCTGCAGGCCTGCAGCATTGACAAGGCACATGAAACGTTGAAGGAGCTTGAACAGTATCTGCATCTGGTAACGGATGCGATTCCTGAAGTAAGGCTGTTTTTGACAGATCTTTTTCTGCAGATCAAGGAACAGGTCAGCAGAACCTACCCGGAGTGTGAAGAGCTTTTTGACAGTAACAGTGAGATTATTGAATTTATAGGCAACAGATTTTATCTGTATGAGATCATGCAGTATCTGGAAACACAGTCGAGAGAAATTGTGCAGAGAATCCGTGGGCATGCCGGGGCAGAGAGTACCATGCAGGATGTATTGTCCTATATTGATCATAACTTCCAGAGCAATCTGACACTGGAAGAGGTTGCACCTTTGTTTGGTTATAACAGTGTTTACTTTGGCAAGGTATTCAGTAAATCCACAGGAAACAGTTTCAACAGCTATCTGAATGAACGACGTGTTGAGGAAGCCAAGAAGCTGCTGGCTGATGATCATCTGAAAATTTATGAAATCGCAACACGGATCGGATACAGTGATGTGGATTATTTCAGTAAAAAATTTCGCAGTCAGGTCGGGCTTAGTCCGGCTGATTTCCGCAGACAGTTGCGGGTACAGAGGAAGCAGAGACAGGAAACATGAAAAAGAAAATAACAGGAGAAGATGGGCAATGACACAGAAAAATGATTACAGCACACGCGCACATGCGCTGATTGCACAGATGACGCTGGATGAAAAAATCGGAATGATTCACGGGGCACATCTGTTTCAGACAAAGGGAGTAGAACGGCTCGGAATTCCGCCGCTGACAATGTCAGATGGACCGATGGGTGTCCGGCAGAATTTTGAACCGGATCATTGGATGACACCGGAGCATCAGGCAGATCAGGTGACCTATCTTCCCTGCAACAGTGCGCTTGCATCTACATGGAACAGGGTGCTTGCACATGAAATGGGAAGTGTTCTGGGTGAAGAGGCGAGAGGACGGGGAAAGGATGTTATTCTGGCGCCCGGGATCAATATTAAGAGAAGTCCGCTGTGCGGCAGAAATTTTGAGTATTTCAGCGAAGATCCTTATCTGACAGGTGAGCTTGCAGCAGAATTCATTGATGGAGTACAGAAATGGGATGTTGCAGCCTGCGTAAAGCATTTTGCAGTAAACAACCAGGAAACAAGGCGTCTGGAAGTGGAAGCAGATGTGGATGAGGAAACACTTCGAACCGTTTATCTGCGCGCATTTCATAAAGCGGTGGAAAAAGGGCATTCATACAGTATTATGGGTGCATATAATCTGCTGTATGGAGAGCATTGCTGTCAGAGTGAATTTCTTCTGAAGAAGATTCTGAGAGAAGAATGGAATTATGACGGCACTGTCATATCTGACTGGGGTGCGGTTCATGATACGAAAAAGGCCGCGGAGTCAGAGTTGGATGTGGAGATGTCTGTAACGGACAATTTCAATGAGTATTTCCTGGCAGATCCGCTAAAAAAAGCCATAGAAAGCGGAGAGATAAGTGAAGAGGCAGTAGACAGAAAGGTAGAGCATATTCTCATACTGATGATGCGTCTGCATATGCTGGGTGGGGAAAGCCGGAAAGGCGGCGCATATAATACACCGGCACACCGTCAGGTTGCGCTTGATGTGGCAAGACAGTCCATCATACTTCTGAAAAATGATAATCAGGTTCTGCCGCTTCATAAGGACAGGCTGAAAAAAGTGCTGGTGATTGGAGAAAATGCAGACCGTATTCATTCAAATGGAGGCGGAAGTGCGGAAATCAAGGCACTGTATGAAGTTACATCGCTTCTTGGCATTAAAACACATGTCGGCGGAAATGCGCAGGTGGATTATGAACCGGGTTATACCAGTGAGAAGGCAGAGGAAAAGGGACAGCACGGAAATGTAAACTGGCAGCAGGCTTCACTGGAAAACGGCGGCGGAACGACCGGGAAGAAAGCAGAAGAAAACAGTGCGCTTATGCACAGGCAGGCGCAGCTCAGAGAAGAGGCACTGCAGAAAGCAAAGGAATCTTATGATGCAGTGATTTTCGTCGGCGGACTGAATCATGATCATGACGCGGAAGGCAATGACAGAAGCGATATGAAACTGCCATACGGGCAGGATCTTCTGGTGGAAGAACTGCTGAAAATCCGAAAGGATATGATTGTGGTTCTGTATGCGGGAAGTCCGGTGGAAATGCCATGGGCAGATCAGGCCGGTACTATTGTCTGGAGCTATTATGCAGGACTGGAAGGCGGAGATGCACTGGCTGATGTACTTCTTGGGAATGTGAATCCTTCCGGTAAACTGGCAGAGACTTTTTATAAAGATATGAACGGCTGCAGTGCACATGCAATCGGAGAATTTCCCGGAGGAGACCATGTCGGATATTCAGAGAGGCAGCTGGTTGGATACAGATACAACGATACCATGCATGTCGATCCGCTGTTCTGCTTCGGACACGGTCTGTCCTATACGACGTTTGAATACAGCACGCCGCAGTACAGAGAAGAAAACGGACAGAGTATTATTTCCTGCAGGGTTCGGAATACCGGAAATGTCAGTGGAAATGAAACCGTACAGGTATACAGCAGGGAAGATGGTGCGGCAGTATTCCAGGAACTTGCAGGATTTGAAAAGGTATATCTGAGTGCCGGGCAGGAGTGCGTGGCAGAAGTAGCAGTCGAGCTGGAGCATGAAATCAGACATGAGAGAAAGGTGCCGGTGCACTTTGGCATCGGAAGCTCTTCAGAAGATATCAGACTGATTATATAAGAAAAAACAGGCGTACAGGATGCGCAGAAATGAGGTGAATGATGTTATATACAAAAGAGGGAAACAGACTGATTGCCAGAAGGCAGGGAGAGACATTGTGGATTGAACCCTGGGGCAGGAACGCACTTCGTGTGCGCTCAACCATGAATAATTCTTTTACCGGAAATGAGTGGGCGCTGACAGAAGAAATCGGAGTGCAGTCTGCAGAGATCGTGATTGCGGATGGAAAGGCTTCCATTACAAACGGGAAAATCCGTGCTGAACTGAATGAAGTCGGTGTAATTACGTATTATAAAGATAGTGTGAAAATCCTGAGGGAGTATTATCGTTGTTATTATGGCACGATCAGCCGTGAAAGCAGCTGTTTAAAGCTGGTTGCCAGAAATTACAAGCCGATCATCGGCGGTGATTATCAGCTGACCATGCGGTTTGAAAGTAATGATGGAGAGAAGCTCTTTGGTATGGGACAGTATCAGCAGCCATATATGGATATGAAGGGCTGCGTGCTGGAACTGGCGCAGCGTAATTCCCAGTCTTCCATTCCGTTCGCACTTTCCAGCCTTGGCTATGGTTTCCTGTGGAATAATCCGGCAGTTGGAAGTGCTTCTTTTGGTAAAAACTATACAGAATGGCATGCACAGGCAACAAAGGAAATGGATTACTGGATTACCGCAGAGGATACGCCGAGGCAGATTACAGAGAATTATACTGCGGTTGTCGGACGCGCGCCTGTAATGAGAAGTGACGTACTGGGACTGTGGCAGTGCAAGCTGCGTTATCGTACACAGGATGAAGTGCTGTCTGTTGCACGTAAATATAAGGAATTGAATATTCCGCTGGATGTTATCGTTATTGACTTTTTCCACTGGACACGTCAGGGCGACTGGCAGTTTGACCCGGAATTCTGGCCTGATCCGAAGGCAATGGTGGCCGAACTTCATGCCATGGGAACAAAGGTGGTCGTATCCGTATGGCCGTCTGTTGATCGTAAGAGCATTAATTTTGGCGAGATGTATGACAGGGGACTTCTGATCCGTACGGAGCGCGGTACGATTGAAACCTATGATTATCAGGGCGACTGTGTGGAAGTGGATACAACCAATCCGGAAGCAAGAGAGTTTATCTGGGAAAAATGTAAGAAGAATTATTATGATTATGGAATCGACATGTTCTGGCTGGATAATGCAGAACCGGATCTTGCCGTATATGATTATGATAACTATCGTTATTCTATCGGACCTGCACTGGAAGTCAGCAACATCTATCCGAGGCTTTATGCAAAGGCGTTTTATGATGGAGAAAAAAAGGATGGAAATCAGGACGTACTCAGTCTTGTCAGATGCGGCTGGGTAGGAAGTCAGAAATATGGCGCACTTCTGTGGTCTGGTGATGTGCAGAGTACCTTTGAATCATTGAAGGATCAGGTGGCAGCAGGTCTGAATATGGGTGTTGCAGGTATTCCGTGGTGGACAACAGATATTGGTGGCTTTATGTGCGGCGATGTTACAGACCCTGCATTTGTTCATCTTCTCATGCGCTGGTATGAGTTTGCCGTATTTACACCGGTACTCAGAATGCATGGGGATCGTGATCCGCATAATATTGCGACGTTCAATGATAAGGATTTCGGAGGAGGATATCTTCCGACAGGTCAGCCTAATGAGCTCTGGAGCTATGGAGATGAAGCAATGGGCATCATGAAGAAGAACCTGGATCTGCGTCTTTCCATCAGACCGTATATTGAGAAACTGGCAAAAGAAGCGCATGAAAGCGGCATGCCGATGATGCGTGCGATGTTCTATGAGTTCCCGGAGGATAAAAAGTGCTGGGAACTGTCTGATCAGTATATGTTCGGTGCAAAATATCTGGTTGCACCGATATTGTACGCAGACACTTACGAAAGAGAGGTATATCTTCCGGCCGGGAAATGGCAGGATATCCGGGACCACAGGCAGTATGAGGGCGGACAGACGATTAAGGCTGCAGCACCGATTGACAGCATTCCTGTATTTGAAAGAATCTGATTTACGTAAACTTAAGAAGGTCTGTGCTTTGCACAGACCTTTTTTGACAGAGAAAGAGGTATATTATGATTCAGAGTAATAAGGTACATGAGATTCTGTATGGCGGAGATTATAATCCGGAGCAGTGGGGAGAACAGGAAATTCAGAAGGATATGGAATACCTGCCGCAGGCCGGTGTGAATATTGTGACACTGAATGTATTTAACTGGGCGATGATCCAGCCGGATGAAACACATTATGATTTTTCAGGTCTTGATGAAACCGTGCGCATGGTCACTGAAAAGGGAATGAAGATCTGCATGGCAACAGCAACGGGAGCACATCCGGCATGGATGGCACACCGTCATCCGGATATTCTGAGAACAGAATTTAACGGCATGAAGCGTAAGTTCGGAGCAAGGCATAATTCCTGTCCGAACAGCCCGACATTTCATACATATTCGACCAGACTTGCAGCAAAGCTGGCAGAGCATTATAAAAATCAGGAGAATATTGCAGCATGGCATATCGGTAATGAATATGGCGGAATCTGCTACTGTGAAAACTGTGAAAAAGCCTTTCGAATCTGGCTGCAGAAAAAATACGGCACGCTCGATAAACTCAATCAGGTATGGAATACCCATTTCTGGGGGCATACTTTTTATGACTGGGATGAAATTGTCGCGCCGAATCTTCTGACAGAGCATTTTGAAAGTAACCGCAGTATGTATCCCTGCATTACTCTGGATTATTACCGGTTTTATTCCGACAGTCTTCTTCAGAATTTTATTGATGAATCGGATGAAATCAGAAAAGCAATTCCGGATGCGAAGATCACAACCAATCTGATGGGGTTTTATAAGGATCTGGATTATGGAAAATGGGCAAAGCACATGGATTTTGTTTCCTGGGATAATTATCCAAGTGCCGGAGAACCGGAAGCGATGATTGCCATGAAGCATGATCTGATGAGAGGGTTAAAACCAGGAATGCCTTTTTCACTGATGGAGCAGACTCCGAGTGTTTCAAACTGGCATAATTATGCAACCTTAAAGCGTCCAGGAGAAATGCGGCTGATGAGTTATCAGGCAATGGGGCATGGTGCGGATACGATCATGTTTTTCCAGATGCGGCAGTGCCGGGCTGAGTGTGAGAAACTGCACAGTGCATTTATCAGTCATGTGGGAACGAATGATACCAGAATCTATAAGGAATGTCAGGCGCTTGGCCTGGAACTGCACAGTCTGGGAAATGAAATTCTCGGCAGCAGGGTGCCCGCAAAGGCAGCAATCGTATTTGACTGGAACAACTGGTGGGCCATTGAAATGAGTGCAGGGCTGAATATGGATCTGCATTATATTGATGAACTGTACGCATATTATGAAGCGCTGCACGCATATGGTGTTCAGGTGGACGTGATTGGAGTGGATGCACCGCTTGATGCATATAAACTGGTGATTGCACCGACACTTTACATGGTAAAACCCGGAGTTGCAGACCGGCTGACAGCGTTTGCAGATCAGGGCGGAACACTGGTCGTTTCCATATACAGTGGCCTTGCCGATGAAAATGAGAATGTGACGCAGTCAGGTTACCCGGGAGAACTCAGAAAGCTCTGCGGTCTCTGGATTGAAGAATTTGATTCGCTTCCTTCCGGTGAGCTGAATCATTTTACATGGAACGGACAGAGATATACATCGGAGCTGATGTTTGCCATAAGCCATCCGGAAGGTGCACAGACGCTCGCAGCCTATGAATCGGATTTTTATGCGAAAATGCCGGTGCTGTCAAAACATACGACAGGAAAAGGACAGGTATATTACTTCGGAACAAGGTCAGAGAAGGCTTTTTATCATGCATTCATGAAACAACTCTGTGCGGATCAGAAAATTCTGGCACAGGATGCACAGGAACTGCCGGAAGGTCTGGAATTGTCCATCCGTGAAAAAGACGGAGCGGAATATCTGTTCTTCCTTAATCATAAAGGTGAAGAGGAGCATGCCGGTAAGGAAAACAGCATCAGGCTGACAGAGGCACTTGCAGGAGTCAGTATGCTGGGAGAACGTGAATATAAGGCAGGGGAACTGCTGACGCTGCCGCCATATGGTGTTGAGATTCTGAAGAAAAAAATCTGAGAATGGTGCAGCATAAAGCGCTGGCATGTCAGGGAAAAATCAGAGAAGGAATGGGAAAAGTATGGAACAGATGGATCTTAGGAAAGAAATGGAACGCATCGATGGCGTAATTGCAGAAGGACCTTTTTCGGATACATGGGAATCTCTTTCGGCATATCAGGTGCCGGCATGGTATAAAGCGGCAAAGTTCGGCATTTTTATCCACTGGGGACTTTTCTGTGTACCGGCCTATGCAAATGAGTGGTACACAAGGAATATGTATATTCAGGGGACGCGGGAATTTGAGCATCATGTGAAGACTTACGGACCGCATAAGGATTTCGGCCTGAAGGATTTTATTCCAATGTTCAAAGGAGAAAAATTTGATCCGCAAAAGTGGACTGCACTTTTTGAAGAAGCAGGGGCGCAGTATGTTGTGCCGGTTGCAGAGCATCATGACGGCTTTCAGATGTACAAAAGCCGCATTTCACACTGGAATGCGGCAGAGATGGGACCGAAGCGCGATGTACTCGGAGAACTGAAGGAAAGCGTTGAAAAGAGCGGACTGACATTTGGAGCATCTTCGCACCGGATTGAGCACTGGTGGTTTCTGGGGCATGGAAAAGAGTTTGAAAGTGATATTCATGAACCGCTTAAAAGAGGCGACTTCTACTGGCCGTCCATGAAGGAGCCGGAAGATCAGTTTGATATTTACAGTCAGCCGTCGCCGTCGGAAGAATTCATGCAGGACTGGCTTGCACGTACCTGTGAAATAGTGGACAGATTTCATCCGCATATTCTTTATTTTGACTGGTGGATTCAGCACAGTGCGCTTCGTCCGTACCTGAAGAAGGCAGCGGCATATTATTATAACCGCATGGCGGAAACAGGAGAGCAGGGAGTGATCAATTATAAACATGATGCTTTTCTGTTCGGTACGGCAGTGCCTGATGTGGAACGTGGCCAGTTTGCGGAGGTAAAGCCATATACATGGCAGACAGATACTTCGATCGGGTTTGATTCCTGGGGGTATACGACGGATAACCGTTATAAAAAGGCAGAAGACATTCTGTGTGATCTTGTGGATATCGTCAGTAAGAACGGTAATATGCTGTTGAATATCGGCCCGAAGTCTGATGGAACAATTACGCCGCAGGAACAGGAAGTACTGCGCAGTATCGGAAAGTGGCTGAAGGTGAACGGAGAAGCAGTTTACGGCTCTTCTGCCTACAAGATCTGTGCGGAGGGTCCGACAAAGGTGGAAGAAGGATTCTTTACGGATCAGAAGGTCAAGGTCTTTACACCGCAGGATTTCCGGTTTACCGTACAGGGCGGTCATATTTATGCAATTGCACTCAGATGCAGTGATAACGGGGAATATTTTATTCATTCCTTCTCAGAAAAGACGCCGTCCGGAGGAGAAGGCTTCAGTGGTATCATTACGAAAGCCGAAGTGCTTGGGGAAAAGAATCCGGCAGTTTGGGAGCAGACGAAAGAGGGGCTGAAGGTTACGACAGATTTCAGAAGCGCTCAGCCGGTCGTAATCCGTCTGACACTTGCATAGAGGCTGTATCAGCCGCGGCGTAAATGTTAAGGTGTGACAGGTGACTGCAGGCGTGTTATGCTTATTCAGAATAAACATAAGCAAATGGAGAAAAGAAAATGAAATCCCTGTTGATCTACCTGAAGAACTATAAAAAAGAGGCTGTTCTGGCACCGCTTTTTAAGATGCTGGAAGCAACCTTTGAGCTGATCGTACCGCTTGTGATGGCAGCAGTCATTGATACCGGTATCGGAAACGGCGACAGAACCTATGTCATTCACATGTGTCTGGTGTTGATTCTGCTGGGTATTGTCGGTCTGGTCAGTTCCATTACCGCGCAGTATTTTGCGGCGAAGGCGGCGACCGGATTTGCAACGGAGCTGCGGCATGCCTTTTTTGCACATGTACAGCAGCTGAGCTTTGCACAGATGGATACGATCGGAACAGATACTCTGATCACCCGTATGACGAGTGATATTAATCAGGCGCAGTCCGGTGTTAATATGGTACTGCGTCTGTTTCTGCGATCTCCCTTTATCGTGCTGGGTGCCATGATCATGGCTTTTACCGTGGATGCAAAGGCGGCCATGGTGTTCGTGGTGACGATTCCGCTGCTGTCGGTGATCGTCTTCGGTATCATGATGGTTACCATGCCGATGTACAAAAAGGTGCAGTCCTATCTTGATCAGGTGCTGCAGACGACAAGAGAAAATCTGACCGGAGCAAGGGTTATCCGTGCGTTTCACAGAGAAGATCAGGAACGGGAGCAGTTTGAAAACCGTAATGAGCAGCTGGCATCGGCACAGAAGTTCGTTGGCAGAATCTCAGGGCTGATGAATCCGCTGACCTATGTGACCATAAATTTTGCCATTATCGTACTGATCTATGTGGGTGCGTTGCGGGTAAACAGCGGGGCACTGACACAGGGCGCTGTGGTTGCACTTCTTAACTATATGTCGCAGATTCTGGTTGAACTGATCAAGCTGGCAAATCTGATTGTGACCGTTACGAGGGCGGCAGCCAGCGGGAACCGTGTGGCGGATGTTCTGGCAATCGATCCGGATATGAAGGAAGAAGCGAAGATGCAGGGTACAGATGCCGGTACAGCACAGAACAGCGGCACAGCGGATGCAGTTTCCGGTCAGTCTGCGCTTGTGGAATTCGATCATGTCTGTCTGACGTATCCCGGTGGCGGAGATCCTGCGCTGCAGGACATTTCCTTTGCGGCATATCCGGGACAGACGATTGGCATCATCGGTGGCACCGGCTCCGGTAAATCATCTCTGGTGAATCTGATTCCCAGATTCTATGATGTGACAGGCGGCAGCGTGCGTGTACACGGACAGGATGTGCGGACACAGTCCATGAACGGACTGCGAAGCAGAATCGGTATGGTATTTCAGAAGTCGGAGCTGTTCAAGGGAAGTATTGAAGAGAATCTCCGATGGGGAAACCGTCAGGCCGCGCAGCAGGATCTGGAGGATGCGCTTATGGCTTCCCAGGCAAAGGAATTTGTGGATTCCAAGCCGGGAAGACTGAGCTTCCGGATTGAACAGAGCGGGCGGAATCTTTCCGGAGGGCAGAAACAGCGGCTGACGATTGCAAGAGCACTGGTCAGAAAACCGGAAGTACTGATTCTGGATGACAGTGCTTCTGCACTTGATTTTGCAACGGATGCAAAACTGCGGATGGCGATCCGGCAGATGCATCATCAGATGACAATTTTCATTGTGTCACAGCGTGCAGCTTCAATCCGGGAAGCGGATCAGATTCTGGTACTTGATGAAGGCAGACTGGTCGGCAGCGGGACGCATGAGGAGCTGCTCAGAGACAATGCGGTTTATCAGGAGATTTATTATTCACAGTTTCCAAAGGAGGAAGACCATGCAGAGTGAAAAGAAAGAGTCGCAGATGCAGACGGTGCAGAAAGTCTTCCGGCGCCTTGGAAAATATCGGATTTATCTGATTCTGTCGCTGGTTCTGGCATTTATTACGGTAGCGCTGACGCTGTATATTCCCAAACTGACAGGTATGGCAGTTGATGTCATTGTCGGAAAAGGACAGGTGAAATTTCCGGCACTTTTAAAAATCATGATGACAATCGGCATTTGTACGCTGATTACAGCAGTGTCGCAGTGGCTGATGAATGTCTGCAACAATAAAATGACTTATGGAATCGTGCAGGATATCCGTAATGAAGCCTTTCGTAAAATTGAAATCCTGCCTTTGAAATATATTGACGGACATTCCTACGGGGAAGTGGTCAGCCGCGTGATCGCGGATGTGGATCAGTTTTCAGACGGACTTTTAATGGGATTTACACAGCTTTTTTCCGGTGTGATTACAATTCTGGGAACATTCTGTTTTATGCTGTCTGTTAATGTCAGGATTACTTTTGTGGTAGTGCTGATCACGCCTGTTTCCTTTGGTGTTGCCGCATTCATTTCAAAGCATACCTATCAGATGTTCAGGGTACAGTCAGAAACGAGAGGTGAGCAGACCGGGCTCATTGACGAGATGATTGGCGGTCAGAAGGTGGTCCAGGCATATGGAGAGCAGGAACATGTCCTGCAGAAATTTGATGAGATCAATGCACGTCTTGGTATGGCATCCTTAAAGGCAACGTTCTTTTCCTCCATTACAAATCCGGCGACCAGATTTGTTAACAGCCTGGTTTATACAGGAGTCGGGATCAGCGGCGCTTTTGCGGTCATCGGTGGGGCAATGACGGTCGGGCAGCTTTCCAGCTTTTTAAGTTATGCGAATCAGTATACGAAGCCGTTCAACGAGATTTCAGGTGTCATTACGGAGCTGCAGAATGCAATTGCATGTGCAAAGCGTATCTTTGATCTGATTGAGGAAGAGCCGCAGACACCTGACCGTGAAGGAGCGCTTGAACCGGAGAACTTCCGGGGAGAAATCCGTCTGGAGAAGGTTAACTTCTCCTATGTACCGGGACAGAAGCTGATTGAGAATTTTAATCTGCAGGTACAGCCCGGACAGAGAATTGCCATTGTCGGTCCTACAGGATGCGGAAAGACGACACTGATCAATCTGCTGATGCGTTTTTATGATGTGGACGGCGGACAGATTTTTGCAGATGGGAATGAGATCCGGAATCTGACGAGAAAGAGCCTGAGGGGCGGCTATGGTATGGTACTGCAGGATACCTGGTTAAAAGCCGGTACCATCCGTGAAAATATCTGCATGGGAAATGAGACGGCGACAGAAGAGGAAATGATGCAGGCAGCCAGGGCATGTCATGCGGATTCCTTCATCCGGCGTCTTTCGAAAGGATATGATACAGAGATTCAGGAGGATGGCGGAGGGCTTTCACAGGGGCAGAAGCAGCTCCTGTGCATTACAAGGGTTATGCTCAGTCACCCGTCCATGCTGATACTGGATGAAGCAACCTCCTCCATTGATACCAGAACGGAAGTGAAGATTCAGGAAGCCTTCGGCAGACTGATGAAGGGGCGTACGAGCTTTATTGTAGCGCACAGGCTCTCGACGATCAGAGAAGCTGACGTAATTCTGGTTATGAAGGACGGGCATATTATTGAGCAGGGAAGTCATGCAGATCTGATGCGGCAACAGGGATTTTACTATACGCTGTATCAGAGTCAGTTTCTTGGAAAAGCAATCTGAGGTACTATCTCATTTTGATGATTTTGTAACAATTGATACAGAAAAGAAAACTGCACTTGCAGTATCTTATAGTCATGGAAGTGAGAAAAGGAAGTACTGGGCGGGTGCCGGTCGGCACTCCGGGATTCGGAAAGGATGGTAGATGCGTGATGAAGGCAAAGAGTGTGAATTTACGTAAGGTTGCAATGATCGGCTGCGGATTTGTGGGTTCAGCATCTGCATTTGCGTTGATGCAGAGCGGACTGTTTTCAGAGATGGTGCTGCTCGATGCGGATCAGAACAAGGCAGAGGGCGAGGCATTGGATATCAGCCACGGGCTGCCTTTTGCAAAGCCCATGCAGATCTATGCAGGGACTTATGACGATATCACAGATGCGGCAATCATCATAGTATCGGCAGGTGCCAGCCAGAAGCCCGGAGAGACAAGACTCGATCTGGTCAGGAAAAATGTAGGCATCTTCGGAACGATTATGCCGGAGATTGCAAAGCGTGATGTAAAGGGAATCCTTTTGATTGTGGCTAATCCGGTGGATATTCTGACGTATGTGGCGCAGAAGCAGAGCGGCCTTCCAGAGTCGAGGGTATTTGGTTCTGGAACGGTGCTGGATACGGCAAGACTTAAATATCTGCTTGGCGAGCATCTGAGTGTCGACAGCAGGAGTGTTCACGCATATATTATCGGAGAGCATGGTGACAGCGAGATGGCAGCCTGGAGCTGTGCAAACGTATCAGGACTTCCGCTGAACCGTTTCTGCGAGATGCAGGGACATCATAATCATGATGAAGCGATGCAGAAGATTGCGGAGCAGGTGAAAAACAGTGCATATGAGATTATCGAAAAGAAACATGCAACTTATTACGGGATTGCGATGAGTGTCAGAAGAATCTGCGAGGCGATTATCCGGGATGAAAAATCCATTCTGCCGGTATCAAGTATGATGCATGGTGAATACGGGATTGAAGGCGTAACACTCAGCATGCCGGCAATTGTCGGTAAAAATGGTATAGAGAAGCTGGTGCCGATTGAACTGAGTAAACCAGAGCAGAAAAGGCTGAAAGCTTCGGCAGATACACTGAAGGGCGTTCTGGCTGAAGTGATGGATTGATAAAGGGTGTTTCATATTGTGGAAACATGTTATGCAGCGTAAAAACTGCGTGACATGTTTCCATTTTGTGCTATTATGGTATGCATGGAATTATTTGACATTTAAATAGAAGATATTGGAAAGTATTGGTATATTTTTATGAAGGAAAAGCACAACAGGAAGCAGAACAGACGCTCTGATCACGATAATGTAAAAGAAGCAACGATCAGAGAAAAAGAGATTACAGAGGCACCTGTAAAGGAACTCAGACCCAGGGATGTTCTGCAGGAAAAAAAGCCGCAGCAGACCAGAAAGAAGCATTCGGATACAGATCAGGATGTGGCAGAGAACGAATCTGAAGCGGTGGAAAAGAAGTCCGGATCAGCAGAAAAAGAGTCTCAGACAAAAGAGAAGAAGTCCGAACCGGCAGCGAAGACAGAGACATCAGAAGCTGTGGAAGAACCTGATTATTATGATGATGATAACGATTATTATGACGATGACGATGATAATGACAGTCAGGACAGTGCGGGACAGAGGAAAGCGGATAAACCGGAAACGCAGGATCAGGAAGAAGATGAATACTACGATTCGGATGACGCGGACGATGATCCGGACATGGATGACGCTGAGGATGATCAGGAAGATGAAGTTCAGAGCAGTCCTTCAGGTGTGAAATCCAGAAAAAGGAAGAAGCACGGAAAGAAAATGAATAAGAAAAAACTCAGGATTATCTTTTTCGTGACAGAACTGATCGTACTGCTGGTTGTGGTGGCAGCGCTTTTTGTGGTATCCAAGATCGAGAAAGTACAAAAGGTGGATATCCCGACAGAGAAGATTAACGAGAAGATCAGTGAATCCGTAAAACAGAATACACAGACAGGAACGATGAAGGGATATGTGAACATCGCTCTGTTCGGTGTGGATACACGAAAAGGAGAACTGACAAAGGATACCAGATCAGATACTATCCTGATCGCATCCATCAATCAGGATACCGGTGATATCAAGCTGGTATCGGTATATCGTGATACATATCTGAACCTTGGCAATGATACCTATAACAAATGTAATGCCGCCTATGCAGAAGGCGGACCGGAGCAGGCAATCAACATGCTGAACATGAATCTTGATATGAATATTCAGGATTTTGTGACGGTTGGCTTCGGCGGACTCAGTGATGCAATTGATGATATGGGAGGGCTGGATCTCAATATTGATGAAGCGGAGATTCAGTATCTGAACGATTATGAGAAGAAAATGGCACAGCAGCAGGGCAAGGAGTATGTGCCCGTTACGCAGGCTGGCTGGCAGCATCTGAACGGGCTGCAGGCAACTGCGTACTGCAGAATCAGATATACGGCAGGGGATGATTTCAAGCGTGCAGAAAGGCAGAGAACCGTGCTGAATGCGATCTTTGAAAAGGCCAAGACGGCAACACCGGCACAGCTGACTTCTGTAGCAGATGATGTATTTGATGAAGTGTATACTTCCATGGATCTGAATGAGATTCTGGGATACCTTTCCAGAATCACGTCTTATAAGATTTCTGATCAGGGAGGATTTCCGCAGGAAAACATGAGAAGTACCGGAAGAGTTGGCAGAAAGGGAAGCTGCGTCATCCCGGATACACTGGAAAGTAATGTGGTATGGCTGCATCATTTCCTGTTTGAAGATTATGGATATGTGGTATCTGATGAAGTGAAGGAATACAGCAGTCAGGTGGAGAGCGATACGACACAGGTAAAGGCGACGCAAACCTACACGCCGAGCACTACTCCGGCACCGGCAGCAACTTCAGCAGCAAGTGCCGATCCGGCAGTTGCTGCCAGTACGGTACTTCCTGGTGCAGCAGCAAGCACGGCGGTTCCGACAACGGGAGCAAGCGTACCGGTGACGACAACACCGGCGGCAACACCAACAACACCGGCGGCAACAGCGGGCGCCAGTACGGCAGCATTGCCGCAGACACCTGTCGGTGCGGTGGCGGCATCTACACCATAATAAATCAGGTATAGGAGGAATTTATGATCAATTTTCAGCTTGTGACAGATGATACATATTGGGTTGGTGGAAGTGACAGACGACTTGCACTTTTTGAGAATCTTTTTCCGCTTACGGATGGAGTGTCATATAACAGTTATCTGATTTTAGATGAAAAGACAGCGTTGTTTGATACTGCAGATATTTCTATTTCGGATCAGTTTATGGAGAATCTGCATGCAGCATTGAATGGCAGAAAACTTGATTATCTTGTAATTCTTCATATGGAACCGGATCACTGTTCTCAGATTGGGGCAGTTGCAGCATTATTTCCGGAAGTAACACTTGTCGGCAATGTGAAAACCTTTACTTTCCTGCATCAGTTTTTCCCGGAACTGGATACACTTTCCAGAGTAACTGTGAAAGAAGGCGAAACATTCAGTACAGGAAAGCACATTTTCCATTTTGTCATGGCACCGATGGTGCACTGGCCTGAGGCAATGATGGCGTTTGATGAAGCAACGGGGACACTGTTTTCTGCAGATGCATTTGGTACATTCGGTGCAATTGATGCCGGTATTTTTGCAGATAATTATGATTATGAGAGGCAGTTTCTGGATGAGGCCAGAAGGTATTATGCAAATATTGTAGGAAAATATGGCATGCAGGTACAGATGGTACTGAAAAAGGCAGCAGGATTGCAGATTCGTAATATCTGTTCACTGCATGGACCTGTCTGGAGAAAAAATATCGGATATCTTCTTGAGAAATATGAGAAATGGAGTACCTATACGCCGGAAGACGATGAAACGGTTGTCTTTTACGGAAGTTTGTACGGACATACGGCGAGTGCTGCGGAAGCAGCTGCTGCAGAGCTTCAGAAGAAAAATGGCGGAATGGTTCGCGTTTATGACGTATCCAAGACGCATGCGTCTTATCTGATTTCAGAAGTATGGAGATGCAGAAAGATCGTTCTGTTCTGCCCGACCTATAATAACGGGTTATATCTTCCGATGGAAGCGCTGTTGCATGATATGGCAGCGCTGGGTGTAAAGAATCGTGTGTTTGCACTTGCAGAAAATGGAACATGGGCACCTGTTTCCGGTAAACTGATGGCAGAGCAGTTGTCGGCATTAAAGGATGTTCAGATTCTGAGCCCGGTTCTTACAATTAAGAGTGCATTGCATGCACAGGATCAGGAAGCGCTGGAAGCCTTTGCGAAGGCAGTTGCAGAAGCCTGAAAAGCTGAATTTTGAAACAGATGGACATCACAGTCAGAGACTGCGATGTCCATTTTTTTAATGAAACTGAACCTTCCGACCAGACTGCGCTATGGCTATATAGGTTTTTCCGGTGTTCAGCTGTATTTCATTTCCGTTATCGTCATAATATCTGGTTGGTTCATAATCGGAGGTCTTTTTCCAGGTAATGTGGATTGCTTTCCCTTTTGTGAAATAGTATCCGTCCTGTGAGTCATCAATCATCTGGAATTCAAGGTACCCTTTCTTATCCAGCTTTTTCCAGATTGTATTCTGAACAATTACATTGGCAAAAGTCAGCTGCTTTCCGGTACGTGCATCAATCTGAGATCTTCCATGAAGATATTTCCGGTAAAGTCCGGTAGAGGCATCATAGGTCAGTCTGGTTTTTGTGTAGGTGAATACTTTTGAGAGATCAATTACGGAGGCATTCTGTGTATTGGAATAATCAGCCAGTGTATTCTCAGTGTCCGTAAAGGTGAAGTGCTTTGCATTGTAGTAATCGGAGCGAAGGCTGGTCTGGTATCCCAGACGTTTGCAGGCTTTCAGGATACCGGAAGCGGAGATATACGCATTGTGCGGTGCACTGCGGTCGGAGGTTCGAAAGAAGAAACCCGCACCTGGAGCTTTTCCGCCGGTTCCATATTCATAGGTTCCGGAAATATTATTGATATCAGGGGCATCAATGGTTCCCTTCATGTAGGCAACACCGCCGAAGTGAATCAGAATCGGATCCCATTCCTTGGCAGCAAAGATGTAATACAGTCTGCAACTGCGAAGGTTTCCAATTCGGGAAAGATTATGCCAGTCAGGAATAATTGCCATCTGGCGGGAGATCCCACCCTCTTCCATGATCTCATACAGTACATCAGCGCTCCCGATTCCATAGGAAGGCTGAGCGGAAGAGTCAGTCGGGATCATAACGGCAAGTGGACGCTGGTTGGCGACGGTACTGCTGATGGGTTCATTTGTGTAGACACTTTTGTCTGAAGTTTCATTGTATACGCCGGAAGTGGATTTCACATCTGAAGTGATTGTGGTGTCAGAAGTGCTGTCAGAGGACTTTGTACCATCGGTGCTGTCAGCAGAAGCTGCTTCATAATGACCGAGAAATTTGCCGTAATAGTTGGCGGGACTGTAGCTGTAACGCCCAAGAGGAGCGGTGTGATCGGCAGAAAGTTCTTTCCACGCGCTCGAAGAAAGCATGCTCTGCATCACCTGTGCATCGACCTGTGAGATATAGGTATTCAGATCAAAGGAAGCGTTTCCGCGTCTTCCCTGATTGATGCCCTGTTCAACGAACTGGCGCAGGAGCTCTGGCGGGTTGTTGCCGATGCTCTTTTGCAGATCCGGGTTGTTCTGATAATAATATGCGGCATCAAATACAGCAGAGTAGTCGCGGCCATTGTAGGTCGTGGCAGTTACGGTTGCTGCCGGACGGTTTTGCAGATAAGGGTTACTCAGGCAATCGGTCAGAACCTTATAAAAAGCATCTTCTTTGCCACCGGTTTTCTGCAGGTATTCGCTGCAGTAGTTCTTCAACACCTGGTAGTCCATGGTATAGCCGTCATCCAGCAGCATTTCCAGGTTGCGATATGCATTTTTTGCAAGGTTTAAGGAAATATCAGTTCCGCCAAGTGCGTTCTGATCGCAGAAAGTCCAGTAATAATTTTCCACTTCGGTCAGATAAACCGGAGACCAGGAGAGAGATTCACTGGCGTTCCCCAACCTGGTCTGCATCTCAGACAGGCTGGTAAATGTGGCATTGCGGATTACGTTGTCTGCAGCGGCGGTATGCATCGGCCAGCTCAGTGCGACAACAGTCAGAATCGAGATCAGTAGAACAGACAGCATTTTCAGAAGCTTTTTCATACAGATTCTCCCTTCGGCTTGAAAACAAGTTTAACTTAATATTACTACTTTTTTTATTTCGATTATATTAATTTTCGGATGCTTGACGTGTACTACTACACATGGTACACTTTACTCATACAGTAACAGAGTCCTTTTTGAAGGGAGATCAGAACAGATGAAAAGCAATTATGATTGCAGAAAAAGATATAACAGAGTTGCAGCGGCAGTGATACCGATTATTCTGGCGGGGACAGCCATGCTGGGGGGATGCGGATCACAGACGGCGCCTTCTGCGCAGGAGTATGTGACTGCCGGCTCTGACAGGACAATGAGCAGTTCTCCATCATCGACGCAGTCTGCAGGTACGGCAGCATCAGCAGTACAGAGCAGATTGGATGCATTTGCGGATGCGGAAATGCTGATGGGGGGACGGAAAATACAGGAAGATAATAATGATATTTATGTCTGTGCCAAAAATCGTATTCAGAGATACGACAAGAGCGATCTGACTGCCTGTACTAAAATGTATCAGACTGAAGAGGGCGAAAATGAAATCACCGGGTACAGTATCAATAATGGAAATATATATGTACTGGTATCTGAAGTCAGCGGAATGGCAGACAGTCAGAAGCAGCTGATTCTTGTGACGGCAGATGGAAAGAGTACCGTACTGAAAAAGGCATCTGCAGATTACAGCCAGGTGGAAATTTATCAGAATGTTCTGTATTTGACAGATGGTGGCGGCAAGATGGCGCAGGCCTATGACCTGGCAGCAGACGGAACGCTCGGAAAGGAAAATACGGATCTGAAGAAGACGGTGGCTCAGCTGCCGGATACGGATGTCCCGGTGATGATCAGTGATGATTACAGTGAAGTATACTGTGATGCGGCATATTGCATGAAAGTATATCAGAAAATATATCTGACAGATCAGAATTACGGAAAGCTGATGGTGGCGGATCCGAAAGATCCGGATTCGATGGCAAAGCCGAAGGTGCTGGCAAAGAGCATTCCCGGGGCTGTATATGGAATGACACAGAAATACCTTATCAGTATTGATGCATCGACTTCAGGGCAATGGAAGTGTTATACAACAGATCTTACAACAGGAGAACAGAAGAACTTTGTTACCTTAAGCAGTGTGGGAGATGGAACAAGTCAGGTACTGGGATATGATGAGAAAGGCATTTATGTCAGCCTTTCCGGAGCGTCTGCGGATAAGGACTCATCGGTTGTATATGATACTGCGCATTATAATTTTGCAGATGGTACCAAAACAGAACTTTATACCATTACGCCGCAGCCCAGTACGGATATTACTTATGGAGTTTATGCAGAAAACGCCGTTGAAGTTCTGCAGAGCGGGATCTGTTATATCCGGTCACAGGATTACAGAGATGAAGCATATATGCGCAGCTTTGATGATCCGGGGAATGAAATTGCATTTGGCGGAGATCCATTTTATGATTCCGGATTTAAGGCTGCCGGAATTACACTTTCACAGAAGGAATATACAAAATATGTGGATGATAATGTAAGTGGACAGGAAATTATTCATGTCAAAATCAGTACACCTGTTTTTGAAGGTAATTCTGAGGCTGCAAAAACCATGAATGAGTTTTTTGCCGGGGGAGAATCAACGCAGGAAGAGCAGGAAGTAAAGAATGCGCAGGATGCATACAAGTCATGTAGCCAGAGCGCGTCAGACAGTTCTTCATCCGCGGATAGTACAAATGGGGAAAGCGATTATTCATTCGGATTTCCATATCAGTATATTGATCTTGTGACAGGACTGACCTATGCAGATGACAGATATCTGTGCCTTGAGAAAAATACTTATGAGTATACCGGCGGAGCACATGGTATGGGGCAGAATTTCTATTATGTCATGGACAGACAGACCGGAAAGCAGCTTTCTCTGGGGGATGTTGTTGATCTGGACAAGACAGATTTTAAGTCACTCGTAATAAAGGCGCTGCAGGAGAAGATGAAGGAAGATCCGGATACCTTCTTTGAGGGCGCAGATCAAACGGTAAAGGATGATTATAAAAAGAATGAATTCAATTTTTATCTGACCAAAGGCGGCGTGGGAGTGGAATTCAGTGAATATGAAGTTGCACCGTATGCAGCAGGTGTTCAGAACGTTGTCATTCCGTACAGTGATCTGAAAATGAAGATCAGTGTTTCCTGATGTGTGGCAGATTCCATTTATAGTGTGCGGCGAGAGCACGGATCAGAATGGTAACCAGAAATCCGGCCAGAATTGCATGGTTCTGACCGGCAACCGGCCATAGAATTCCGGTCAGAAGTGCACCGATGATGGAAGCAATGGCATAGATATGACGGACGAAGATGTAAGGCATTTCAGTTGCCAGAATGTCTCGTATGATACCGCCGCCGACACCGGTAATGGTGCCAAGAAATACAACGAGGAACAGACTTCTGCTACTGCCGGTCTGCATGCCGGCACTGACACCGTCTACGGTAAAGGCAGCCAGACCGAGTGTATCAAACCAGAACAGCAGTTTATCGGTGATGGAAGCGATATTTTTTTTACTGATTCCCTTATTGAAATAGAGAATCAGAAAGGCAACGCAGGCAGTAACAACGGAGATAATTACATATACAGGATTACGAAACATGACAGGCGGAATCTGTCCGATGAGAATATCTCGAAGGACACCTCCGCCTGTTGCCGTTACCAGTGCCAGAATGATAATGCCAAAAGCATCCATATCCTTACGCACAGCAACCATAACACCTGAAATGGCAAAGGCAACGGTGCCGATAATATCCATATAGAAAATAAAGGAAGGGGTCATCTGAAGTCCTCCATGAAGTTGACATTTGATACCGGAACCCTTTAATTATACGCAATTTCCAGCCGGATGAAAATGTCTTTTTATAATACAAGAATGAGGTACAGAGTATGGTTTCCCATATTACGAATAAAAAGTCAAAATGCTAAGATACAGTCAGGGAACAGGCGGCATGCTGACTTGGCAGCAAAAAATCTGAAATACCGTCCTGCACAGATTGCAGTGAGTCAAAAAACAAAGAATTTATTGATTACACTTATCATTTTCAGTACGGCGTTAACTGGAATCCTGATGATCAGGAATATTGTGGAAAAAAATATGATCAGAGAAAGCAGGGAGCGCGCTGGGTATATGACACAGGCGCTGGCGAGCAGTCTGGAGAAGAATCTGGAGTCGGATATGTATCCGATGGATGTATGGGATCTTCTGATTCGTAACGGAAAAGGGCGTGTTAAGGATTTTGGATCAATCTGTGATAATCTGAATATGAACCGTGAAGTGGTGGAACAGATAGAACTTGCGCCGGGCGGAATTGTAGCCTATAGATATCCGATGACGGAGAGCAGTCAGGAGAGGATAAATGTACAGCAGGATTTTGTTGTCAGAAAGGCTGTTTATGTTACGGATCAGAGAGGGCAGCAATCGTTTTGGGGACTGGTGATCCTGCATCTGAATGCAGGTGGAATTATGCAATCCGCGCATTTAGATCGCCTGATCAGCGAAAATTATGAATACAAGCTGTGGAAAAAGGATATATTGTCAGGAAAGCCTGAGATTCTCTCAAGTTCTACCGGAGCAGAACTTGAGAACCCTGTCAGTGCGGAAATTGAAGTGCCTGAGGGAGAAAACTGGGTACTGAGCGTTGCACAGAAAGATGGTTGGATCCCGCAGTCGCTTGTAGTCAGGCATGCGTTCCTGAGTGTTATGATGTGTACACTTTTAAGTATGGTGGTATGGCTTATGCTGTCACTGAAACTGAAAGAGCAGGAACTGATGCAGCTGTCCTATCAGGATAGCCTTACATCACTGAATAATCCCAGAAAATATATCAGCATGCTGGAGGAATTTCAGAAGGACCATCTTGCATATGGACTGATTTATATTGATATGAATGATTTCAAACATATGAATGATACCTATGGCCATCAGATGGGGGATGCTCTGCTGAATGTGCTTGCAAAGCGACTGGAAAAATGTATTGGTGACGGTGCATATGCATTCAGGGTCGGCGGAGATGAATTTGCCGTGCTGGTCAGGGGTGCTCATGAATCCGGGTATTATGAAGAACTGATCGGGCGGATTGCGGCAGAGTCAGCAAGAGAAATCCAGATTGGAAAACTTTCTCTGAAAATCAGTACCAGTGCGGGCTATGCAAGGTGTCCTGAGGATGCATTCCGGTTTGAAGACATTATCCGTAAGGCGGATAATGTCATGTATGAACAGAAGAAAAGATATAAACAGAAAGAAAACTGAAGCTTTTTATCAAATAAATGATGAATTTATATTTTGAGGTAATTTCATAATTCATTTTCAATCCATGTGGATAACTTTTGAGAAAAAAGAGCGCACTACTCCAATTTCTTCTCAGACTGCTATCAATTGTGGATAACTGAATTA
>JAKVKH010000022.1 GCA_022486625.1 Butyrivibrio sp. | reverse complement strand
TCATCCGGACAAGTTCTGTATGGATCCGGAAGATTCCAACTGGGTCAGCGCAACCGTCAATACACTGGATGGCAGGATCATTCCCTATATCCAGAAGATCTGCAAGAGAGATCCGCTTTCCGGCAAGGTGGTAACCGGCGGTATTGTTACAGTTAAGGATTCCAGCTGGCTTCTGAGCTGGACGATCAACCGTCAGCCGCAGTACCGCAATCAGCCGAAGGGCCAGGTACTCGTATGGCTGTATGGAATGTTTTCAGACAGACCGGGTGATTTCATCAAGAAGTCCATGCGCGAATGTACCGGTATGGAAATCTGCGAAGAGTGGCTCTATCACCTGGGCGTTCCGGAAGATCAGATTGAAGAGATGGCCGGAACCGGCGCCAATACAGTGCCTGTTATGATGCCGTTTGCAAGTGCATATTTCCAGCCCCGCGAAGAGGGTGACCGCCCGAACGTTGTACCGGAGGGCTCTGTGAACTTTGCATTTATCGGTAACTTTGCAGAGACACCAAGAGATACCGTATTTACAACGGAATATTCCATCCGTACAGCGATGGAAGCCGTATATACACTGCTGAATGTTGACCGCGGTGTTCCGGAAGTCTGGGGCAGCGTATATGATGTCAGAGATCTTCTGGATTCCACTGTTGCATTGCGTGACGGCAAGTCTCTTACAGAGATGCAGCTGGGCTTCAAGGAGAAGATCGCACTTAAGGAAGCACTCAAGAAGATTAATGGAACAGAAGTCGAAAAGCTTCTGAAAGAGCATGGAATAATCTGATGAACAGATTATAATAAAAGAAGGCGCTCTGTGGTATATTGCCGCAGGGCGCCTTCTTTTTTTGGAGGGGACATCCATGTACGCAGCGATAGAAATGCAGGTGATATCTGCAGTGATTACAGCCGAGATGCTGTTCTGCAGCCGGTATGATAAAAGAGAATATGATATGGCTGACAGAATCATGGATACATTGCTGATTCTGAATCTGTTTAAGGTTGTCTGCTATACCATCACGCTGCTGCTGGAGGGGCAGGCACAGCTTTCAGTTCTGAATGCCATACTGACCTGCGTAAAGTGCGGAGCAGGGTTTCCGATGGTGATGATCTATACCATGTATATCAAGCATTGTGTGACGGATAAAAGTCGCTATCCGGGAATATTGGAATATCTCTGCTATGTGGTCTGTGTAACAGGGATCATGCTGAATCTGATTTCCATTTCAGTGCCACTGGTCTTTTCCTGTAACGGGGGATTTTATGCAAGGGGGCCTCTGTTTGTGACTAATCAGGGGCTGGGACTGTTTGCCCTGCTTTGTGATGCATGCCTCCTGATTGCCTGCAGGGACAGGATGAAAAGGCATGATCTGATTGCACTTTTGAGCTATATGCTTATTCCGCTGATTACGGTAATTGCGCAGATTTTTCTTCCGCCGGAACCGGATCTCAGTGATATCGGAATAACACTCGGACTGCTGATTATTTTCATGTTTTCCCATGTATCCAGAGGGAAGCTGATTGCACAGCAGGAAAAAGAGCTGACGGATATGCATATCTCGATTCTGATCAGTCAGATCCGGCCGCATTTCCTCTATAATACACTGGCAGTGATTCAGGGAATGTGTCATGGTAAGGCACCGGAGGCAGAGCAGACTACGATTGAGTTCGCAGAGTATCTGCGGGGAAATATGGATTTTATCGGTGATAACCGGATGATTGCCTTTACGCAGGAATTATGGCACACGCAGCTGTACCTGTCACTGGAGCAGAAAAGATTTGGCGGGATGCTGAGGACAGAGTATGACACCAGAGATAAGGACTTCCATATTCCCGCACTTACACTTCAGCCTATTGTGGAAAATGCAGTAAAGCATGGTATTATGAAAAGAGAAGAGGGTGGAACGGTTACAATTATCACAGAGCGGGAGGCACTTTTTCATGTGATTACTGTACGGGATGACGGGGTTGGATTTGATCCTGCAGAAGAAAGAAAAGATGATCGGAGCCATATTGGTATTGCAAATGTCAGAGAACGTCTGAAAATAATGTGCAGCGGTACCCTGGAGATCAGAAGTGTGAAGGGACAGGGAACAGAAGCAGTGATCAGAATACCGACAGGAGAAGACAAACATGAGGATCATATGCGCAGATAATGAAAAATTTGCATTGGACATACTGGTAAGAGCAGTGCAGGAGGCAGCGCCTGAGGCAGAGGTAAAGTCCTGTCTGAAGGTATCCGAGGTTCTGCATACAGTCAGAGATGAGAACTATCAGCCGGAGGTTGCTTTTCTGGATATCGAGATGCCGGGCATGACAGGACTGGAACTGGCGGTCGAACTGAAAAAAACGCTGCCTGATATCAATATTATTTTTGTCACCGGATATTCTGAGTATGCAATAGAGGCTATGGCACTTCGGCCATCCGGCTATGTCATGAAGCCCGTGACAAAAGAAAAAATTACAGACGAGCTGGAACATCTTCGTCATCCGTTGCAGATAAAGGAAAAATCTGTCAGGATTCAGTGCTTTGGAAATTTTGAGGTTTTTTTAAACGGCAAACCGCTGACTTTTACCAGAACGAAAGCAAAAGAACTGCTGGCCTACCTGATAGACTGCAGGGGAGCGGGCGCAGAGCGAACAGAAATCGCTGCAATTCTATGGGAAAATACAGAATATGACCGTTCACATCAGATGCAGCTTAATGTGATCCGCGCAGAACTGATTAAAACACTGAAAGAGGCAGGAATTGAAGATATTCTGGTACGCTCCAGAAATTCTCTGGCAGTTGATCCGAAGAAGTTTGACTGTGATTACTACCAGGCAATGGAAGGAGATGTAGCGGCATTGAATCAGTTCCATGGTGAATATATGCGACAGTATTCCTGGGCTGAGTTTACAATTGGAACGATAACGGCACGGGAAAATTATAAAAAGTAGTCAGAAATTTTTAATTGCGCTTTTTTATAAAAAGCTGATATACATTATAAAGCGGTAGGGATCTGTTATACATTTGTTATACACGCAGGATTATAATAAAAATGTATAGATATACGCTAATGTAATGCATGGAGGCGAAGGCATGAAGAGTAAATCAACATGGAACGCAGACGCATTAATAGAATTTCTGAGAGCAGTAAAGGCGAGAACAATCAATACCCTTTCTTTATGGGGAAGAAAACATCCGCTTTTGAAATATCCTGTATTTATGCTTACAGTTGTGTTTATTTTTATCTATAATTTCTTTCTCCATCTGTTTATTCAGATGCATGTGAGAGAGAAGCTGGCAAGAGTGCTGGCCCTTTCCATGTGTTTCACGCTGGTGTTCACCAGTATAGATTTCACGGTATTTGCTGACTTTAATAAACAGGAACAGGTTACACGGGTAGTAAATTCCTTTACTGCCCTGCCTGAAGAGATTGCTTCGCAGGAAGTAAAGAGCGGAGAAACAGCAGATGCAGTCAGTTTGCCCGGCACCATTGAAGCAGAGGTGACGGTCACTGTGCATGCTGGTACTTCCGAAACTACAGTTCCTGCAGAGAAAACGCAGGAGCAGACAACGCCAGTTACACCAGAAACACCTGCGACACCCGGGACAACAGTTACACCAGAAACACCGGAAACTCCTGCAGCGCCGGAAACCACGGTTACTCCTGAGACTCCGGATACACAGCCTGCAGCAGACCCGGCTGCGGAGACCCCAAAGGTCGATCCGGCACCGGAAGAAGTACAGCAGGAGGAGCCTGCGACAGAAGAAAACAAGGAAGATAACAATAACAATGCGACGCCGCCGGAAAGTCACACCCCGGTAACAACACCTGATCCGAATGCGCAGCCGTCAGATACCGGCATGGCAGACGAACTTCTGAATCTGCTCCTGCCCTCGATTCAGGCCCGTGCAGCAGAGAGTGTTACACCGGCAGCGACCCCTGCAGAGGATGCCGCAGTGCAGACCCCGGAGGTGACACAGACAGAGGATGCCGCAGTGCAGACTCCGGCAGTGACACAGACAGAAGATGCCGCAGCGCAGACCCCGGAAGTAACGCCGGCAGCAGATACAGCAGCACAGACGCAGGATCTGGTGACAACAGAAAAAGAAAGTCTGCAGGTGTCCTGGAGCATAGATCCTGCACAGAGCAGCGGTAGTGGGTTTTCTTCTGAAACACCCGGAAATACCTATGTCTATGTACCGGAATTACCGGAAGGGTATACACTTGCAGACGGCGTGACAGCGCCGAAGATTACAGTTACCATCACGCCGTCGCAGAAGACCGTGACAGATACACAGCTGACCATGGATGTCCCGGCAGAAGGCCAGACGCCGGCAGATTCCTATGCGGATCCGGACGGGCAGTATACAGCGGACATCACCTGGAGCAGAGTAAAGACAGAAAATGCAGATCGCAATAACGCAATAAATGCAACAACGCAGGATGCGGCTACAGAAGAGGCAGATACACAGGAAAAGGAGAAATCGGAAAAGGAAACGGTTTCTGCGGATGCACAGTTTGAGGCAGGCTATACCTATACGGCAGTGCTGACGCTGAAGGCTGCAGAAGGCTATACCTTTGACGGAACTCCGTCAGAGGAATTCTCTGTTATGGATCAGGATGGCGGGAAACTTATGTCTGTTTATGATGCGGAGAGCCATAGCATTACTGTCAGCTTTGAACCGCTGAAAGAGAAGGGAGAAGCATTCTCACACGAAGCAAACATAGATGGTGTTACAATCACGGTAACTGCAGACCCCGGCGTATTTCCAGCAGGGTCAACCATGACGGCAAAGCGGATTACAGATGAATCAAAACTGGAGAGTTATGCAAAGGCGGCAAAGGACGCAGCACAGAAGGAAGATGTCTCCGGGGGTGCAGCGGGAAAAACGGGGGATCTTTATGCCTATAGCATTACAATCTATGATAAAAATGGGAATGAAATTGAGCCTGATGAGACAAAGGGACAGGTCCGGGTGGCATTTTCAAATCCTGATCCGGAGAAGTGGGATACCTCTGACCTTTCGATCTATCACGTGGATGATGCAGGAAATGCAGCGGTGCTTGATGCGGATGCAGATGACAGGTCAGATACGGTAGAGGCAAATACGCCGGGATTTTCCGTATTTCTTCTGATGGGGGCAGGTGACATCACGCTGTATACGGGTTGCGGACAGATTGCAGGCGCACCCTGGCAGAAATCAGATACAAACAGTTATGAATATGTATCAGCAACAAATCCGGGCAGTTTTCCGACCCCGACAGTGGCAGATTCTACTGTCAGCTTTATTGGCTGGTATTCAGATGCAGATTACAGAAACCAGGTATCATCCCCTTCTTCGGGTGGTACATATTATGCAAAATGGAACAGGTCTGTGACTTCGGCGACAGGCAGCCTGATGAAATACAGTATCAACAGCAAAGGACTCGATGCTCAGGGACTGATTGATGGAAGCGAAGTAAAGACAACCTATAGAAACAGCGGATTTTGTACTTATTATAAGTTGAATGATGCAAATGCAAGCGGTTCGGGAAATGCGACAGGCAATAATGTTTCAGGCGATATTTTCAGAAATATCAGCGGAAGCCTCTATCTTGCTCAGGTAGCAGACATTGAAGGAGCTTTCGTCAGATACTCATATTTTCTGTGGAACCGTGGTATCTCGGATGTAAATCATTTCAACCTTGGGGTGGCAGCGGATATTCAGATTGGCAACAATGATTATACCAGGTTGAATATTACATCAGATTCCGGTGGAAATTTTGTCGACATGATTGATGGATCGAGAGAGTTCCGTTTCTATTATGCAGGAGAGCATGTTACTGATGTAAGTACGCTCTGGACAGGCAGATACGAAAGACATGAAGACAACGTATTTAATGATTACCGGGCAAATCAGACCAATGTTGATTCCACGCTGGCATTTTCATGGAAAAATCTTTCCATTCCCGCCAATACAGTGTTGCAGAAATCAGTACTTCTTGGATGCGGGACTTCCGGTACACTTGGGGTAACACATATCTTCCGCTATGACAGTGATGGAAATGGAAGTCTCGAACATTCCGAAAATATTCCGGCAGGGACTGCTGCGCTCACAGCACCGGCGAAACCGGTAAGAAACGGTTACTATTTTCTTGGCTGGAATACAAAGGCAGACGGAACCGGCACCGCATATGCAGCGGGGGCAAGTGTTCCGGTAAATGATGCGGATGTAACGCTTTATTCCATGTGGAAAGCAATAGAAAATACTGCGATTGTCACTCTTACGCGGGATGGTGCAGCATGGGGCGGGCAGAAGGTGCAGCTGTATCAGGGAAGCATCTGCAGATATGCGATCTCTGAGACAGGGGTAACAGGTACATACCAAAGTGACAGTGTCTTGAATGGTACCTATGATATCTATGTGAATGGCAGAAAAACAGAAAAGATACTGTCTTTTGTTGCAACGAACCGTAATCTCACAGTAACGGAAAGCGTGGTATTTAACAGTATAATTATTAGGACAAAGCTTGATGATTCAGAAAGTGCAGTTCCGGGTACTGTTACATTAAGACGGGATGAATCTATAGTATATACACTTTCGGGCACAGACGGGAAATATACAGATAGCCTGCGTGCTGCAGAGGGCGCTTATGATATTTATGTGAATGGAGTGGATACAGGTGCTGATATCAGCTACTCCAATAAGTCGGAAACGATAGATTTCTATACAATGACAGTGAGCATAACTGATGATGCACCATGGACAGATGCGTCTGTAGTGTTGAAAAACGAATTTGGGATTCGAGCGGCAGTTCTTTCATATGCATTGACAGATGGAAATGTGGCTGTATATAAGAGTATCATGCAACAGAATACGAATGATACATTTGAAGTGTGGGTAAATGGTCAGGATTCACATAAGAGTATATCAGCGCAGTCTGCAAAGCATGAGGCAGAAATCGTTTATTATACGGCAGGTGTGACAGTGACAGGGGCACCTGCTACTGTATCAGTTACGATGAATGATGGAATTGAGAGTTATAAATTCATAAGCGCAGGTACAGAATATACTGCACAGCATGTGCTTGTGAATAAAGGTGCAGACAGTACAGAACTTAAATATGATGTAACGGTATCAGGTATTGTTGATACAATGCAGACGAAAATAGACAGTACGGCAAAGACGGCTGCATTTACGATACGGAGTGTAAAGTTTTATGTCATAGACAGCAGTAATTCATTGACATTACGCAAGAGCGTATATGTACGCAATGGTTGTGTCATGCCGGCGGATAGTTCAAAGGCAGCACTGAGTGGCTATACGTTTGCGTGCTGGAGCGAAGCAAAATGGAATTCGTCAATGACTGAGCCTAATACGCAATTTGATTTTTCAGAGCCGATCACCCGCGATATTGTACTTTATGCAAATTATGAAAAGCCGACAGTGAAAATCGGTACACTTGTAAATACTGACAGTAAAGGTACGCAAGGAGGCAATGGCCAATATGTTATGATGAAGAATCTGGCGATCAGCGGTTTTGATCCTGGAGAACAGTCAATAAAGTATATACTGGTCAGCGTTCAAAATGCAGATTCAGTAACAACAGAAGATTACACCGGGGTATCGGTTTCAAATGAAAATTCTGTTGATGCAGAAGGAAAGAAGATAGCATCAGCATCTACAATTACATTCAATAGTTGTGCGTCCATGCTGACAGCACAAACTTATCTGCGAAATGAGATAATTATTGCACCGACTTTAAATAAGGAATGCACGATCAAGGTTGAAATACTTGATAGGAATGGACAGTATATTGCAGCCAATACGGTTTCTCAGACGCAGAGCGGAAGTGCAATGACGGAGCTTAAAGGAAGTGAGAGCACACTTTCGGACGGCAGTTATTATCTGACATCTGATCTGATATATGATCAAAGCGGAACTAAAGGTGCAAATGGACTTGCAATTGCAAATAAAGCTGTAGTCAATATTTATATTCCTTCGGGAGTGACATTGACAGCAAAAGGAGGACCGGCATCGGGTATAAGTGGAGCCGGAGCAGGTATTTATGTACCGTCAGATGCAACATTGAATTTGTACGGAAGCGGCACAGTTGAGGCAGTTGGAGGCAATGCAGCTAACGGAGGAGACGGAGGGAACGGCGGAGATTACGGATATGCAAATCCTTTAAATCATGGTGGAGATGGTGGAAATGGTGGAAACGGTGGCGGCGGAGCCGGAGCGGGTATCGGCGGTAAGGGCGGCACCGGAGGAGGCGGGGCTGTAACAACAGCTGCTGGTGGAGTGTCTGATACGCCGACAGAGGCAGGCGATAATCAATATGCAAAATGGGTAAGAGGCAGCAGTGGCGGAGCTGGAAATCCCGGAACGGATGGTGAAAAAGCCGGAATAATAAAATATTCAAATACGTTGAATGTTGTAGCGGTATGTGGAGGAAAGGCAGCAAGCTATGGAATGGCGGGCAGTCAGAGCAAAATGCTGAATAATCGTGGTAATAATTATGATGGACTTTATCATAATTATTTACTGGCAAAATGGAGCGCGGATTACTGGATTTTCCAAGGTGGTGGAGGCGGTGGAGCCGGAGCCGGTGGAAAGGAAGGATGTAAGATCGGAGGAGGTGGTGGCGGCGGAGCTGGCGGCGGTGCCGGTGGAGCTGGTGGTGTATATTATGTGAATAGTTATACAAGTGTTGACATGAATAAAGCAATATGTGCCGGGCAGGGCGCAAATGCAGGCGCAAGTGCAACTGCTATTTCTGGTTCTGTTTATGATAATAAATACGTTTCAAGGGATAATAAGTGGTACTATACCGGCCCTGGCGCAGGGGGTAATGGAGGCGAAAACAAAGGCAGTACAGGAGGCAGTGGCGGTGTAAGTACTGCTGTAAATCCGACTTACAGTATTACTTTTGATGTGAATTCTGCTTCAGGAGCAGCACAGGTTGATGCCATGACTTATATATATGGTGCAGGAAATACGATTATTTTGCCAATGTATTCAAATTCAGACAGTGGTGTATATTTCCTTGGCTGGCAGGTGAAGCAGTTTGCAAGAAGCGGAGTATCAGGCAGTGAGCTTACTTATGCGGATAATACGAGGTATGCAGCAGGAGCAAAGATTACGTTAGATAAGACAACATGGGGAGATATTTCTTTTACGGCAGTGACAGAAACTGTCGGAGGCATCAGGAGTGATGATACTGCTGTTTCAGAGTATCGACAGGATGCGGCAACCGTTGCTTATTACAACTATAAGGTAGATGTACGCCTGGATGGAATGTCAACGTCATCCAAGGGAACCATACAGATTGGTGGTACAGATGTGACGCCAAATGCAGACAATACCTACATTCTTACCGGTACGGATACTACGGATAAAATGGTGCGGATTGATGGCAGGGATGTCGGAACTGTTGCTGCAGGGGAAACGAAAGTTGTTAATTATGAAACGATCGGGGTTAAGGTGACTGGCAAGACACCAGAATCGGTACATCTTGAAGGAACAGAGGCACCTTCACTTACGAATAATGGTGACAATACCTATACATTGGTACGGCTTAAATCAGAGCAGAACTGCGGCCCGTTTGAGATTTATATTGATGATGAGGATACAGGCAGGACGGCATCTTATGGTATGACTACAGTAGTAGCATATCATACGGATACGGTGAATATTTCGTCTGCCGGTGTCATCGTGAATACTGTTGAATTGCGTGATTATAATGGTAATTCATTTTCCATGAGCAGTTCCGGAGATAAATATCAGTATACGTCATTGGAAAATGATAAAATATCCTATACTGTCTTTGTGAATGGAGAAGCAACCGAGCAGACAACTGATTTCGGAGAAGATCATACAATTGATGTGAATTTTACACGTTATACAACAACGGTAATAACGACACTTGACGGTGCACCTATGGATATGGGAACGGTACTGTTTGGCAATGCACGCATGATCCGCTCCGGCATCGGCACTTATACACTGGTAACAGATAATAATACTGCAGCGGCGGTAACAGTTGATGGAAAAAAGGCTGTGGACAGCGTCGCACCAGGTAGTACGCAGGAGGTGAAGTATTACACACTGACCTATGCGAAGTCAGGTACAGCAGAGGGAAGTGAAACAGGTACGCTACCTTCGGATGAAACATATTACCTCTCTGGTACGAAAGCTGCACTGCTGGCAAATTCCGGACTTACAAATTCCGGCAAGACCTTTGCGGGATGGACGGTAGAAGGTAAGCTTTATCAGCCGGGTGCAGAAGTTACGATGGATGCTACTTCCACAGCAACTGCGACATGGAAGGCAACTGATTTTGGTACAGCAGAAGAAAATTTTGCACTGACGCTTGGAACTTCACATTTTACCTACAATGCGGCATCGCAGATTCCTTCAGTTACAGTTACAAGAGCCGGAAAAACACTGACTGAGGGAACAGACTATACGCTGAGCTACGGAAGTACAAACGCTGATGCAGGACGCGGCCAAGGTAATACGATCAATGCAGGCACCATAACTGTGACTGCGACCGGAATAAATGACTATACCGGTACAATGACTGCAACATACAGCATTGCACCAAAGGCACTTATCGTACATGGACTTTCGGCGGTGGATCGTGTTTACGATGGAACGAAAGTGGTAAAGCTTACAACAGAAGATGCAACGCTGGAGGGTATCTGCGGGACGGATGAAGTGCGTCTTGTGACCGGAGCGACAGGGACACTTTATTCGCCAAATGCAAGGGATGAAAAACCTGTCATGATCGGAGCGGCACAGATCACAGGTATGGCGGCATCGGACTATGATTTGCAGCCGGTTGATCCGGTGACGGTCAATATTACGAAGAAGCCTCTTACTGCGGATATGTTCTCTGTGCCCACGGCAGAATATGATTCCACGGCAAAGACACCGGAGATTACCGGAGCAGATATGCAGACGGTCGATGGTGAGAGCGTCAATATATTGAATGAAGGCGACTATTCCTGTACCTATGCCGACAATATTCATGCAGGCACAGGCAAGGTTGTGATCAGTGCGGGCCGTGTGGAGACAGATGCAGACGGGAATACTGCGCTATCGGATGACAGTAATTATACCGGTACAGTGACAAAAGAATTTACGATCACACCTGCACCGCTTACACTTTCAGCGACGCCTGCATCCAGTGTGTACGGAAGTGCGCCGGCAGATGTATCAGGTAATTATGAAGTGACGGCAGGTGAGATATTCACGGCAGAAGATCGGGAAAGGCTTGCCATAAAAGGAGTCACGACTGCGAAGGCAGGGTATGATGTCGGCAATTATTCAGGCGCGGTACAGGTATCCTGCAGGCAGGACAGTGATTATGATGTAAAGACAGTGAATGCGGATTATACGGTGACGGCTTCCGGTACACTGAAAGTTACATCGTCCGGATACAGCGGAGTATATGATGGAGCGCTGCACAGTATCACGGTGAAACCGGAGACATACCGGACAGATGAGAGCATAGATATTTATTACAGTACGGAAGCAGCACTGACTGCGGATAATTATACAAAAGGAAATACGACAGATCCGGTATTCAAGAATGCCGGTACTTATACGGTATATTTTTACGCAAGATCAAAAAACTATACCGGTACGGCAGGCAGTAATACGGTGATAATCGGAAAGGCACCGCTTACGGTAGCTGCCAATACACATATGATTACCTATGGACAGGATGCAGGGAATATTGCGGCAGAAAGTGATTACAGCAATATTACAGTGTCCGGTTTAATGGGAAGTGACACGGCAGATTCCATACTGTCGGGTTCTGTTTCCTATACTTCAAATGACTATGTGAAATATGGGGATGCAGGAACGTATACGCTGATACCAGAGGGCTTAAGTGCATCAGATTATGATATTTCATATCAGTCAGGGAAACTTATCGTGGAACCGAAGAAAGTCACCATTAATTGGCCGTCTAAGACTGCTTTTACCTATAATGGCAGTGAGCAGGGCATTGCGCCCACTGTTTCGGAACCTGTAAACAGTGACGCAGTGACAGTTTCATGCAGCGGTAATGTGGCAGTGAATGCAGGAAATTATACGGCAAAGGTTGAGGGACTGACCGGAGCGAAGGCCATGAACTATACCTTTGATGCCACGGGTGCGGATATCACAAAAGAATGGAAGATCGGCAAAGCTGAAAACAACTGGGTTACATCACTTTCCCTGAGCGGCTGGACGGAGGGGGCAAAGGTAAATGTTCCTGTAGCGCAGGCAAAGTACGGAGCGCTGTCTGACATATCCTACAGTTATAAGAAAAGTACGGATACAGATGATTTATATTCAGCTGATGTACCGACAACCGCGGGAAGCTATGAAGTGAGGGCAACAGTACCTGCAACGGAAAATTACGAAGCACTGGTGTCAACACCGGTTACATTTACCATAGCAGCAAAAACGGGTGAAGGAGAACAGACAAAGAACACCGTCTATGCGACAGTGGAAAGTCAGACGATTACGTATGGAGAACCTGTCGGAAAAGTGACCGTCAAATATACGGATGCAGAAGGAAAGGCAGTTGATACAGCAGCACTTGGTACGCTTACAGGAGATCTGAAGTATACGACTTATTATGACAATACTGTGGCAGGACGTCGTAGTGCCGGTACTTATGTACTGATGGTAACAGGACAGACGTCCAGTACCTGCAATATCGTCTATGCAGCAGGTACGCTTACGGTAGAGCCGAAGGAACTTGCTCTTGCATGGCCGGTGACAGAACTACCCTACAGTGGTACTTCACAGTCGGTATCTGCAGATGTGACCGGTACGATTAATGAGGACAGGGTATCTGTATCTGATTATAGCGGCAATACGGGAACGACAGTCGGAACATATACGGCGACAGCAACAGCTCTTGGCGGAACAGATGCAGGGAATTATAAGCTTCCAGCAGCGACATCACACAGCTGGAAGATCGTGAAGGCAGATAATGAATTTATCATCACGCCGTCAATCAGCGGATGGACATACGGGGAGACGGCATCGACACCTGTCGGCACGGCAAAGTACGGCACAGTGACGTTCAGATATCAGGAAGCAAAGGAAGGAATCGCGGACTGGAGGATATTTAACCCTGTTACAGACGAGGTTCCGACAGAGGCAGGCAAATACAGACTTATTGCCACAGTTGCTGCGGGAGACGGCTATAATATACTTACAGGCGATACAACAGAATTTACAATTGCAAAGGCAGCAGTGACGGTTATAGCTGCGGATGCTTCAAGTGCATACGGACAGGCAGTTAAAAACCCGCTTACCTTCAGCACGGCAGTACTTAAGGGGAAACTTACAGCAGCGGATATCACTGCGCTTAAGGTCACGCTTACAACAGATGCAGCAGCCGGGAAACAAGCCGGAAGTTATCCGATTACTGTGAACTATACGACCAATGACAACATGGTTGTCAGCACTGTAAACGGAAACTATACGATTACAAAGGCAGAACTCTCGGCCACAGTCAGTCCGGTGAGTGCAGTATATGATGGCAGGGCACATGGCATTGAGACTCCGGTCATCATGGCAGGCGGAAGTGCAGTGACAGGTGTGGAAGTATATTATTCGACGATTCCGCTCACGAGTCAGAATTATGGAGGTGCAGAGACTGTATCGCCGACACTTACGGATGCCGGTGCAGAGTCTGTATATTATTATATTACGGGGGACAATTATGTTCCGGTTACAGGTAATGTAAATCTTGAAGTGACAAAGAAGCCTGTTAATGTGACGGCCAGAAATACAACAGTGATCTATGGCGAAGCCGGCAGAAATGACGGCCTGATCTGCAGCGGATTTGTGGGGGCAGATACGGCAGAAAGCCTTAAGCTGGTGCCTTCTTATGCATATACATATAAAGGGCAGCCAGGGAGCGTATATACACCGGGAAGTCCTGCAGGAGAATACGATATTGCAGTGTCAGGTTTGAAAGCTGCTGACTATGACTTTGTCTATACTGCCGGCATAATGACAGTGGCAAAGAAAGTGCTGACAGACAGTATGTTCAGCGTTACAGGCGATACCTATACCTATGACGGTACGGAAAAGAAACCGTCTGTCACAGGTACAGATGGCACAGATCTTTTAAAAACAACGGACTATACGTTGACATATTCAGATAATATTCATGCAGGTACAAATACTGCAAAGGTTACAGTGACAGCTGCAGATGCAGGTAATTATACAGGAAATGTTACAAAGGTATTTTCAATCAACCCGCGTAAAATTACCTATATGGCAGAGTCTGCGACGAGTGTGTATAATGCAGATCTTGCAGCGCTGAACTTCACGATTACCTCCGGCAGCATGGCAGGTGCTGATGATCTTCAGGCAGAGGCGGTTACGACAGTAAAGAAGGGCTATGCGGCAGGCACATACAAAGGTGCGGTAAGTGTGTCCTGCACCGCAAATACGGATTATGACGTAACGGTGGAAACTGCAGATTACACAGTGACTGATGCACTTCTTACGGTTACGGAAGTGCCATGCACTGCAGTTTATGACGGAGCAGAGCATAAGCCGGAAGTTACGGTAAAGACGGGAAGGTTCCTGACTTATGCAAAGATATATTACAGTGATCAGGTAACGATAAGTTCAACGAATTATGCGGATATGACAACAGTAATGCCGACGTTTAAAGCAGCAGGGACACATCATGTATATTATTATGCATTGTGCGACAGCTATGAGCCGGTCAGCGGAGAAGTTGATGTCGTGATTACAAAGGCACCGCTTACGGTGACTGCGCCTGACAGGTCAGTGACCTACGGGGAGAGTCCGGTTGCAATGCTGGCAGCGCTGGGAAAAGACGACCTTATCTTTACGGGACTTGTAAATAATGAAAAAGCCGCGGACGTGATCAAAGATGGAAATGCACCGGTATTTACGACAGATTACAGCCAGTACGCTGCAGCGGGAAAATATGGTATCACACCGTCAGGACTTGCATCAGATAACTACGAGCTTATCTATAAGCCAGGCACACTGACGGTAAACAGAAAGCCGGTGACCTTTACATGGTCTGCGGGTACAACGCTATTTTACAATGGTAAGGAGCAGGGCATTGACGCGACTGTGGCAGATAAGGTACAGGATGCAGATGATGTCACGGCTGTATGTACAGAGAACCGCAGAACTGCAACAGGAAACTATACGGCAAAGGTTACAGGACTTGCCGGAGGTGCGGCAGATAATTATGAGATTTCTGCAGAGGAAGCGACGGCAGCGCAGGACTGGACAATAAGCAGGGCCTCGAACAGTTTTACAATTGAGCCGTCTATCAGTGACTGGACGGAGGGAAAGAGCGCAGCAACACCTGTAGCAGCAGCGAAATATGGCACGGCAGTATTTACATATTCTGACACGCAGGATGGGACATATACGTCGGAAATACCGACAGCAGCAGGCAGCTATTATCTGAAGGCAGCAGTTCCGGAGACTGCCAATTACGGCGGTATTGAAGAAAAAGTTGCGTTCAGGGTAAATGCCAGAAATGATGCCATAAAGACAATTACCATTCAGGCAGAGGATGCGTCAGTAACCTACGGAGAAGAATATGTACCTGTATTCACGGAAGGCAGTTATACGGTTACAGGACTTTTGGCCGGGCAGAAACTTACAGATGTTACTGCAGGTAACGGCACAATCCGTACGGATTATTTCGCAGGGAGCGGTACAGGCGTGTATCAGCTGATACCGGGAGGTCTTACGGCGAACAGCGGATATGAGATAAACTATATTCCGGGCAAACTGACGGTTGGCAAAAAAGAGGTTAAACTCATATGGTCTGCAGACAGTTTTGTATATTCCGGAGCAGCACAGTCGGTGACGGCAACAGTACAGGGAAGCGATCTCTGTGCAGGTGACAGTATATCCATCACAGGCTATGAATATAACGAAACATCAAAGATCAGAAATACAGCGACAGATGCAGGTATTTATACAGCACATGCAATATCGTTCACCGGAACAAATGCAGAGAATTATACGATAGGTGGCAATAATGTAAACCACAGCTGGAGCATTACAAAAGCCGTTTCGGGAACTGAAGCGTCGAACAGTTTTACCGTGCAACCGTCGATCACTGGCTGGGTTTATGGAAACAGTGCATCGGAGCCGACAGGTACGGCAAAGTACGGTACTGTCATATACACCTACAGCAGCACAAAAGATGGTACATATACGACTGAAAAGCCACAGACGGCAGGTAACTGGTACATGAAAGCGTCAGTACCAGGGACAGATAATTATGATGAAATAGAAAGTCAGCCGGTCGGGTTCATTATTTCAAAGTCACATGTGAGCATTGTGGCAGATGATATTTCCAGTACATATGGCATGGCGCTGTCAAAGCTTACCTATGTTCAGAACGGAACGATAAAGGCTGGAGATGACCTTGGTATAAAACTTACAACGACAGCAACATCGACATCTAAGCCAGGGGATTACCCGATTACGATTGCATATACGGAGAATGCGAATTATGAAATTGAGACCGTAGGCGGTACATATTCTGTCACGACGAGTACTTCAAAATTAAATGTAACGGCATCAGGTGCCTATGTGGTTTATGATGGTGCGCAGCACGGTATCAGTGTGAGTGTGAAGGGGCCGGATGGGCGGAATGTGAGCGGAGTGACTGTATATTACAGTGAGAACGAGCTTAATGATAAGAACTACGGCAGTGGCAGTACGGTAAGCCCGATGATGATAAGTGCAGGAAAAAAGACAGTATATTATTATGTGGCATCGGATGTATATGCACCGGTAACGGGCAGCAAAGATATAGAAATAGCGAAGAAAGGAGTCACGGTTACGGCAAAGGATGTATCAATCATGTATGGTGATACACCTGTGAATAACGGGGTTTCCTATACCGCCTTTGCAAATAGTGAGACAGAGGGCAGCCTCGGACTTACGCCGGAATATGATATATCGTATGCCCAGTATGGTGATGCCGGCAGCTACACGATCACGCCAAAAGGACTTCCGACAGACGGGAATTATAAATACACATATGTAAAAGGTGTTGTTACGGTAGTAAAGAAGCCTGTCACATTTGTATGGTCGCAGAATGGATTCACCTACGACGGTACGGAAAAGAAAGTAACCGCTACAGTCAGGGGCACAGTTGGTGGCGATGCTATTACGGTTGCCACATACACAGATAACAAAAAGATAAGCGTTGGCACTTATACGGCGTCAGTGACCGGACTTGCTGGAATAAAGGCTTCAAGCTATGTGATCAACGAGGGTGAAGTGACGGCGAAACATGCATGGAATATTGCAGGCGGAACGAATTATTTCACAGTGGCACCTTCCATCGCAGACTGGATGTATGGAAATACGCCGGCAGTTCCGCTTGGAACGGCGGCATACGGCAACGTGAAATTCCTGTACTGTGATACTGCAGATGGAAGTTATACGGAGACCAGACCGTCAAGACCCGGTACGTATTATATGAAGGCAAGGGTAGATGCAAGTGATAATTACCCGTTACTTGAAAGTGAAGCTGTGCGCTTTAAGATAGCAAAAGGCGAGATCCGGGTGACTGCGAATGATATTACGGGGAAGAAAGGCGATGCGGTTCAGGAACTGACATATGATATTGCCGGAAACATTGTATCAGGAGATCAGGTTGATGTATCGCTTTCTACAACAGCGACGGCAGAGTCGGTGGCGGGCAATTATCCGATTGCGGTAGCAGTTTCTGCTGATGATGCTCTTTATGATGTCATCAGGGTCGATGGCACTTACCACATTACGGATATTGATATCACAATAAGCGCGGATGGGGTAAATACACCATATGATGGAAAGATGCACAGTATATCGGTGAATGCGACTGCTGCAGAAAGCAAAACCGTGAAGATATATTACAGTGAGACAAAGCTCACGGATACATCGGATCTGGAGCATAATGCAGATGCGGTTGTAACAAGTCCTGAACGGAATCATCCATGCAGTCTGCTAGTTTATTATTATGTAGTATGTGATTCACAGGTATTTATCGGTTCTAAGATGCTTATCATTACAAAGGCACCGCTCACAGTAACTGCAGAGGATAAAGAAATAAATCAGGGCGACGAACCTGCAGATAACGGGGTTTCATATAATGGCTTTGCTGCGGGAGAGACTGAGGCTGTGCTGACGGGTATGCTGAAGTATTCATATACCTATTCAAAAGGTATGGCGGATGGAAATTATGAAATCAGACCATCAGGACTTGGTTCGAATGATTATGATATTTCCTATGTATCTGGAACGCTGATGGTAAAGCCTGTGCAGCAGGAAGTATCCATATCCGGTATCGGGGTTGAGAATGCGGTATATAATGCAGAGCCGCACAAGGGCTACAGCGGTTCACCGACAGCACTTGGCGGGGATATGACAGAAAAGGACTTCACGATCATTTATAAGGATGCGAAGGGAAATGTACTTGCAGATGGTGCGCCGACCGATGCCGGAGATTATTCTGTGACAATAGCGGTTCCTGCATCAAATGTTTATTGGAAGGGTTCTGTCAGTTACAACTTTACGATAGCAAAGAAAACCATTACTGTGCAGGCCCAGAATCAGGCAATACTTGCAGGTGATACTTTTACAGGACTGGATCCGGTTTACAGCGGGTTCGAAGGAACGGATACGACGGCTACTGCCATTGCTGAAATGGGTACAGTTTCGGTAGAGAATGCAGATCTCACAACGGCAGGAAAGACAGCTATAAAGGTAAAGACAAAGGGAACATTGGCAGATACCGTCTCGGGTAACTATATTTTTGCAGATATGACGATAGACGGTACACTTACCATTATCAGAAAAGCAGATAAGACCTCAGATGGAGACGGGACAGGCAAGGGTGTGAACCTGAGTGAAAATTCAGGAATTGTGCAGACGGCGGTTGTACAGACAGGAGATCTTCCCACAACAGAACTTAGTACCGACCTCGATGTTGCCACGGCCAGAAAGCTTCTGAGTGAAAATGAAGTGAATGAGGTAGAAGAAGGAGCAGATGCGCTGATCTATCTTGTAATGTCGGAAACGGATGAAGAAGATGAAAATGAAAAGGATATGATCATTCAGAATCTGACCTCTTTAGCAGCCGGGGATAATACCGTGATCGGACTGTATTTTGACCTCAGTATGTTCAAGAAAGTTGGCGATAATGCTCCTGATAAGCTGTCGGTGACAGGAACGGAGACAACGATCAGCATAGTACTTCCGGCTGAACTGCTCAATACCGATACAACGAAGAACAGAACATATTATATCGTGTATGTGCATGACGGAGTGGTGAAGAAGATTACGCCTGAATATGCTGACGGAGTACTTTCATTTGAAGCAGATGAATTTTCAACATATTCAATTGCATATGCAGATACAGTGAAAGAATCCGGCGGAGGCGGCAACTCCGGAACAGGCAATGCGCAGCCGGGCAGCACAGACACAGATACGGGAGCGGGTACAGACACCGGGGCCGGTACAGAAAATACGCAAAATGCAGAATCAACGGCTGACATATCCGCAGTACCGGCAGTTACCGTTAATCCGGTATCTGTGACACCGGCACCGGTTTCTGCTACGGATCAACAGACGGGCGCCAATGCGCCAAAAACATCGGTGAGCAATAAGGAAAGTAAGAGTAATAAGAAAGGAAAGGGCAGCACTGCAGAGCAGTCCGGCAGTGGAAAAACGGTTCAGGACGGAACACAGGGCAGCGGAACCGAGAATCCTGATCAGGGAACTAAGACGGAGACACCGACATCAGAAAAGAGCACTACGCCGGTGGCAGATATAACAGATGATGTTTCAGGAGAAATGCAGAAACAGCTTGAAGATGGAGTGAAGGCGGTCAGAAAGCTGGATCCGGAGATTAATGCAGGTCCTTATGTACGGGTTCCGGAGGCACAGAGAAAATCAGTGAATAAAGATGGAACAGTAACCTTTACGGTGAATGTGCCGAAGGAGTTGCAGGAAAAGGGCAGAACCTTCTATCTGATGGCAGTGGACAAGGCAGGAAAGGTTCATGTGTTTAAAAATGAAAGTCTGGAAAATGGTAAAATTACCGTTACCGGAGATCCGGATATGACATATCAGATCATTTATGAGGATAACAGTACAGCACTTGCGGGAATGATTTCCGGAACAGGGACGCTGGAGCGTGCGAACGGCAAAGCAGTTACAGTATCCACCAATCACTGCTTCTGGCACTGGATTATCCTGCTCCTGGGAATCGGAGGAGCACTTCTGGAAGTAATATACCGGAAGAAGAGAAAAGTAGTGCTGACTGTATTGCCGCTGGATCCGGCGCTGATGCTGTTATGTCTGCTTCTTGGCTGGTGTCTGTGGGATATTCCGGCACTTGCAATCGGGCTCGTTCTGATTCTGTATGGATTTATCGAGGGACAGAAGATGGTTCGGCAGGAACGAGAAAAGGAAGATTAACAGTAGAAAGAGCAGGATTTATTACGTAAGATTTATTTCTGCGGAGCAGGTATGTTTTCATATCTGCTCCGCTTTCCGTCATGGAAGTTCAGTAAATTCCCCGGATACTTACTTCACCGGCAGTCAGTCTGTCCTGATGGCCGTCCTCAAAATGCACGCTAAGAGAAAAGTCATCATTGATCCTGTCTGCAACTGCATTTTGTGCGGAAGTACCAGACAGAACAGTGATTTCTCTGCCGGTAACCACACTGTCCCTGCGGTAAGCCTCCAGATAATCTGCATGTCCGGCGGGCCAGGCGAAGCGCAGCCGGTCCATTTCACAGATGATCTCTGCAGCAAGCTGCGCCCGGGAACAGCACTTTCCGGTCACGGTCCGGATGGACGCTGCAACAGACTGGAGTTCTTCCGGAAAGTCCCGGAGTTCCTCATTCACATTAATGCCGGCACCGATCATGACATACTGGATGCGGCCGGTTTCACTTTCAACTGACATTTCTGTCAGAATCCCACATATTTTGCGCCCGTTCATGACCAGATCGTTGACCCATTTGATGCCTGGACGGATTCCGCAGACCGATTCAATGGCATTACAGATGGCAACGGCAGCCCAGGCAGTCAGTGCAGTTGCATCTGCCGGCAATCCTTCAGGACGCAGCAGCATGGAGAGATAGATGCCCTGATCTGCAGGAGAATAGAATGTTCGGCCCATCCGTCCTCTTCCGCCGGTCTGTTCGTTGGCGACGATGACCTGTCCGTCAGGAGCACCTTCGTAGGCCATGTCATGCAGCAGTTTATTGGTGGAACTGACGCAGTCAAGACATTGCACGGATTTCATCCGGTCAGTAGTAAGGAAGGCAGACAGATCTCCGGGAGTGAGCCGGTCAGGTGCCGAGGTCAGAAGATATCCTTTTCTGGTAGAAGAGAGGATTGTGCAGCCATCCTTCCGCAGCGACTTGACAGCGATATTGACTGCTGTGCGGCTGATTCCCAGATCTTCGCTGATTTTTTCTCCTGAAACATAATCATCACTGCGCAGCAGAACTGCCAGAACTGAATTTTTGGTCATCTCGTGAAGTCCTTTCATTTATTTCCCATTGTAGCATGGATTGAAAAATTGTAAATCAGATGAAAACGATCGTTGACAATATGGGAGCAGAATGTTAGCCTAATTGTAAATATGAATAAAAAAGAGGTTTACAATAATGAAAACGCGAGATCTCGCAACAATGGCTCTTTTTACTGCGCTTACCGCAGTGGGTGCATTCATCCGGATTCCGGTTCCGGTAGTGCCTTTTACACTTCAGTTCCTGTTTACGATGCTGGCAGGAATTCTGCTGGGAGGAAAAAAGGGAGCACTCAGTGTGCTCTGCTATGTTCTGATGGGACTTGCAGGGCTTCCGATCTTTGCTGATGGAGGAGGGATCGGCTATATTGTCCATCCGACCTTTGGCTATCTGATCGGTTTTGTAATAGCGACATATGTTACAGGCAGTATCGTGGAGAAGTCGGAACTGCCTCTTTTCAGACGGATTCTTTCAGCGAATTTCACAGGACTTGTAATTGTGTACTCAGCGGGCATGATCTGGTACTGGATGATCAGCAGATTTTATATGGGATCTCCGATCGGCCTGTATACCCTTTTCCTGTACTGCTTTGTGCTGGCGGTACCGGGAGATATATTTCTGTGTATCGTGGCGGCACTGCTGGGAAAACGGCTGATTCCGGTGCTGCAGAAGGAAGGATTGTGTGCGTATGAAAAGAGTGCATGAAATCTGTCAGGAAGTACTGGAAGGAAAAGAAATTTCAAAACAGGAAGCGATGGAACTTACAGAAGCGCCAATGGAAGAACTGTGCGGACTTGCAGACCGGATCAGAGAACAATACTGCGGGAAGACCTTCGACCTGTGTACAATCATTAATGGCAAGAGCGGCAGATGCAGTGAGAACTGTAAATACTGCGCGCAGTCTGCTCATTACAGAACAGCTGCGGAGGAATATCCGCTGCTGGGTACGGAGGAAATCTGCAGACAGGCAGAGTACAATGCTGCCCGCGGAGTCCTGCGGTATTCTATTGTGACATCCGGCAGAAATCTCAGTCAGGAAGAGGTTGATCAGGTATGCGAAAGCATCCGGGAGATCAGAAAGCGCACGGACATTGAAGTCTGCGTATCCTTCGGACTGATGAGGGAAGCGGATTTTATCAGAATCCGTGAGGCAGGTGCCAGCCGCGTACACTGTAATCTGGAAACATCCGAAAACTTTTTTCCATCTGTCTGTACGACGCATACCTATGATCAGAAAATCGAAACGCTTAAGGCGGCACGCAGAGCGGGACTTCAGATCTGCAGCGGCGGAATCATGGGACTTGGAGAATCCATGGAGGACAGGGTTGATATGGCGCTGACGCTGCGGGAACTGCAGGTGAAATCCGTACCGGTGAATTTCCTGAATCCGATACCGGGAACACCGTTTGCGCACAATTCGCTTCTGACGGATGAGGAGAAACGCAGAATTGTTGCAATCTACAGGTTTCTGCTGCCGGATGCATCCATCCGGCTGGCAGGCGGGAGAGGACTGATCGCGGACAAGGGTGAAGCAATTTTCCAATCCGGCGCCAATGCGGCAATTTCGGGCGATATGCTGACAACTGCGGGTATTACGATTGATACGGACATAAAACTGATTCAAAAACTTGGATATAAGGTGGAACTGTGGAATGAGTAAGAATCTTTTTATTACAGGAACAGGAACGGATATCGGGAAGACATATGTAACAGGACTGATGATTAAAAAACTGCAGGAAAGCGGCTTAAAGGCAGCATATTACAAGGCCGCCATGAGCGGAAACGACCGCAGAGAAGATGGAAGTCTGGTTCCCGGGGATGCTGTCCGGGTAAAGAATATGTCCGGGATTTCACAGCCGCCGGAAGAAATGTGTCCGTATGTGTATGAGAATGCCTATTCACCGCATCTGGCATCCAGACTGGAAGGAAATCCGGTACAGCCGGAGGTTGTAAAGGCAGGATTTGAGAAGGTTGCAGCAGAATATGACTATGTCACCATGGAAGGCAGCGGGGGGATTCTGTGTCCGATCTGTTTTGATGAGCAGAAGATTATGCTGGAAGATGTCATCACCATGCTGGATCTTTCCTGTCTGCTGATTGCAGATGCCGGTCTTGGGACGATTAATCAGGTGGTGTTGACCTGGTTTTATATGAAATCCCGGAATATTCCGGTTAAAGGCATCATCTTTAATCATTTTCACAGAGGCAACATCATGGAAGAGGATAACCTCAGAATGTGCGAGTATATGACAGGGCTGAAGGTTCTTGCCTGTGTGGCAGACGGAGATACGCAGCTGAATATGGAGCTGTCTGAACTGACAGCACTTTATGAATAGGAGAAAAGAGGCAGAGGAATGATCTGGTATCCATATGAACAGATGAAAACAATGGCGCCGCCGATTAAGGTTACGGATGCAAAGGGTGTTTACCTTTATACAGAAAACGGCAGAATGATTGATTCAGTTTCTTCCTGGTGGAGTGTGATTCATGGCTATCATCATCCGGTACTGGATGATGCCATCCGTGCGCAGCTTGATCATTTTGCACATGTCATGCTGGGAGGACTGACACATGAACCGGTGCTGAAGCTGTCAGAGAAGCTGGAGAAGTGGCTTCCCGGAGATCTGGATTACTGCTTCTTTTCTGATTCCGGCAGCGTGGCAGTGGAAGTCGCACTGAAAATGGCGCTGCAATACAGTACCAATCAGGGAAGTCACCGTGATCAGATTCTTGCGTTGCGGCATGCCTATCATGGAGATACCTTCAAGGCGATGGAAGTCGGCGATGATGAGGACTATCATTTTGCATTCGGGGAAAAGAGGAATGTCTTTCATATTGATACCGATCTGCAGTCTCTTGAACATGCCTTTGAGGAGCATGGGAACCGGCTGAACTGTTTTATCGTGGAGCCGCTTTTGCAGGGCGCAGGCGGGATGAGAATGTATGACATTTCATTCCTTAAACGGGCCAGGGAACTGTGCAGTCAGCATCATGTCCTGCTGATCTTTGATGAGGTGGCTACCGGATTCGGCAGAACCGGCAACCGTTTTGTGGCAGATCTGGTGCAGCCTGATATTCTGTGTCTTGGAAAGGCACTGACAGGCGGATACCTTGGACATGCCGTGACAGTGGCCAATAAAATGGTATATGAAGGATTTTACAGTGACGATCCGACACATGCGCTGATGCATGGACCCACCTTTATGGGGAATGCGCTGGCCTGCAGTGTGGCACTGGCATCAATCGATCTGTTTGAAAAAGAACATTACATGGATAAGATTCAACGGATTGCGGAGATTACAGCACGTGAGATGAAAGACTTTGCGGATCCCCGGATCCGCGAGGTCAGAATGATGGGAGGCTGTGTCTGTATCGAAGTATATGATCCCGGGACACTGCGCGGATTCAAGGAGTTTGCAGGAAGCAGGGGCGTTTTTGCAAGGCCGTTCCTGAATTACATGTATGCCATGGTACCCTATATCATTACAGAGCAGGAACTGGTGCAGATTCTGGATACCATGAAAGAATGGTTCAGGCGTGGCTGATCAGTGACGCCCGCAGTATGCTGCAATTGCTGCAGCAGCAAAGACGGCAGTGCCGGAGCCGCCGGCGCTGTCGATGGACGCGGTGAATTCTCCACCGTCAGCATACATTTTTCCAAGACCTGACAGAATTTCATCCGTACAGGTGTAAAAATTATCCGTAATATAATTCTGCAGTTCTTTTACCAGAGCCCCGGCATCATCGGAAAGGGGGCTCTGTTCTCTGATCATTCCGAATTTCCGGAAGAGATCCATCAGGCCCTTATTTATCCTCTGTGTGTCTTCCCTGCTCCTTTCTTTGGATTTTTCTTCAAATTCGTGGTAAGCGGGAGTATTTCCCCACTGTTTCTTTGCTCTTTCTGTGTATTCATCAATCTTTTTTGTGTCAAATGCATCAAAATTCATATTTTTTACTCCTGTCATCTGTATTCCACGGGCGAAGGTGATCAGATTTTCCAGATGCTCTTTTTTCAGTGTCAGAAGAGTAATCTGCTGCTCCAGTGCTTTGTTTCTGTCAAAATCCCTGCTTTCCAGAATGGTCCGGATTTCACGCAGGGGAAACTCAAGCTCGCGAAACAACAGGATCTGCTGCAGCCGTTCAAGGGCCGTATCGTCATACAGCCGGTAGCCTGCATCTGTAATACTGGACGGATGAAGTAATCCGATGGTGTGATAGTAGTGGAGCGTGCGTATACTCACGCCTGTCAGTCTGCTGACTTCATTTACTGTTTTCATCATAATGTGTTCCTTTCCTGTCGCCTTTGGTAATTACACCATAAACCATGACGCTGCGTCAGAGTCAATATCATTTTATACGCTTTGAAAAATATATGTTCGAAATTGTGATACGGGGACGTATAATGATTGAAACGCGGATAAGAAGCCGGTATATGTAAACGAAAGGAAACACAAAATGAACTGGAGAAAAGAAACACCGTTAAATGAGGAAAATGCGGCATTGGCCGGGATTATGCAGGTATTAAGACGCGGGACAGCGCAGATTTATAATAAAGAGGAAGACGGAATATTTCTGAGAGATACGCAAAGCGGTGCATATATGCTGTGCACGGAAGACATTGAAAAGGGAAAATTCTGGCTCCGGCAGCACGAAACGGCACATTATGAACTGATGGAACTGTGGCAGAAGGAACTGGCAGAATACTGCAGGAGCAGGTACGGGTTCGAAACGGTTATGGAATGCAGACAGGCGGTCTGGCTGCAACAGGAGGAACCGGATAAAGCACAGGGAGATCTCATCATTATCGAACCTTCAGCGGAAGAGCTGGATATTATCGCAGATACCTATAAAAGGCTGGAGAAGGAAGAAATTATGCAGATTCATGCACTGCATAATCTGTACATTGGACGGACACAGGATCAGAAGATGGCCGGATTTATCGGCATGCACACAGAAGGAAGTATCGGTCTGCTGGAAGTTTTTCCGGAACAGCGCAGGCATGGCTATGGACTTGACCTGGAACGGTTCATGATTCGTAAAGTACGTTCACAGAAACTGATTCCCTACGGGCAGATTGAGGTATGGAATGAAAAATCCATGAATCTGCAGAGAAAAATCGGCATGACAATTACAGAAGAAAGCATATACTGGCTGTTCTGAACTTTTTTGAAAAAATTTTTCGAAATCTGAAGAAAAAAGGATTCCTGTTTCGTTTTATATGATGAAGACAGTAAGACAGGAGGTGAGCAGCAAAAGTGAATGACGAAAATTTTACGCAGATCGTTCATGAATATCAGAAACTGGTATTCGGAATCTGTGTGAAACTCACAGGCGATTATTTTGCTGCGCAGGACCTCGCCCAGGAAACATTTCTTGCAGGGTATCGGAGCAGAAATCAGTTCGATGGCGAAAATGCGAAAGCGTGGATCTGCCGGATTGCAGCCAACAAATGTATCGATTATAACAGGGAGGCGGCAAGAAGAATGGTTCCGACAGAGGATGAACTGCTCGAATCCAGTGAGGCACCGGATCATTCTCCGGAGCAGATTTACATGGAGCGGGAAGTCAGACAGAAGCTGGACGCGCGGTGCAGAAGTCTGAAAGAACCATACAGTGAAGTTGCACGGATGTATTTCTGCGAAGAGAAGAAAGCGGAAGAAATTGCCCTGGTGAAAAAGATCAGTGTAAAGACAGTACAGACACAGATTTACCGGGCACGGGACATGCTGCGTGAGATATACAGAAAGGAGGGCACAGGATGAAGAGAGAAGAGTATTTATCGGATGAAGAACTGGAGAAGCTGATTGCAGAGACAGAAACGGATAAGGTTTTTAACCCGCCGGAATATCTGGAAGCGGAAACACTTCAGAAGATTGGTACGTATCGTATGGAACGGCGCATAAAGCGCAGCCGCAGAGAATTTTCACTGTATGCGCTGAAAATTTCGGCCGCAGCTGCGGCAGCGATTCTGGTTATCTTTACCACGCCCTCTGCAGAGCGCCTTCATCAGATGAAGGACAGTGTGCCGCGGCAGGAACAGCAGGATCACAGGGATGGCGATGGAATATTAAAACGCCTGTCAGGGTCTTTATATGAGCATCTGGACAGTGTAACAGATCAGATGATGCAAAGTGGAAACGAAATACGTTTTTCGAAGGAGGATATAAACAGATGACGAAAAAAAGAAATGGATTTTTATTATTCTGCTGCTCTCTTTTTCCGGGTGCAGGTGAAATGTATATGGGGTTCATGAAGATGGGCGTCAGCCTGATGAGTATTTTCATGCTGATGATGGCGATTGCGGACATGCTGCAGCTGAGTATCGGCGTGCTGATTTCTGTAGTGATCTGGTTCTACAGTTTTTTTCATGTACATAATCTCGCGAGCCTTAGTGATGAGGAATTTGCCCGGGTGCAGGATGATTATCTGCTGCACAGAAGCGATATCGAAAAAGGCAGGGAACTTACGGGATTTTACAGAAAGGCAATTGCCTGCGTACTGATTTTCCTTGGCGCAGTACTGCTCTGGGAGGGTGTAATCTTCAGATTTATCAGGAATTATCTGCAGCTGCCGGAATATATCTCCGGAGTGATCTACGGAATTAATGACATTCTGCCCAAGCTCGTCATCAGCATTGCGATTATCGTACTGGGAATTCATATGATCAAAGGGAAAAAGAAAGAGATCGAAGAGACAGGGGAAGGAGAAGAGGATAATGGAACAGACAGAAAATAATAAGGGAAGTGTCAGAATTCACCGTGTCGGTACAGTTACACTGGGATGTGCACTGATCCTGGCAGGGATACTGTTCGGAGTTCACCTGTTCGTACCTTCTTTTACCTATTTGATGATTTTCTCATGGTGGCCCGTGATATTCATTCTGCTGGGACTTGAGATTCTGGTTGCGAATATGAATAAACAGGTACAGTTTACGTATGATCCGGCTTCCGTAGTCATGATGATTCTGCTTACGATATTTGCCATGACGATGGCAGGCGCGGAAATGATCATGCAGTATGCGGAACAGGTACGTTTCTGACAGAACAGAGAGGCCATTTATTATGGCCTCTTTTTTTGATATACTGAATCTGGATATTGTATGGAGAAAGGGGTCATGGCGGGGATGAGAACAGATAAAAAGTCGATTTGTCTTTTTCTGGTACTTACGTTTGGAATTGCGTGGGCGTTGCAGTTTACAGCTATTTTTTCAAAAAATCAGGTGATGTATACGGCACTTGTGGCGGTTTGCATGTATGCACCGCTGATCGCGGTATGGATTGTTCATAAAGGACTTCGAGAAGCGAAGACCGGTGTGCACTGGAAGCCTGTTTTTAAAAAGAACTGGAAGTGGTTTCTGCTTGCATGGCCAGGAATGGCTGCGCTTATTTTTATCTGCACAGCGTTCTATTTTCTGTTGTTTCCACAGCAGTTCAGTCCGGAGGCATCCTGGTTTGCAGCGATGATACCGGAGGGGACGGATCTGAAGGGAATATCGGTAACGCAGATCGTGCTTCTGCAGATCCTGACCGGGAGCATTTATGGTCCGATGATCAATACCTTTGCTGCAATCGGAGAAGAAACCGGATGGCGGGGGTATCTGGTTCCGGCGTTGAAAGTACATGTCGGCAGGCGGAAGGCGCTGATCCTATGCGGCGTGATCTGGGGTGTATGGCACTGGCCGCTGATCTTTTTAAAGGGATACGAATATGGAACAGGGTATCCGGGAGCTCCTTTTACAGGGGCATTCGGAATGATTTTGTTTACAACGGTGATTGGCATTCTGCTGTCTTTTCTGTATGATAAGAGCAGGTGTATATGGGTGCCGGCATTGGGGCATGGCACATTGAATGCGCTTGCAGGGGCAGGACTGTATTTCATGCAGGCAGGGACGACAGGCTATCTTCTCGGACCGACGATTGCCGGTGTGATTGCGATTATTCCGGCTGCTCTTCTGGCCTGTATCTGCTGGCTCAGATCGGGACAGGCGCATGATGCAGAATGAAGACGCATAATAAAGACTCGCAATAGGAACAATAAGAGGATACCGATGGAAAAAGTACTGACAATTGCCTGTTCACAGGCACAGATGGATGTGATCAGAAAAACTGCAGCAGAAATGAAGATCCGCGTGCAGGAGGTTTCGCAGCGACAGATGAATCAGACGCTGGAAGAGATTCTGAAAGGAACTTCCGGTGAAGGAAAAACAGCACAGGAAGAGACTGACGCGCTGGAAGGGGCATCGGCAGACGGTACGGACAGCCTTCTGATCTTCAGTGAGCTGACAGAAAAACATTTCGACCGTTTCCTTGCAAAACTGAGGGAAGTGAAAGCGGGAATTACCTACAAGGCAGTCGTGACACCGACGAACCGCACGTGGAATCTGCAGAAGCTCTACGTGAATATGGAAATGGAAAAGAGACAGTTTGAAGAAATGAGGAGCAGAAAGAACCCCTGACAGGAGGTTTGCGGATGATCAGAGAGCAGTGGTATGCAATTCTTTCAGCCAAAGAGGTAAGACCGGGAAAACCGGTCGGCGTAACCAGAATGTCACAGAAACTGGTGCTGTGGAGAAAAGAGGATGGGAGCGTTGCCTGCATTGCAGACAGATGCTGTCACAGAGGTGCGTCGCTTGCAGCGGGAAAAATAATCTATGATCATGTCATGTGTCCGTTCCATGGCTTTGAGTACCGCGCTGACGGGAAGGTCATGTACATTCCGGCCAATGGCAGAAAAGCTGTGGTTCCGGATCGTTATCAGGTGACCGGTTATGAAGTGCGTGAACAATACGGGCTGATCTGGCTCTGGTACGGGGATGCGCGGACGGAGCTTCCGGAGATTCCTTTCTTCGATGATCTGAAGGACGGATTTGCTTATGGCGAATTTCATGAGAACTGGAATGTACATTACAGCCGTGCAATTGAGAATCAGCTTGATGTCGTGCATCTGCCGTTTGTACACGGGACGACGATCGGGCGTGGCAACAAGACGTTGGTCAATGGGCCTGTTGTAAAGTGGGATGATACGCGGATGACGTTTTATGTAAAGAATGTATCAGATGAAGGCCAGACACCGGAGAAACCGGCAGAAATAAAGGATTATGAGAAACTGTTCCATCTGCAGCTGCAGATGCCGAACATCTGGCAGAACGTGGTTGCGCCGAAGGTCAGAATCATGGCGGTTTTTGCACCGGTGGATGAAGAAAACACCATGATCTATATGCGCTTTTACCACGGATTCATGACCGCGCCCGTTGCAACGCAGCTGATGAACGGACTCGGAAATATTGCAGACCGCATCATTCTGCATCAGGACAGAAGAGTTGTCCTGACACAGCTTCCGAAAAAGAGTGAGCTTAACTGCGGAGATATTCTGATCCAGGGGGATCTGCCGATTATGGAATATCGTAAGATGCGTCAGCAGCTGAAGGATAAAGCGGGCAGATTATAATTCTGAAGCACCTTTTTCATGCGCTGCCATATCCAGGATTCCGGACAGACCAAGGTGTACCATGTCTTCGACGGCTTCTTCCGTATAGAATGCCATGTGCTGTGTCATGACAACGTTTCTGAACTGGCGAAGATATGCCATTTTTTCATTGGAAATAATATCAATCCGGTGATCGACATGTGCGATGCCCTCTTCACCTTCGACCACGTCCAGTCCGAGCGCGCCGATTTTCGTCGATTCGATGCCGTGTACCAGTGCTCTGACATCGGCCAGCTCGCCGCGTGCGCAGTTGATCAGGACAACGCCGTCTTTCATCTTCTTAAGGCTCTCGTCATTGATAATGTGTTTCGTAGAATCCAGAAGCGGCAGATGCAGGGTGAGAATATCAGATTGTGCAAGGATTTCATCAAGAGATACATATGTCGCATGCTCTTTTACCCAGTCATTTTCATATACGTCATAGGCGAGAATTTTACAGCCAAAGCCCTGCAGGTTCTGAATCACGGCGCGTCCGATATTGCCGGTGCCGAGAACACCGACTGTCATACTCTTCATTTCACGGCCCTGCAGACCGAACAGGGAGAAATCGTTGACCTGGCCGCGCCACAGCGCCTGTTTATAATTGCGAAGACACATCAGCATCAGCATGATGGTGAAGTCGGCAACACCGTTTGGCGAATAGTGAACATTGCAGACACGGAGGCCGATCTGTTTTGCGTAGGCAAGATCGATATGGTCATAACCGATTGTGCGGGTGGATACATAGCGGATGCCGTTTGCTTTCCAGAAATCCAGCAGCTCTTTGCCGATATAGATCTGACCCAGGATGGAAACGCCTTCGCAGACTTTAAGGAGCTCGGCGTCATTGACGGAAGGATCTTCTGCAGAAGAGATCAGTTCAAGGGTTAACTTCTTTTTCCATATTCTGAAATATTTCTTTTCGTCACTACGGAGGTTATAAACACAGATTTTCATAGTTGCCTTCTTTTTTGTATAAGATGTATCTCATCATAGATAATGTGAAAAATGCTGTCAAACACACGCTTTAAAACGCCATAGCGTTGAATTGAAGTGGCAGGGCGGGGAAATATGCTGATAAAAGGCGATTTTCAGAGCCATAATATGCTATACTTTTATTATGAACATGAAGCAGTGATGTGAATTCTTTTGACAGGAGGCGGATCATGAGAGCAAGGAGAACCCCGATTGAGGCGACAATCGTACCGTATGAACTTAATAAAGGACTGGAAGATGGTTTTGAACCCTATGCAGATGTGGTTACAAAAGGCTGGTTTGTCACGGATAATCTGGTACAGGTCACGCGTGAGAACGGACTGGTGGTATGTCCGTATATCCGCAACCGGAGGGGACGCACATTTATCTGCAAGGGAGACTATATTATTGTCGATGATGATATGACCAAGCATGCATGCGGCAGGGAAAAAATATTTGATCGATATGAGAAGATCTGACCGGCAGGAAGCTTTTGATGCATTAGTTGGAGGAACTGCATGAAAATACTGGTAATTGGCGGAACGAGGTTTTTTGGCATTCATATGATCAGGGAACTTCTGCGCCATGGCCATGAAGTGACAATTGCAACGAGAGGCCATGCGGAGGATGAGTTCGGCGATCGTGTGAACCGGCTGATGATGGACGCAGCAGATGCGGGGAGTGTGAAGGCGGCACTTGAAGGAACTTTTTATGATGTTGTGATTGATAAGGTGGCATATTCGTCTGCGGATATCCGCAGGATCTGTGACGTCATCAGATGCAGAAAATTCATTCATATGTCCAGTACTGCAGTTTACGACCCGCTCCATATGGATACATGTGAAACGGATTATGATCCTTTTAAACATGAACTCGTGTGGCTGGAACGGGCAGATGCGGATTATGACGAGGGTAAACGCCAGGCGGAAGCAGCGCTGGCGCAGCAGTATGACGTACTGAACTGGACGGCAGTCCGCTATCCGTTTGTGGTTGGTACAGATGATTATACCGGGAGACTGAAATTCTATGCGGACCATGTCAGGCGGAAGATTCCGATGCATATTGATGATATCGATATGCAGATGGGACTGATCCGTTCGGATGAAGCAGGAAAGTTCATGGCTTTTCTGGCAGAAAGCGATCTGCAGGGACCGGTGAACGGATGCGCAACAGGAACAATTTCCATTCGTGAGATTCTGGATTATATTTCAAGGAAGACAGGAAAAAAGCCGGTGCTGTCTGAAGCAGGGGATGAAGCACCTTATAATGGTCTTGAGGAGGATTACAGCATTAATACACAGAAGGCCCAGGAAGCAGGCTATCACTTCAGTAGCCTGAAGGACTGGATCTATGAGCTTCTGGATGAACTGGTCATGGAGAAAAATGAAAAAAGAAAATGTGAAGTATAAATTGAATGTTCTGGGAAGTTGTATATCAAGGGTTTCCTTATTGGATGGGGAACAGACCGCAACGGGAATTGCAGATGAGGAAATGGATATTCAGTACTTCCTTGATAAGCAGAATCTTGTATGTGCAATGATGTCTGCGCCATTTCAGAGAGAAGAAGTGGAGCAGATTACAGAAGACACTCTTTGGGATAAGAGAACACTCAGATCATTAAAACAATGTCTGAATAAGGATACAGTCCGGATGCTGATGGAACCCGGAGCGGATTATCTGGTAATAGATCTGTATGATATGCAAATCCGTTTTCTGACTTATGAAGCTACATGCTTTGCAACTCAGGCAGATGAATTCTGCAGAACGCCATTATTTGAGAAATACAGGAATGATTTTGGCTCAGCCTGTTTTATGGAAATTGACAGGGCAATCTGGTATGGGTATGTAGATTTGTTTTTTGAAAAAATATTAAAGAGATTTGATGCGGATCATATGATATTGAACAGATTTCGCGCAAATACATATTTTCTGAATAAGGATGGGCAGATCTGTACGATTCCTGAAACGTACAAAAATGTTTGTCAGCCGAATGATAAGTATAATATGCCGCTTCATGAGCTTGAGAATTATATTATTGAAAAGTATCATCCGTGGGTGATTGACCTTTCACAGTATTTTATGGGGGATCAGAATGAATGGGATAATCTTAACGGGGCTCATTTTGAAAGGGAGTTTTATCGCGAGACGTTTGATCAGATTCGGAGAATCGTAAAGGGACAGACACAGCAGAAATATTATTCAGAGCCGGATTTTTTTAATCCATTAAGACGCGGATTTACAGAAGACAGAGATAGAAAGTTTGATGTGGAGTTTAATTATCAGGTGATGCAGTACCTGATTGAGCAGGATGATATCTTATGGCTGAATATTCTGGACAAACTCAGCATTTATGCGCCGGATGATCCAAGGGTCAGAGAACAGGTCGCGTGGGTGAAGAGCAATTCCTGATGGTATGGCAGGTGAGTATGTAATACAGAAGGTTCTGTGACGCAGTCACAGAACTTTTTTTCCGGGCATGATACCTTTGATATAGCTGAAAATGTGCGGCAGCAGAGCACGTAGAAGGAGGATATCATGTCTGAAAAAACGTTGATTATAGGTGGTGTGGCAGGCGGTGCGACAACTGCGGCCAGACTGCGCAGAAGAAATGAAGAGATGCAGATCGTCATGTTTGAACGGGGAGAGTATATTTCTTACGCAAACTGCGGTCTGCCTTATTATGTCGGGGATACGATCAAAAGCAGGGAAGCGCTTCTTCTGCAGACACCGCAGGCCATGAAGAACAAATTCGATGTGGATGTGCGGGTATCGAGCGAAGTAACGAAGATTCTGCCGGAGAGTAAAAAGGTCGAGGTGAAAAATCTTGCCACCGGAGAAACCTATGAAGAAAGCTATGATCATCTGGTGATTGCGACCGGCTCTTCACCGATTCGTCCGCGGATTCCCGGAATTGATGCAGAAAATATTTTTACCGTATGGACCGTTCCGGATACAGACCGGATCAAAGCGTATATTGCAGAAAAGCATCCGAAACGCGCGGCAGTGATCGGCGGCGGATTTATTGGCCTTGAGATGGCGGAAAATCTTCATGCCGCAGGGCTTGAAGTTTCGATTATCGAGATGCAGACGCAGGTCATGGCACCGCTTGATCCTGAAATGGCAAATCTGTTGCATGAAAATCTGACCAGGAACAATGTGAATCTGATCCTCGGAGACGGGGTAAAGGAATTCCATAACGGACAGGGAATCACTGCAATCGAGCTGACCAGCGGACGTCATGTGGACGCGGAACTGGTGGTGCTGTCCATCGGGGTAAAGCCGAACAGCGATCTGGCCGCAGATTGCGGAATCGAACTGAACAAAAGAGGCGGCATCGTGGTAAATGATGAACTGCAGACTTCCATTCCGGACATTTATGCAGTCGGCGATGTCATTGAAGTGAATCATTATGTGACCGGAGAGCGGACAATGATTCCACTGGCAGGTCCTGCCAACAAGCAGGCACGTATTCTGGCAGACAATCTCAGCGGAGATCATAAGAAATATACCGGAAGTCTGGGAACGGCAATTGCAAAGGTCTTTGACTTATGTGCAGCATCCGTCGGCCTGAACGAGAAGCAGCTGAAGGCCGCAGGCAAGGAAAAGGGTACAGATTATGAATCTGTTGTAATCAATCAGAAGTCGCATGCCGGCTACTATCCGGATGCAACACCGATTACCTTAAAGCTTATTTTCAGGAGAGACGGAGAAATTTTCGGTGCGCAGATCGTCGGACAGGACGGTGTGGACAAACGGATTGATACCATTGCGACTACGATGCATCTGCATGGAAAGACGGCAGATCTTGCGGAACTTGAGCTTTCTTATGCGCCGCCGTTTTCCTCTGCCAAGGATCCGGTAAACATGCTGGGATTTGTTGCTGAGAATGTGATCCGGGAGATGACCGGATTTATCAGCTGCGACGAACTGGATGCCATGATGACGGATCCGGCGCAGAAAGAGGATGCAGTGGTTCTGGATGTGACGGAGGAGATTGAGCGTATGGTATTCTCCATTCCTGGCTCTTATCATATTCCGCTGGGGCAGCTTCGCGGCAGACTTAAGGAACTGAATCCGGAGAAGCTTATTATTCCGTACTGTGCCATCGGAGTCCGCTCCTATAATGCAGCCAGAATACTTCTGCAGAACGGCTTTACGAGAGTGAAGGTACTGGAGGGCGGAACCTCTTTCTATAAGTCGCAGCATTATGCATCCGGCTGCAGCTGCGGTGCAGGAGGAGGCACACCGGAAGTCAGGGTGAACCTGGATCACAGGAAGGCAGAGGAACAGCATACGCAGGAACTTCCGGCAGATCAGGAACTGAAAGTGCTGGACTGCTGCGGACTGCAGTGTCCGGGGCCGATCATGAAGGTGAATGAAGCGATCAGCGGCATGCAGGAGACACAGGTACTGAAGGTATCCGCAACGGACATGGGATTTGCTGCAGATATTGATTCCTGGTGCAGGAGAACCGGTAATACACTGGTAAAAACGGAGCGCGAAGGAAAAGAAAACATCGTCTATATCCGGAAGGGCGAAGGAAGCTGTGCGGCGGCAAAGGCCGAAATTTCAGAACTTCCGCAGGGTAAGACACTGATCGTATTTTCCGGAGATCTTGATAAGGTACTTGCTTCTTTTATCATCGCAAACGGTGCGGCAGCAATGGGCAGACCCGTGACCATGTTCTTCACCTTCTGGGGACTGAATGTGCTCAGAAAGTCACAGGCGCAGAAGGTGCCGAAATCCTTTATTGAGAAGATGTTCGGAGCCATGATGCCGCGTGGCACAGGGAAACTGAAGCTTTCTAAAATGAACATGGGCGGTATGGGAACGGCCATGATGAAAAAGGTCATGAATGATAAAAATGTGGATTCTCTTGAAACACTGATGAAGCATGCAATGGACAGCGGAATCCGTCTGATTGCCTGCACGATGTCAATGGATATCATGGGCATCAAAAAGGAGGAACTGATCGATGGTGTTGAATTTGCAGGTGTTGCATCCTATCTTGGAGATGCGGAAGAATCCAATGTGAATTTATTCATTTGACGGGTAATTTGTAATATCATGATTTTAATAATCAGACAGGAGTGGAGCGGTGCTTGGAAAAAGCACCGGATCACGCCTGTTTTTTTATGGAATTGGTAAGCAGTGACATGAATCTGATATTTTTGATTTGAATCTGATTTCTTTATTGAAATATGATGCAGTATTCTTGTGAAAATGGAACCGGATACCGGGTGAATCATTTTAACAGGAGGACATCAGAAATTGAAATTTCAGGATCAGAGCGAGATTTTTTGGATGGAATATGCGGAAAATAACAGTGGTCTGTATTTCCCGATTGCAGGGACAGAGGGAATAAAAAGTTCTTTTACGCCGGATTTTAAAGGAGACAGTAAAATTGACCAGAATACGTTCCTGATGGAACCGGTAAGTGCAGAAAATCTGCATGACAACAAGTCAGGGAGAAATTTCTGGTGCAGGGTTGAAGGAAGAGGTGCCTGGTCAGCAATGGGAGCATCTGCAGAAGCAGAGAATGATAAATGGACATCCGGACAGGATTATTCCAAACTTTCGGCAGGGTATATGTGGCAGAAGGTGGTCAGAGAGTCGGCAGAATATCAGCTTCGGGCTGAAATAACGGCATTTGTTCCGCTTGGAAGAAATGAGGAAGTTCTATATATCAGAATCCGGAATATGTCGGGAACGGATCAGGAAATTACGCCAATCGGTGTGGTACCGATCTATGGAAGAAGTGCTGAAAATATCAGAGATCACAGACATGTGACGTCCCTCCTGCACAGGATCTGCACAGATGAATATGGCGTAAAAGTAAAGCCGACCATGTCTTTTGATGAAAGAGGACATCAGAAGAATGACTGGACCTATTATGTCTGTGGTGTAACCACCGGCGGAGAAAAACCGGAAGCCTTTTATCCGGATACGGAAATGTTTCTTGGAGAAGGAGGAAGCTTTGCACATCCAGGAGCGGTATATAATGGCAGCGGCGCTGTGAAATCCGGATACAGGGAAGCCGGGAGAGAAGCAGTCGGCGGGATTGAATTTTCCAGGGTGACACTTGCACCGGGAGAGGAAAGAGGATATGTGCTGATCAGCGGACTTTCAAAGCAGGCCGTGGATTGTGCAGAGGCGGTACGGAATTACGGTTCTGAAAAAAAGTTACTGGAATATTTTGCGCGTACGCGCAGTTACTGGGAAGAAAGCGTCAATATCAGCTATCATACAGGAAACCCGGAGTTTGATCATTATATGCGTTGGGTGAATTTTCAGCCGGTATTGCGCCGAATCTATGGCTGCTCTTTTCTTCCGCATCATGATTATGGAAAGGGCGGAAGAGGATGGCGTGATCTATGGCAGGACTGTCTGGCGCTTCTGATGATGGATCCCGGGAGTGTCAGGAAAATGATTCTCAATCATTTTGCAGGTGTCCGGATGGATGGAACAAATGCAACAATCATCGGAGAACAACCGGGAGAGTTTATCGCGGACAGGAACCATATTGCGAGAGTTTGGATGGATCATGCGTTCTGGCCGTTCCTGACGGTCAGACTGTATCTTGATCAGACGGGAGATTTTTCAATTCTTGATGAAAAAGTTCCATATTTCAAGGATCAGCAGATCATGCGCGGACAGGAGAAAGATGAAGAATGGAATGATCATCATGGAACGCAGCAGATGGACAGAAACGGAAGGGTATATGAGGGATCTGTTCTGGAACATCTGCTGATTCAGAATCTCTGCGCATTTTATGAAGTCGGAGAACACAATCATATGAGGCTCCGGGGCGCGGACTGGAATGATGCACTCGATCTGGCGCCGGAGCGAGGGGAAAGTGTTGCCTTTACCTGTGCATATGTATGGAATTTTCAGATGATGACAGAATGTCTGCAGGCGTATGGCAAGAGAACACAGAAGACCGGCGTGCTGCTTCTGGAAGAGGTACAGAAGCTGCTGATGGATGGAGCAGTTGACTATGAAGATGTTGCCGAAAAAAACATGTTTCTGAAAAAATACGGAATCTCCTGTATGTGCCAGATCAGCGGGATACAGAGGAAAACGGCTGTTGCAGATCTGATTGACGGTCTTCGCCGCAGAGCAGACTGGATGACTGCACATATCAGAAAGACAGAGTGGGTCGGGACAGAAAATGCACATTGGTATAACGGATATTATGATAATCACGGCAGGCAGGTAGAGGGATCCGCAGACGGAAAAGTACGTATGATGCTGACCAGTCAGGTATTTTCCATTATGAGCGGTATTGCAGATGATCAGCAGGTGAGGGAGATCTGCAGAAGTGCAGACCGTTTCCTGTTTACACCGGAAATCGGTGGATATCGCCTGAATACGGATTTTGACGAAGTAAAGATGGATCTGGGAAGAATGTTCGGATTTGCCTATGGGACAAAAGAAAACGGTGCAGTTTTTTCCCATATGACGGTGATGTATGCAAATGCTTTATATCAGAGAGGATTTGTCAGAGAGGGACATCTTGCGTTGCAGACGCTGATGAATGCAGCGATGAATTTTGAAAAAAGCCGGATTTATCCGGGAATTCCAGAGTACTTTGATGGCAGGGGACGTGGAATGTACCATTATCTGACCGGGGCTGCCAGTTGGTATATGCTCACCATGGTAACACAGGTGTTTGGCATCCATGGAGAATATGGAAATATGGTGATTTCGCCAAAGCTGATGGCAGAAGAGTTTGACAGACAGCAGAAGGCGGAAATCACACTTTCCTTTGCAGACAGAAAATTCAGAATTACGATCTGTAATCCCGAGCTGGCTGAATACGGAACATATCAGACGGTGCAATGTCTGCTGAATTATGAAGAAACAGGAATGCAGGAAGATGGACGGATCGTGATGAAAAAAGAGCAGCTTCAGATGCTGTCAAAGGATAGTGTGCATCAGATTGTCGTAATGCTGAAAAAAACAGATGCAGGGGAGAAAATTACAAAATGAAGCAGACAGACAGTAAAACCTATGCATTACTTGCAAGACAGGCAGCGGCAGAAGGCTGCGTCCTTTTAAAAAATGACTGCCGTGCCCTGCCGCTTCAGAAGGGGGATCACATTGCAGTGTTTGGCAGATCCGCCTGGAATTACTACAAAAGTGGTCTTGGTTCTGGCGGAATGGTCAATACGGCTTATGTGGTCAGTATACTGGATGCACTGCTTAAGCGTCCGGAGATTACGCTGGAAGAAAGCGTTCTGGAAGCATATGAAGCCTGGATTGGCAGCAATCCGGCAGATGAAGGTCATGGCTGGGGAACGGTGCCCTGGTCGCAGAAGGAAATGCCGGTGACAGATGATCTGGTGCATATTGCACTGGATGGTAATTGCACCGCAGCACTCGTCATCATCGGGCGGACGGCAGGAGAAGATCAGGATAACAGCGCAGAACCCGGAAGCTATCTGCTGACAGAAACGGAAGAGCAGATGATTCAGAAAGTCAGCAGTGCATTTAAACGAACTATTGTGCTTCTGAATACCGGGAACATCATAGATATGAAGTGGGTGGAGAAATATCATCCGGCAGCGGTCATGTATGTATGGCAGGGAGGCCAGGAGGGAGGAAACGGGGTAGCGGATGTCCTTACAGGACGCGTAAATCCCTGCGGAAAACTGACGGATACCATTGCACGTGATATCAGTGATTATCCTGCATACGAGAACTTTGGAAATAAAAGGAAAAATTATTACAGGGAAGATATTTATGTGGGTTACCGGTATTTTGAAACACTGGCTTCAGACAAGGTACTGTATCCCTTTGGTTATGGACTTTCCTATACCGAATTTCAGACAGAAGGGATGTTTGAGTTCGATTTTCAGGATGAGATCCGTGTCCGTGTCTGTGTGAAAAATATCGGAAAGCGTCCGGGAAAAGAAGTGACGCAGGTTTATATCAGGTTGCCACAGGGCAGACTCGGGAAGCCTGCGCGGGTTCTGGCGGGATTTTACAAAACGCCGGAGCTGCAGCCCGGAGAGAGCATAGACGTTATGGTCTCCTGTAAAAAAATATATTTTGCAAGTTTTGATGATCTCGGAGAAACCGGGCACCCGGACTGTATGCTGCTCGAAGCAGGAAGATATGAAGTATATGCGGGGACAGATGTCAGAAGAGCGGTTTATGCCGGTGGATGGAGGCAGGATCTGCAGATTCTGGAGAAGTGTACATCTGCCTGTGCGCCGCCTGAAGCATTTACACGGCTGAAGGTTTTTACCACGCAGGACGGAGAATATCAGGTGGTGTATGAAGCTGTGCCGGAAGAAATTCCGGGTTCAGTGGCGGAAGATCAGCAACGGCACGGGCAGCAGATCCCATACACGGGCGACTGCGGCTATCAGCTGAAGGATGTTGCGACCCGGAAAATTACGCTGCAGCAGTTTATCGGACAGCTTTCGGATGAAGATCTGATTGGTCTGTTTCATGGAGAAGGAATGTGCAGCAGTAAGGTAACACCCGGAACGGCAGGGGCTTTCGGAGGGGTCACAAAGCATCTTTCAGAGCTTGGGATTCCGGTTGCCTGCTGCGCGGATGGTCCGTCCGGAATTCGTATGGACTGCGGGACACAGGCTTTTTCGCTGCCGAACGGAACGGCACTTGGCTGTTCATTCAATACGGAGCTTGTAGAACAGCTATTTACCTGCCTTGGACAGGAACTGTATGGGAATGACATTGATGTACTGTTGGGGCCGGGAATCAATATTCACAGGCATCCGCTGAACGGACGGAATTTTGAATATATGTCCGAGGATCCGCTTCTGACGGGAAAAATGGCGGCGGCACAGATCCGGGGACTTGCACATGGGAAGGTTTTTGGGACGATCAAGCATTTCTGTGCCAACAATCAGGAGGAGAACCGGACAAAGATCGAGGCGGTGGTATCACAGAGAGCACTTCGTGAAATTTACCTCAAAAGTTTTGAACTGGCGGTAAAGGAAGGCGGCGCCGAATCTGTGATGACAACTTACGGGCCGGTAAATGGATACTGGACGGCCGGAAACCGCGACCTGAACAGCGTGATCTTAAGGAAGGACTGGGGGTTTGAAGGAATCGTCATGACAGACTGGTGGGGAACGGCCAACTGGATTGATCAGGAGGATGACAAGACAGTCAGGGCACCCATGGTAATTGCGCAGAACGATCTTTATATGTGTTGTGCGGATGCAGAGAAAGAACTGCAGAAGGACGATGTACTGAAAATGTTGCAGCAGGGTGTTGTAAAGAGATGGGAGCTGCAGCGCAATGCTGCGGATATTCTGCAGTTTATCTTAAAGACGCCGGCAATGGAAACACTGCTGCATCCGGAGAAAAAAGCTGCACGGCAGGAAATGACGGGGAATGTTGCAGCAGCCGGACAGGTGAATGTTTTCCATGTTATTCCAAAGGAACAACCGGAAATCATTTTTAACGGGGAAGCAGCAAGAGACCTCTGGGAAACGGATGAAAACTGGGGAATTCAGGTGAACAAAGAAGGCGATTACAATCTGGAACTTGTGTATCGCACGGAATCCGTAGAGCAGGCACAGATCGCTGTATCTGTTTATATAGATAATATTTACCGTAAGATGATCAGTCTGCGGGGAACAAACGGCAGGCAGGTACAGATCAGAGAATTTCTGCTGATGCTGTCAGAGGGCAATCATTATGTCCGGCTGGCGCACAGGGAAAAAGATGTTGCAGTCAGCAGGCTCTGTATCTACGGCCAGAGAAAGAGGTAACAAAAGAGATACTACGGGAGGAAAAGGTATGAAATTTATGGGTGGCAGAAAATCAGTAAAGCTGGCAGCAATCATGCTATCGGCATTGCTGTCTGCGGCATTGACAATGACGGCGTGCGGACCAGAGAGAGGTACTGCAGACAGTGCTGCAACCGTATCGGGAACGGATATGGTGGAAGCGCCTGCGGCAGATTCACAGAGCACGCAGGGAGAGTCTGCGGATGTGACACAGGCGCCGGCTGCAGATTCAGAAAGCAGCGCGGCAGATGCTGCGACATTCGTTTCTGCAAAGGCGGATGCCGGAAACGGTCAGAAACAACAGAAAGAGAATCAGAAGGTGGCAAAGACAGCAGTTCAGAAAAAGAAGAAAGAGGCTGTGGCAGAAAAAACAGCAAAAAAAGCAGGCACAGGCAGCTCAGTGCAGGCAGCAGTGCCAAAGGATGCAAAGGTAGCCGGTGCCACAAGAAAAAAGGCACAGACATTGCAGAATACGCAGTCTGATACCCCGCAGACTCAGAGCCAGAATGAAAGCAGCACAGGCAGCGGCAGTCAGACGCCGGGAAACGCCGCACAGACACCTTCACAGAATGCAGGAATGGCCGGAAAAGCAGAACAGGACGGCTATCATCTTGTATGGGAGGATGAGTTTAACGGAAATTCCTTAAATACAGCAGACTGGAATTATGAATATCATGAACCGGGCTGGGTAAATCAGGAACTGCAGAAATATGTGGATGATTCGCAGAATATATGTGTAAAGGACGGCAAACTGATTATCAGAGCAGTGAAAACTGTAGATCAGGACGGAAAGGTGAGCTATACCTCAGGCCGTATCAATACTCAGAACAAGCATGATTTCAAGTATGGAAGATTTGAAGCAAGAATCAAGGTTCCATCCGGCAAAGGCTTTTTACCCGCATTCTGGATGATGCCTACAGATGAAAATCTCTACGGACAGTGGCCCAAGTGCGGAGAAGTCGATATCATGGAAGTTCTTGGTGATAAAACAGATACCGCATATGGTACGCTTCATTTCGGAGAGCCGCATATGCAGCGCCAGGGATCCGTTCAGGCGAAGGACACAGATTATGCTTCAGGCTATCATACCTTTACCTGCGACTGGGAACCGGGCAGCATTACCTGGTACATGGACGGGCAGAAATATTACAGTACGGATAACTGGTTTACCAAAAAGAGCGGCGGGGAAGAGGAACCTTATCCGGCACCGTTCAATCAGCCTTTTTACATGATCCTGAATCTTGCCGTCGGCGGCAGCTGGCCGGGATATCCGGACGAGGATGCAAAGTTTGATGACAATGCGCAGCTTTGCGTAGACTATGTCAGGGTATATCAGAAAAGTTCCTATGATGAGAACGTGAAAAAACCGGAAGCAGCATCGAACTTCCGCGATCCGGATTCTACCGGAAATTATTGCAGAAACGGAAATTTCAGTGAAGAGGAAGGCCTTGATGATGATCTGAACTGGAAATTCCTGCTGGCGGAAACCGGTAAGGCAGATGCATCCATTCACGATCAGTGTATGCATATTCAGACACAGGATGCGGGAAATCTTGATTACAGTGTGCAGCTCGTACAGGCAGATCAGCCAATGCAGAAAGGCTATACCTACAGGCTGAGTTTTGATGCATGGGCAGATGATGTACGTACGATGATTACAGATGTCTCTGCACCGGATAACGGCTATATCCGTTACATGGACGATACCAGAGTGAAGCTGGGAACAGAGCGTCAGTCCTATTCCTATGATTTTGATATGACACAGGATTCCGATCCGAACGGCAGAATCGAGTTCAATCTCGGCAATCAGAAATCCACGGCGACAGTACATATTACCGGTGTACGTCTGGAGAAAGTGAAAAAGACAGAGCACACAGATCAGCCTGATGTACTTCAGGATGGAGAATGCATTTACAACGGTGATTTTACAAACGGAATGAAGCATTATGAATTCTTTACAGACAGCGGTATTTCCGGAAGCGTCAGCCACAGCATTGAAGAAAGTGACGGGAAAAAGGAATTTGCAGCGGAAATAGAAGATACCGGTGATGCGGACTGGAAGATTCAGCTGAAGCAGAGCCATATCAGACTGGAAAAAGGCAAATGCTACAGAGTGTCCTTTGATGCGGATGCGACAACAGACCGTGATATCATGTATGCGCTTCAGAGAGACGGTTCACAGGATAATGACTGGACACCATATTCCGGAAGCAATGTCATTTCTCTGACAGATGAAAGTCAGCATTTCTCGCATGCCTTCCGCATGGAGAGGGATACTGATCCGGAGACGATTCTGAGCATATCGATGGGCGCAGTCGGCGGCAAACGGATTACAGATTCACATGTGGTGCATATTCGTAATATTGAAGTAAAGGAAGTATCAGATCAGGAAGTACCTGTAGATCCGGAGACACCTGCAGATCCCGAAAAACCGGAGCAGCCTGCAGATCCGGAAGAAATTGCAGCCGGTACACAGCTGATTCAGAACGGAGATTTCGCACAGGGAAGCGACAACTGGACACAGTATGTACAGAATCCGGCAGCAGCAGATATGACGTTTGAGGATGGCAGAATGAACTGCGATATCACTGCTGTGGGCGATGCGGACTGGCATGTGCAGCTGAAACAGGGCGGTCTGCATCTGGAAAAGGGAGCATCCTATCAGGTCAGTTTCAAAATAAAATCTTCAGAGAGCAGAACGGTCAGATATGCATTTCTGAATTCGAAATACGACTGGTATGGCGGATCGGATATTGCACTGGAAGCAGGACAGGAAAAGGAAGTATCGGATACGATTACTGTAGGGCAGGATAAGGAAAGTGATCCGGACATGACTTTTGTACTGTCGATGGGAAAGATAGATAACAGTCCGGCATCACAGATTGAACTTAGTGATGTCAGCGTAATAAAGAAATAAAAAAAGTCCAGGTGCTGCTGCACCTGGACTTTTTTACGACTTCCATCAATCGAGGCGCCTTTGCACCTCGATTGATTTACCATGTTGTGTGGTACTGCTTGTCCCTGTATTTTTTCGGTGTCATGCCGGTCAGCTTTTCGAAAGTCTGTATAAAGTGGCTCTGAGAAGAAAAGGAGAGATAGTTGGCAATTTCGATATAGCTGTAATCAGAGTATTTCAGAAGATTTTCAGCTTTTTCAATCTTTTTTTCACGGACATAATCGCTGATGGACAGACCAAGATTTTTTTTAAACAGACGGGAGAGGTAGCTGGCGGACAGACCGGTATATTCAGCGAGAACGTCAACGGTAATCCGCTCATGCAGGTGTGTATAGATGTAATCCGTGCATTGTATGATGGATCTGGAAATGATGGATTTTTTTTTCAACAGGCTCATTTTGCCGGTAAAATCGAGAACCATATCATTATGAAGACTGGCAATTTCGGATACCGAACTGCAGGAATCCATTTTCAGAATGTAGAAGTCGCTGAGACGGTATGCCTGCTCAAGCTCCATTCCGCCTTCCACACAGTGCCTCGTGATCAGTGCCACGGTAATGACATAGTGGTACCGGATGTTCATCAGGCTGTTTCTGGAAAGAGTCCCCATTCCTTCAGGGTTCGTAAAGGCGCCTTTTGCACAGTTTTCCCTGACATATTCCATATCGCCGTCCTTGACGGCATTGTAGAAGGCATACTCATCCTCCATGGGACGGTGTGCCTCATTCAGTTCATGCTGGTCGAGTTCTCTGCGGTTCCATTCGTGATTCAGTTCCATGCGCTGCCTCCTGTGTCCGTGAGTGCATTGATGTATCATTTCTTTGCTACTAATATGACATGAATCTGATATTTTTGCAATTGATCTAATATATTTCAAACAGGATCAGAGAGTAGTATATCGGTTGTAAGCAAGAGAAACAGAGACTTTGTCAAAGACAGACAAAGGTCTCGGATCTGTAAAAAATGGGAGGATTCAAATGAAGAAGAAAATGGTAAGTTTGTTTCTGATCGCAGCAATGGGTGTGACCATGCTTGCGGGCTGCGGAAACGGAGCAGGTACTGCAGGAAGCAGCACGGCAGACAGCAGTGCAGCAGGAACATCATCGGCAGCAGACAGCAGTGTTTCAGGAAGCAGCACAGAGACAGCAGCGGCAGATAGCAGCGCTTCAGTAGAAGAAGGAAAGGTAGTTAATATTTACTGCTGGAATGACGAATTCAAGAGCCGTTATGAAGCATATGCAAAGGATCTTGCAGACAAGCATGGCGTCAAAGTGAATTTTGTGATTGTAGCAAATGATAACAATGCATATCAGAACAACCTGGATGCAGCACTGCAGGGACAGGATGCGGCAGCAACAGACGATAAGGTGGATATGTTCCTGATCGAAGCTGACTATGCCAGCAAGTATACCAAGTCAGATTACGCACTGGATGTCGTAGGAGACGTCGGTCTGACACAGGATGATCTTAAGGATCAGTATCAGTATACAAAGGATATCGTAACTGTTGATGGTAAACAGAAGGCAACAAGCTGGCAGGCAACACCCGGACTGTTCGCATATCGCCGTTCCATTGCCAAGGCTGTTCTCGGAACTGATGATCCGGACAAGGTACAGGCAGCAATCGGTGACTGGGACAAGTTCAATACTGTTGCAAAGGAAATGAAGGACAAAGGCTATTTCATGCTGTCCGGTTATGATGATTCCTTCCGTGCATTCTCCAATAACGTATCTGCACCGTGGGTAAACGGCACCAAGATCGTCATCGATCCTAATCTTGAAAAGTGGGTTGCACAGACCAAGGATTATACAGATAAGGGTTATAACAACAAGACAACGCTGTGGTCTCCTGAATGGAGTGCAGATCAGGGTCCGGACGGAAAGGTATTCGGTTTCTTCTATTCTACATGGGGCATCAACTTCACACTGCTTGGCAACTCTCTTGCAGATGCAAATGCAGAAGCAAAGGTCGGCAACGGTATCTTCGGAGACTATGGTGTATGTGAAGGCCCTCAGCCGTATTACTGGGGCGGCACATGGCTCTGCGCAGCAAAGGGAACAGATAACATTCCGTTTATCAAGGACCTGATGTATCGCATGACCTGTGATAAGGACACAATGAAGCAGATCACACTGGATACACAGGATTACACCAACAACCAGACAGCAATGAATGAAATTGCAAACAGTGATTACAAGTCAGATTTCCTTGGCGGACAGAATCACATCAAACTGTTTGCAGAAGCAGCAAAGAAGATTGATATGAGCAATATCAGTGATTATGATCAGGGCCTGAACGAAGCATTCCAGCAGTCCATGCACGAGTACTTCGAAGGTAATGTGGATGAAAAGACAGCACTTGATAATTTCTATAAGTCCGCACAGGAGAAGTATCCTGAACTTGAAAAGTAATTACTGATCAGAAGAGTTTATTGTTTTTTCGGAAGAAAGGCCGGCGGGAAATTCAGCCGGCCATTCGTTCTGAACAGAAGGGCCATGTGTTTCATGGTATGGAAATGAGGATGAAGATGAAAGCTTCCAAGGTCAGAAAGCCAAAGCATGTAAGCTATACGAAATGGGGATATATTTTTCTGATTCCCTTTTTTTCCGTGTATGCGGTTTTTTCTTTTATACCGATGATTTCAACTTTTTATTACAGCTTTTTTGAGAATTTCATGTCAGGACTTAAGATGATCGGTCCGAAATATGTCGGACTTGATAATTTTGTAAAGCTGTTCACAGAGGGAGACCTTTTAAAGTATACCGAAAATACACTGATCATGTGGGTCATGGGATTTGTTCCGCAGATTCTGGTATCACTTCTTCTGGCAGCGTGGTTCACCAATACAAGACTGAAACTGAAATTTACCGGCTTTTTCAAGACGGTTATATATATGCCGAACCTGATCATGGCATCTGCGTTTGCCATGCTGTTTTTCACTCTTTTTGCCAATAACGGTCCGGTGAACATGATGCTGATGAACCTGGGACTGACGAAGGAATCCATTCATTTTATGTCTTCCACTATCGGTGCCAGAAGTCTGATTGCAATGATGAATTTCCTCATGTGGTTTGGAAATACCACGATTCTGCTGATGGCAGGCATGATGGGAATTGATGTGGCACTGTTTGAAGCAGCAGAGGTAGACGGCGCAACACCGTGGCAGATCTTTTCCGGAATCACGATGCCGCTGCTCCGTCCGATTATGGCATATGTCATGGTGACATCGCTGATCGGCGGTCTGCAGATGTTCGATCTGCCGCAGATTCTGACAAACGGGCAGGGAGGTCCTGATCGTACCACAATGACCCTGATCATGTATCTGAATAACCATCTGTTCAGCAAGAACTACGGTATGGCAGGCGCACTTTCTGTTATTCTGTTCGTGATTACGGGCGCACTCAGTATTCTGGTGTTCAAGGTACTGATGAGACAGAGAGAAAGCTGAGGAGGAGAGTATCATGGGAAAAGAAATAAAAGAATCGGGAAGCATTCATCTCCGCAGATTTTTCTGCTATATTGTTCTGATCTTTTTTGCAGTCATCAGTCTGTTTTCTTTTTATCTGCTGCTGATCAATGCAACCAGGGCACATGTGGATATCCAGAGAGGGTTCTCTCTGCTGCCCGGTAAATCGTTTGTACGGAATTTCAACAATGTCTGGAATAATGAAACAATTCTGATCGTCCACGGAATGGTAAACAGTCTGTTTGTATCATCACTGACGGTCATCCTGTCGGTTTATTTTTCAGCGATGACGGCATATGGCATTCATGCCTATGATTTCAGGTTTAAAAAGGTGATTTTTGATTTTATCCTGCTGATCATGACGATTCCCACACAGGTCAGTGCGCTTGGTTTTGTTAAACTCATCACCTTCATGCATCTGAAAGATACCTTTGTTCCGCTGATCATTCCGGCAATTGCGGCTCCTGCCTGTTTCTTTTTCATGAAGCAGTATATGGAAAGCTCACTTCCGATGGAGATCATTGAAGCGGCACGTATTGACGGATCAAGTGAGATTCATACCTTCAATACGATTATTATTCCGCTTTTAAAGCCGGCGATTGCAGTTCAGGCCATCTTCGGATTCACCTCCAGTTGGAATAATTATTTTGCTCCTTCACTCGTTCTGACCAAGGCACAGGACAAGACACTTCCGCTGTGGATTGCCTATATCCGTGGAGCTGATTTTACCAAGTTTGATATGGGACAGCTCTATATGATGATTGCATTCTCCATTTTCCCGGTCATCGTGATTTATCTGATCCTGTCGAAATTCATTGTGCAGGGAGTTGCGCTCGGCAGTGTGAAAGGCTGATCAGACCTGCGCGGATTACTCGGCTGTAATCCGGAATTCAATACCACCGTGTTCGGATTAAGATGATAAGTAATTAAAAATCAAATAAAAAGAAGGTATGAATTCTATGCTGCAAAAATGGGACCGGTTTATGACTGGTTCCATTTTTGTTATACTGAATGACTCCGGAGGAGTGAAAGGAACAGGGCGGATTACAGAATAAAACGATGAGAAGATCTGTGTTGCTGAACCCGACAAATATATACGGCACATAAGGCGTTTATACTTGCGCTAAGAAAATTCTGCGTGTAACGGCCATCGTAAGGGCAAGGAGAAGCACCTGCGACGACTCGCTGACAATAATCCGGGATCAGGACAGAAAAAAGTGTTGAAGCTCACAGAGAAGCAGTATTCCGATATCCGGATGCTGACAGGCAAGGAAGGTTATCAGGAAAAGATGATAGGAGTTAACTGGCACGTAATGCTATAATAATTGGATACTCTAAATTTGGAGCAACCTTCAATATGAGCAGGAGGAATGTCAGATTTCCGGCAGAATACGTACTGAAGTGAAGAAATTGAGGCCATCTGTCCGTAAATTCCGGAAATATGAGCAGAAGGGCTGTCAGATTTCCAACGAAATACGTACTGAAATGGGAAAATTGAGGCCATCCGTCCGTAAATTCCGGAAATATGAGCAGAAGGACGGTCAGAATTCCATCGAAATACGTACTGAAATAGGAAAATTGAGGCTTTCCGTCCGTAAATTCTGGAAATATGAGCAGGAGGGCTGTCAGATTTCCAACGAAATACGTATTGAAATGGGAAAATTGCGACCATCCGTCCGTAATTCCGCCTATAGGATACTCCAAATTTGAAGATATTGATAATGACATTCCCTACGGGCAGATAAATATATGGGTATATGGCGGATATGCTGAAAATCAGGAGAGTGAAGAAAAGTCTGCAGACAACTGAATGTCAGTATAAGGGTCTTCTGTGATAAACGGATTCACAGTTCGTGAGAAGATCAGAGCGTTGTCAGACCGGACGTAGTATAATCAGTGGTAGAGTGGTAGGAACGTATGCGGGCAACCCGAAACACAGGATTGAATGACGGAAAGAGGAAGCAGATGAAAGCAGTTATCGTATATTATTCACTGGAAGGAAATACAAAGGATACCGCAGAGAAGATCGCAGCCATTACAGGTGCAGATCTTCTGCAGATTGAGCCGCAGAAGGAGTATCCGAAGGAAGGCGGTAAAAAATTTGTCTGGGGAGGAAAGGCAGTTGTCTTTGGAGAAAAACCGGCATTGCAGCCGTATCATCTGGATCTGGATGCGTATGATACTGTGATGATCGGAACGCCGGTATGGGCATCCTCCTTTGCACCGCCGATCAGAACCTTCCTGTCTGAAAATGAGATCAAGGGAGAAAATGTAGGATTTTTTGCCTGTGAAATGGCAAACGGTGCAGAGAAGTGCTTTGAAAAGATGCGTAAATTTGCCGGAGTTGACAGTGTAAAGGCACAGCTCGTATTGATCGATCCGCTGAAAAAGAGCAGTAAGGAAAATGAAGAAAAAATCCGCAGATTCTGCGAAGAAATGGCGAAATGACTTTACGTATACATCTGTAGCCGGGAGGGACAGTTATGACCATTATCGGATATGAAGAGAATTTCTCCGTATGTAAGGTGAAGGATATTTCCAGAATCGATTTTGACGACAGATTCTGTTTCCTTGGGAAAACGGATGAAGAAGTGTCTCTTGTATGCCGGACTGAAAAGGTTCCGGAAAATGTAACGGAAAAGGAAGACGGGTGGAAAATGTTCCGAATTGGTGGATCACTTGATTTTTCGCTGATCGGAATACTGTCAGGAATTGCCGCGGTTCTTGCAGATAACGGAATCGGGCTGTATGCGGTTTCTACATTCAACACGGATTATATTCTGACGAAAGCGGTTAATTTTGAACGCGCACTTTCCTGTCTTGAAAATGCAGGATACCGGATAGAACGTTCATAAAAAAGAAAAAGGGTGGAAAAGAATTGAAAAAGGGAAGTTTTGTGACAGCAATGGTTCTGACAGCAGGATTATGTACAGCAGTACTCGGGGGATGTGCTGCACAGAAGGCGGATTCGGGGAACAGTGGCGATACGGCTGACCGACTGGGGGTATCTGCCGAGGCAATTTCAGAAGAAAGCAGCGGAACAGAAGAAACAGCAGTAACTTCAGAGGAGGAAAGTGCGTCGACTGCGGTATCTGCGGACATACAGCAGACATCGGCCGCGGCTGTATCAGATAATACGGCATCTGTAATTACTTCATCAGCATCAGAGGCTGATACGGCGGGGTATCCATATTACGGAATGAAGAGCGCAGCGGCAGGTGGCAATATTGTCATGCCTGCTCCGCCGTCATGGGATTATTATCTGAATCCGGAGAAGACGCTTCCGGCAGTACCGGTGAAACTGAAACTAACACAGACCGTGAAGACTTCAAACGGCATCAGTCTGGCAGAGCAATGGCTTGAGGAGAACAGCCTTGAGTGTGTTGATATGGATGAACAGTATTCCTATGAACCGGTTTACGGAGGCACATATAAGGATGGCGTATTCGGAGTAAATGATCTGCTGGAATTAAACGGGCACGCAGACGGCGAGGATGCGCTTATTGCCACGCTTGATTTTTCAAACTATGTATTCCCGGATGCAAATCAGGATACGGAAGAGAAGGAATTCGGCGAGCAGCAGGTTGTCTGGGCAAGATCCATAGGTAATATTCTCTATGTGGAAACGGGACATTATACCTATGCATCCACATCAAAAGGAAAAAATGCCTATATTACGGCAATCGATCTGAATGACATGTCTGTGATCTGGAGGTCACAGCCGCTTGTCTGTAACAGCAGGAATTTCGAAATCGTGGATGGTGTGATTGTCTGCGGGTACGGCTTCACGGGTGAAAAGGATTATCTGTACGAGATTTCCGCAGCGGATGGAACAGTGATGGAGCAGATTCCGCTTAAAAGCATGGCGGATCAGATCATCTGCAGGGACAATGTACTGTATGTTCATACGTATAATACGGATTACCAGTTTGTCATATCACAGGAATAATTTGCCTTGCCGAACATGAGAGGCTCATTTGTCGGGCAACTCATAATATTGCGGAGGGTTAAGATATTTGCGTTTTCTTCCGAAAAATGTAATGGACGAGGGGTCAGGAGGCAAATATGAGAGTAACAACGAAGATGGTAGATACATCAGCAGCACAGACAGGACTTGGAATTCATACCGCTTCACTGGCGAATTATGTGAAGACCGATTCGGATGATTCCATTGCACAGCTTCTTGAAGGTAAACTGGGAAATAATTCAGTCAAAACAACCAGTACCTATAAAAAGCTGGAAAAGTCTGCAGAGGCACTGAAGGATGCCGCATCAAAGCTTTCTTCAGAAGGTACGGATAATGTGTACACAAAGGCAACTGCGGATAAGGATACTTCAGAAATTACGGATACAGTCAAGACACTTGTGGATAACTACAATTCTGTTTTAAAAACGCTGAAGTCATCGCCGTCTACACTGAATAATTTTTACCGGACAGAACTGAAATCTGCAGCATCTGACAATATCAGCAAGTTGAAAAATGCCGGGCTTACAATTGCAAAGGATGGCTCAATCAGTATTGATGAAGACAAACTGAAAAGTGCGGATGTCAAAACACTGCAGAATGTATTTGGTTCTTCTTCAGATTTTACGGAAAAGCTGACTTATATAGCAGAGCATGTGTCTGAAAATGCGGCAGCAGGAGTGAAGTCTGCAAGCACAACCTACAGCGCAAACGGATTACTGACTTCAGCATATAACAACAGCAAATATGATTCGCAGGGGTGAACAGACTGAAAATCATGGACGGAAAAATCCGACAGCGATAGCCCCAGGGCCGGCGTGTGTGCCGATTGTGCTGCCCATCTGACTGATGTACAGCTGATCTGTATGACCATCCCAGATGCAGCGGCTGTCTTCAATATATTTATCCAGAAGAGAATGGTCCAGTCCGGAGTATCCCAGAATCAGAGGCAGCGAATAATCAATGCCGCCGTTTCTGATCTGCTCCATCAGAAGGTTATTGCCGCTTTTGGAGCCACGGGCTTTTCCGACAACGGCGATCTTGCCGTCACGGACCGTGATGACCGGTTTGATGACGAGCAGATTTCCGACTGCAGCAGCGGCAGCAGAAATGCGGCCGCCTTTTTTCAGATATTCAAGCGTATCCAGAAGTGCAAGAATTGTTACTTTTTCTTTCTTCTCATTCAGAATGTCAGCAATTTCTGCTGCATTTTTTCCCTTATCGCGCAGTAAGACTGCAAGGCGTACCAGGCACTGTTCTCCTACGGTAACATTACGACTGTCTACGACATAAATGTTATCATAATCTGCGGCGACAAGATGTGCATTCTGGTAGGTTCCGGACAACTCTGCGCCGACCAGAATGACGATGGCACTGTCACCTGCGGCCTTTACCTTTTCAAACTCTTCCTCAAAAGTATATGGGTTGATCTGGCTGGTAGAAGGCAGAGCATCTGTTTCTATCAGTTTTTGATAAAAAGCATCGGCAGTAATCTCATATCGATCGAGAAAAGACTGTTCTCCGAACTGGATCTGCATGGGCAGGATGGTAATCTGCAGTGTCTGGGCTTCCTGCAGTTCGATATCGGCGGCGGAATCTGTGATAATTCTGATCATTTGTTTTCCTCTTTTCTGATTTCGGAGTTATGCATGATTGCAGCAACATGTGAGAGCTCAGGGATCAGGTGTGCTGTTTCTTCAGAACCAAGCTGCCATATCAGACTACGCATGATGGACAGGATACGTGTGTGTTCTTTCTGATACTGGGTGTGACCGTGTGCAGTCAGACGAATCAGAACGAAGCGTTTATCCTTTTCGGAACGAATCCGCTCAATCAGCTGCTCCTGTTCCATATTGTCCAGAATTTTATTCACCTGGGATTTCAGTATGCCGGTCCGCTGTACGATCATGGAAGCGGTAATGTCTTCCGGAAGGTCTGATTCTGCGTGGCACAGGATGTTACAGATAAAGACCTCCTGAAAAGTCATGGATTTTACCAGACGTTCATTGCGGACAGAGGCAGACAGATCCAGCCAGGAAGAAAGCAGTGCTTCGGCCATATCTGGAGACTTTGTCTTATCAGAATTGTTTTTTACCATAAAATACTCCATATAGTTCATTTGATTAACAGTTAATAAAGTGAACTATACAGGATGAAGATAAATCTGTCAAGGAAAAAAGTCAGAGACACAGAAGACAGGAAGAAGTCATGCCTTTGTGCCGTCTGAAGAAAGAAAATCGGCAAGTGCCTCACTGTGACTGCGACGTTTCTTCGTGGCAGTTCCCAGAATACAGACGGAATGGTAGTCTGCGTAGGTTTTCTGAAATGCACTGGTGCCGTCCTGTTCCCTGATCTGCATGATGTAGCGGGAAAAATAGTCTTCCCAGCTGATAAGGTGTTGCAGATACTGATCAAGAAGTACGGAGGAGGGTGCAAAGCGCAGGTCATGAATATAGACGGCACCTGTGATTTTGGGAATCAAGTACTCAAGGTCCTTCTGCTTGGTAAAGCCGCAGAGCTGGTTGGAATTTTTCAACCGCACATCCAGTACCAGATCCGTATGATGTGAGAGCAGTGTTTCAAAAAACTGTGCAGCAGATGTTTCATAAGCACTTAGCGTGAAAATTTCTGACATGTCATCTGAGTCCTTTCTTTAAGTCTGTGATAAGATAACTATAGTGATATGGATGGAAAAAATATGTTGCAAATGAAACACGGGGAGGAAAGAATGAAGATTTTCTGATGAAAACCGTTCATTCATGATAAAAACATGACGGTTCATTTTCTTTTGATTGCACTGAGTTCTGTTGCAGTGTATCTGTTTATTGTTTTTGCAATTCGTTTCTTTGGCAAAACGGAGATTGCGCAGCTGTCCGTGATGGATCTGGTGTTCATCATGCTTTTGAGTAATGCAGTGCAGAATGCCATGGTAGGATCGGATACGTCCCTCCCGGGAGGGCTTGTGGCTGCAGCTGCACTCTTTATTACAGATGCGGTATTCAAAGAGTGCCTGTTTCGGTTTCCGAAGTTCGGCAAGCTCATGCAGGGAGATCCGCTGATGCTGGTCTATAAAGGGCATGTAAATGATGTCAACATGAAAAAGGCGAAACTGACAACGGATGAACTGCTTGAAGCAATCAGGGAGCACGGTGCGGAGAAGGTATCGGATGTTGATCTTGCCGTGCTGGAGGTAGATGGCAATATCAGTGTGTTGTCTTCGGACTTCCATAACCAGACGACAAAGGCAGTCAGGAAGCATAAGAATCCCAGACGGGAAACTGCAAAGCATGAGTGATGAAGCCTCTGCAGGAGATAAAAAGAATGGGAAGGTGAGATCATGTGTCAGAATTTTACAACGCAGTTATGGCAGGTACTTGGGGGAAATCTGCTGCTGGTACTCTGCAGCATTTTTTATCTGATCTGGTGGTGCATTACCTTTAAACCGGGGGCCGGCAGCACGCCGTTTGGAACCATGTGCATCGGAATTGCGTTTGTCCTGGGAATGGCAGGAATCGTGCTGTCTGTCATGGGACTGAATGCGCATCAGATGGAAATGCCGACCAGAAATATACCCGGGTGGATTATTGTTGCCTGTGGTCTGGTGATTTATTTTGTATTGCTGTTTCTGACAGGAATTCTGCTGCACAGGCAGGTAACGTCAGAACTTCTGATTATTACAGGCTGGGCAGTACTGGAACTGTGCCTTGTGAATTTCCTGTACGGGGTGGGCCGCTTTCCGCTTGGCATTACCATTTTCCTGCTGGTTCTGATCATACTGGCAGCGATTGCCAGTATGATCTGCTATCTGCTTTATTACAATCTTCCGGCATATCCGGGATATGTGGATGGCATGATTCCGCTGATCACCGTTGCGGCCTCAATGATGGTGGTGAATCTGATCCTCATGCTGAAATGAAGCGGTGCAGCAATAATCCCATCAGACATAACTGCAGGATACCAAGGGCTGCGAAGGTGACATGCAGATCTGCATATGTGGCGACTACGCCGCACAGCGGGAAGAACAGGATCATGGAAACGGAATAGCACATGCTGTCCACGGAAATGATTGTTGCGCGCTGTGCGGAAGGAATCAGTGCGTTCAGTGAACTGGACTCGATCGGGTAGATCAGTGAATTGACTGCATTTGCCAGAATGAAAAAGAAAGCGGCACTTCGAAGATCCGGATAGGCACAGGACAGAATGGACAGCCCCATGATGACGGAAATAATATACTTTGTTTTTTCTCCGAAATAATTCAGAATTCTGGTGCAGAAAAGCGCTGCAAGACAGGAAAAAGCGCTGCTGATGACCATCAGGATACTGATCTGCATACGTGTCAGGCCAAAGTCGGCAAAGTACTGCTGTCCGTAGAAAAAGAGGACAGCGTCAAAGGAAGTGACTGCCGGGTAATACAGAAGAATGCGTACTACGGCGGGATTTTCCTTCAGAATCTGCCAGACGGTCCGGAAATGGTCCTTAAGTGTTCCTGCGCTGCCGGCAGTTGCGGCCTCTTCTGACTCTGTTTGAACCGAAGGTTCATTCATCATAAGAAGCGGCAGGAGTGAGAGGCATACGACCAGAATGTCCACAAGATAGCACAGGACAAAGGATCTGTCGGAAAGAACACCACCGAGGAAGGTGCCGGCACCCTGTGCGATTTCAATAATGATATTGAGTCTGGAAGAAACGGTGATATAGCGGGACTCTGCGCCGGAAACTTTCATACTGTCATAGACAAGTGCATCTTCCGTGCCGGACAACAGGTTGTAGCTGAGTGCGGACAGGATAAAAGCGCCGCAAAAGGCCGGGAGTGAGTGGGCATAGAGCATGCAGACCGAAGAAAGTACGGACAGGATGCGGCCCAGAATCATGACGCGTTTTCGGCCCAGAAGGTCAGCAGCGGCGCCGCTTGGTACTTCACAGAGAAGACTTGTGACATGGAATACACCTTCGGCAATGCCAACCTCCATCAGGTTCTGACCGCGGTATACCATGAACAGTACCCAGATGGCCTGGGATACGCCGAAGTTTCGGAGAAAACTGAAGAAATAGTCGAGGGTGACGTTTTTCATATAATTTCCGGAATCTGTTTTTATATTTGTATCTGATTTTTTCATGGATAAGCTCCCTTACAATTTTTTTTTTCGAAAACAGACATAAAAAAACATATTCGTCTGAAATCAGAGGAATATGTTCTGCAGGGGAAGCTGATATGCTAAGATAAAGGCAGCATTGATGACGGTTACCTGAAAAAGAGCATAGTAGTCCCCTGAAAATGAAAAATGCCTGCTTTTACAGTTGAACTGCTGCTCATTCTGGCTGTGAATGTCATCGTCTGCTCCTTTCTGATCGTTTATATTAATGTCAGTTTAAGCCCTTTGGACAGGCGGCGTCAATATACCTGCAGTAGAAAAGTTCTGCCGCAGGGTATGCGCATCATGATGTGGATAACATCTGCCGGAAAAGAAACGGATGTGGAAAAAGGAGATTCTGTGGAAAAAACAATTCAGGAGCAGCTGTTTCAGCTGCAGGACGAAAAGTACAGGCAGTTTCAGTGCAGACTGATGCCAACGGTACTGCCGGAAAATGTGATTGGCATCCGGACACCTGTTTTAAGGAAATATGCAAAGGAGATTGCAGGAACAGAAGAAGCGGAAGCGTTTCTGAAACAGTTGCCGCACCGGTATTATGAAGAGAACAATCTGCATGGATTTCTTCTGGAAATGCACAGAGATTATCCGCAGCTGATTGCCGAACTGGATCTGTTTCTGCCTTATGTGGATAACTGGGCGACCTGTGATGAAATGTCACCGAAGATCCTTAAAAAGCACACAGAGGAACTCCTGACAGAAATCAGGAGATGGATGGCTTCAGAGAGAACCTACACGATTCGTTTCGGGATCGGCATGCTGATGCGTTTTTATCTGGATGAAGCATTCAGGCCGGAGTATCTGGAACTGGTGGCAGGGATTGTATCAGAAGAATACTATGTGAGAATGATGGCAGCATGGTTTTTTGCAACAGCGCTGGCCAAACAGTATGAGCAGACCGTGCCGTACATTGAAGAAAACCGCCTGGAACTATGGACGCATAACAAGACGATTCAGAAGTCGGTTGAAAGCTACCGCGTCAGTGCGGAACATAAGGCATATCTGCAGACATTGAGACGACATGAAAAATAAAATTGATATTTATGATAAAAATGACATAGAGATTCTGATTGCACACAGCAGTCACACCTTTCCGCTTCATAGTCACGAGAGTTTCTGCCTTGGCATGGTGGAGGACGGGGAGGTGACCTTTACAATTGCCGGCGAGAAGGAGACATTGCATAGAGGCATGGTTTATATCATTCCGTCTGATACAGGTGTCAAAATCGAAACGGCATCTTCCTACCGGTATATTGTGCTGTGTATCGGAGGAAGGTGGAAAGACCTGCTGAACCGCTATACGTTTCGCAGTCATTATCTGGAACTTGCTTCTCAGGAAAATTTTAAGAAGCTCTGCGCTGCATATATTGCGGGAAATGATCAGACATCTGCGCAGACATTGATCAGGGGAATTCTGCATCTGATGCGTCCGGTGATGGACAGACCTGCAGATCGGACGTCGGGAAATCGTGACAACTCCATTGCCAGAGATGCCTGCCATTACATCAGAATGCATGCAGAGGAACCGTTTGACCTGGAACAGGTGGCAGCTGCTGCACATGTATCCAGATTTTATCTGGTAAAACTCTTTAAGAAAAGAATGGGTGTAACGCCGCATCAGTATTATGTACAGACCAAACTCCGGATCGTACGGCACCGGATTCTGACGGCCTGCAAAGAGGCAGATCTCGCCGCAGAATTGGGCTTCAATGATCAGAGTCATCTGTGCAATCTCTTTAAAAAAGAGATGGGGATCAGCCTTTCGGATTTCCGCAGACACTATCATGAAACAGGACAATAATCTGCAATATTTTTTTTACCTTCTCTGCTATTCTTTTCCTGTAATCAAGAATGATTCACATGGAGGAAAAAAACATGAGCGAAAAGGTAGAAGCAGCATTTATATTTGTAGCACCGGAGTCTGATCCGAAGAAGCACAGATCTCTGATTGAAACACCCGTCCTGAATCTGACGGTAGTCGGCGTCAGCACCTATACAGAGGGTGTACAGGTCGCAGTAGAACTTGTAAATCACGGTGTAAAGGCATTAGAACTTTGCGCAGGCTTTGGCAACGAGGGCATTGCAATGGTCAGCAAGGCAGTCAAGGGCAAGGCGTCTGTCGGAGCAGTCCGTTTCGATCATCATCCGGGATTTGATCATAAGAGCGGAGATGAACTGTTCAATCTCTGATAACAGAAAATTTCTGCGGAAAAAAGTCTGTGACGGCGTAAAGTGCCGTTGCAGACTTTTTGGTTGCGGAACCCGCGAAGCGGGTTCTATTGAAATGAACTGCCATTGCTGTTCGTTTCAATTACAGAAGCTGTAAAACAGTCGTATTCAATATCAATTTAAGATATAATAGGATAAGTAATCAGGATAGATGTAATAACGAAGCAGAGGAGCCTGTCATGGAGAAAATTTCAAAGGAACAGATCAAAGCTCTTTTTGAATCGAAATTTCTGCGTGTCTTTGATATTCAGTATGCAGAGGGAAAACACTATTATAATGCAACAAGAAGGCCGGCTGACAGACTGGCAGCAGTGATGAGCAGGGAACAGTTTCAGAATATGGTACCGGATGCGGTCAGCTGTTTTGTGGTGATAAAGGAGGACGGGAAAGAACCCGTACTGCTCCTGACAAAAGAATTCCGGTATCCGGTTGGCAGGTATGTACTGAGCGTACCTGCGGGACTGATTGATCCGGAGGATGAGAATAAGGAGAACCCGCAACTGGCAGCTGCGGCAAGGGAGCTTCATGAGGAGACCGGTATTGTAATCTCTGAGACAGATTCTCTGAAACTCGTAAATCCGCTGGTGTTCAGTACGCCCGGTATGACAGATGAAAGTAATGCGCTGGTATGTGCAGTGGTGCATCTGTCAGGATCGTTCCATCTGACACAGGAAGGTGCTGTCGGTTCCGAGAAGTTTGATGGATTTGTTCCGCTGACAAAGGCGGAAGCGGAACAAATGCTGAAGACAGGCAGAGATGCGGAGGGAAATTTTTATTCTGCATATACATGGATGGCACTGATGTATTTTGTTTCGGGGATGTGGGAAGCATGACCGTTTAATTATGAATAAAATATTGTTTTATCATAGAGATAACTGTAAAAAAATATGCATGTTCATGATCCTTATGGTACTGTTTGCGGGAATCTGTTCAACCCTGCATATGACGGATACCATTACTTTTTGCGGTCATCCGGGGACAGCTGCAGTGCAGAACTTCCGAAGTGCCGTATATGAACCGGTACGTGTATCACGGACAGAAGAACTGAGCCGTACCGAGGGGAGTGCATTGATATATGGGGTGCCGGATAAAGCTGCAGGGGGAGTGCTTCAGCTGTTGCCTGCTGCGGCACTGTTTCTTCTTCTGTGTCTGATTTCGTTTCATTCATTTTACAGCAGAATGCAGTACAGGGGAGTTTCACTGTCACTTTGTGATACACTATTGCGGTATCTTCACCGGAAAGACGGTAAAAAGTGCATATAAACCAGGCAGTTGATATATGAAACGATAAGCGTGACAGCACCAGCTGTTTCATGAGGCATGCTGCACTTCACTTAATTGCCTGGAGGTTTAAAGTATGATGGAAAATATCGTTGCCGGAATTATGATTGCAATCGGCATTGCAGTAGCAGTATTCGGATTCTGGTTTGAAAACAGTGGAAACAAACAGGAAAAGGCAGATACGGATACAAAAGCTGCAGAAACAGTAAAGAGTTCCAAAAAGAAAAAATGATATAAAATAAAAGGTCGGCTGTTCACAGAACGAAAAAATGTTCCTGTGAACAGTCGATTTTTTACTGTAAATTATTGATGGAGATGATTTTAAGACCTTCAGAATTCAGCTGCTGATCCAGAACTTCACTGATCCAGACCTCGCCGTTTCCGAGCATGATTCCATCTGAGTTACAGAACATGTTATGACAGCTCTCTGCAGTCAGGTCAGAAACAGTAGTGTCATTTAATGTAATAGAAGCTTTTTTCAGACTTTCTTCATCTGCATAGGAAGTTCCGTTTATGGTAATCGGATAGGCACACATGGAAGCGATTGTGGTCCAGTCAGACTTCAGAAGTGCTTCTTTTGCGCTTGTGGCGAAATTTTCAACATCTGTAGCAGAAAGGGAAGTACAGACGGAATAGTCGGAGGAACTTTCGGTGTCAGCAGATATGGAGGTTTCTGAAGAAACAGAAGTGGATGGAGCGGCAGGTGAGGTTGAGGACGCTGCCTTCGCGGAATTTTCTGTCGTGATGGGTTCTGCACTGATACCCGTAGGCGTTCCGGAAGCGGAACTTTCAGAGCAACCGGAAAGGGTCAGGCAGATGCCTGTGAGAAGGATGAGTATTGTCTTTTTCATATGAATGTCCTTTCATGTCATCAGAAATATTTCGTATATTGTATACCTGTGGAGAAGGAAATAACCATAGATTTGAAGTATAATTATTTTTAATATCACTCAACTTTCCCAGCAAACATTTCCAAATAAAGCCTGTATAAATGAGGCTTGAGACATCATCCATTCAGTGACTTTACTTTTGATGAAGGATGTGATATCTGCTGATAATGCCCCTATGTGTTCCACAAACAA
>JAKVKH010000021.1 GCA_022486625.1 Butyrivibrio sp. | reverse complement strand
ATTTTGGCTATCTTGTCAACTATTTTCGTAATATTTTTTAAGTTTTTGACGAAAAAAAACAGTGGCTCTCTCTGAAAGAAAACCACTGGATTTTAATTTGAAATTGGTTAACTAAATGACATTGGATTTTCATCTGCGCAAAATCGCCGATAAATTCTGTCTCGATTTTCAGAGTATAATCATTGTTGGCCACATGATCCAGAATATCATCTTCTTCAATGATATAATTCTGAATGGAAGATACAGTGCTTCTGATATCGTCAGCAAGCTCTCCGAAGTCGTTTCCGGACTGATAATTCAGACGGATATCAAAATTACCGCTGCGAAGACGATCCATTGCATCATGAATTTCAGTAAGGGGTGTCAGAATCAGATTTTTAATATGAGAAGAAAGCTTTATTGCAACAACTGTTTCAAAAATGGCAAGGATAATCAGAAACGCCATGATGATGCTCATCAGGATCTGTGCAGTATGCATATAGGAAGAAGCACTGGTATCGGAATACTGCAAAAGAATGGAGAAATTCTTTGATGCATCATCAAAAAGGGGTGTCATTTTATTATGAAGCAGAGTATTTGCTGCAATGCTGTCACGCGCAGAGGTAACGGAGACTGATTCTTCATTCAGCGCTGTGATATCAGCTTTCAGCTGTTTGATTGCGCCAAGGACAGTTGGGTCGGAAGTGGTAGCTGCAATCTGATCAAGATCCGGAACGATGGCGGAAACAGCAGCTCCTGCAGCATTTACTGCGCTGGTGATCTGCTCCATGCTGTTAGCGGAAGAGGCCTGATAGATGGCGCTTTCATTTGATTCAAAGGCTGCATTGGCCTGACCAATGACATTGCCGATGTGATAAGGTCCCTGATATAATCTGAAAATAAATGAGGAAATAACGGCGGTAGCGATGATTGCGAAAACGCTGACAAACAGGAGTGATCCTGTCAGCCATTTGAATGTGTGCGCAAATACACTGCTGATTTTTCGGTTCTCTGTAAATTTTTCTAAAAATTTTTTCATCTGAGTTTCCCTCTGAAAATTTGGTTCAAGGTATTTTAAGCAACGAAAAACAATATAAAACGGAATGGGTCAGAAAAAAACTATGGAATGCCATAAAAACCATAAATCTGAAAAAATCGGATAAAATTCAGATCGGGGGGTTATTTTCTGAAAAAAAAGTCCGATAATAGATATAGATGAAAAAGGCTATTAGAGTCACGGATGTCTCGGGATAGCAACAGGAGGGCTTTATGGTCAAAGCACTGTATTCAGCAGTTTCCGGACTCAATACTCACATGAACGAGATGGATGTGATCGGTAATAATATCTCGAACGTAAATACAACGGCGTATAAATCTCAGCAGTTGTCTTTTAATGATCTTCTGTATCAGACTACAAGAAGTGCTTCGGCACCGACAGCGACCAAAGGCGGTGTAAGTGCAAAGCAGATCGGTCTTGGCAGTAAAACGGGATCCATTGCAACCAATATTTCCACGCAGGGATCGGCGCAGACAACGGATGAACCATTTGACATGATGATCAGCGGGAATTCCTTTTTTGTGGTCAATAACGGAGCCGGTAATCTCTATACCCGGGATGGTACTTTTCAGGTAGATGAAGCAGGCAATCTGGTAACAAGATCCAATGGATATTATGTACAGGGATGGACGTCAGGAGACGGCGCAACAGTTTCCACAACCGGTGCAGTCGGTAAGCTGGCGCTTCTGACAGATGCCAATAAGAAGTCTGCAGCAGTTGCGACGACGGCGGCTACGATTTCGGGGAATATTGATGCAAAGGATACCAGCCTTTCTGATTCGGCAGGAAAAGCTGTTACACTGGGCATCTACGGAGCAGATGGCAAGCAGTATACACTCAAATTTAAACTGACGGATGCAGGAGACAGTGATGCTACTACCTATAATCTGTCACTTGACGGTATTACTGATGCAGACGGAAAAGCAGTTACGACAACGGCAACAGATTCTTATGCGTTGAAGTATAATGCATCCACCGGTAAATTTGCCAGCGTAAATGGTGATACGGCAGGGACTTCAGTTGCGTTGGCACTTCCGGCGGCGATCGGTGGTATGACGCTGGATTTATCTGCGACGACGAATTATGCTTCAACGACGGCGGGAAATTCTACGATTTCTGCAGCAAGGGGTACTTCTGACGGTAAAACAGGAAAAGGACGTCCCGCGGGTGCCATGAATGGCGTGACCGTTTCCAAGAACGGTATGATCAATGCAACATATACGAATGGAGATACCAGACTGCTTGGGCAGGTGGCAGTGGCAGAATTTGCAAATGCCTCAGGCCTGGAAAAAGCGGGGAATAATCTGTATTCTGCTAGTGCCAATTCAGGTGCGGCGCAGATGATGGATGTGACTGCGGATGGCGGATCCATTACAACCGGAGTACTGGAAGCCAGCAATGTGGATCTGGCAGATGAGTTTACCAGAATGATTACGGCTCAGAGAGGGTTCCAGGCGAACAGCCGTGTGATTACGACAACGGATACGATGCTTTCAGAACTCAGACAGCTGAAGCAGTAAGTTGTAAAAGGGATTAAGATCGCGCCTTGCGTGTAATGGCGGTTCGAGTATATAATTGAAAAGAACTGCAATAGCATGAAAAATGTGAAGATCATGGGCGGAAATGAAAAATGAGTCTGAGTAAGAAAAGAATAGTAGTAAAGGTCGGGACTTCAACGCTGACCAATGAACGTGGTGATATTGATATTCATGAGATGGATCTGCTCTGCAGAGCACTTTCGGGAATTGAAAATCTGGGATATGATCTGGTGCTGGTTTCTTCAGGAGCAATTGCCGTAGGCGCAAATAAAATGCGTCTTCAGCAGAAACCTAAGGATCTTCGGCTTAAACAGGCGGCTGCAGCGGTCGGACAGTGTGAACTGATGCATCTGTATGATAAGCTGTTTCAGGAATATGGGAGAATGGCAGGACAGATTCTGTTAAACAGCGATGATGTGGAGATTCCTGAGCGCAGAGATAACCTCAGAAATACTTTTGATGCACTGCTTGAGAATCATATTATTCCGATTGTGAATGAAAATGATTCTGTCAGTCATGTGGAAATTGAGTCAGATAAAAAGCTTTTTTCTGACAATGATATGCTCTCTGCAGTGGTAGCGGTATTTTGTAATGCATCAAAATTGATTATTCTGTCAGACATTGACGGACTCTATGACAGTAATCCGAATACGCACCCGGATGCAAAACTGATCAGCAGAGTAGAAAAAATTGATGAAAATATCCGCGCAATTGCAGAAGGCACAGGATCCAATCGCGGTACAGGCGGCATGATTACCAAGCTTGATGCGGCAGAACTGGCAACCTCACGCGGAATTGATGTGTTGATCACGCATGGTCATAAACCGGAACTTCTGTATGATATAATTAATAAGAAAAAGGTCGGTACACTTTTTGTAGCAAAATAATTACAGTACTGCTGATAAAAGCCGTGAAGGAATGAAAAATCATTCTTTCACGGCTTTTTTATTGCATCTGTATTTAATTTATTAAGCAAGTTCGTGGTACTTATCATAAAGTTCTGCAAGATAGGTTTTTACCATTTCGATATTTGCCATGGAGCGAAGTTCTTCATTTCCCATGCCAAGGGCAATTTCGTCTGCAAGCAGAAGCATGTCATATACTTTCAGTTTGAAGGTGTTACGATCCATTTCATCGAGATTGAGATGAACCAGCGGAGCTCCCAGCTTTAACGTAATGTTATCATCAGAAATACCTGTTTCCATAATTTTGGTGGCCGGATCAAAATTAACATAAAGGATCAGCTTTTCCTTTTCATGCTTTTTCAGTGTGATGGCAGTCTGATGACTTGCCTCCAGCCATTCATAATAATCGGAAATGTCCGGATTCATAAGATACTGTGTCAGTTCTTCTCTGTGCTTGTCAATATACTGCAGATAGCTGCTGGCATTGGGACCTGTGTAAGTACAGTCTACCTTCAGACCGTTTTCTGTTTTGACCAGTTTACATTTTTCTGCAACTTCTCTTATTTTGAGCGAAACATTATCGTTTCCGATCTGTTTTAATGTACCTGATTCTACAACCTGTTTGAATTCCATAAATCCTCTTTCCCGCGGAAACCTTTTACAGAATGGATCACGGATCCTCTGCGCCTGAGGCTGTGACCGCGTATTGCAATACATTTTGTCTTTCAGAAATCTTCACATAGTATAGCATAAAGGCAGTAAAAATGGTATACTTGTGGTTGTCGGATTTTTTGTTTTGTATGAAAAAGCAGAGATACCGATAAATACAGAAAAAATATTGACGGGTAAAGAATGGCATCAGGAAAAAGAAATTATAACAGAAAGAAAAAAACAGGATCCACAGGAAAATCCGGAAACAGACAGACACGCAGAGAAAATGAGCAGCTAGATTATGCACTGAAAAGTGAAATACTGATTATCGTTCTGCTGGCACTCTCAATCTTTTTGTTTTTATGTAATTTCGGCGTATGCGGGAGCTTCGGCGACATCATGAGCGGCATTATGTTCGGTATTTTCGGCGTAATGGCATATCTTGCTCCGCTTCTGATTTTTCTGATGGTGGTATTTCATATTTCCAATAACGGATCGGCAGCTGCAGTACGCAAAATTGTTGCGGGGTGTGTTCTGGCGCTCCTTTTTGGCATGCTTGCGGAAATTATCAGTGGCAGGGTGCAGATGTATGAAGGATATGATCCGGTACAGATTTATATGGATGCATCGAATGCCGGAAACGGCGGAGGTGTTATTGCAGGATCGCTTTGCTACCTCTGTTTTCATACATTATCCATGGCAGGTACTGTGATTCTGATTCTGGTATTCGGAACTATCAGTATTGTGGTTCTTACAGAGAAATCTGTCATAGAGGGAATCCGCAGCGGCAGTCACCGGGTAATGGAACGCGCCGGTGAAGATGCAGCGGAATACAGACAGCAGATGGAAGAACGTCGGACCAGAAATGAAGAAAGACGTCAGCAGGAGGCTGAGCAGAAGCGGCTTTTACTTGAACAGAAGGAAGATGAAAAGATTCTTCGGATGAATAAAAAAGTCAGTGGAATTACGGCTTCCATTGATCTGAAAAAAGAAGAGGATGAGGAAGAAAAAGATACGGAAAAGCAGCCGGATCAGAAACAGCCCAAGGCACCGGCGGCTTCCCATAATATTTTCATTCCGGATGAAGATGAGATTCGTGATGACATTCATGAAATTACAATACACAGCCAGATGGGGACAGATGTTGAGCCTGACGGGCAGCATGTTATTCATACCGGACCTGTGATTCATACTTATGTTAAGGAAGAAGAACAGAATGAAAACGGACTTCCGGCAGCACTTCCGGAGGTTACGGGTATGCCTGAGGTGCATGAAGCTGCAAATGTTTTGCCGGAGGAAACGGAAGTTTTTCCTCTGGAAGAACTGACAGAGCAGGAGGAAGAAGCAGAGGAAAATCAGGAGGATATCCCGCAGCAGAGGCCGGGAGCAAGACTTCAGGTACAGGTGGCTGCAGATGCACTTCCTGACATTCCGATTCACAGAGAAAATGCAGAAGTAAATGACGGCTATACCGTTCACACGCAGGATCATATTTCACCGGCAAAAAAAGCGCAGCAGATTGATTCTCATGCAAGCGCACCGATGAAGGTACCGGAGCCCGGGATGCCGCAGGGCGGCAGAACAATGGCAGCAGAATCTGATGCAGGCGCGGGCAGCGGGATCCAGCAGGAAATTCTGCAGAAGCAGGCGCAGCCGGTCAGAGAGTATGTATTTCCTCCGTTGTCTCTTTTGAAAAAGGGTGTAAAGAATAAAAATACTGATTCTGAAAAGCAGCTGAAGGAAACTGCAATGAAGCTGGAAAAGACACTGAAGACCTTTGGCGTGAATGTTACGGTAACGGACATCAGTCAGGGACCTGCAGTTACCAGATATGAGCTGCAGCCTGAAGTTGGTGTCAAGGTCAGCAGAATTGTGAATCTTTCAGATGATATCAAGCTTAATCTTGCAGCAACGGATATCCGTATTGAAGCACCGATTCCGGGCAAACCTGCAGTTGGAATTGAAGTACCGAATAAGGAAAATTCCATGGTTGCACTCAGGGATCTGTTTGAATCAGAGGAGTATCAGCATTTTTCTTCCAGACTGGCGTTTGCCGTCGGCAAGGATATCGCCGGCAAGACTGTGGTGACAGATATTGCCAAGATGCCGCATCTTCTGATTGCGGGAGCAACAGGATCCGGAAAATCAGTATGTATCAATACCATGATTCTGAGCCTGATATACAAATCGAAGCCGGAAGAAGTAAGGCTGATTATGATTGACCCCAAGGTCGTGGAACTGAGTGTTTATAATGGCATTCCACATCTGCTGATTCCGGTGGTGACAGATCCGAAAAAAGCAGCGGCGGCATTGAACTGGGCAGTTCAGGAAATGACCACAAGATATAAAAAATTTGCAGATGCAGAAGTTCGTGACCTCAAGGGCTATAACGAATATGTCCAGGCACATCAGGGCGAAGATGAAAGCCTTGTACGCATGCCGCAGATTGTCATTATTGTAGATGAGCTGGCAGATCTGATGATGGTATCTGCCAATGAAGTGGAGGAGGCAATCTGCCGTCTGGCACAGCTGGCAAGAGCTGCAGGAATTCATCTGATCATTGCCACGCAGCGTCCTTCCGTAGATGTTATTACCGGCCTGATCAAGGCTAATATGCCGAGCCGTATTGCATTTGCGGTTTCCAGTGGTACGGATTCCAGAACCATTCTGGACATGAATGGTGCGGAAAAGCTGCTTGGCAAGGGGGATATGCTGTTTTACCCTCAGAATTATTCCAAACCTGTTCGAATTCAGGGAGCTTTCGTGTCTGATCAGGAGATCCAGGGAATTACAGATTTCCTGAAAAAACAGACCGTTGAAACATCATACAGCAGTGATATACAGGAAGAAATCCAGAATCTCCAGACAGCAGGCGGAGGAAATGCTTCTGATGCAGAGGGATCCGATCTGGATGAATACTTTGCAGACGCCGGAAGGTTTATTATCGAGAAGGATAAGGCATCTATCGGGATGTTGCAGCGTGTATTCAAAATCGGGTTTAACCGTGCTGCCAGAATTATGGATCAGTTGTGTGATGCAGGGGTCGTTGGGGAAGAAGAAGGCACAAAGCCCAGAAAAGTACTGATGAGCAAGGAAGAGTTTGAACAGATGGAGGAAGATTATGAAAACAGACATTGAGATCGCACAGGAAGCGGAGAAACTTCCAATTGTCAAAATCGCAGAGAAAGCCGGAATCAGTGAAGATGATCTTGAACTTTACGGAAAGTACAAGGCGAAGCTGACGGAAGAATTTCTTTCAAAGATCAGTGGAAATAAAAAGGGAAAACTGATTCTGGTGACAGCCATCAATCCGACACCTGCCGGAGAGGGAAAGACAACAACCAGCGTGGGACTCGGAGATGCACTTAACCGTCTCGGACATAAAACGGTAATTGCGCTTCGTGAGCCTTCTCTCGGACCTTGTTTTGGTATCAAGGGAGGTGCTGCGGGCGGTGGCTATGCGCAGGTCGTTCCCATGGAGGATCTGAATCTGCATTTTACAGGCGATTTTCATGCAATTACGTCTGCCAATAATCTCCTGGCGGCTCTGATTGATAATCATATTCAGCAGGGAAATGAACTTGGAATCGATACCAGACAGATTGTCTGGAAACGTTGTGAGGATATGAATGACCGTGTACTTCGTAATGTTGTGGTAGGTATGGGTGCAAAGGGTGACGGATTTGTCCGTGAGGATCATTTTGTCATTACGGTTGCTTCTGAGATTATGGCGGTGTTGTGTCTTGCAACAGACATGAAAGATCTGAAGAAACGTCTTGCGAGAATCATTGTGGCCTATACTTATGACGGCAGACCGGTAACGGCAGAGGATGTAAAGGCAGTCGGTTCCATGGCGGCTCTCTTAAAGGATGCAATAAAGCCTAATCTGGTACAGACTCTTGAGCATACACCGGTCATTGTACATGGTGGCCCTTTTGCCAATATCGCACATGGCTGTAATTCTGTACGTGCTACGGATACAGCACTTCACCTTGCAGATTATGTGGTGACGGAGGCAGGTTTCGGTGCCGACCTCGGTGCGGAGAAGTTTCTGGATATCAAATGCCGTGTTGCAGGACTTCACCCGGATGCATGTGTACTTGTAGCAACCATCCGTGCATTGAAATATAATGGCGGAGTACCCAAGACAGAGCTTGGAGCAGAGAATCTTGAAGCACTGAAAAAGGGGATTGTCAATCTGGAGAAACATATCGAAAATATTCAGCAGTATGGTGTTCCTGTTGTTGTGACACTTAATTCTTTCCTGTCAGATACACCGGCAGAAATTGAGTTTGTCAGAAACTTCTGTAAGGAGAGAAACTGTGAATTTGCACTTTCAGAGGTCTGGGCAAAAGGCGGAGAAGGCGGAGAAGAACTTGCAAAGGAAGTTATCAGTACACTGGAAAACAAGGAAAGCCATTATGCACCGATCTATCCGGATGAAATGTCGCTGGAAGATAAGATTCATACCGTGGCAACCAGAATATACGGCGCAGATGATGTGACCTATACGGCGGTGGCAAAGAAACAGCTGGCAAAGATTACGGAAATGGGATTTGGAAATCTTCCGGTCTGCATGGCAAAGACACAGTATTCACTTTCAGACGATCCGAAGAAACTTGGAAGACCTCAGAACTTTGATATTACGGTAAGAGAGGCTTATGTATCTGCAGGTGCAGGATTTGTGGTGGCACTTACGGGCTCCATCGTAACCATGCCGGGACTTCCGAAACGCCCTGCTGCATTTGATATTGATGTGGATGAAAGCGGAAAGATTGTCGGACTCTTTTAAGTCACTGAAGAAATGAAATGAAGAAAGGATTAACCGATGGACGCAGTGCTGATTGACGGAAAGGCGATTTCCGCTCAGATAAAGGACGAACTGAAGGAAAAAACACAGAAACTCAAGGCGGAAACGCAGACAGAGATTACGCTGGCAGTAGTTCTGGTTGGCGAAGATCCGGCATCACAGGTATATGTCAGAAATAAAAGAAAAGCATGTGAATATATCGGATATCGTTCGCTTGCGTTTGAACTTCCGGCAGATACAACACAGGATTGCCTTCTGAATCTTGTGAAAGATCTTAACGGGCGTGACGATGTAGATGGAATTCTGGTACAGATGCCGCTTCCTTCGCAGATAGATGAGAAAAAGGTAATCAATGCCATCAGTCCGGCAAAAGATGTAGATGGATTTCATCCGATGAGTGTTGGTGCGCTGTGTATCGGGGAGCCTGGCTTTGTATCCTGCACGCCGGCAGGAGTGATTCAGCTTCTTAAGCGTTCAGGGGTGGAAATTGCAGGTAAGGAATGCGTCATTGTGGGCAGGAGTAATATTGTTGGTAAGCCGATGGCAATGCTGATGTTGCGCGAGAATGCCACAGTGACAGTTGCACATTCAAAGACAAGGGATCTGAAAGAAGTCTGCAGAAGAGCTGATATTCTGATAGCGGCGATCGGAAGACACAGGATGATTACTGCGGATTATGTGAAAGAGGGAGCAGTCGTGATTGATGTCGGCATCAACCGTATTCCGGAAACAGGAAAGCTTTGCGGGGATGTGGATTTTGATGATGTGTTGCCTCATGTCAGTGCAATTACACCGGTACCGGGAGGCGTTGGACCGATGACCATTGCCATGTTGATGAATAACTGCTATGAAGCGTTCATAATGAGAAGAAAAAATTGATTCTGATGCAGAAGACGGAGTTTTGATATGAAGTGCCCAAACTGTGGTCAGGAAGTTCCGGATGGACATCTGTACTGTGACAGCTGTGGTGCGGAGATCAAGATCGTACCGGAATTTGATCCTGAATTAGAAAACAGAATAAGCAAAACACTTTCCGATATGGCGGATTCCATTAATCCAGAGGCAGGAGAAAGTACGTCTGAGGGCGATCAGAAATCTGCAGGAACACATCAGAATATTGCGGACAGAAGGCAGATATCCATTCTGATGAGAAAGGCAATCCGGCGAATCAGAAAGGATGCCATTGTCTGGGCAGTAGTGGCGCTGGTGGCTGTTTCACTCTTGATCTGTTTTGTGGTGACTTACCATACGGCAAATCAGATTTCAGCGCAGGATTATGTGGATCAGGCACAGTCTGCAAGTTCTGCAGGCAATTATGATCAGGCGATCAGTGATCTGGAACAGGCATACCGTATGAATGAGAAAGATTCTGCGGTGATTTTTCTTCTGGCAACCTATCGAATGGAGAATCATCAGCCGGAACAGGCTGTTGAAGTACTTCAGAGAATCCTGAATTCAGCAGCATTTGATGATGAAGAAATGCAGCGTGCCTATGATGAGATGATTAAGATTTATGAATCAGAGGAAGCCTATGACTCTATTCATGAAATGCTTCTGGACTGTCCGTATGAGGAGCTTGTCTCCAGATATAGCCAGTATCTTCCGCAGGCACCGTCTTTTTCTGTAAAGAGCGGTAATTATGAAGATAAGTTGTCCATAGAACTTCAGGATTCCTCAGACGGAACGGTATATTATACGCTTGAAGATAGGATTCCGACAGCTTCTGACAGCAGGTATGCAAAGGAAATTGTGCTGGATAAGAGCGGAGATTATAAGATACAGGCAGTTCTGGTCAACAGTTATGGGATCAGCAGTGATGTGGCAACTGCGGAGTATCATGTGACGCTGTTGGTACCGAATGCACCACAGATCATGGAGAAGAGCGGAAATTATACGCAGGATACTATGATTGTGGCGGTTGCGGATTCAGGCTGCACGATTTTCTATACAACGGACGGAAGCCGGCCGACGATGAAGTCACAGCAGTATGTATCACCGATTTCCATGCCATATGGTGATTCAACGTTCCGCTTTATCGCCTATGACAGTAAGGGAAATGCCAGTAAAATTACAAAGTGTACCTATCACCTCAGTTATCCGAAGCAGGTGACAGAGGATCAGGCCACAGCGCTGGTGATCAGTGCACTGATGAAACAGGATGTACTGCTTGATGCAACAGGTAAGGTCAGAGGGCTGGATGGCAGAAATGTATATGTTGTGGATTCTGTGATTCAGGTCCCGGATTCGGGAGAGTACTATGCGATTTCCGAGTATCATGAGTATAATGACGGACACCGGGAAAAGACCAATCTGATGTATGCTGTAAATACGCAGGACGGCACTGTCTGCAGAATGTCCTATGATTCTTCAGGTAATTATTTTCTGGTAAATATGGCGCAGTAGAGAATAAATGCATGTTTTTGCATTGGAATTTACTGCTTTAATGTATTGCATTATCCGACAATACACGATATTATGTTAGACAAACGTTGAAATGGCACTCTGTTTGAACTTGTTTACTCAGTTCTGTAATTCAGGTACCGTGATCAGATGTAAAAGGAAAGAGGAAAAAAGATGTTCAAGATTTTAGAAGCAAAAGAACTTGCTGCCAACATTTTTCAGATGGTAGTGGAAGCTCCCCGTGTTGCGGGAACATGCCTTCCCGGTCAGTTTCTGATCATCAGAGTTCATTCTGATGGTGAAAGAATTCCCCTTACAATCTGCGATTATGATCGTGAAAAGGGTACTGTTGAAATCGTGGTGCAGGCAGTAGGTGCAGAAACCTATAAATTGTCAAAACTTAAGGCAGGAGACAGTCTTGCTGATGTTGTGGGACCCCTTGGAAATCCTTCGGATCTTGTACATGAAGACATTGAAGAACTGAAGAAAAAACACATTGTATTTATTGCCGGTGGTGTAGGAACAGCTCCGGTTTATCCGCAGTGCAAGTGGCTTAAGGAGCATGGCATTACTGCTGACTGTATTGTTGGTGCCAAGAACAGGGATCTCGTAATTCTTGAAGATAAGCTTGGCGCTGTCAGCAATCTGTACGTGACAACAGATGATGGCAGTTATGGCAGAAGCGGAATGGTAACAAAATGTCTGCAGGATCTTGTAGACGAAGGACATCATTATGATCACTGTGTTGCCATTGGGCCGATGATCATGATGAAATTCGTATGCAAGCTGACAAAAGAACTGAATATTCCGACTGTAATCAGCATGAATCCGATTATGGTAGACGGAACGGGAATGTGCGGCGCATGCCGTCTTACAGTTGGGGACGAGGTAAAGTTTGCGTGTGTTGACGGACCTGAATTTGACGGACATAAGGTGGACTTCGATCAGGCGATGAATCGTACCAGACTTTATAAGACGGAAGAGGGAAGACTTTACCTTGAAGCCAAAGAAGGTGACACTCATCACGGTGGCTGCGGCAACTGCTGATCAGCTTTTGTTTGCAACAGATCATTTGCAGAAATGGAGATTATTGGAATGGACGTATTAAAGAAAGTACCGGTGCGCGAGCAGGATCCTAAGGTACGCGCTACCAATTTTGAAGAGGTTTGCCTCGGATATAATAAAGAAGAAGCGGAAGCAGAAGCTTCCAGATGTCTGAACTGCCCGAATCCGCAGTGTGTAAAGGGATGTCCCGTTGCCATTCAGATTCCTCAGTTTATTGAAGAAGTTAAAAAGGGAAATGTTGCAGAGGCGTATCAGGTCATCAGCAGATCTTCTGCACTTCCGTCGGTCTGTGGTCGTGTATGTCCGCAGGAGAGCCAGTGTGAAGGCAAATGCATCCGCCAGTATAAGGGTGATGCAGTTTCTATTGGCAAGCTGGAACGGTATGTTGCAGATACGGCAAGAGCCATGGGCATTATGCCGGAAGGTGCAAAGGAAAAGAAAAATCACAAGGTGGCAGTCATCGGTTCAGGTCCGTCCGGACTGACCTGCGCAGGAGATCTTGCAAAGATGGGATATGATGTTACCATTTTTGAAGCATTGCACGAAGCCGGCGGTGTTCTGGTTTATGGTATTCCTGAATTCCGTCTGCCCAAGGAAGATGTAGTACAGAAGGAAATTGATAATGTGAAGGCACTTGGCGTTAAAATCGAAACTGATGTTGTCATCGGTAAATCGGTTACCATTGATTCGCTGATGAAAAATGAAGGTTTTGATGCTGTATTTATCGGTTCCGGCGCAGGACTTCCAAGATTTATGAGAATTCCTGGAGAACAGAGCCTTGGTGTATTTTCAGCCAATGAGTTCCTGACCAGAAGCAATTTGATGAAGGCGTTTTCTCCGAATTCCACGACACCGATCATGCATCCGAAGAAATGCGTTGTGGTTGGCGGTGGTAATGTTGCAATGGATTCAGCCAGAACCGCACTTCGTCTTGGCGCTGAGGTGCATGTGGTATACCGCAGAAGTGAGGAAGAACTTCCGGCCAGAAAAGAAGAAGTCGGGCATGCAAAGGAAGAAGGAATTATCTTTGATCTTCTGACCAATCCGGTAGAGGTTCTTGCAGATGAGAACGGATGGGTAAGCGGAATCCGTTGCATCCGTATGGAGCTTGGCGAACCTGATGAATCAGGAAGAAGAAGTCCGGTAGAAATTAAGGGATCTGAATTTGAGATTGACTGTGATGCAGTTATTATGGCACTTGGAACTTCACCGAATCCGCTGATTTCTTCTACAACGGAAGGTCTTGATGTCAATAAGAGAAAGTGTATTGTTGCAGAAGAAACAAACGGGCAGACATCTAAAAGGGGTGTCTTTGCCGGCGGAGATGCCGTAACCGGTGCAGCAACCGTTATTCTTGCCATGGGAGCAGGAAAGGCAGCAGCAAAGGGAATTGATGAGTATCTGATGAGCCTTTGATATACAGTATAGAGTGCTTCAAAAAGAAAAGTGTTATATCTGTCGGGAGATGGATGTAACACTTTACTTTTTTGTATTGTCATTTCATGGTATAATCAGTTTTGACTGGTGTCAGCAGAAAAACGGGGCAGAAGAATGCCCGGATACGGATATAATTTACCCGGAGGATTTATGGATCATAACGACAGACGTAAAGTCATGGTGACAGCAGGAGTGATTGCCACAGCATTTCTGATTCTGGCAGCACTGATTGCATTTGGAAAAAGAGAACATACGGCAGATGCAGACCTTCTGAAAAGTGATATTGTAGAATATGCGGACAGCAGTGCCGGAAAAAGGACAGCGGACGCAGGTGAAGACAGTGCCCTTATTGCGGCATCGGAGCAGCAGTTGAAGGTAAAGGACAGAAATGATGTTTCCGGTAACTCGCTTTATGATACCAAGGGTGCAGTGTTCAGAAATCAGTATCAGGAAGTGAAATTTGATGCGGATACACAGCTGAAGGAACTGATGACCTACTGGGCGGCAGGAAGTATGGATGCTGTGGAGGAACTGGTGCATCTGGACCGTTACGAGGCAATGTCGGCGTCTGTTTCCAGAACGGATTATCAGTATTATGGAGACCGGGATGCATCAGGAATGCCGGACGGAACCGGAATTGCAGTATATGCAAATGATCAGTATTATTACGGTACATGGTCTGCGGGCAAAAGAAGCGGACAGGGTTCATGGTATCAGTTCTATCCGTCATACAGTTCCTATGTGGTAAAGGAGCATATGTACACAGGTGCCTGGGCACAGGATCTGCCGGACGGGAAGGGACAGGAACATTATGATTATGACCTGACCGGAATGGACGGGGTATCTTTTTATCCGCAGAATGTGATCGGTACATTTACCGGAGGCTTCTATAACGGAGAAATGTATGTCATGACCCAGGATCAGTCGGGAAATACAACAGAATGGTATGGTACCTGTGATATGGGAATATGGAAGGCACTGGGAGATCCTGATCAGAGCAAAAACATACCGGCTTTGTATCAGGCGCAGCAGCAGGATCATTATATCTGGATGTCTGATGCGGCGAACAGAAATTATAAGGTGGAGAATCTGATCAGTGCACAGTAGGAAATGTGCGTGGTGAAAGGACGGCAGATCATGGGATATCAAAGCAGTGAGGAGCAGGCAAGGGATAATCATTCTTCGGCATACATGCTCCTGATTCTCGGAAGCGCAGGACTTGTGGCAGACATTGTTGTTTTTGCCATGGATCCGTTTCATATGCCTGTTTTTAATCAGTATCTTTCACTTGGCGTAATGGGCGCGCTGTTCATCCTTTTCATTGTCATGGGAGCATTGTCAATGAAGAGCTATAAGCGGCTTCATATCAAGGCTGCAGAAGAAAATACGCTGAAGGAAACACTAGAAAAATGGTGCCGTGAAAACCTGACTGCAGAACTGATTGATGAGCAGTGCATGACGGAAGAGTTGAATGCGGACAGTGACGGGCAGGGAGCTTATTTTTCCAGAACCGGTTATATGAAGGAAAAGATACAGGAGAAATTTCTGAACCTGGATGAAGATCTTCTGGATCATTTTATCGATACATTTTATACAGAGTTATATGGAGAACAGTCTGATTGAGTACAATTACGGTGATCTGTGTAGGCAGAATCAAGGAAAAATACTGGAAAGAAGCAATTGATGAGTATACGAAACGGCTTGGGAGATACTGCCGTTTTGAGATCATTGAAGTACAGGATGAAAAAACACCTGAAAATGCTCCGGCAGCAATAGAAGAGCAGATTAAGGAAAAGGAAGCGGAGCGGATTCTGAAGTATGTTGACCCGCGTGCGCAGGTGTGCGCACTTGCAATAGAAGGGAAGAAATTTGATTCTCCCGGATTTGCACAGCAGATCAGCCAGATCGGTCTTCAGGGAAAAAATCATATTCAGTTTATTATTGGAGGATCCCTCGGCCTGCATTCATCCGTGCTAAAAGCAGCAGACAGTCTCATCAGCTTTTCTGATATGACGTTTCCTCATCAGATGATGCGGGTCATATTGCTGGAACAGATTTATCGCGGTTATAAAATAATAAATGGAGAGCCATATCACAAATGAATGATGTTACGGAACTGAAGCTGACAATGCCATTGCAGGATCTGCAGAATGTTTTCGGAGGTAATGACAATTATGTCAGGAAGATTGAAGAAAATCTTCATGTGGAAATTATTGACAGGAACGGGGAACTTCATATTATCGGAGGACGTGAAGAAGTTACAAAGGCTTCCGGGATTATTCATCAGCTGTCAAAACTCAGCGGAAGCGGTTCGGTGATTGAAGAACAAAGCGTGGACTATGCTATTTCACTGAAAAAAGAAGAACCGCATATGCAGGAAGGTCGCAGTGACTCCGTCCTGCTGGATATTGATAAGGACTGTATCTGCCATACGATAAACGGTAAGCCGGTAAAACCAAAAACACTCGGGCAGAAAAAATATGTGGATGATATCCGAAATCACATGATAACTTTCGGACTTGGGCCGGCTGGGACGGGAAAGACATATCTTGGTATGGCGATGGCAATTACTGCATTTCAGAGAGAGGAAGTTGGCAGGATCATTCTGACGAGGCCGGCAATTGAAGCAGGTGAAAAACTGGGATTCCTGCCGGGAGATCTTCAAAGCAAGGTAGACCCATATCTTCGACCGCTTTATGATGCGCTTTATCAGATCATGGGAACGGAGAATTTTCTGAAGAACATGGAAAAGGGTCTGATAGAAGTTGCTCCGCTTGCTTATATGAGAGGTCGTACGCTGGACAATGCATTCATTATTCTGGATGAAGCACAGAATACGACGCCGGCGCAGATGAAGATGTTTCTGACCAGAATCGGTTTTGGTTCCAAGGTGATTGTGACAGGAGATGCTACACAGAAGGACCTGGCACCGGATGCCAGATCTGGACTTGATGTAGCGCAGTCTGTTCTGCATGGGATTGATGATATCGCATTCTGTACACTTACAAGTAAGGATGTGGTCAGACATCCGCTTGTCCAGAAAATTGTCAAAGCCTATGAAGACTATGAAACGACTGCGGCGAACAGGAAAAAACGCAGTACATCAAAAAATTCAGTAAAGAATACGGAGCGCCGGACCAGACATGGCAACTGATATAAATAAGCAAAGCGAAAAAAGCAGACTGCTGATGATTCTTCTGTTTGCAGTAACAGGAGCAGTTGTGTTTGGCTTTTCACTGCTTTATGAAAAGAGCATTGAAGAAATACAGCGTAATACGATTGTAGCGCTGATGGGTGCCGGAATCCTGATTTATATGATTCAGGATGGCAGCCGGAATCAGACGTTTTCGTATGATAACGGAAAACACATACCAAGATTTGTTTTTATTTGTATTGTCTGTCTAGTGGTTGCATCAGTGTTGCCACTGATTAGTTATGCAGCATGGCCTTACCTGGTTATATTTGTTATTCTGGGACTTTTTTCGAATCTTCAGATTGGTTTTTTTACCGGTACGGTGCTGCTGATGATTTCAGTCATGTTGGAAAAAAACGGAGAATATGGTGAGTTTTTCATGTATTTTATGGCAGGTTCCATTGCACTGATTCTGTTCCGAAATCTGGACGAAGATATGAAAGTGGGGCTTCCGCTTCTGATTTCACTGCTGATGCAGGGCGTGCTCCTGATGGCATACTATGTTCTGTTTGAAAATGTTACATTCTCTGTGGCAATGTTTGCAGTACCGGCACTGAATATGCTGATCAGCATGATTCTGCTTCTGATTCTGATTAATGTATTCAGCAGAAGTGTGATCCGGCACGGTACGGATATGTATATGGAAGTTAATGATCCGGAATTTGTACTGCTGGTTCAGCTGAAAGAGAAAGATAAGGAAGAGTATTATCGGGCAATTCATACCGCATATCTGGCGGAGCGGATTGCCATGGCGCTGGGAGTGGATCATCGTGCAGTGAAGACCTGCGCTTATTATCATCGGATCGGGCATATTACAGGAGATCATTCCTGGAATATGGTGGAGAAATATTGCAGGGAATATCATTTTCCGGATGATGCGCAGGAGCTTCTGAGAGAATATTTTAACCATAAAAGCGGCGAGGTATCTGTTCAGACGGCAATTGTCATGATCTGCGAAACTATTGTGGCTTCAATTATGTATATTTATCAGAAAGAACCCGGGACAAAGCTGAACTACGATGAACTGATAGACAAGATTTTTCAGAGAAAAACAGATGCAGGTGAATTTAGGGACAGTTCAATGACTATTGCGCAGTTGAACCAGATCAGAGCACTGTTGAAGAAGGAGAAACTTTATTATGATTTTCTTCATTGAGAATGAAGTAGATGCAGAATTTGATTTTGACCCGGAAGAAATTGCCAGATCAGTCTGTGAGGCAGTTTTGCAGGAAGAGTCCTGTCCGTGGGATGTAGAAGTGAATATGATTATTACCGATGATAACGGAATTCAGGAAATGAACCGGCAGTTCAGAGAGATTGATCGGCCGACAGATGTATTGTCATTTCCAAATGTAGAGTATCCGGAACCGGCAGATTTCTCCGCACTGGATGGAGTACAGAAGAATGACTGTCTTGATCCTGATACCGGGAAAATCATGTTGGGAGACATTGTCATTAATGAAAAACGTGTGCGGGAGCAGGCGCTGAGTTATGGACATAGTCAGAAGAGAGAATTTGCATTTCTGACAGCGCATAGCATGTTGCATCTGTGTGGCTATGATCATATGGAACCGGATGAAGCAAAGGTAATGGAAGATAAGCAGACGCTGATCCTTGACAGCCTTGGAATTACAAGGGATCAGGATTAACATCGGAAGGATGTGGAATAGATATGAAGCTACGGGCTGATTTACATAAAGTAAGGCCGGATATGCTCTCCAGAGCGGTCATCCTTTCCCTTGCAGTCTTTATGATGATCAGAATCAGTATGGTATATGTCATCGGAGAAGAAGGTATTGGAATGCTGAGTGCTCCGCTGGAAATATATGTACTGGGATGTGCGGTTTTTCTGTATTCATATGAGCGTGCGGTGGATAGCATGATCAGACTTCGTTCACGAAGAGAGCAGTATCAGAATGCAGATTATGGAATGAAGATTGCGCTTCGCATGGCGGGCCTTTCAGCGTTGATCATCGGAGTGATGATAATTTTGCTTTCAGAGGTACTTGCGGGAACTGTTTTGGGAATGCAAAAAGCCTTTATGGCATTCGCAGCAGCCGGAGTCTGTCTGATTCTGATGGGAATGCAGGGAACAATGAGGGGATATCTGCATGGCTTTGGAGCAGCAGTTCCTGTTCTTTATTCGATGATAGTTCAAGCGGTGTTATCATTTGTACTGTCCTGGATTCTGGCACAGATTTTTTATCGGTATGGTCTCCGGATGAACGCACTTCTGCGTGTGGAGGACTGTGCTCCGGCTTATGGAGCACTTGGCGCAATGACCGGAATTGCGTTGTCACTGCTGTTTTCGCTGATTCATATCACGATTGTATATAGAATTCGCAGAGGTCAGATTCGGGAAAAAATTGATCATGGAGCACCGAGATATCTTGATGCGCATATCGGAATTGGTAAAAATCTGAAATCAATGATCGCAATTACGACAGGATTTGCACTTCTGACAATTGCAGATGAAAAGATTTATTTTATTTTTGCTGCGCTTAGAGGAGACCGGGATGCCATGATCGGCAACTGGGGAATTTATTATGGCAGTTTCATGTCTGTCATTTATCTGATCGCATTGATCTGTGCAGTTCCGTTTATCAGGGGATGTTATCAGTTCTGTGCACGAATTTCACATGCAGATCTGGTACAGGCAGGAGAAAAACTGTCGATGATGATTCATGCGCAGGCGATTTTGCTGATTCCGGTTACTGCATTTGTGGCGATTCTGGCGGAACCGATTCAGACCGCTTTCTTTGGCATACCCAATGACAGTGCTGTAGCAATGACTTCTTTTGGCAGTATTACCGTGCTGCTTGCGTCATTTGCACTGATTGCATCCTGCATCATGTTGCGGCTTCACAGGGTAGAAATACTGATTGTAAATTCTGTTCTGGCATTTGCAGTGCATGTAGTCATGGTACTGATTATGACAATTGCAGGCGGAATGGGACTTCATGCGGATATTCTGGCAATGATGTTGATGCTGGCAGTATATGATGCAGTTACACTGATGGAGATATCCAGAATGATTCATTATCATCAGGAATGGCTCAGAAGCTTTGCCATTCCTCTGATCAGTGCCGGTGTTGCTGCACTTGTCGTGTATTTTTTAAGCAGACTGCTGGTTGGAGTAATTGGCGAGATCCTGTCCATTGTTACATGTATTGTCATCGGAACCCCGATTTATCTGGTGCTGCTGACAGTACTTAAGGGAATTAATGAGTATGAATGCTATGAAATCCCCGGTGGTACATTACTGGTCAGATTTGCCAGAAAACTTCATCTGATGTGACGGAGGAAGAGCATGCAGAAAAGGGTTCTGATCGCGGGGGCTGGTGCTTCGGGAATGTGTGCGGCGATTTGCTGTGCAAGGGCAGGAGCAATGGTCACGGTAATAGAAAAAGAGGATCATGCAGGGAAAAAGCTGTCAATGACGGGAAACGGCAGGTGCAATCTGTCGAATGAAGAGATGCAGGCGGAGGATTATAATGTACGTGCTGCAGACAGAATGCAAAAATGGTTGGGACAGTTCGGAACGGCAGATACGATTGCATTTTTCAGATCCCTCGGCATTGTGGTCCGCAGCGAAGCGGGATACCTTTACCCATATTCCGGTCAGGCATCCAGTGTAGTGGATGTCATGCAGAAGGAGATGGAACGTCTGGGCGTGGAGCTGATCTTTCACACACAGATAAAGGAAATTATAAAAAATCCGGAAGGAAAAGCATATACAGTCAGAACTTCAGGAATAAGTTATCAGGCGGATGCGGTGATTCTTGCCACAGGAGGCCTGGCCGGACCGAAGGTAACGGCATCTACCGGAGATGGATATTATATTGCAGGAAAGCTTGGCATTACCTCTGAGAAATGCTATCCGGCACTTGTGCAGCTTCTAAGCAGAGATGATACACTGCCTCAGGAAGCCGGAGTGCGGATGGAAGCAGAGATTACGTTCAGGTCAGAGCAGCAGATTCTTACAGCGGAAGAAGGCGAGCTGCAGATTACCGCACATGGAATTTCCGGCATTCCGATTATGCAGGCAAGCGGGAAAGTTGCACAGTGTCTTGCGCAGGGAAAGGCAGTAACGGCGGAAATTGATTTTTTTCCGGGATATGATGCGAAAAAATTTGAAGAGATGATACAGGATCTCCTGTTACTTCGTAAAAGAGGTTCCATTGAGGAATTTCTGGAAGGCCTGTGTAATATTCATGTGAATCAGATGATTCTGAAACGGCAGAAAGTCAGTGGAACAACGCCGCTGCAGGACATTCCGGAGCAGAAACTGAAAGAAATCTTGCGAAGTTACCGCTGCATTTGCGTCGAAATCAGCGGAACGGGAACGTATCAGCAGTCACAGGTGACTTCCGGAGGAATCTGTCTTGATGAGCTGACAGATGAACTGGAGGCAGTGAAAGCTCCCGGTGTTTATTTTACGGGAGAAATTACTGATGTGGACGGCAGATGCGGTGGCTACAATCTGCAATGGGCATGGATGAGCGGGACAATTGCAGGAAGAGCTGCGGCAGAATGGTAAAGGAAAATCATGATCAGAATTAATCAGATAAAAATAAAGAATCAGGGAAAACAGAAGGACTATCACAATGGAAGTATCGAGACGAAGGAACTGGAAAAACAGCTGACGGGAGTTTCGGCAAGGCTTCTGAAAACAGATCCTTCACAGATCCGGTCACTTCATGTTGTAAGACATTCCATTGATGCGCGTAAAAAGCCGGAGATATACGATATTTATGTGGCGGACATAGAACTGAAAAACGGGAATGAAGAAGAGGTGATCCGCCGGTCTCACAATCACCAGGCAGTGGTGGTCAGGCCGGCAGTTTATCATTTTCCGCAGAGTGGCATACTTGAAATGAAGCATAGACCGGTGGTCATAGGTGCAGGACCGGCAGGACTGTTCTGCGCTTATCAGCTGGCCATGCACGGATACCGACCCGTACTTCTTGAACGCGGCAGAGATGTGGAGCAGCGTCAGGCGGATGTTGCGAAATTCTGGGAAACCGGAGTGCTTGATACGACGTCGAATGTGCAGTTCGGAGAAGGCGGTGCCGGAACTTTTTCGGATGGAAAGCTCAATACGCTGGTTAAGGATAAGGATGGAAGAGGAAAGGAAGCACTGCGGATTTTTGTGGAAGCAGGTGCACCGGAAGATATTCAGTATGAGAGCAAACCTCATATCGGAACGGATATCCTGACCGGAGTGGTGAAACAGATCAGACAGGATATTATTTCACATGGCGGCGAAGTTCATTTTGAAACACAGGTAACAGGGTTACTTCTGGCAGAGAATGAAGAGCGCAGAATCTGTGGGGTACACACTTCAAAAGGAGATTTTCTGTCAGATACGGTTGTACTGGCAATCGGGCATAGTGCCAGAGATACCTTTGAGCAGCTTTTGAAGCAGCAGGTTCATATGGAACCCAAGGCATTTGCAGTAGGGCTTCGTGTGGAACATCCGCAGAAAACCATTAATCTGTCACAATATGGAATGGAAGATCCGGAGAGCCTTCCGCCATCGCCGTATAAGGTAGCGGTTACAACTTCTTCCGGAAGAGGTGTGTACTCTTTCTGCATGTGTCCCGGCGGGTATGTTGTGAATGCGTCATCCGAAAACGGACGACTTGCCGTGAACGGAATGAGTTATCATGCAAGAAACAGTCATAATGCGAACAGTGCAATCATTGTTTCGGTGACACCGCAGGATTTTGGCAGTGATGAACCGCTTGCCGGCGTTGAATTTCAGAGGAAGCTGGAAGAAAAGGCATATCAGATCGGACAGGGAAACGTACCGGTGGAATATTATGAAGACTTCAGAAAAGGTCATAATGAAGGAAAAAGAGATGGTTGGAACACGCCGTGCATTAAGGGCAGATATGTATTTGCAGATGTGCATGAATTATTGCCGGATTTTCTGAAAAGTGCGCTGATTGAGGGAATGGCACATTTCGGACATATGATACATGGGTTTGATGCTCCGGATACACTGATGGATGGGATTGAAAGCAGGACTTCATCGCCGGTGAGAATAACGAGAGGCGATGATTTTGAATCTGTAAATACATCGGGACTTTATCCGTGCGGAGAGGGTGCAGGCTATGCGGGCGGAATCATGTCTGCAGCAATGGATGGCATACGTGTGGCAGAAATAATTGCAGAGAAGTATCGGCCGGGGACAGGAATGCCGGGAGGCAGGGAATGAAAAAGGAAGATTACAGGAAACTTGCAATTGAGAGAAGAAACCGGCTGACACCGGAAGAGCGCGAGAACAGAAGCAGCAAAATAGCCATCAGTCTGATGGCATCGGAGAACTGGAAGCAGGCGGAAAGACTCCTGATCTATTGTTCTTATCTGTCAGAGGTATCAACAAGGGGGCTGATTTCACAGGCAATCCGGGCACATAAGAAGGTGTATTGTCCCAGAATCACGGATGCCGGACAGAAGCAGATGGAATTTTACAGAATTCATGACATTTCTGATCTGAGAGCAGGTTTTAAGGAAATTCCGGAACCGGTTACACAGGAAGTTTATATGACGCAGGATTATTCAGATTCTGAAAAGGGAACGACTCTTGTAGTTCTGCCGGGGGTTGCTTTTGATAAAGAATGTAACCGGATCGGATATAACGGCGGTTATTATGACAGGTATCTGGTTCGTATTCCCTATGCGGCAAAGGTGGCAATCTGCTTTTCCTGTCAGCTGTTTGCGGAGACGCTTCCGACTGATCCGCATGATGTCCGGGCAGAGATGATTGTGACAGAAGATCATGTTTACAGAAATTTATAACTGCGATTTGCTAATATACTGAAAACATTTATAATAAAAGATGGGTGGAATGAAAAACACAGATTTTACCGATCTCATACATATGACAGACGGCGAGGTTAAAACAGGAGGAAAACATATGAAAAGATTCAGTGTGATTTTTATGACAACGGTTATGGCAGCAGGTTTACTGGCAGGGTGTGGCAGTGCAAAATCAGGAAATACTGCATCATCTGCAGCAGCGGCTTCAGTATCTTCAGTGGCGGCGGTTTCTTCGTCATCGGCATCGTCGGCTTCATCTGCAGCAACATCATCTGCGTCAGCAGCCTCTTCCGATGATAAGAAAGCAGCAAATGAAGCACAGGGCGTTGTAATTGATGCCAGTATGAATCAGGTGACGATTCAGACAACAGATGGAAAGACGCAGACGTATATGCTGGATGACAGTTCTGACACTTCGGGACTTTCTAATGGACTTCTTCTGGGAAACGGGATTGATATTACTTTTTCCGGAGATGATGATTCTCTTACGCTGGTATCCGCAAAGGATGTTGCAACAAAGGCAAATGATGCAGATGCACTTGCAGCAGCAGGGGAAGTTATCATGGCAGTAGAAAGCAAGAATCTTGATTCACTGGAAGAGATGTGCGCATATCCCGTTTATGTCGGGATCGGTGATGGCAAGACCATTAAGAGCAAGGACGATTTTACATCTGCATATAAGGCAGAAGATATTTTTACAGATGCACTGGTGTCTTCTGTGACAGAAACGAATCTTATGGATGCAGAAATTACGAAGGCAGGGTTGATCATCAGCAAAGATGGTGCTGCACCGGATATTATTCTGAGTAAAGACAAGGATCAGTGGCAGATCACGGGAATTAATTACTGATAAACAGAAAGGAACAGACCGGAAATGAGTAACCTGACAGAAATGGGAAAACAGGCTGTTGCGGCAAAGTATGAGTTGCAAAGGGCAGATACAAAGAGTAAGAATCAGGCACTTTTGAAAATCGCACAGGCGTTTCGGGATAATCAGCAGAGAATTATTAAAGCCAATGCAGAGGATCTCGAGAATGGACGTAGAAAAGAAATGCATCCGGGACTTCTGGACAGGCTGGCACTTGATGAAAGAAGGATTAATGCCATGGCAGAAGGGCTTGAGCAGGTGGCTCTTCTGCCGGATCCCATTGGCGAAGTACTGGATCAGTTTGAAAGACCAAACGGACTGAAGATTACAAAGGTACGTGTTCCGATCGGTGTCATCGGCATCATCTATGAATCCAGACCGAATGTGACAGCTGATGCATTCAGCCTTTGTTTCAAGTCAGGGAATGTGACAATCTTAAAAGGTGGAAGTGATGCGATTCATTCCAATATAGTTATTGCCCAGGTAATCCGGGATACGCTTACCGCATGCGGGTTTAATCCGGATGTATTGCAGCTGATTGAAGATACAGACAGAAGCATAGTCCGTGAATTCATGCAGATGAATGATTGTGTGGATGTTCTGATTCCCAGGGGAAGTGCGGGTCTGATCCGCTCAGTCGTAGAAAGCAGTACTATTCCTGTCATTGAAACAGGAACCGGAAACTGTCATATTTATGTAGATGATGCGGCAGATTTTGAAAAGGCGATTCCGATCATCATTAATGCCAAAACACAGCGGATCGGTGTATGCAATGCTGCGGAATCACTGGTCATTCATCGCAGCATCAGGCAGCAGTTCCTGCCGCTTCTTGCAGAGCAGCTGCGTGCTCATCATGTGGAAATGCGCGGAGACGCAGATACGATGGCGGTACTTCCCGATGTGGTTCCGGCAACAGAAGAGGATTATGGTAAGGAATATCTGGATTATATTATTTCAATGAAAACAGTAGATTCTGTGGAAGAAGCAATTGCACATATCAATCGCTACAATACAGGACATTCGGAAACAATTGTGACAGAAAATGAAGCACATGCAAGAATGTTCCTGGACAGAGTAGATGCAGCGTGTGTGTATGTCAATGCATCAACGAGGTTTACAGACGGTTTTGAATTCGGATTCGGTGCAGAGATCGGGATCAGTACACAGAAGCTGCATGCCAGAGGACCAATGGGACTTAAGGAACTGACCTCCTATAAATACGAGATTGTCGGAAATGGTCAGATCAGAAAATAATCAGATCCGGGGGAACAGAAGAAACATGGCGATGAAGAGCAACAGCATGCAGACGGAAAAAGAAGAAATCATCAGGGTAGGCAGACTTCTGCATGATAAGGGACTTCTGGTAAGAACCTGGGGGAATATCAGCAGCCGTATCGATGAGAAACATTTTCTGATTACACCAAGCGGGATCAGGTATGAAGATCTGACGCCGGAGATGATTGTCTGTGTAAATGCAGAGGATCTCTCCTATGAGGGAAGTATACTTCCCTCCAGTGAAAAAATGGTTCATGCAGTTTGCTATCAGAGACGTAAAGATGCCAGATTCATTGTACATACGCATCAGGTGTATGCTTCATGCGCGGGGGCGTTGGGGCTGCATGAGATAAGTACGGAGTATGAAGAAGATGAGATTTGCATTCCCTGTGCGCCATATGCACTTCCCGGAACGCAGAAACTGGCAGATCATGTCAGTGAAACGCTGCAGCGTTATAAGCAGGCGAGAGGACTGATCATGTCAAACCATGGAACGGTCTGCATTGGCAGTAATAGTGCAGAAGCGGTTCAGGAAGCAGTAAAGTTGGAGATTGCTGCCAATAATTTTCTGATGGATCGCTGTAATACGGATATTCGCCATGGTGTATGCGAAGGGTACAGCAGCAGAAAAACAAATGGTCAGATTATCTACGATATAGAAGATACACCGGACAGGGTAAAGAGAATTCATGAAGAAATCTATACGAAACGTCCGGACATCAGCCATATCGTGCATAATAAATCTGAGGCTGTCATGCTGATGTCAAGAAGGGCAGTACATATGAAGCCGCTGTTGGATGATTTTGCCCAACTGATCGGAACCGAAGTTACGGTTCCGCTGAATGTACACGGGCATGATGGGGACCGGCTTCATATCAGAAAAAATGTTAATGTGGTATTTAATTTAAATGATGGTGCATATTGTCTTGGGAAGAGCAGAGATGATGCGGAAGCGGTTGCCATTGTTCTGGATAAGGGATGTATTGCACAGATTGCAGCAACAAGATATGGTGAAGCCCATTTCTTAAGCTGGATGGACTGTATGAAAATGAATCGGCATTATAGAAAAAAGTATTCAAAACTTGCAGAGCAGCATGAATAAGTAAAATTTTTTATGAAGCATGCAAAGTAGAATAAAAACAGAGGTTGCAAAGCAAACTGAAAAAGATAGAGGTGCAAGCACCTCTATCTTTTTCAGTCTGCAGATTTTACCTGCATCCAATAGTCATTGTACATGCGGTCACCTGCTTCACCAAGGTTACTGTAGGCTTCCGTTTTGATAGAATTAAGATCAGGGAATGCCACTTTGGAATTACGGATGTCGTCGTCCGTAATCTCAGCCTGCGCCTTTACATTGGGGGTAGAATAGGTAATATAATCAAAGTTTTTCAGTGCAATATCATCACGGCACATGTAATTGATCCATTTAAGGGCATTTTCTTTGTTTTTAGAATCTTTGGTAATGACCCATGAATCGATCCAGATATTTGTGCCTTCTTTCGGAATCACATATTCAAGATCCGGATTTTCACGTTTCGTATAGATTGCTTCTCCCGAATAGATGACACCAAGCGCGGCTTCGCCTCCGATCATCTTATCACGCACCTGATCAATGACATATGCCTGTACCAGAGGTTTCTGCGCAATCAGATCCTGTGTGGCCTGTTCCAGCTGCGCCTTGTCTGTGGTATTGCAGGAATAGCCGTCTTTTTTCAGGGCTACCATATAGGCATCTCTGACAGAATCCTGCATGAGAATCTCACCCTTGTATTTACTGTTCCAGAGAATATTCCAGCTGTCAACCGGATCACTGACCATGGTCTTATTATACAGAATACCGACAGTTCCCCAGCAGTAGGGGACGGAATAAAGGTTCCCTGCATCGAACTGCTGTGACTTGGTCCAGTAATCCTTGCCGATATTTGCAGTTGCATTCGGCAGTTTGCTGTAATCGAGCTTCTGTACAAGACCGGATTCAATGAGTTTCTGAATCATGTAATCAGAAGGACAGATGACATCATAGGCAGAGTCATCCTGTGCGATTTTTGCGTACATGATTTCATTTGATTCGAACATATCATAGATGACCTTAATGCCGGTTTCTTTTTCAAAGGAAGTAATGACATCCGGATCAATATATTCACCCCAGTTATATACATACAGTTTTCCGTTTTTTCCGGCGGCACTGCCTGAAGAACTGCCACAGCCGCTCAGAATGATGGCGGTGCAGCCAAGTGTAATCAGAAATACTGAAAGAAGTCTTTTCATGATGTTGTCCTTTGTAAGGTTTTATTTGTGCGGGATACTCAGTTTATGAGGAACCCGGTTAATAAACAGAAGAAGCAGCAGAACTACGGTAAAGATAATTGCGGACAGTGCATAGATCTCCGGCTGGATTCCTCTTTTGACTTCATTGTAGATCAGTGTGGAAAGCGTATCGAAGCCCGAACCCTTGGTAAAGTATGTGATGATAAAGTCATCCAGAGACATGGTAAAGGCCATCAGCGCACCGGATATGATCGCAGGAAGCAGGTCTGGAAGAACTGTTTTCGTGAAAGCGGTATATGGCGTTGCACCAAGGTCGAGCGCAGCCTCATAGACGGAAGGATTCAGTTCTTTCATTCTGGGCATGACACTGAGCATGACAAATGGGATATTAAAGGTGATATGCGCCAGTACAACTGTCAGGAAGCCGGTGCTGACATTCATTATACGGAACAGAAGCATCAGAGAAATACCAGTCACGATATCCGCATTGATCATCGGGATATTGGTAATACCCATAATGATAGCTCTGGAACGTCTCTTCAGTCCCATCATGGCAATACATGTAACGGTACCGATCAGTGTGGCAAATATTGTCGCAATAAAGGCGATGACAAGTGTGTTGATCAGTGCGTCCAGAACTTCCGAATCGCTCAGCAGGTTTGCATACCATTCCAATGTGAATCCGCCCCACTTTGCACGGGATTTGCTGGCATTAAAGGACAGGACAATCAGTGCGGCAATCGGCGCGTACATGAAAATGAATATAAGTGTAAGATAGATTTTTTCAAATGTTTTTTTCATGTTCAGCCGGCCTCCTTTCTGTCAGAAACAGAGGAAATCACCATATTGATCAGAATAAACAGCATCAGGATAATGGACATGCCGCTTCCCAGATGCCAGTCATAGGCAACGGTAAATTCCTGTTCGATGACGTTACCGATCAGCAGTACTTTGGAGCCGCCGAGCATGGCACTGATGGCGAAGGTGGTCAGTGCAGGAATAAAAACCATCGTAATGCCGCTGATAATTCCGGGAACAGAGAGCGGAAGCGTCACTCTTAAAAAGGTCTGTAACGGGTCGGCGCCGAGATCACGGGCGGCATTGATGACATTATCATCAATTTTACTCAGAGAGTTGTATATCGGCAGGATCATGAACGGAAGAAAATTGTAAACCATGCCGATGACAATTGCAGCCGGTGTATTGATGATGTAAACAGGAGGCAGATGCAAAAGACCCAGGATATCATTCAGGACTCCCTTTCGTTCCAGCAGAGTCATCCAGGTCAGCGTACGCAGCAGAAAGTTCATCCACATCGGCAGAATAAAAAGGGTGAGGATGAATTCATGTCTGCCAAGTTTCATTCCGGCCAGAATCATACCAAGCGGATATGCCAGCAGAAAGCAGATCACGGTACTGATGACACCAAGCTCAAGGGCCAGCAGCAGTGATTTGAAATAGGCGGGCTTTGCAATATAGGTAATATTCTGAAGTGTAAATGCTCCGGCATCATCTGTCAGTCCGTAGTACAGGATCATGCCCAGAGGAACCAGAATAAAGATAAAGGCCCAGGCCAGATAGGGAGAGGCCAGAAGGCGTGATGTCTTTGCAGATTTAAGCATTTTCGCTGATTGCCTCCTCGTCTTCTGATGCAGGACGGTTCATGATCTGAATGTTGAACGGATCCACTGTAATGCCGACCTTTGTACCCGGTGCGGACATTCTGGTGGAATGTACCAGCCATTCGAAACCGCCGGCCTGAACGGTCATTTCATAATGTACACCCTTGAATATGATATGCGTGACTTCGCCGGTGAGGGTCCCTTTTTCCGGACTTACAAGTTCGACATCTTCAGGACGGATGACAACGTCAACCGGCTTGTTTTCGCCAAAGTCTTTATCGACACAGGCAAACTTTGCACCGAGAATTTCAACAAGTTCATCACGTACCATGGTTGCGGGAATGATGTTGCTGTCACCGATAAAGTCGGCAACAAATGCGTTTTCAGGTTCGTTGTAGATCTTTTCCGGAGAGCCTTCCTGCTGGATATAGCCCTGATTCATAACTACAATATGATCAGACATGGTCAGTGCCTCCTCCTGATCATGTGTAACATAGAGGAAGGTAATGCCCAGTTCGTTTTTCAGACGGATCAGCTCGTACTGCATGTCCTGACGGAGCTTTAAATCCAGTGCACCAAGCGGTTCGTCCAAAAGCAGCACCTTGGGCTCATTGACAATGGCGCGTGCAATTGCAATACGCTGTTGCTGGCCGCCGGAGAGAGAGTCCGGCATACGATGCTCAAAACCTTCCAGATTGACCAGCTTCAGTGCATATTTGATTTTGTCATCAATATAGGATTTTGATTTATTTTTTATTTTCAGACCAAAGGCAATATTTTCCGCGATGTCAAGATGCGTAAACAGTGCATATTTCTGAAAGACAGTATTAAGCTGACGTTTGTTGGGAGCAAGCCCTGTGATATCCTTGCCGTCAAAAACAACCTTTCCGCTGTCAGGTGTTTCGAAGCCGCCAAGGATACGAAGTGTAGTCGTTTTGCCGCAGCCGCTTGGGCCGAGCAGTGTCACAAATGAATTCTCATGAATGGACAGAGACAGATCATCCAGAATCATCTGTCCGTCATAGGATTTGGAAATGTGTTCAAGCAGTATCAGATCCTTACTCATAATCGGTATTCCTCCCAAAATAAAGCCTTGCTCAAATATTTATCAGCGGCGGTGCATGCTGCTCAGAAACTTGGCGGACTGCTGACCCAGATAATGACAGCGCCGGTTTTCTCATTTGCCCGGATGTAATGCTGAGAACCAGGTGTGAAATAGAACGATTCTCCCTTGCGTGCCCGGAGAACTCGGCGTCCCAGAATGATCTGGATGCTTCCGGCAAGCACATAACCGAATTCTTCTCCCTCATGGGGATTGTCCGGATATGTTGATCCGCCCGGTTCCAGCGTCAGACGGATCGGTTCCATGATGTTTTTCTGTGCATTCGGAATGATCCATTCGATCTGGTTATGCAGTTCGTCGTCTTTTTTGACAAAATAATCAGACTGATGAAACACAATCTGTTCATCCTTATCATCATTGTTGAAAAAAGACGGAAGATCTGTTCCAAGGCACTGCAGGATGTCCATCAGTGTGGCAATGGAAGGCGAGGTGTGATCACGTTCAAGCTGAGAGATAAATCCCTTTGTCAGCTCACACCGGTCCGCAAGTTCTTCCTGTGTCAGATGCTTCTGAATCCGCAGCTCCTTGATTTTATGGCCGATATCCATTCACTGCCCCTTCTTTCTGTACGAAAAAATGTATGTGTCTGCGCTGTCTGACATCAACAGTGGAAATAAACATAAAGTTTACTCATGCTAAACTCAACGATGTATATTATACATTTGGCAGAAAGCATGTCAATCAATATCGGATAGAATTTTCAAATTATTTTTTTAAAACCATTTAACAAGCGTTTTCATTTATGCTAAACTCATATCATGACGATATAAGTTCAGGAGGCACAGAGTTTCATGGCAAAAGAAATCAGTAAAGAAGTAAACAGAAATGAACGGTTTGTAGCGTATGTATCAAGTTATACCAATGGTACGGGCGATAAATATGGTATTCGAGTATATGATGTGGACGTAGAGAACGGACGAATGACAGAGAAGGAGAAGATTAAGATTACCAATTCTTCTTATATTGCGCAGTCACATGACTGTAAATACCTGTACTCTATTACCGATTTTGGTGTGGAATCATATCGTATGGAGAAGGATGGCCTTCTGACCATGATCAATGAAGCATCGATCAATGGAATGAGAGGGTGTTATCTTTCTACTGACTATGAAGATAAATACCTGTTCTGCGCAGGATACCATGATGGTAAGGTAACTGTACTTCGCCTGAATGAGGATGGCAGCATCGGAGAGATCACTGATGAAATTTATCAGAAGGGTCTTGGTTCTGCTGCAGGACGTAATCACAGACCGCATGTGCAGTGCGTCAAGATGACAAGAGACAATAAGTTCCTTTGTGCAGCGGATCTTGGCATGGATCGCGTCAATGTTTATCTGCTGAATCGTGAAACGGGAAAGCTGAGGTCAGTGGATATTATTCACTGCGATCAGGAATCGGCACCAAGACATCTGAAGTTTTCGGATGACGGAAGGTTCCTGTATATTGTGCATGAACAGAAGAATTCCATTGAAGTTTATTCTTATGAAGAGCATGACAATATTCCTGAATTTGAAAGGATTCAGACGGTATCTACATGCGAGACCAGTGACACGCAGGGAATTGCAACGAGTGCGCTCAGCTTTTCTGAGGACTTTAATTATCTGCTCAGTTCTTCCATCGGAGAAAATGACGTGGATATTTTCAGGGTAGATAAAAAAACGGGTCTGCTTAAGAAGGTGCTGGGGCTGCCGATCGCAGGAGAGTATCCGAAAGATGCGGCACTGTTCCCTGATAACAGGCATCTGGTTTCATTGAACCATGAGTCTAACAGTATGAGTTTCTTTAAAGTAGATATGGCAAAGAAGACATTGGTGATGAATGGACCTGAGATCAAAGTGGATCAGCCGAACTGCATCTGCTTCCATAAGCTGTAAAAATATGCTTTTTTGATAAAAAAACATATGTATTTCAGATAAAAACAGAATATAATAATAGACAATAAGTGCATGATGTATTTTTATAATATATCGTGCACTTTTTCTCTGTAAAAATGAGCAGAGAAAAACGGTCTTTTACAGAGAATGCTGCAGAATGAGGGTCTTTGACCCAAATCGGAGTGTATGCCTTTCAGAAAGGAAGGGTAACAGGAATGAGATTTGGAAAGAAGTTACTATCATGTGTTCTTGTAGCGTCAACAGCGCTTTCAATGAGAGCGGTATCGGAACCGCTGTCAGCAAAGGCGGCGGGAGAGGAACCTATACCTGCACGGTAAATCATGCGGGACGATAAAAGGGTATACGGCATCAACAGCGCCGGTGGTCTGGCCGATAGATACTCCCGGCTATGCTGCGCAGGCAGCACCGACGTCATACAGTTATGACTCTGTATCGGACTATGTGAAAGCAGGATTTGTCTATGTGCTGGCAGGAATGCGCAGAAGACAGGGAATGAGCGGAACGTCGGATACAGCACTTTCCTACAGTTGCGGTGCGCCCTGGGGAATTACCGATCTGAAGGCAGCCATCCGTTATATCCGTTATAACCTGAATGTACTTCCGGGAGATACAGATAATTTCTACACTTACGGTATGAGCGGAGGAGGGGCACAGAGTGCACTGGCAGGTGCAACGGGAAACAGCGTTCTGTATACACCTTACCTTGAAAGTATCGGCGCAGCCATGACCTATTGTAACGGAACGGCAGTCAATGATGCTGTGACAGGTTCCATGTGCTGGTGCCCTGTTACCAATCTGGATATTGCAGATGAAGCATATGAGTGGAATATGGGACAGTATTTTGATACAGACACACGTGCTTCTTCCACGTTCACGTCAGCGCTTTCTGCAGATATGGCAGCGGAGTTTGCAGACTATATCAATCAGATGGGACTTAAGAGTGAAGATGGAACGACACTTTCACTGACAAAGTCAGATACCGGCATCTGCAATGCCGGCAGTTATTATGATTATATGAAGACTGAAATTGAAACTTCACTGAACAATTTTCTGAGCGATAACAGCTTCCCGTATACCTATACGGCGACTGCGGTACAGGTCGGTAATACACCGACTTCCGGCGGAGCACAGGGCTTTGCACAGGCGAACGGCGATCAGGGCACCGGAGTACCGACAGGTGCACAGGGTATGCCTTCAGGAACAAAGCCTGACGGAGACGGACATGGTATGGCTGCAGGCGGCGCAGGAATGCCGGGAGGCGGCTCATCTTCATCTGAGAGCGTTGTATATCAGACACCGCAGGATTACATTGATTCACTGAATAAAGACGGAAAGTGGATCAGCTATGATGCAGCGGCAAATAAGGCTACAATTACAAATGTGGGTGATTTTGTAAAGAACTGCAAGAATCCGAGTAAGCCGGTCGGCGCTTTTGATGTACTTGATAAGAGCCGCGGTGAGAATAATCTGTTTGGAAATGCAGAAAATACAGCTGCTCATTTTGATGCTTTTGAAAATGCACTGCTGATTAAGAACCAGACAAAGTATGCAAAGTTTTCAGACTGGAAGGCTTCCTGTCTGACTGATTTTGCAGCGGACCTGGCCGCAAAGGATGAAATCGGCACAGTAATGACAACACGTTCGGACATGTATAATCCGATGTATTTCCTGTCTGATTATTATGATGGTTATAAGACTTCCAATGTGGCAAAATACTGGAGAATTCGTACCGGAATCAATCAGTCCGATACAGCACTCTGCACAGAAGAGGATCTGAAGCTGGCACTGAAAAACTATGGGGTAAAGAGTGTAGACTTTGCAACTGTATGGGGACAGCCGCATACCACAGCAGAGCGCACAGGTAACAGTACAGACAACTTTATCGCCTGGGTAAATGACTGCACAGCAGAATAAGTGAATAAGTAAGACATACAGATTCCGTAAAATATAACGGCAGCAGGTTTCCCAGAAGAAGGGAAAATCTGCTGCCGTTTATCCGTTCCATTTTATCTTTTTTTACAGTAGAAATCAGTCAGATAGGAAGCCTTTGCCGTCATGTTGGCCATCATGGCATCGAGAATGGTGATTGCACACATGGACTCAACAACAACAACAGCGCGCGGGACTACAACAGGATCGTGGCGTCCGTGAATATTGACATCTACCGGTTCTCCGGACTGCGTTACCGTTTTCTGCGTCTGAGAAATGGAGGGTGTCGGCTTTACATGGCAGCGCAGAAGAATTCGTGAGCCATCACTGATACCGCCCATGATGCCACCGGCATGATTGGTGGATTTGGCAATATGACCGTCTTCTGCATAGAAACAGTCATTGTCTTCTGAACCAAGAAGACCGGAAACCAGGCATCCGTCCCCGATTTCAACAGCCTTTACCGCACCGATTCCCATGACTGCATCAGCAAGCATGGCATCCAGTTTTCGAAATACCGGATCACCGATCCCGGCAGGAACGCCGTCAATACGACATTCAATCACTCCGCCGACAGAATCCTGGTGCTCACGGCAGGAGGCAATATAGGCCATAGCCCTGGCATCTGCATCTGCATCCGGCATGCCGGAGGGACTTTTCAGAATCTGTGCTGCATCAAAATGCTGCTCATCCATGCAGACAGAACCAATGGAACGGGTGTAGGCACACAGCAATACCCCCATTTCCGACAGGAGTTTTGCACAGACAGCGCCTGCCGCTACGCGGCCGATGGTCTCACGACCGGATGATCTGCCACCACCGCGGTAATCACGGAAACCGTATTTCATGTCAAAGGTATAATCGGCATGCCCCGGACGGTAATAGTGTGCAATGTCTTCATAATCAGCAGAATGCTGAGCTGTATTTTTTACCATAAGAGAAATCGGAGTTCCGGTAGTTCTGCCTTCGAATACGCCGGACAGAATTTCCACGAGGTCAGCTTCCTTTCTGGAAGTGGTTGCGGCTGACTGGCCCGGCTTACGGCGATCAAGATATTTCTGAATATCCTCTTCACACAGATTCATGCCGGCTGGAAATCCGTCCAGTACAACGCCGATTCCGGGACCGTGTGATTCTCCCCAGGTAGTAATGCCAAGTTGATTGCCATAAGATGATCCGGCCATTGATATCCTTTCTGCAGCACCGTATCCGGACTGCACCTTCATTATATTTATTATCCATTATAAAAAATAATCTGTAAAAAGCAAAGGAACAAACTTATCCTGTTCAGAAAAATAATAAAAAGAGTGTAAATTTTTAAATTCTGTACTATAATGATTCTATGTTGTATCGAATATCCGCGGGGGAATTTTCGATCATATGGATAAAATGCATCAGACAGAACCGGGACTGCGAGACAGAATCATCAAGCAGATCGGGAGGATTGTAAAAAAGCATAGAGGGTTATTCATCCCAGGCGTACTTGTGACGGCACTTGTGGTTGCGGCAGATGAGTCTGCAAAGACTTTATATAATAACCGCAAAAAACTTGTGAGCATAATATGCCTTGTTTTGTTCTTTATCACCAGCAGCAGTTTTTCTTATCCGGTGCTTCCACTGGATGTCAGTTTCGTTTCCGGAAAATCAGGAGAAGAAATATCAGGAGTTACCATAGGATCAGAGAATTCACCAAGAGCAAATAAGCCTTCCGGAGTACAGAAGTCAGAGGCGGAGCTTGCAGATATGGTATCTGATGTTGCCGGCACCTTAAGCTCAGATGAAATGCAGGAAGACATTGATGATGATGAGGAAGAACAGGGTAAAGTCAGTGAAGAAGATCAGTATCATCTTTCGGATATCATCGGTTCCGGCAGCAGTGCGGAAACAGCGGATTCTTCTGTTGCAGAAGCATCAGAGAACACAGAGAATACTTTCAGCGCGGATGACTGGGAACTGATTCTGGTGAATAAGCAGCATCCGATTCCGGATGACTATGAGTTCCCCATGAGTAATATCAAAGGTAATATGTACTGTGATAAAAGAATTCTGAGTAACCTTCTTGATATGTTCAGACAGGCGCAGAATGATGGAATCAATCTGGTCATCTGTTCCCCGTACAGGAGCGAAGTCAGACAGGAAAAACTGTTTACACGTAAGATCAATTCCTATCTGGATGATGGAATGACATATATGAATGCTTATATGATGGCAGCACAGGCAGTTACCATTCCGGGTTCAAGCGAGCATCAGATCGGCCTTGCCATTGATATTATTGCGGATGATTATTCCTATCTGGATGCCGGATTCGGAGATACGGATGCCGGGAAGTGGCTTGCAAAGAACAGTTGCAGATACGGATTCATTCTCAGGTATCCCAAGGGAAAAGAAACGATTACCGGAATTGAGTATGAACCCTGGCATTTCCGTTATGTCGGCAAAGATGCAGCAAAGGTAATCACGGAAAAGAAAATCTGTCTTGAAGAGTTCTGGACAGATTATATCTACAAATGATCAGATTAAAATTATGGAGTGTGTATGTATCATTTACTGAAAACAGAAGGACTGGCCAAGCGTGGTGAATTTGTTACCGTACATGGAACCATTCAGACGCCGGTGTTTATGAATGTTGCGACAGTGGCAGCAATCAAAGGCGGATTATCAACAGAAGATCTTGAAGCAATCGGAACGCAGGTCGTTCTTTCTAACACCTATCATTTACATTTAAGACCGGGTGATGATGTCATTTATAAAATGGGCGGATTGCATAAGTTCATGTCATGCAATAAGCCCATTCTTACTGATTCCGGAGGATTTCAGGTCTTTTCTCTGGCAAAGATGCGCAGAATCCGTGAAGAGGGTGTGTATTTTCATTCCCATATTGACGGACATCCCCTGTTCATGGGACCGGAAGAAAGTATGCGGATTCAGTCTCATATCGGTTCTACAATTGCCATGGCGTTTGATGAATGTCCATCCAGCAGGGCAGACCATGAATATGTGCAGCAGTCTGTGGACAGAACCACCAGATGGCTGGACAGATGCCAGAAAGAAATGACAAGGCTGAACGGACTTGAGGGAACAGTTAATCCCAGTCAGATGTTGTTTGGAATCAATCAGGGGGCAATTTTTGATGATATCCGGATTGAACATGCAAAGAGAATTTCACAGATGGATCTGGATGGATATGCTGTCGGGGGACTTGCCGTCGGAGAAACGCATGAACAGATGTATCATGTGTTGGAAACAGTGGTACCGTATCTTCCTCAGAATAAGCCTACCTATCTGATGGGTGTCGGTACGCCTGCGAATATTCTGGAAGCGGTAGAGCGCGGTGTGGACTTTTTTGATTGCGTATATCCGAGCAGAAACGGAAGGCATGGTCATCTGTATACCGGTAAAGGAAAGATCAATCTGATGAATGCAAAATACGAGCTGGATGAAAGGCCGATTGAAGAGGGGTGTCAGTGTCCTGTCTGCCGTAGATATTCCCGCAGTTATATCAGGCATCTGCTTAAGGCCGGTGAAATGCTTGGCATGAGACTTTGCGTAATGCATAATCTGTATTTTTATAATACGATGATGGCAGAAATTCGCGATGCACTTGACCGGGGGGAATTTGCAGCCTATAAGAAACAGAAGCTGGACGCAATGCAGGAAGAGGAAGAAGCAGCCAGTTATGATATCGCTAAAAACTGGCGTAAGGGCTGAAATCAGATAAATAATTCTTGTCTTTATCCGGATTATTGTGTATCATTGAAAAAGTAATTAAATGCAGGTGCGATTGCATATGCATTAAGACAACGTATATTCTGGAGGCATTACAAATGGGTATTCTTTTAACATCGACAGCGACATCTGCAACCAGCTCAGGACTGTTCTGGGTAATTTACATCGTTGCAATTTTCGGATTCATTTATTTCTTCTTTATGCGTCCGCAGAGAAAAGAACAGAAACAGAAGGCAGCACTTCTTTCTTCCGTTGCAGTAGGAGACAGCGTCAGAACTACAGGCGGATTCATTGGAACTGTCATTGATATTAATGATGACATGGTAATCGTTGAATTCGGTAACAACAGAAACTGCCGTATTCCCATGGTAAGAGAGGCAATTGTTGAAGTTGAAAAGCCTGAGGATGCAGTAAAGCCGGTTGAGACCAAGGCTGACAGCAAAAAGGACAAAGAAAAGAAAACGAAGTAATTCCTTTTGAAAAGGATGCTTGGGCCGGGTGAACAGATTTGTCGCCCGGCTTTTGTTATATCCGGAGGAAAACTGCATTCATCACATTAATTATGCACCTTGTTTTTTTGCATAAAGTAATATAATATGTAGTGAAGTTTTATGCTGTAACGTATCAAAGTGCATCACAGCAGGAGGAGCAGATATGAAACTGAAGATTACATGTATTCCCGGAGATGGAATCGGTCCGGAGATTGTTACTGAAGCGAAAAAGGTTCTGAACAGAACCGCAGAGGTATATGGACACGAGATTGTCAGTACAGATATTCTGATGGGCGGAGCGTCCATTGACAGATACGGAGTACCACTGACAGATGAGGCAATTGAAACGGCAAGAGCGGCAGATGCTGTTCTGATGGGATCCATCGGAGGAAATACCTCTACTTCACCGTGGTATAAACTGGCGCCGAATTTAAGACCGGAAGCAGGACTTTTAAAGATACGCAAGGCGCTTGGCCTTTTTGCAAATTTAAGACCGGCATATCTTTATCCGGAGCTTAAGAATGCCTGCCCGCTTAAGGAGTCTACGGGGAATAAGGGCTTTGACCTTCTGATCATGAGGGAGCTTACGGGCGGATTATATTTCGGAGAGCGCCATACGGAAACAGTAAATGGTGTCAGAACCGCTACCGATACGCTTGTTTATACAGAAGAAGAAATCAGAAGGATTGCCATCCGTGCCTTTGATGTTGCCATGAAACGCCGTAAAAAGGTAACAAGTGTAGATAAGGCCAATGTGCTGGATTCTTCAAGACTCTGGAGAAGTGTGACGGAAGAGGTGGCAAAGAACTATCCGGAAGTCGAACTGTCTCACATGCTGGTAGATAACTGTGCGATGCAGCTTGTGCATGATCCGGCGCAGTTCGATGTCATTCTGACAGAGAACATGTTCGGAGATATTCTTTCTGATGAAGCAAGTATGATCACAGGTTCCATCGGAATGCTGCCAAGTGCTTCATTGAATGATACAAGCTTTGGTCTGTATGAACCAAGCCATGGTTCTGCACCGGATATTGCCGGAATGGATATTGCCAATCCGATTGCAACGATTCTCTCAGCAGCAATGATGCTGCGCTATTCCTTTAATCTGGATACAGAAGCGGATGCGATCGAAAATGCAGTAAGGCAGGTTCTGAAAGACGGTTACAGAACGTCAGATCTGCTGGGAACTGAGGATGATCAGCATAAATCCTGCAGATGCAGCAAAATGGGAGATCTGATCGCAGAGCGGATATTCTGATGATCAGGAGAAAAGATGATAACAGGTAAAATGGTTCAGAAAGAATCGGAAAATAAAAAGGAACCGTTCAGATTCAAAGCGTGGGAGCGTCTGATTCAGGATCCGGAAAATATGGCAGCAGCGCTTTTCATTATTGCAATGGCGGTATATTATCTCTGGAGAATGCTGTATCTGACACCCTGGTATGATGAACTTTATACCTATTATTATTTTATCAGCAGGGGTCCTTTATATGCAGCGATTCACTGGCCACTTCCCAATAATCATGTCGGATATTCTGTTCTGTCTGCATTACTGGACCTCTGTGGTAATCCCTATATCGGACTTCGTGGTGTATCGTGGCTCTGCGCGGTGGCCAATCTGGTGATTCTGTATCGGGTCTGCAAGTTATATTTTACCAACTGGCTGTCTCTTTTTACCGTAATGATCTACAGCGGACTTCAGCTTGTCAATCAGCTGTCAGTACAGGGAAGAGGGTATACACTTTCCACACTGTGCTTTTTACTGTCCGTCAAGGTACTTACAGATCTCAGCAGAATCGGCCATACTGGCATTTCAAGGTATATTTATCTGGTAATGCTTTTGGTACTTGGGCTTTATACGGTTCCCAGCAGCATTTACTGGGTTGTTCCGATCTGCTTCGCAACGGCACTGTTTCTGACAATCAATGGTTTACGGATCAGAAAGATCAGCAGAACGATTTCTGAAAACAAATACTGGCAACAGCTGATAAATCTTATTGTGACGGGTTTGATTGCGGCAGTCTGTACAATGATGCTGTATATGGTCATATGGCTGGCAATCGGCTCAAATCTGCTCATGAAGGACAAAACCAGCAGTATGTATGGAATGGGGCATTTCCACATTATTCTTCATGCACCGATTACCGTGATCCAAAGGGGCATTTCCTACATGCTGTCTTCGCCGTATATTCAGAGCGTACCCAGAAAGGAATTCTGGGGCAGCTTCTGGAACTGGATACTGAGCTTTGACGATCAGTTTGTGCCTGGTGCAGGAATTGCAGTATTGGTGATTATTATAATGGCAACGACTATTATGATCAGCGGCTGCGTATTTCATTTTGAAGAAAGCAGAACTTCATTCAGACTGATTTTTGCCTGTACGATTCTGTTTATGCCGATGATGCTGATTTTGCAGAGTAAACTTCCATATTACAGAGTCTTTTCCTATTACGGAATAGCAATAGCACTTTCCTGCAGTGTCATTATAAGACATGTGATGTTTATGCTTCATTTTCTGTTTGAAAAACGCAGACAGAAAAAGAATCTGCCGGAAAAAATACAGACAGAAGAAATAAAATTTCGCATATGGCCTTATCTTCATCAGATGATTCCGGTATTTTTAGGTATCTTATTTCTGATTTCGCAGACTCTTAATCCGGCTTTTTTTGCTCAGCTGGGAACCAGAGAGGATAATGCCTATCTGGCGCTTTTGATGGCACATCCGTTGCAAAGATCCAGAATCTGCGTATGTGATGTGGATCAGAAATATCTGCTCAAGTTCGGATGGAATATTGAATGTGATAATACGCAGGTGGAGGATTCGGATTGTGTGATTCTGGACAGAAATATGACCAGAAAGAATTATCGGGGAGATGATCTGTGGAAGTATTACCAGACCTTTGAGACCATTCCCTGGAGCTATATCAGAACCATGCATGTGGTTTATGAGAATGATGATTTCATTTTATATGTAAAATAAATACCATAAAGGAGACAAAGCTATGAACAGTGATCGCGTCATGAAAGGTATCCAGCAGGCTCCGCACAGAAGTCTGTTCAATGCACTTGGTTTTACAGAGGAGGAAAGAAGAAAACCTCTGATTGGCATTGTCAGTTCACAAAGTGAAATTATTCCGGGACATATGGAACTTGATCGTATAGCGGAAGCAGTGAAGATGGGAGTTGCAGAGGCGGGTGGCATGCCGGTGATTGTGCCTGCCATTGCGGTATGCGATGGTATTGCCATGGGACATGTCGGAATGAAATATTCCCTTGTGACAAGAGACCTGATTGCAGACAGCACAGAATGTCTTGCAATGGCACATGCCTTTGACGGTATGGTCATGATCCCGAATTGTGATAAGAACGTTCCCGGACTTCTGATGGCTGCGGCAAGAGTAAATATTCCGACGGTATTCGTATCCGGCGGTCCGATGATGGCCGGCCATGTGGATGGCAGGAAGAGAAGTCTTTCCAGCATGTTTGAAGCAGTTGGAAGTGTGGCTGCAGGGACAATGACAGAAGAGAAACTGGCAGAATATGAAGAAAAGGTATGTCCGACCTGTGGTTCCTGTTCCGGTATGTATACTGCCAATTCCATGAACTGTCTGACAGAGGCGATCGGCATGGGACTTCGCGGAAACGGTACGATTCCTGCTGTATACTCCGCACGTATCCGTCTGGCGAAAAAGGCAGGTTATCAGATCATGAATCTGATCAGGGACAATATCTGTCCGAGAGACATCATGACAAAGGATGCTTTCATGAATGCACTGACAGTCGATATGGCGCTTGGATGTTCTACGAATACCATGCTGCATCTGCCGGCAATTGCCCATGAAGCAGGCGTGGAGATCAATATGGAGATGGCAAATGAAATTTCTGATCATACACCTAATCTTTGTCACCTTGCACCTGCAGGTCCGACCTATATGGAAGACTTAAATGAAGCAGGCGGTGTATATGCGGTCATGAAGGAACTGTGCAAAAAGAATCTGTTAAAAACGGATCTTATGACCTGCACGGGAAAGACCATTGCTGAAAATCTGGAGAATGTAGTCAACATGAATTCGGAGGTCATCAGACCTATTGACAATCCGTATATGGCCAATGGCGGTATTGCAGTTCTGAAGGGGAATCTTGCACCTGATACCGGCATTGTAAAGCGCTCTGCAGTAGCACCTGAAATGATGGTACATGAAGGCCCTGCAAGAGTATTTGACTGTGAAGAAGATGCAATTGCAGCAATTCTTGGCGGCAAAATCGTGGCAGGTGACGTGGTTGTGATTCGTTATGAAGGGCCTAAGGGAGGTCCGGGTATGCGTGAAATGCTCAATCCGACATCTGCAATCGCGGGGATGGGACTTGGCTCAAGCGTTGCGCTGATTACAGATGGAAGATTCTCAGGTGCAAGCCGTGGTGCATCCATCGGACATGTATCTCCGGAAGCTGCAGTCGGTGGGCCGATTGCATTGGTGGAGGAGGGAGATATCATCAGTATTGATATTCCGAAAAATACACTGAACATGAAGGTTTCTGACGAAGAAATTGCAAAACGCCGTGCAGCATGGAAGCCAAGGCAGCCGAAGATCACGACAGGGTATCTTTCCAGATATATGGAGATGGTAACAAGCGGTAATCGCGGAGCAATTCTGGAAGTCAGGAAGTAAGTCATAGATCAGACTGATATGAAAAGTTACAGAGGAAGGGGAATGAAATGCAGTTAACTGGAGCACAGATCGTACTGGAATGCCTGAAGGAGCAGGGAGTGGATACCATTTTCGGTTATCCGGGAGGCACCATACTGAATATTTATGATGAAATCTATAAGCATGCAGATGAATTCAGACATATTCTGACTTCGCATGAACAGGGAGCGGCACATGCTGCGGATGGTTATGCAAGATCAACCGGAAAAGTAGGTGTCTGTATGGCAACCAGCGGTCCCGGCTCCACAAATCTGGTCACCGGAATTGCAACTGCATATATGGATTCCGTTCCGATCGTTGCCATTACCTGTAATGTTAACCTGCCTCTTTTGGGAAAGGATTCTTTTCAGGAGGTGGATATTGCCGGTATTACCATGCCAATCACCAAACATGGCTATATTGTTAAAAATGTCAATATCCTTGCAGATACACTGCGTAAGGCTTTTGCTATTGCAAGAAGTGGAAGACCGGGACCTGTTCTGGTAGATATTACCAAGGATGTGACTGCGCAGAGCTGCGATTATGAACCGGTGCAGATTTCAGAACCAAAGCCGGAAAAACATTACACACAGGAAGAAATTGACAATGCGGTCAGTATGATTAAGGCTGCAAAAAAGCCTTATATTTATGTCGGGGGCGGTGCTGTTATCTCAGGTGCTTCGGCAGAGCTTAAGACATTTGCGGAGATGATTCAGTCACCTGTCTGTGATACCCTGATGGGGAAAGGCGCATTTGACGGTCATCATCCGCTTTATACCGGAATGATCGGCATGCATGGGACGAAGACTTCCAATTTTGGCGTCAGCAAATGCGATCTTCTGATTGCACTTGGTGCAAGATTTTCAGATCGTGTGGTTGGAAATCCCAAAGCGTTTGCACAGAATGCAAAGGTTCTGCAGTTTGATATTGATGCTGCAGAGATCAATAAGAACATTCATACGGACGGATCTGTTGTCGGTGATCTGAAAATGATTCTGACGGATATCAATGCACAGTTGCAGCCGATTGATCATAAGGAATGGTTGAAAGAAATCAGCGATTTCAAGGATAAATATCCTTTGAACTATGAGCAGGATAAACTGACCTGCCCCTATATTATGGAGGAACTTGACCGCCAGACAGATGGTAATGCCATCGTGTCTACAGATGTCGGACAGCATCAGATGTGGGCAGCACAGTATTACCGGTTTAAAAATCCAAGAACCTTCCTGACTTCCGGGGGACTTGGTACTATGGGATATGGCCTTGGCGCATGTATCGGTGCCAAAGTCGGCAATCCGGATAAAATCTGTGTGAATATTGCAGGTGATGGGTGCTTCCGAATGAACATGAATGAACTGGCGACGGCCAGCAGATATCAGTTGCCGTTGATTGAGATTATTATTGATAATCATGTGCTGGGAATGGTCAGACAGTGGCAGACGCTGTTTTACGGAAAACGCTATTCACAGACTGTTTTTGATGATAAGATTGATTATTGTAAGGTGGCAGAAGGCCTTGGCTGCACTGCGATAAAAATCACCAGAAAAGAAGATGTAGGACCTGCAATTCAAAAGGCACTTTCCATAAAGGGACCGGTTGTACTCGACTGCATGATTGAAGCAGATGATAAGGTATTTCCGATGGTTCCGGCGGGTGCGCCGATCAGTGAGGCTTTTGATGCGAAGGATCTTGCTGCGAAGGAAAAAAATAAATGAGAACTGCCTGCAAATGGCTGTGGATGATCATGTTGACTGCACTGCTGGTACTTTTGACCGGCTATCTGATGCTGTCGTTATATTATGCTGATGGTTTTTCTTATGGTACATGGATTAATGGGATTTATTGTACCGGAAAAAGTGCATCAGAAGTAAATGTGCTTCTGATGAAAAAAAATACTTATGACGGTCTTAAGGTGACAGCGGCGGATGGCAGTGTATATCAGATCAGTCCTTCAGAAATCAATCTGAGAGCAGATTATACACAAACGCTTCAGACATATATGGATCAGCAGAATCCGTTTGCCTGGGGTGTGAATCTGTTTATTGGCAGGCAGCATACGGTACTGCCGGTTGTGACGTACGACAGAGATCAGCTGGATGGAATTATTTCCGGATGGAGTCTGTTTGCACTTCAGGATAATAAGAGAGATGTAACTATAGTTCATGGTAAAAACGGTTACGAATTGCAGGATACTACCGAAAATGTGCCAGTAAAGAGCAAGGTTACAGAAGCAGTACAGAATGCACTTATGTCTCTGAATACGGAACTGCAGCTGCAGACGGACAGTGACTGTTATAAAAATCTGGAAAAAACAGACCTGATGCAGTCGATAATGAAAACTGCGGATAAACTGCAGAAATTGCAGGATTTTGATGTGATCTACGTGTTTGGAGATGAACAGACGGAGGTGTCGGCATCAGTTGTTTCCGGATGGATTGTGACCGAACAGCAGATGAAGCAGGCACAGGCAGAGGAAGTCAGCGGAAATAAACCGGGGAGCGGTTGGTTCCTGGCAGCAGGAAAAGAAATCCGGTTTCCATCTGATGCACGCAGTGAAAACGGTTTTGCGACAGATGCAGAGGGAAATCTCCTGGTCAGTGAGTCTGCAATGTACGCAGATCTCCAGAAGATCTGTGAGCCATATAATACAGTTGGGAAGACAAGAAATTTTTCTGCGACAAGTGGCAGAATGGTGAATATCAGTGGCGGTACGTATGGCAATGCCATTGATCTTCCAGGGGAGTTTGTGTATCTCAAAAATGCGCTTATCGCACATAAAAAGGAGAGACATACACCTGAGTTCAGCAAACAGGCAAGGGCAACAGGAAGTAATGATATCGGGAATACCTACATTGAAATCGATATGGGTGAGCAGCGGCTATACTATTATGAAGAAAGCAGGCTGGTAATTACAATGCCTGTCGTGACTGGAAATATTAAAAAACACAGGAGTACACCGGAGGGTGTATACTATATTTATTCAAAAGCAAGAGACAGAGTTCTGAGAGGTCAGGGCTATGCCTCTTTTGTTCATTACTGGATGGCAGTCTATAAGGGAGTTGGAATCCATGATGCTTCATGGAGAGATGAATTCGGCGGGGAGATTTATGAAGCCGGAGGTTCACATGGATGTATCAACGGTCCGGAAAAACAGATCAGGAGATTATATCAGATGGTGCAGATCGGAACTCCGGTTGTCCTGTTTGACTGATTGATCTGGCAAATACCCTTTACGGGATAAAATAGAATGGAACTGAGAGAAATGAAAAAAGAATCAGCGGTATATAATCGGTTTCCAATTGTTATTCCGGCATATCAGCCGGATGAAGAACTGATCAGCCTGATTGAGCGTTTGAAGCAGAATAATATAAATAATATTATTGTTGTTGATGACGGGAGCGGGGAACAATATCAGAATATTTTCAGAACAGCCCAGGAAACATACGGGTGCTGTGTAATCAGACATGTGGTAAATATGGGAAAAGGCAGAGCACTGAAAAGCGCATTTAATCTGATTCTGTGCGAGCAGACAGATGCAGTCGGTTGCGTGACGATGGACTGCAGAGGGAGTTTTCCTGTAGAGGACATACTGGCGGTGATGAATGAACTGATTGAGCATCCGACAGATCTGATTCTGGGAAAAAGAATACTTGATGCGACATCAATGCCCAGAAAATCGAGAATTGGAAACAAGGTACTGCAGCTGTCATTTCATTATCTGGTCGGGATCATGGTAACGGATGCACAGTCAGGTCTTCGCGGAATTCCGGCAGCCTATATGAAAAAACTCATGAATGTCAGAGGAGAGCGGTATGAGTTTGACACAAACACACTGATTAATTGTAAGAAATATTCTGTCAGTGTCAGAGAAGTGAATTTAAAGACCAGATATTCTGCAAGAAGAAATCTGACACATTTACGGACACTGAAGGATAATCTTCCGATTTATCTGTCTTTTGCGGCATATATTTATACGTCACTGGTGGCAAGTGTTGTCGATCTGATTCTGTTTACGGTATTCTGCAATATATATGACGGTGTAAGCGTACTGGAAAAAACACAGTTATATGTTGCACTTGCAACGGCAACGGCACGTGTCTTTTCTGCAACAGTGAATTACCGTCTGAACTACCGGATTGTATTCCGAACACGTAGTTCACAGACAGCTTCGTTTGCCAGGTGGGTTATGCTCTGCATTGTGCAGATGGCAATGAGCGCGGCAGCGGTTTCGCTCCTGCACTGGCTGATTGGCGGACCGGAAGTTCTTTTCAAGATTCCGGTTGACTTCTGCCTTTTCTTCTTCAGTTATTACTTTTGCCGCGAGTTCGTGTATAAGTAGGGGACGGAATGCGGCGGAGGACAGGTGAGCCTGTGGGCCTTTGGCAAAACGTTTGCATCCGCCGCCGCGCTTTCGCTCCGCTGCAGGTCGCAGCGGTACTAAGCACCGCTGGAGGACGCGGCGCAAGTACCGGCGCCTGCAGAGGGGCGGCTTGTTGCAAATCGTTTCGCCTCCGTTTCCATGGGCGCGTCCGGTGATGAACCGCATTCCTGGTTGTGTTTTGCGACACGGACTTCGCGGCAGGGACGTGGGAAGGCGCTTCGCTGTTCCCGCTGACTTGTGTGGAGATAGTACGGGAAGGCGCTTCGCTGTTCCCGCTGGTGTTGTGAATCTGGATGGATTGAATATTGTATGGATATTGGAACGGCAGTCATGGCTTGAAAATGAGCATGGCTGCTGTTTTGTATTGCGGAACCCGCGAAGCGGGTTCTTTTGTCGTCTCTTTTAAGTGGCAGAAGAGGCGGGAGAAGATGAATGCCTGGTTCTTGAGTATGGTTACTTTATAATTGAATTTTTTTGAAAAAACAGCAAAGAAAAATCTGAAAAAGATGTCAGAAAATGTGGATGATAATTGTATAATGACAGATCGAAAAATAGAAATACAAGAAAAAGAGAAATGAATAAAATACATCATGATCGGCAACCTGAAATTGATAAATACTGTTAAATACATTATAAAATTAATATTTTTTATGCATAACGAGAATAAGTATGCAATATAAAATTAAAAAATAGACAAAAACGAAAAAATAAAACTGGCAATATTTACATTTTAAAAAATAAAATAACATTAATTATGAAATGACGATATTGACAAAAAATGAAATAGGAATAGAATGAAAAATAAGTTTTGAAACAGTTCTTTTTGCGAATCAGGAGGAAGAGGAAATGTCACGAGTTTATAATTTTTCAGCAGGTCCGGCAGTTTTACCGGAAGAGGTTTTGAAACAGGCAGCGAGCGAGATGCTTGATTATCAGGGATGCGGAATGTCAATCAATGAGATGAGTCATCGTTCCAAGACCTTTGACAGTGTGATTCAGACAGCAGAGCAGGATATCCGTGATCTGATGAATATTCCGGACAATTATAAGGTGCTTTTCCTTCAGGGCGGTGCGAGTCAGCAGTTTGCTGCAATTCCGATGAACCTGATGAAGAATAAGAAGGCTGCGTATGTGATTACCGGTCAGTGGGCAAAGAAAGCTTATCAGGAAGCACAGAAGTATGGCGAAGCGATTGCAGTTGCATCAAGTGCCGATAAGACCTTCTCATATATTCCGGACTGTTCTGATCTGGATATTCCGGCGGATGCGGATTATGTTTATATCTGTGAGAATAATACGATTTACGGGACGAAGTTCCATACACTCCCGAATACAAAGGGGCATGATCTTGTTGCAGATGTTTCCTCCTGCTTCCTGTCCGAGCCTGTGGATGTTTCCAAATATGGCATCATCTACGGCGGCGTGCAGAAGAATGTGGGTCCTGCAGGTATGGTAATCAGTATTATCCGTGAGGATCTGATCCGTGATGATGTCATGCCGTTTTGCCCGACGATGCTGAAGTTCAAGACACAGGCGGACAACGGATCTTTATATAACACACCGAACTGCTGGAGTATTTACATGTGCGGTCTGGTATTTAAATGGCTGAAGGCACAGGGCGGTCTTTCCGAGATGAAGAAGAGAAATGAAGAGAAGGCAGCCATCCTTTATGATTTCCTTGATCAGAGCAATATGTTCAAGGGTACTGTCCGCAAGGAAGACCGTTCTCTTATGAACGTACCGTTTGTCACAGACAGTGACGAACTGAATGCAAAGTTCATTGCAGAAGCAACAAAAGCAGGTTTTGTAAGCCTTAAGGGACACAGAACCGTAGGCGGTATGAGAGCCAGCATTTACAATGCAATGCCGAAGGAAGGTGTGGCAAAGCTTGTTGCATTCATGGAAGAATTTGAGAAAAACAACCAGTAAAGAGGAGATAAAGATATGTATCAGTATAAATGCTTAAATCCGATCGCAAAGATCGGTCTGAATAATTTTTCCGATCAGTTCAGTGCTGTAGATGATGTGGACGAGGCAGAAGGCATTCTGGTCAGAAGTGCCAACATGCTGGATATGGAGTTCTCGGATAAGCTCATGTGCATCGCACGTGCCGGTGCCGGTGTCAACAATATTCCGCTTGAGAAGTGCGCGGAAAAAGGTATCGTGGTTTTCAATACACCGGGAGCAAATGCAAACGGCGTAAAGGAAATGGTACTGGCGGCAATGCTGCTGGCTTCCCGTGACATCATCGGCGGCGTGGAATGGGTAAAGGCAAATGCCGGAGATCCGGATATTGCAAAGCTGACGGAGAAATCCAAGAAGAAGTTCGCAGGAACTGAAATCATGGGTAAAAAGCTCGGAATCATCGGCCTTGGTGCTATCGGTGTCCGTGTTGCCAACGCAGCCAAGAATCTTGGCATGGATGTATACGGCTATGATCCCTACCTGTCAGTAGATGCGGCATGGAGCCTTTCCAGTGATGTCAAGCATGTCACCAATGTTGATGATATCTATTCCAAGTGCGATATCATTACCATTCATGTACCTGCAATGGATGCCACAAAGGGCATGATCAATGCAGAAGCAATTGCAAAGATGAAAAAGGGTGTCATCCTTCTGAATCTGGCAAGAGATATTCTTGCGAACGAGGCAGATGTTCTGGCCGGTATCAATTCCGGTAAGATTCGCAAGTATGTAACGGATTTCCCGAACGCTACAATAGCAGGTCATGACGGCTGCATCGTAATTCCGCATCTGGGCGCTTCCACAGAGGAGTCCGAGGATAACTGTGCAGTCAAGGCAGTTATTGAGATGATGAATTATCTTGAAAATGGTAATATTAGTAACAGTGTGAATTATCCGAACTGCGATATGGGAATCTGCACAAAGCCCAGAATCGCTATTTTCCATAAAAATATTGCCAACATGATCAGCCAGTTCACCAACGAAATCGGCGGAGCAGGTTATAACATTTCTGATATGACCAATAAGTCCAGAGGAGATGTGGCATATACCATGATCGACTGCGAAAAGGACATTACAGATGAACTTGTAAAGAAGCTTTCAAAGATCGACGGTGTATACCGCGTCAGAGTAATCAGAAAGGCATTCTGAAAAAGTGAATGGCAGTAAACTCAGGTAAACAGGGGCAGTCACAGTTTGTGGCTGCCCTTTCCGACTGTATACGGACACTACTTACACAAAGGAGAAAAAGTTATGGCACAGATCAGACCGTTTAAGGCAATCCGTCCGCAGGGTGCATATGCATCCCGCGTGGCAGCACTTCCATATGATGTTTATAACAGAGAAGAGGCACGAAAGGAAACGGCGCGTGAACCCATGTCCTTTCTGACAATCGACAGACCGGAGACACAGTTTGCACCGGACTGCGACATGTATGCAGACCGGGTTTATCAGAAAGCACATGATATGCTCCGGGACAGGATTGCAGAGGGCACTTTTGAGCAGGATGAAACTGCAGAATATTATATTTATGAACAGAACATGGATGGACGGATACAGACGGGAATCGTGGGCTGTGCTGCAATTGACGATTATATAAACGGCGTCATCAGGAAGCATGAGAATACCAGACAGGAAAAGGAACAGGACAGAATCCGTCATGTGGATGCATGCAATGCACAGACCGGACCGATTTTCCTCTGTTACAGGGAAAACAGGGTAATTGATGCCTGTGTGGAAAAAATCTGTCATACACAGAAAACGCTTTATGAATTTACTTCATCCGATCAGGTACATAACCGGATCTGGGCCGTGAATCATAAGGAAGATATCAGTCTTTTACAGAATGCGTTTGCCGGGATGCAGGAAATATATATTGCGGACGGGCATCACAGATGTGCTTCCGCAGTGAAGGTCGGGCTGTCCAGAAGAGCGCAGGATATGCATCCGACCGGGCAGAAGGAATATGACTTTTTTCTCTCTGTCCTTTTTCCGGATTCCCAGTTGATGATCATGGACTATAACCGCGTGGTGAAAGATTTAAACGGTCTTGATACAGAAACATTTATGAAGAAGATTTCTGCAAAATTTGATGTGATGAAAATGCAGAACAGCCCGGTAAAGCCGGAAGGAAAAGGAATGTTTGGCATGTATCTGGATGAGCACTGGTATCTTCTGAAAGCACATGAAGACATTCGGAAAGACGATGCGGTGGACGGACTTGACGTTTCCGTGCTGCAAAATGAACTTCTTGGTCCGGTACTTGGAATCGGCGATCCCAGAACAGATGAGAGAATTGACTTTATCGGTGGAATTCGCGGACTTTCTGAACTGGAGCGCAGATGCCATGAAGATATGAGAGTTGCATTTGCAATGTTCCCGACATCCATTCATGAACTGTTTGCCGTAGCGGATGCCGGCAGACTGATGCCGCCGAAATCTACCTGGTTTGAACCAAAACTTCTTAGTGGGTTATTTATTCATGCAATTAATGATAAAATATGATATGAGCAAATTTATGAGGGTTCATTTTGCCCGGCAACTTATGATGCGACGTCATAGGTGCAAAAATGACAGAGCTTTATCAGAAAATAATTCAGATAAGGAGATCCGACTGTGAATAGTAAACTCTATAAACTTATGAACTGGCCAGAAATTGAGGAAATCATTTATTCAGACGGAGACAATCCGCACCGGATTCTGGGCGCGCACAAGGTGGGAAATGCGTTTCTGATCCAGACGTTTCATCCGAATGTTTCAAAAATTGAAGTGGTCAGCGAAATCAGTGGTAAAAAGTATGAAATGGAACTGGCAGATGATGCCGGATTTTATGCTGTACTGGTTCCGATCAGGGAGGGCACACAGTATCATTATGAAATAACAACAGCAGACGGAAATGTGACTTCTGAAAACGATCCGTATGTGTTTGAACCGCTCCTGGGCAGAGAAGACTGCATCAAATTTAACAGCGGCATTCACTATCATATTGACAGCAGACTGGGCGGGCATCCGATGGAACGAGACGGAGTTGTCGGCGTGAATTTTGCCGTATGGGCACCGGAAGCAGCACGCGTCAGTGTTGTCGGGAATTTTAATAACTGGGATGGTCGCATTGATCAGATGCGGAGACTTGAACCGACCGGCATATTTGAGATTTTTGTTCCGAAAGTCAATGTCGGGGATGAGTATCAGTATGAGATCAGACTTAAGAGCGGGCTTTGCTTTAAACGACCGGATCCGTATGCACTCAGGTGTAAGGACTCTACCGGTGCGGTTTCTATTGTCAGTGAGATCGGCACAATTTCCTGGGAAGATGACAGCTGGATGAATGCACGCAAAAAATATGATAAACAGGAATCACCGCTTTCCATCTGCGAGATTACCCTGGATACTTTTGCAGAAAAATGCATTCAGACGGGAGAAAACGCAAATTACAGAAATCTCGCGATCCATGTGCTGCAGCATGTGAAGTCCTGCGGTTATAATGCGATCGAACTGATTCCGGTTATGGAGCATACGGATCAGCACAAGTATGATGTGACAGGCTATTTTGCACTGAAGTCAGGCTATGGTACGCCGCAGGACTTCATGGCATTTGTCAATGAGATGCATAAGGCACAGATCCGTGTCATTCTGGATCTGCCGGTCACTTTTTTCCAGAAGACGGAAATCGGGCTTGCCTGCTATGATGGAGAGAGCCTGTATGAATATGCAGATTCCAGAAAAGGCATACAGCCGGGTACAGACAGGTTGATCTTTGACTACGGCAGAAAGCAGGTGACCAACTACCTGCTGAGCTGTGCACTGTTCTGGCTTGAGAATTTCCATGCAGACGGACTGCGCCTGACGGATATTTCCAAGGCACTGTACCTTGATTATGACCGCAAACCGGGAGAATGGACACCGAATGTCTACGGCGGAAATGAGAACCTTGAAGCAGTTGAATTTGTGAAGCATCTGGTATCCATGGTGAACAAAGTGGATCCGGGAATTCTCATGATCACGAAGGAAACAGCGTGCTGGCCGCAGCTGACAGATTCACAGGAAAACGGCGGTCTTGGTTTTGACTATAAGTGGAACAACGGATGGACACATGATTATCTGGGCTATATTCAGAATGATCCGATCTACCGTTCTGCACATCATAATGAGCTGACGTTCAGTATGATTTACAGTTACACGGAGAAATTTATTCTGACCTTTTCCCATGAGGATATCGGCGGATATGATGCGCTCAAATCCATGATGCCGGGAGATGAAGTGCAGGAGGAAGCCGGCGTTAGAATGTCCCTGGCTTATCTGATGACACATCCGGGTAAAAAAATGTTTTACCCCGGAAAATATTCTCTTTCAGGTGAAAAAGCACAGAGACTGGAGCGTTTCATGAGTGACTTAAACCGGATGTATTTTGACCATCCGGCCCTTTATGAGTATGACAGTTCAGAAGAGGGATTTGACTGGATCAACTGCATGGCAGCGGATCTGTGTATGCTTTCTTTCCTTCGCAGGGGCAGAAATGATGATGATGTACTGCTCGTTGTGATGAACATGGCAGGCGTGGAACGTGAGTTTACTGTAGGCGTTCCAAGTGACGGACGATATCAGGAAATACTCAATACCGATGACGTGTCCTATGGCGGAAAGGGTATCGTGAACCGTAATGAGATCGAGCCTGTACGCAGAGAATGCGATGGAAGGCAGTATTCCATCAACGTTCACATGGCACCGCTTTCTCTTGGCGTATTCTCGTTTACTGCTTATACAGAGCAGGAGAAGCAGATCCGCAAGATCAGGGAAGAAGCACAGCTGAAGATGGAACAGGAGCAGGAAGCGGGGAGGCAGGCACTTCTGGATCAGCATGCACAGGAAGAAGCAAAGCTCCTGGAAGAACTGAAGAAAAAGTATGAAGAAGAGCTTGCCGAGCAGGAAAAAGCCATTCAGGACAAGTATGTGAAGATCGAAGAAGAGAAGATTTTCAGTATTGTGTCGGAAGAAAAGCCTGCCAGAAAGACTGCAGTCAAAAAGCCTGCAGCAAAAAAGACAGCAGCAAAAAAGACAGCAGCAAAGAAAAAGGGTAAGGAGAATCAGTAATGCCATTAATGATGATACCTGCATTTTTAAATGCCAGCACAATCAGCAGCAGTGCGCTGGAGCAGGGAACGCAGGAAACAATTGACAAACTGTCCGAAGTGACAGGACAGGATGTGGATCCGGGAGCGCTCAAACAGTTTTTTAATGAACTTCCGGATAAGGCAACGCAGCTGGGAATCCGCGTGGTGATTGCAGTGATTGTGATTCTGATATCACTGCAGGTGATCAGAACCATTACCAAAGTCATGCGCAAATCCATGGAGCGTACAAAGGTAGATGAAAGCACCATTCATTTTATGTGTTCCTTTGTCGGAATCGCACTGAAAATCATTCTGGTTTTCGGCGTGCTGGCCGCGTTTGGCATGGACACTGCCAGCATTGTTGCCATTCTCGGTTCTGCCGGTGTGGCAATCGGTCTGGCTGTACAGGGAAGTCTTTCCAATCTGGCAGGCGGAATCATGATTCTGCTGCTCAAACCGTTCCGGCTGGGCGATTATATTATTGAAGACAATAAGGGACATGAAGGTACAGTAAAAGAAATTTCTCTTTTCAATACCAGACTGATTACACCGGACAACAAGATTATCGTCCTTCCCAACGGAAGCCTTGCCAATACCTCACTGACAAATGCGACGGGAAATGATACCCGTATGGTTGAAATCAAAATCGGCGTTGGTTATGATACGGACATCCGGCTGGCAAGAAAAGTGCTGGAGAAGACAATGGAAGAGTGCAAATGGACGCTGGGCGATCAGGAGAGAGTTGTTTTTGTCGATAATCTGGGAGACAGCAGTATCACGCTCGGTATCAGATGCTGGGTAAAGGCAGAGCATTTCCTTTCTGCGAAATGGGAACTGAACGAGAAGATCAAGATTGCGCTTGACGAAGCACATATTGAGATTCCGTTCCCGCAGTTGGATGTGCACATGAAACAGTAAGACAGAAACGTAAGACCGACAAACTTTCCACGGGAAATTCTGTATAAAAAATTTCCCGCGGGAAAATTGTCTTTTTCTCTTGCCAAAGTCTGCTGTGACAGTTATAATTGTCTTTGTTCCTGCGAAAAACGCAGGACGGAGTGCTGGAATAGCGCAGTTGGTAGCGCAACTGATTCGTAATCAGTAGGTCGTCGGTTCAAGTCCGATTTCCAGCTCTCATCTGCGGAACCCGTTCCTTTTATAAGGAACGGGTTTTGTTGTATCAGTGGAAACTGATTTTTTACATAATATAAGAAGATATTTTTCAATTTCGGGTTGTAATTGCAGAACGCTTATGATAATCTCTTAATAACTTTTATGCTTTAATACGAAGACGTGACAGAGAAATGACAGGAAGGAACGTATATGGCGCAGTTATGGGGAGGACGTTTTACCAAACAGATTGATGAACTTGCATGGAATTTCAATGCATCAGTTTCTTTTGATAAACGTCTTTTGGATCAGGATATCGAAGGCAGCATTGCACATGTCACCATGCTGGCAAAACAGGAAATTATTACACGGGAAGAAAAGGAGAGCATTATCTCCGGCCTTCACAGCATTAAAAAAGATGTGGAAGATGGTACATTACAGATTACAGGCGAATATGAAGATGTACACAGTTTCATAGAAGCCAATCTGATCAGCAGAATCGGTGATGCAGGCAAGAAAATGCATACCGGAAGATCAAGAAATGATCAGGTGGCGCTGGATATGCGGCTGTATACAAGGCAGCAGGTAAAGGAAACGGCAGACTGTCTGTATGACATGCTGCAGACACTTTCAGCGATCATGAAGGATAATCTTCACACCTATATGCCGGGTTTTACGCATCTGCAGAAGGCACAGCCGGTTACACTGGCACATCATTTTGGTGCTTATTTTGAAATGTTCAAACGGGACAGCCTGCGGATGCATGACATTTATGAAAGGATGAATTACTGTCCGCTCGGTGCAGGTGCGCTTGCGGGAACGACGTATCCATTGGACCGTGAATATACTGCACAGCTTCTGGCATTTACGGGACCGACACTTAACAGTATGGATTCTGTTTCGGACAGAGATTATCTGATTGAATATCTGGCGGCGCTTTCCACAGTAATGATGCACCTGTCGAGATTCAGCGAAGAGGTTATTATCTGGAATTCCAATGAGTACAGATTTGTGGAAATCGATGATGCTTATTCTACCGGCAGCAGTATTATGCCGCAGAAGAAAAATCCGGATATTGCAGAACTTGTACGAGGCAAGACCGGACGCGTATACGGCGATCTGATGTCTCTTCTGACTACGATGAAGGGAATCCCGCTTGCATATGACAAGGACATGCAGGAAGACAAAGAGGCAGCGTTTGATGCTATTGATACCGTTCAGCATTGCCTGACTCTTTTTACCGATATGATCCGTACGATGAAGTTTAACCGGGAAATTATGGAAAAGAGCGCAATGCGCGGATTTACAAATGCAACAGATGCCGCAGATTACCTTGTGGTGAAGGGCGTTCCGTTCAGGGATGCGCACGGAATCATAGGACGGATCGTGCTGCACTGTATTGAAAAGGGCTGCAGCATTGATGAACTGAGTATATCTGAACTCAGGCAGTTTGCACCGCAGTTTGAAGAGGATGTTTATGATGCGATCAGTCTTAAAACCTGCGTGGAGAAGAGACTGACGGTAGGAGCTCCGGGATCTGCCGCAATGGATAAGGTTATTCGCATGAATGAGGCTTTTTTGAAGGATTTCTGGACCAGAAAATAGACAGTTTATCACGTTAACCGGGAATACGTCATTGGTATCCTGATCATAATTGTATTCATGAGAAAGAGGAGGAAGTGGAAAAATGAGTGAAAAGTTAAAAGTTGCAGTCCTTGGCGGAACCGGAATGGTAGGACAGAGATTTATTTCCATTCTGAACAATCATCCGTGGTTCGAAGTTACCACCATTGCAGCAAGCCCGCGCTCAGCAGGAAAGACCTATGAAGAATCCGTTGGAGACAGATGGAAGATGGATGAACCGATTCCGGATGCCATTAAGAATCTTGTAATCAAGGACGTAGAGGATGTAAAAAATGTTGCATCTGATGTTGATTTCGTATTCTCTGCAGTAAATATGTCCAAGGATGAAATCAAGCATATTGAAGAAGAGTATGCAAAGACAGAGACACCGGTTGTATCCAATAACAGCGCACACAGATGGACACCGGATGTACCGATGATCATTCCGGAGATCAATCCGGAGCACGCGGATGTTATCGAGTATCAGAAAAAGAGACTTGGAACGCAGAAGGGCTTTATCGCAGTTAAGCCAAACTGCTCCATTCAGAGCTATACACCCGCACTTTCCGCATGGAAGGAATTCGAGCCTTATGAAGTAGTGGCTACAACATATCAGGCAATTTCCGGTGCAGGCAAGAACTTTAAGGAATGGCCGGAAATGGTTGGAAACGTAATTCCGTTCATCTCAGGAGAAGAGGAAAAGAGTGAGAAAGAGCCTCTGCGTATCTGGGGACATATCGAGAACGGCCAGATCGTTCCGGCAGTCAGCCCGATTATCACCTGCCAGTGTATCCGTATTCCGGTTCTGTATGGCCATACGGCAGCAGCTTTTGTAAAGTTCAGAAAGAAGGCAACAAAGGAACAGCTCGTGGAGAAGCTGGTAAACTTCAGCGGTGAGCCTCAGAAGCTGGGGCTTCCGAGTGCACCGAAGCAGTTCATTCAGTATATGGAAGAAGACAACAGACCGCAGGTGACCATGGATGTCAATTATGAAGGCGGCATGGGCGTCAGCATCGGCCGTCTGCGTGAAGATACGGTTTATGACTGGAAGTTCGTCGGCCTGTCTCATAATACGCTGCGTGGTGCAGCAGGCGGTGCTGTAGAGTGCGCAGAGCTTCTTAAGGCAAAGGGCTTTATCACAGCAAAATAAAGAAATAATGAGATAATAAGATCTGCTTCTGAATACAGGTGCCCGGATATGTTATGATCTGAGCAGTGACAGAAGCAGATCTTTTTTGATGAGGAAAATGATGGAAATGACAGAACCGAAAAAAGCAGAACTTACTTCAATCAGGCTTGGAACAGGGAAAATTCCGGATAAAGAGGAAGAGGTGGAGCAGAAGCTGACAATTACAGAAGCAGGCAGTATCTCTTTTGAAACGTTCTGTTTCGGAGAAGGCTTTGGCAGGTTCAAGCCGGGGAAACGGATTCACAGGGAAATCGGACAGGAGGCAGGACAGATGCTGTTACGGAAGCTGGTGCCGTTATGTCACAGAAGTGATGATACGGAGCCGGAAATGGCAGATATGAAAGAGGGGTTCTGGACTTTGCGCGTGGAATGGCAGGGCAAAGAGACAGAAGAAACCAGCGGTGTACTGTCGGAAAATGCAGAAAACGGCGCTCTGTCAGTTTACTTACGAAAATGCATGCAGATTGACCGCTGCTGGCTCTTCGGAGATGCGCAGGAAGAAGCAGGCATCAGAGACAGTGCGGTCACTCTGGATGATTTTCCAAAAGGGTGATGTCTTCATCATTGTCCGGATCTTCTTCTGCAGCAAAGGCGGGCTGCCCATAGGAGGATGATTTTCTGGGAGAGCGGATACCCCAGGCATTGGTATAACCGATTGCTTTCATGACGGAGCGGAGTTTTACCGCCAATTCATCGTAATTATCAGTTCCGCTGACATAGACAACACCATCTGCAAGTTCACAATCTGAATAACCCATTCTGCGCAGCTCTTTTACTGCATCCTGTTTGCTGATCCCAAATCCATCCATTGCCTGATTCCTCCATCAATATTGATGCTTTTTCAGAATCCAAAAGCAGATTGTATGATTCATATATTTATTATCGTATACTACGATCACAGAGTCAAAAACTATTTGTGAATGCGGGATGTATTTACGGTATAATGTAGATAGTACATGATCATACAGACAAGTTCATTAAATCAGACTTCAGAAAAGAGGAGCCTATGAACGTAACGAAGATAACTCTTTTATATTACAGTGCAACGGGAAATACAGAAAAAGTCGTATCTGCAATCGGGCAGAAAATGGCAGAGTGTCTGCAGGTGCCCTGCGAAAAGGCGGATATTACCCTGCCGGGGAACCGTCTGGCGGCGCTGGAATTTCAGAAAGGGGATCTGGTAATTGCAGGTATGCCTGTGTATGCAGGCCGCGTACCCAATAAGATACTGCCATATCTGCAGGAAAAAATCGAAGGTAACGGAGCGGCAGCAATACCGGTGGTTACCTTTGGAAACCGGAGCTATGATAATGGCTTAAAGGAACTGCAGCATGAACTCGAACTGCATGGCTTTCATACATTTGCGGCGGCAGCAGTTCCTGCAGAGCATGCATTTACAGATCAGCTTGCAAAAGGAAGACCTGCATCCGCAGACATTAACCGGATCAGAAAGTTCGCAAAGCATGCGGCAGATATGGTAAAACTGCTGCCGGAGAATATAACTGTGCAGGTAAAGGTAGCAGGAGAATATCCGGCACCTTATTACACGCCGCTTGGAACAGACGGTCAGCCGGCTGTATTCCTGAAGGCAAAGCCGCTTACAGATCCGAAAAAGTGTGATGGCTGCGGCATATGTGTGAAAGTATGTCCCATGGGATCAATTTCAGAGGAGAATCCCGCCGAAGTAAGGGGCATCTGTATCAAGTGCCAGGCCTGCGTGAAAAAATGTCCCAGAGGTGCAAAGTATTTTGCAGACCCCGCGTTTCTGTCGCATGTGGCAATGCTGGAACAGAACTATAAGAGAAGGGCTGAGGCGGAGTTTTTTGTATGAGTATCAGATTCCGTTTCTGTGCGATGCATATCTGAACGATACAACAAAATAGAAAATGGCATTTAGGAAAAAAGATATCCGTACGGAAGATGCGGCCAGAGCGGATGTAGACGAGACGTTCAGAGAACAGATGTATCAGAAATATGGGATTGGGAAACCAAGGGGGAATTGAGAACTGTTCCATATTTTTTATAGCATAAATCTTCTATCTGCAGTAAGATAAATATAATCACGATTAAATTTCGGGCACCAGAGCATCAGGGAGATTATGCAACATTATGGAAGAAACCAGAATCAGAGAACTGGAAGAACTGAATAAATATTATCAGAAGAGTGGCAGCAGCATTGTGGTCATGTATTATTTACATGGCACAGATCCGCTGCCTCTTTTGGATGATTTTACGGAAGGGCGCAGCTGTGCCTATTATCTGGGGAGACCTGCATCGGACAGATGTCAGCGCCATCTGTGGGCAAATGAGCTGAGAGCAAGAGGACAGCAGATCGACCAGTGGCCGTCCTATGCACAGATTCTGGAGAGTGTTCGCAGGGCAGCAGGTGACGAACCCCTGATTCTGATGATCGAACATTTTGAACAGCTGCTGCATGACGGGAGCAGTTTTATGAAAGTGCTTCATGAACTGGTGGCTGACAGGAGACAGAAGAGAACCATTGTGCTCCTTATGACAGATGAAGCAATCTGGGTCGAGCAGCATATGATTGAGCAGCTGGGAGATGATGCCCATGGAATCAGCGGCCTTTTGAAGCTGCGGGAAATTCCGTTTTATGAAATGCGTGCGGCGTATGGCAGTATGTCATTTCAGAATGCATTCATGACCTATTCGGTACTGGGCGGGCAGACACAGCGGTGGAACGCCCTTGACAGGAAGCGGAACTTCAGGGACAATATCTGCCGGCAGCTTCTGAACGGCGGGAGCAGTCTGCAGATACAGCTGCAGGAGATGATCCGGGGGCCGCTTCGCGAGCCTGCGGTATACAATACGATTTTATGCGAACTGGCGGCGGGCAGCGGTAAACTCAATGATCTATACCATGCGACAGGTTTTTCCAGAGCCAAGATTGCAGTATATCTGAAGAATCTGATGATGCTGGAACTGGTGGAGAAAGTTTATTCCTTTGGAAATACAGGAATTGAAAATACGAAAAAAGGCGTTTACCGGATCAAGGATCCGCTGCTTTCCTTCTGGTTCCGTTTTGTCTATCCAAATGAAAGCAGTCTGAAAATGATGTCTTCAGATCGGTTTTATGATATATTTATATCTGCCGGTCTGCAGAGCTATCTGGATCGTTTTTTTGCAGAGCTGTGCCGGCAATGGCTTGGACGCCTTGACAGAGCGGGCAGACTGCCGATTCGTATCAGCGAACAGGGAGAATGGGCAGGTAAGACCGGAAATATTGATATTGTTGCACAGTCTGAGAACGGGGATACCATTCTGGGAATCTGCTCCTGGAAGCGTATGCTGACAGGGGATGATTTCGCCTGGCTCCTTGAATGTGAGAAAAAGGCCCGACTGACCGGGAAATATCTGTATTTCTTTTCCGGAGCAGGATTTGATACTGCACTGACGAAGCTGGCAAATAAAGAAAAAGGAAGAATCAGATTGGTAGGTATGGAAGAGTTACAGAATGAGTAAAAGCGTATATATCGCGGAGAAGCCGAGTGTGGCCAAGGCGTTTGGCGAGGCGCTTGAGCACGCGTATCATTATAATTACAGAAAAGCGGATGGCTACTGGGAATCAGACGAAGCCATCATTACCTGGTGCGTCGGACATCTGGTAACGATGAGCTATCCGGAAGTTTATGACGAGAAGTATAAAAAATGGTCATTGGAAACGATTCCCTTTATTCCGGAGCAGTTCAGGTATGAAGTTATAGCGGATGTCAGGAAGCAGTTTAATATTGTCAGAGGGCTTCTGACAAGGGCAGATGTGGATACGATTTATATCTGTACGGACTCAGGACGTGAGGGCGAGTATATATACCGGCTGGTGGATGAACAGGCACATGTGGAAGGCAAGATCCGCAGGCGTGTCTGGATCGATTCGCAGACGGAAGAAGAGATTCTGCGCGGAATCAAAGAGGCAAAGGACGATTCCGAATACAATGCGCTTGGAGCGGCGGCGTATCTGCGTGCCAAGGAAGATTACCTGATGGGAATCAATTTCAGCCGTGCGCTGACGCTTAAATACGGTTATTCGATCAAGACATATCTGAACAGACCCAAGTGTGTCGTTTCTGTCGGGCGTGTCATGACATGTGTACTGGGAATTGTGGTAGACAGAGAAAGAGAAATACGTAATTTCGTCAAGACACCTTTTTACCGTGTGATGGCAGGACTTGATTTCGGCAGCCGCACAGGTGATGCGGAATGGCGTGTGGCGGAGCAGAGCCGATATTTTAATTCTCCGGAACTCTATAATGAAAAAGGCTTTAAAGAGAAAAAAAGTGCTGAGAATCTGATTTCTTCTTTTGGACAGCTTCCCGTGGATGCGGCCGTTGAGAAGAGCGAGAAGAAAAAGGAAGTCAAGAATGCACCGCTCCTGTATAACCTTGCAGAGCTGCAGAATGACTGCTCCAGATTCTTCAAGATCAATCCGGACGAGACACTGGCAATTGCACAGGAACTGTATGAGAAAAAGATGACGACATATCCCAGAACGGATGCACGTGTCCTGTCTACAGCGATTTCCAAGGTGATCAATCAGAATATCGGGGGACTTCAGAACTACGGGCCGGCGGCAATCTATGCAAAGTCGGTGCTGCAGCATGAATCCTATAAAGGCATTGCGAAGACCAGATATGTAAACGACAAGGCGATCACCGATCACTATGCGATCATTCCGACTGGGCAGGGACTTCAGAATCTGAAATCCTTAAGCCCGACATCGGCGAAGGTGTATGAGATCATCGTACGCAGATTCCTGGCGATTTTCTATCCGCCGGCAACCTATCAGAAGGTGGCGATCACCTGGGCGGTGCCGATGCCGGGAACGGAGTTTATCGAGCATTTCTATTCCAATTTCAAGGTGCTGACCGGCAAGGGATATCTGCACGTGATGGACTATTCTTTTTTCAAAAAGAAAGAGGATGCACAGACGGGAAGTCAGAACAGCTCCGGCAGCAGTGGTGGCAGTGCGGACGCAGATGAGAATGCGGAAGGCAGCGGCGATGAAGAAGAGGAGATGACTGATGAGGAATTCTTCGAAGAGCTGAAGAAGCTGAAAAAAGGCAGTATCATGCCGCTGAAGGAGCTGAACCTCAAGGAAGGCGAAACAGCGCCGCCAAAGCGTTACAATTCCGGAACGATCATTCTGACCATGGAAAATGCCGGACAGTTCATTGAGGATGAAGAACTGCGTGCGCAGATCAAGGGCAGCGGAATCGGAACGTCGGCAACACGTGCCGGGATTCTGACAAAGCTTGTCAATATCGGGTATCTGAATCTGAACAAGAAGACGCAGATCATCACGCCGACGCAGCTGGGAGAAATGATTTACGAAACCGTGACCTGTTCCATGAAGCCGATGCTCAATCCGGCACTGACGGCCAGCTGGGAAAAGGGACTGACAGCAGTTGCAGAGGGGCAGATTTCAGAAGAGGAATATATGAAAAAGCTGGACGACTTCGTCAGAAGACGGACGATAGCTGCCAAGCAGAATGATTACCGCGGCGCGCTGAATGCAAGGTTTAACCAGGTAGCCGTTAATTATAAAAAGAAATGAAGGAGAACAAAATGGAAGAATTTACAGTAGCAAATATGTATGATTTGAATGAAACAATTGCAGCAGAGCTTTTTGAGGGCGTTACCTACCCGTGGGAAGTACTGCCGAAGATCAGGGACTTCATTATAAAGCTGGGAGCGACTCTTCCGGGTGACAGATTCGAAGAGCGTGCGCCGCATGTATGGGTCGCAAAGAGTGCAAAGGTATTCGATTCCGCATATCTGGGCGAATACTGCATCATTGATGAGGATGCGGAAGTGCGTCAGTGCGCATTCATCAGGGGAAATGCAATTGTCGGAAAGGGTGCGGTTGTCGGCAATTCCACAGAGCTTAAGAATGTGGTGCTCTTTAATAAGGTGCAGGTTCCGCATTATAACTATGTCGGTGATTCTATTCTCGGCTATTTCTCTCATATGGGCGCAGGTTCCATTACTTCCAATGTCAAGAGCGACAAGAAGCTGGTCGTAGTCAAGAACGGCGAGGAGCAGATCGAAACAGGCTTCAAGAAGTTCGGAGCCATGCTGGGAGATCATGTGGAAGTCGGCTGTAACAGCGTACTCAATCCCGGTACCGTGATCGGCAGATGGACCAATATCTATCCGACATCCTGTGTACGCGGCTGCATTCCGGCCAATCATATTTTCAAGGATAAGGATCATATCGTTGCAAAGGTAGAGGCGTAAGGCACGTTTTGATATTTTTGCTGACTTGAAAAAGTAAACTCCAGTGCAGAAGTAAACTCCACTGCAGTTTAAAAGTTTGAGATTTTTGGATGGTTTTAGGACGAATCTGTTCAGATTCTGCTA
>JAKVKH010000020.1 GCA_022486625.1 Butyrivibrio sp. | reverse complement strand
TACTGTTTATTTTTCAAGGTGCATTGCTCTGATTCCCTGTGTTTCCAGGTCCTCAGTGTCTTGGCGATTGCTCAGCCGCAACGTTCTTTACTTTATCACTTGCGGTTCGCTCTGTCAAGAACTTTTTTAAATTTGTCTTGCCCGTTTTTTGCGGGCAAATCGTATTATAGCAAAGCGTATGTTCAATTGCAAGAACTTTTTCTTTTTTCTGGATAAAAAAAGAATCGTGATTTCTCAGGATTCTCTTCCTAGCCATAAGCTATAATCGAAACGGAGAAAGAGGGATTTGAACCCTCGCACCGCGTTAGCGGTCTACACCCTTAGCAGGGGCGCCTCTTCAGCCACTTGAGTATTTCTCCAGGTCTGAAATCCCACTACCAATTCTGTATCTGGTTGTTTCACATCCTCCTGCCGATCTTACATTCAAGTAAATCAAATGCCTTCAGATGTGACGCTCAATTATTATACCTATAGTTTCTGTGCTTTGTCAATTCTTTTCTGTATTAAATTCTTTCTGTGCAATTTCATAAAGGTTATTTCCATTGGCATCAATTACCACAATAGCAGGAAAATCCCTGACTTTCAGCCTGCGTATTGCCTCTGTACCAAGATCTTCGTATGCAATCACTTCGGATGAGACAATTGCTTTTGAAAGCAATGCTCCGGCGCCTCCGATTGCTGCAAAGTAAACCGCACCATTACGAACCATTGCGTCAATTACCTGCTGTGATCGCTTGCCCTTCCCGATCATTCCACTCAGGCCAAGATCCAGAAGATCCGGTGCATATCTGTCCATCCGGCTCGCAGTTGTCGGACCGGCCGAACCGATCGGTCTCCCCTCTCTGGCAGGTGAAGGTCCCATATAATATATTACATTCCCCTGTACATCAAGCGGAAGCTTCTGTCCGCCCGCCAATGCCTGTGCCATTCTCTTATGTGCCGCGTCTCTTGCTGTATATATTGTTCCGGAAATGTATACCATATCCCCGGCTTTAAGCTGACTGATTGTTTTTTTGTCCAGTGGTGCACTGATCTGATACTGCATCTTCACATTCTCCTGTATACACATTCTTCTGTATATGATAAAGCTTTTTCAGATAATTTTTGTCACATGCCGGTTTACATGACAGCAGATATTGACCGCAACCGGAAGCCCTGCAATATGCGTGGCATACGTATTGATATTGACTGCAAATGCCGTTACGCTTCCTCCGAGTCCTCCCGGACCGATCCCCGTCCTGTTGATCCGATCCAGCACTTCGTTTTCCATTTCACTGATATAAGGAATATCTGAATGTTTTCCTGCCTGACGTGTCAGCGCCTCTTTGGCCATAAGCGCACATTTTTCAAATGTTCCTCCGATACCGACTCCAACTACCATTGGCGGGCATGCATTCGGTCCTGCATCTTTTACCGCCTGAACAATGGCATTTTTTACCCCTTCTTCTCCGTCTGCAGGTTTAAGCATGAACACACGGCTCATATTCTCACTGCCAAAACCTTTGGGCGCGCAGGTAATCTGCACCCTGTCTCCCGAAACGATATCATAATGAATCACTGCCGGAGTATTGTCCTCCGTATTCTTTCTGATCAGAGGATCACCGACAACAGATTTTCTGAGATAGCCTTCCTTATATCCTCTGCGGACACCTTCATTTATCGCATCGGTAACTGTTCCACCCTTAAAATGCACATCCTGTCCGACTTTGACAAAAAAAACCGCCATGCCGGTATCCTGACAGATCGGAATCTGATCTTTTGCTGCAATATGAAGATTTTCCTGTAACTGGGACAAAATCTTTTTTCCGAGTTCAGACTTCTCCTTGACCACTGCTCCATTCAGAACCGCCTGCATATCAGCAGAAAGCTGATAATTAGCGTCAATACACATTTCCCGTACCACATCTGTAATCACTGCTACGTCAATTTCCCGCAAAACACTTTCCTCCCGGTCTTATCTGTTAAGCTCATCTCGTACAGCCTTCAGTTCATCTGCTGATGGGCTGGTCGGTTTCCACAGGATATGCTGTCCATCATTTTCATATCTCGGAATCAGGTGTACATGGAAATGGCGTACCGTCTGACCTGCAGATGATCCGTTATTCTGCACCACATTCAATCCGTCGCAGTTAAGCTTATCCCGCATGATCAATGCCATTTTTCTGGCCAGCTTCATTGCCGCAGCGGCAGTATCTTCATCAATTTCATAAAGGTCTGCGTAATGCTGTTTGGGCAGAATCAGTGCATGTCCTCTTGTTGCAGGTCCATTATCCAGAATAACTCTGAACAGATCATCTTCATAAATTGTATTGGAAGGGATTTCTCCATTTGCAATTTTACAGAAAATACAGTTTTCGTCTTTCATATCAGTTCCTCCATATTGATTGAATGTTTAAATACAGAAAAAATTTCTGCGATAATAATCCCGGTAAGAAGTCCTCCGACATGTGCCACATTATTGGTTCCTGTATTTGCAAAACCGGCATAAAGCGAATAAACAACCATAAATCCGGCTCTTGCTGCCAGTGTTGATCCTTTTCTCAAATTTCTGCGCCCATGAAATATAAAACAGAGCATTGCACCCATCACTCCAAAAATGGCACCGCTTGCTCCCACCGAATACCAGGAAAGCCCTGCTGCCTGCTCAAACACAACAGATGCAATATTTCCACAGATGCCCGAAGCAAAGTACAGCACAAAATAACGCCAGTGTCCGACACCTCTTTCCACCACTGCACCAATATACGCCAGTATCAGCATATTTCCGAATATATGCTGTATCCCTGCATGCAAAAACATGGAAGTTATCAGCCGATAATATTCTCCGGCATGAACTACACGTTCTCCGATCAGTGCTCCCGCATCATATAATCCATCTGCCCCTGCCATGCAGATGATAAAGACAACAATATTAATTACAACAAGAGCAGAATTTACCGGCGCGGTTACAAACGAATCTCTGATATCGCCTCCGTTACCGCCCGCTGTTTCTTTCTGCCTTTTTATCTCATCGTTCTGCATTCAGCTCTCCATAAATGAAAAAATCTGATCCATACTGCGAAGGAGTTTGAAATCCCCTTTCATTTTCATATTTCCAGCCATAAAAGCTCTCTGAAATGTCATCCTCCCGGATGTAATCTCATCCAGCTTTTCCTTTTCAATCTGAATGGCAACATCACATTCCGTTTCATTCGGAATCCCTGCTGCAGCTCTGCAGGACGTTCCATCAATATCAAGGAAAATCGGTTTCATTCCATTCTGATCCGTTACTGTAAGACTGTATTTTCCCTTCACTCCTGCAACCGGCTTGAATCTGTTCTGAAACTTTCTGATGTATTCTTCCGGTGTTCCTGCGCCTTCATCCTTATTCATTCTTGTTTTAAAAAGGCTTGCCAGTTCCTGAATGTCTTCCTTCTGTTTCTGTACATACTTATCATCTGATACATATTGTGAAAGCTGTTCGGATTCCTGAGGCGTAAGATCCACGCTCTTGGAAATCGCAACCATTTTCTTTACCGCCTGATTGCTGGCCGGAAGCCCCGGAATCTTCTGATTGATCGTGCGATACAGATTTTCCGCCTTTTTTTCAATCAGCTTTGTATAATCTTCTTTGCCTTCCAGAACCATGGTATCCGCAATGTATCCGCAGATTCCATCACACGGAAGACCGCCTAAAATTTCCCATGCACCTGCCAGGTTCATCATGCCTTCACGCTCCCCATAGGTCGTGGACATTACTACAGGCAGCATATACATATGGCTGATCTTCTCTTTATCTCCATACAGCCAGCAGGCATCAAGAAACTGCAGCATATATCCGCCGATTCCATACCACTCCACGGTAGACGCAAGAATAATACCATCCGCATCCTTGAGTGAATTCGGAAGCGCGGTGATATTACTTTTCTGTTCAAACAGATTAAACTGTTCCACCTGTACATTCAGTTCTTTGAGTACATCTGTCATTTTGGATATCACATACAAAGATGGGTCATCAATAATCCCGCGCCCGCCATAATAAATATTGATCTTCATATTGAAGGCTCCTGAATTTATTTTGCTGAGGTTACGAAACAAGCCTCGTTTAGATGCAGCTATCGCTTCAGCTGCATCTAATTATAACACAGATCTCCAAAGTTAAATCCCATTTATTCTCAGCGATAGTCAAACACCAGACTTCCGAAACAGATTTCATCTCCAGGAAGCAGTTCTGCCGATTCCTCCGGCTGAAGACGGATTCCATTATGAAAGGTACCATTTGTTGAATTCAGATCCTTGATACAGACCCCTCTTTCCGGATCTTTATATATTCTGGCATGGATACGGCTGACCGAGCTGTGGAAAAGAACCTGATCCACGCAGCCAGACATTTTACCCAGTGTGAGTGGCAGGTGCTCGAGTCCGATCTGTATGCTGGTATCCGTATCTCTGCTGTACAGCCTGCTGATCCGGTTTATATTATCCGCATTTAATACAATGGTCTCTCCATAATCCATCCCATCCTGTTCCGGATTTGTCTGCTTCTGCGGGAATATTCCATTTTTCTCCCGGATATCTTCAGCCGGGTACGCTTCCTGATGATAATTTTCTTCTTCGTACGTTTTTCTGTCAGTCATCTTTTTATCTTTTTTCCCTGACTCCCCTGCTTTATACCTGCGGACTCCAAAATACAGGGACAGCACTGCCATAAGCAGTGAGATGGTCATCACCGTCAGGGAGAGAACATTTTCTCTGTAGGTCAGTTCATACCACATTCTGATCAGACCGCCAGATGCAAATACTATTGCAAAAAGCCCGGATAAAATAAGATTTCTCAATATTCCGGGTTCTTCTTCCTCCGGACTATGCTCCTGCGCATATTCCGGTTCAGCATCATACTCTTGTGCTTCCCATTCCGTACTTTCATTTTTTTCCTGCGGACTGTCGTTTGAATTCTCCGGCTCGGAATCTTCATTCTTTACTATCTTCAGCATATCCTTAAGTGATATGCAACTGTTCTCTGCTATTTCACATAGTCTGTATATCTTCTGAACTGCCTGCTCGTCCTCGTGATCTGTAAGTTCCAGAAGCTGCTCAGAAAATTCGGAAAATGTACCTGTTTTTTCCTTCCCGGGACAGTAAACAAATGAATACTCTCCGGTTGAAAGCCCGGTATACACAGCCTTCACATCAAATACAAGCCCGTCTTCACTCAGAAGATATTCGTCCATTTTCCTGAGAGTATTTTCGATTCCAAGCATCAGTCTTTCCAGATCTGTATTTTTCATCTTCCTGACAGCATATTGATTCTCAATACTGATTCTGGCATCAATCATATAATACAGATATGTTTCTCCATTAATATTATGAACACTGCACGGAAGAAGCCCGTTTATTCTGTTTGCTGTCAGCATCCGGTACTGATACGCACTTTTTTCATCCGGTTCATGTCCCAGAACCATATAACTGTGACTCAGATCCCGGTAATATCTGATTTCCATAATTTCTCTATTCCTTTCCGCTTTCACCTTTTCCGGCTGCCTGTCTGATCAGGTCTGTTACCCGCCGTGCATGGCGTATTCTGGCCGGTGCATCTATTGCCTCTGCTTTCATCCTTACTTCATTTTCCCACAATCTTTTTTCAATAATCTCCGGCCAGTGAATTGCATTATGCCTGGTATTTATTTTTATCGATACGTATATATCATCTCCATCTTTCCAGGCCTGAACTTTTCCGGGATCATTTCCGAAATATTTTCTGCCAAACTGCATCTGCTTTTGCTGCCGTACAAATGCATCAGGATCTTCCATGTCCTGTGCTCTGCTGGCACGAAATGCAAGAATATATGCATCCTGCAGTACAATACACTTTCCATACAGCATGAATGTCACATAAATCAGAAAAGCAAGGACAAAAATAACAACCGGAATCACCATTGACGCTTCTACCGTAAAATACGCTTTCCATTTTTTCTTATTTCGCTGCAAGAAGAATCACCCCCATTGCCGATGTGAGAAACGGAATAAACGGAAATGAGCTTTTACGCCCCGCTTTTGCAAACACAATCATTCCGATTGAAAAGACTGCGCTGATTCCAAATGCCAGGCAGACTCCCGTAAAAATCTGTTCAAACCCGAATACCGGTCCTACTGCAAGTACCAGAAATCCGTCTCCATATCCAATCCCCTGTCTGGAAACATAGGCAATCAGAAGCAGGAGAACTCCCGGAACAATCGCCAGGAAACATTCCTCCCACGTTTTTACTCCGTCCATAATGCCTACAGCTGAAGTCAGCACCGCTATACTCCCGCAGGCTGACAGCATCCAGAAGGATATTTCCTTTTTCCTGATATCATGAATTGATGCAATGACCAGAACCGTCATTGTCAGAACAATAAAAAACATAACCAGACTCCTTATCTGCTCCCGCATTTGCTGCAGGGTAATCTCCCTCCGACTTCCGAAATCGGAATTACGGATATTGTTCGCTTCAGTCCCGGACATTGCAGACTGTTATGATATCTGTTCCCGTAATCCGTCACATATACCATTCCATTCTCTGATCTTCCTCCGCACTCTTCGCAAGGATAATATCTGTTGCCATCGGTACTGCGAAGCTGTTCAGTTTCCGACTGCAGCACCGGACGAATTGAAAGTTTCAGATAGGTACACTGCGAATCCGTATGATAAACAGTGCCGTTTTCAGTAATAAACACCATCTGTTCACCGGTTTCAGAATTTCTGTTCTGAATACTTCCGATTTCGTATCCTGTCCATGCATGGCCAAAGTATCTCGATTCCATGGAAAAATCCCGAAAACCGATAATCTGCACCGTCGGATGAACTTTGTAGGATGCGACAAGATCAACCAGATCATCTCCTGCCATAATTCTTGATTTCCAGAATGTAATCCCGCTCGCCCCGTCTGTTACGCAGCTACGGGATAGGCGATCTTTTCCCAGATATTCTCTGACCTGTTCCGCCGCATAGAACATCCCGGGAATCGTAACTGCTGCGTTGCCTTCTCCTGTATTGCCACCCATAGCTTCCTTTGCCAGTTCAAGATCCGCCGCATATACTGCAATATGTGTTCCCGTCTGATGCAATGCTGCTTCCACGTTACATTCCATAGCAAGAATATTAAAGAGGGCCAGAATATTGGCAAAAAAGAATATGAACAATGGAAGTGCCATTGCCGCTTCTACTGTTACAGAAGCAGCTGATGACATCCTCTTCGTGCATCTGCGCGCCCGGAGAGACGTATTGCCATTTACCATGCCATGCTTTTCTGAAAAGGACATCATCCTCTGCTCCTTTCTCCTGCTTTATTGTTCATATCCACAGGTGCGCTGCAATTTCATTGAAAATCCATTGCTGCTTCCGGTACAGATCTCTCCGGTAAAACAGTCCATGCAGGCATCTATTCTGAAATTCTGATTTCCAGCCGTTTTTCGGATATTCATCTCCATAAGATCCATCAACCTTTCCGTTTTGATATCCATACGTTCCACGAAAAAAAGCATGCGAAGGTATTCTTCATAATCCAGGCCTTTTTCCCCTGATCCGCCACCGGCATGGCGTAAATCTGTCATTTCCAGAAATCCTGTTTTCCATGAATCGGCCGTTTTAACAATAGGCACCCTCTCTCCCTGAAAAAGCAGGCGGAGATCTGAAATACTTTCTGTAAATGACCACGCAAACAAAATGCCATATTTGAATGGTTCTTCAAGCTCCGGCACTGTTGCCAGCGTACTCAGAAGCATTGCTGCCTTTTCCGCTTTCTCATACTTTTCGGCATCACTGATCACATAGGCAAAATTCGAGGCTTCTCTCCATAGCATAAGCCTGCGCGCCACTTTTTCCAGATTTTCACGATCAGAATCTGCCCCTCCAAGAATATATTCCAGCTCATACTGCAACGGAGATCCTTTCCGTACATCTGCATAACTTCCACACTTTTCAAACATATACTGATCAATCAGCACCTGATCCGTCAGGGACAAAGACTCCGTGTCATCAAGACCTGTTCCTGTCATGTTCTGACGATGAGAAACAAACTGCGACAGTTCAACCGATGCCGTTGACAGATTATTCTGTCTGGGTATGGCAAGGTTCACGATTCCAATTGACTTCTGGGATTCCACAAGATCCACCGGATTATCCTGTCGATCCTGTTCTTTTTCCGTTCTGCCGGTTCTCTGCTCCTTCGCCGCCTGTCTGATTTCCCTGATATGCTGCTGATTCTGTGCATTTTCCTCTTCTATGTTTCTGCGATCATACCCATGTATTTTCAGCTGCTCAATCTCTCCCGAAATGCGCCCCAGAAGTGCTTCCGCCGGTTCTGCTGTCATATAGGCAAGAATCTGTCTTCTGAGTACCGCCCCATTTCCATCTGTTGCAAGGCTGTACGCCGGAATCCGTGCCTGTATACACTTCATTCCTGTCAGTCCGGATGCTCCTGTAAGTGAACCGGTCAGCGTCCGTTCAAAATTTCCCTGCACATAATAACGAAGGTGTTCTTCCGTATTGGCAATGGACGGCGCTGTGCTGCCATATGAAGTATCCACAAAAAGAAGATCATATTGCCTCTGCAGTTCTCTGCTGTATTCTGCCAGAACAGAATTCATGGCAATATCAGAAACACACTCGGTTCTCATTTTCATGTCCCCGATTCTGGCACCCTGATAGAGTGCCAGAATCAAGGACAGAATAATACTGATGGAAAGTGACAGAAATACAGTCAGATAACCCTTAGCCTGTAACCGCATTGGCATCTTCCCTGATTGTCTTGAAAATATTTTCCACAAGTCCTGTGATCTGCTGTTTGAATACAATAACCAGGCCGATCAGTACGACGATAATCAGAATTACCTCTACCGTTCCCATTCCGGATTCATCCTCCCAGAATGTTTTTACTTTTGCTGCTGCATTTTTTCCTGCAATTTTCAGATACTTCATTTTTTTCCTCCTGAATTAAAATAGTATTTATGTAAACATCTCGTCTGAACCGGCGGATGAATACTTCAAAAAGACCGGTATGCCGGCACCATGATCAGAACCATGACAATGCCCAGCATCAGCATCATGGGCACCAGCAGTTTCGTTCCTGCCTGTTCACCAAGTTTCCTTGCATGATCCAGTCTCTGCGAAGCTGCCCTGTCCGCTTCTTCCCGCAGAAGTTTCAAAAGTTCACTGTTTCCCTTCTTCTGGTTCTGCGTCAGCAGACTGCATACCCGGATATATTCCTGTGCGCTGCACCTTCCGGCAAAATGTTCAATTGCCGCTGTCTCGGAAATTCCGCCCTCCAGCTCATGCCTGACTCTGCAGAGCTCTTCATACAGATGCTGTCTGCGTTCGCCCTGTACCCTCCGCTTTGTATAATCTCCGGAAAGTCTGATCAGAACATTGCGAAGTGTCATACCGGCACCCATATATAAAACCAGTTGTGATACGAACTGTGGATAGCTCAAAAGCAGTTCCTCCTGTCTGGTTCGGACTCTGCCATGCAGTTCTCTGTCTGCTGTAATATAAATCAGCACCGCACCCATAAGGATCAGTGCCAGAAGATATCTGCCGTTATCTTCCGGCAGCGTTTTCCAACGGATCATATGCCCCTGGAATGTCTGTGGAAGCGTCAGATATTCTTCCCTGCGGGACTCTTTTTCCCCTTTCTGCAAAAGCTGCTCCATCGCCTTATGCATCTGTTCCTGTGTACTGAGCACCGGTGGCATTATCCGGACATGCAGAACCTGCTCCCATTTCTGTTCACGATACACATAATCGGCTGTCAGCATGACAGTCGTTCCCTGCGGCGGAATATCCTGCCCGCTCTGCAGCGTTCCGTCTGCATGAAGATAATCATAACTGTCAGGCTTCCAGCTGATCCTAAACGGATATCCGGCAACAGATGATGGGAGAACCAGATCTGCCCGCACCTCATCCGGAGACACATTCGTTCCCAGCATAATCTTTTCCATCTGTACCGACGCCTGCCGAAACAGTCTGTCTGCTTCCTCTCTTGAATATTCACGGGCTGCAATGTGCAATTCATAACTGCCGTCCTTTTCTCCAACATCATTTTCTGCCACCAGCTGCACCTGAATATCATTTCCGTTATATCCCTGCCTGCGAATCTGTCCGTCTCTGGATACCAGATCCCCGGTATATGCAGACAGACTGATAAAGAGACAGGTCATACCGCCCGCAAAAAGCAGGAGCAGTACAGTAGAAATTTTTCTGATATAATAAAGCTCCTCTGCCAGATCCGGTGGAATCTCCGGCTGCATAATCTGCAGATCTGCCCGTACCCCCGGCCAGCGAAAAAATTTTGTTTTTCTTTTCTGAAAATTCCATATCCCTGCTGCCGCTTTCAGAAAAATACGGTGAATTCCGGTTTCTGTTAGCATTTCCGGTAGTTTTCGATGTTTTTCATGAATCATCAGTCCTGCCAGCGCAGTCAGAATCATCAGTTCAATTACAATTGTCATGCCATATAATTCCCTCTCCAGTGCAAAACTCCATATTTTTACACCTCAATTTCAATGATCCGCTCCGTCATCAGATATGCGGCAATATATGCAGTCATGCATACCGTCATCAGAAAAATTCCCGCCGGGTTATGATACAGCGGAGCAAAAAAGCCTCTGTTTGTAAGCTCAATATAAAAAACAATTCCAAAAGGAACCGCTTCCATAATTCTGGCTTCCATTCTTCTGGCGCTGATCAGTACTTCTATTTCATTTTCCACTTCCATCCGCTTTCCAATCAGTTCTATTGTCCCCGCCATTGTTTCCGTCATATTGCCCCCGCTTCGTTTTGCAACTGCAAAAACCTGTGCAAACTCTCTGATGTCCGCATTACGGCTTCTTTCTCCAAGCTCATAAAGCATTTTTTCCAGCACAATATTATTAGCAAGCCCTTTGGTAATTTTTAAAAGTTCTCTGTCTATCACACTGTTTTTCCCATGAAGCTGTATCATATCCTTTCTCGCTGCAATAAATGCATTTTCAATGGAATATCCGGCTTTCTGGCTCGCCGAAACCGAGAGAATCGCATCTCTGAACTGATTTCCAAGTTCATGACAATTTCGTTTTTCTTTTTTCTTTTTGAAGCTGAGATAAAAGGGAAAAAACAATGGAGTCAATATGGCTGTTGCAATCCACGAGCGATAAAAGAACTGTCCGAACAAAATAATCATGACCATTCCCTGCACAAAAACAGGCCAGTCAGATTTTACCGGCGGATATGGAAAGACCCGCTGCCTTGAGTTTTTCAATTTTCTGAAGTTCACCGGCTTTCACCCACTCTCCTTTTATTTTTCCGGACGTATCCTGTCCTGTTTCCTGAAACAGGAATAACGGATGTATTTGTATCTCTCCGCTTTCTTTCTCTATTTCTCCTGTAATTTCGCTGATTTCCAATAGTTTTCTGCTGCGATCCCTCAGTCTCCCGAGATGGACAATAATATCAATTCCGGATGCCAGCTGTCTGCGAATGGCGGGCAGCGGCAGATTCACACCCATCAGTGTCATGGTTTCAAGCCTCGATAACATATCCTGTGCACTGTTGGCATGCCCCGTTGACATGGAACCATCATGACCGGTATTCATCGCCTGAATCATATCAATGGCCTCACTGCCTCTTACTTCTCCGACAACAATCCGATCCGGACGCATTCGAAGTGATGATCGGATCAGATCTCTGATGGTAATTTCACGGCATCCTTCCACATTTGCGTTTCTGGCTTCCATCCTGACAATATTCGGCACATGACAAATCTGAAGTTCTGCATTATCTTCAATTGTGATAATTCTTTCGTAATCGGGGATGCTGTCCGAAAGGGCATTGAGAAAGGTGGTTTTACCGGAACCTGTACCACCTGAAATAAAAATATTGTAACCTGCCTGTACGAGAATCGACAGATATTTGCTGAGCTGCTCAGAAACAGAACCGAATTCAATCAGTCTGGACATTGTAATCGGATGATCCGGAAATCGTCTGATGGTAACTATCGGTCCATTGATTGCAACAGGTGCAAGCACAATATTGACTCTTGCCCCATTTTCCAGTCTTGCATCAACAATTGGTGATGCTTCATTAACGACGCGGTTGCATCTGGCAACAATCTGTTGAATGACGTCCCCAAGCTTTTCCGCAGATTCGAACTTCATGGGATAACGCCTCAGTGTACCTGCCTGCTCAATGAAAATATCATCTTTACCGTTAATCATAATTTCTGTTACCGTTGGATCATCTACCAGCTCCTGCAACAGATCAAGCTTGCGTATGGAATGAAAAATATCCATCCTGAGATGTTTTTTGTCTTCCACGGAAACCGCCTGCTCCCTGCATGTGTCAAGAAGCTGCTCATCAATCATTTCATACATCTCTTCATCTGAGATATCTCTTGAAAAATCCATCGTCCGGAAAAGCTGCTCCCGGATACCTTTCTTCAACTGATCATATTCCTGCATGACCCTGTTCCTCATCTTCCAGAAGCTGTCTGATATAGTCTGCGACTTCACCCTGCGGAGGAATACTTTCCTGCGGCGAAAGCTGCCTGAACAGCGGCAGCTTCAGCCGCAGAGTTTTCCCTTCCACATCTTCATATCCGCTTTTCTGAAGCATTTTCTCATACTGCTGCATTTTAGCGGCTGCATCTTCATCCGGCCTGGTAATGGAATAAACTCTGCTGCACATTCGAAGAAGCTCCGGAAACATATGCACAGTATCTGAAAGATCCAGCAGGATATACCGGTACTTCAATGTCCTGCGTATTTCCAGCAAAAGCTCCGACCACTGCGTGCTCTTGACTTCTGAAAGCTGAAACAGATTTTTTACCGGGGGAATCAGATCCAGTCCACCGATATTTTTTCTGACTTTTTCAAGATATAATGGCATTTTTTCGGGGTTGCATTCATGATAGTACAGAAGATCTGACAGATCACTGTCCATTTCCGTTTCTGCCACAAGTTTCCCTGCATATGGTTCAAAATTCAGATAAAGCGTTTTTTCCTTTTCAGAAAGAATTTTTCCCATTGTCATTGCAAAGGTTGTCTGCAGGCATCTTCCAACCGGAGAATAAAAGCCGATCAGTTCGGCATCCGGCCCGCTGTACGTGGCCTTTTTTCCTGCTCCGTCCGGAAATTTCATGCAGAAATCCAGCAGTTTCCGGACAATTTCTTCCGACGACTGATACTTTTCCGTATGTTCCACAATCGTCTCTGCATATCCTGTTTCAGGCTCTGCTACTGAGGCCGTTGTTTCTTTCTCATCCAATATCAGTACCCGGTCAAAGCCCGCCGTACCGCTCTGTTCAAATGCATTCTGCGCAATAATCAGTACTGCAGTTTCTTTTTTCCTTGCAAACCCGGACAGCATGTCCGGATCCGTATAATCAACAATTTCAAACGAGACATCCAGATGCTCTCTGAGATAGTCGTCCAGCCGATAGCAATATTCTTCTTCCGTGTCACATATCACAAGTATGGTACGATTCATATCGATCCCTCCACGTAAAACAGTACACTGATCAAAATCGGCACCGCAAAATGTATGGTCTGTCTGATGTTTCTTTTTGTGAGAATCACAAAGACGGAGATTACTCCTCCGATCAGAAATGAACAGATGATACAGGTAATGACTGCCTGCACCGGAAGAAACGCAGCGACTGCTGCAAAAAGTTTAACATCTCCGGCGCCAATTCCTTTCAGAAAATAGACTGGTAACAGAATGCCCAGAGATACCAGTATGGACAGGAAGGCGCTCAGAAAACCGCGGGTTCCTCCCTGATACGTGCTGATGACCAGTCCCATCAGCATGCCGGGTAATATCCAGGCGTTATAAATTTTGTTTTTCCATAAATCTGTCAGCGCAGATCCTGACAGAAGTGTCATAAGTACAGGTGTAATGCTGCTACACTCCTTTCATATCAATGGCTCAGTAAAAAGGGAATTGCAGAAATGAAGAACTCATCCTGCATGATGTGCTGCAGAAGCAGCGCGTGAGACAGATATTAACAGACCATATTTCTTTTGTCCAGCACATTTTTTAAATTTATTCATATTTGTGAAAAAGTAACAACGTTTTAACCTTCTGATTACATACCAGGTTCACAAATCCGTACAGTAAAAGAGCTGACGTATGTCAAAAGCACTCCGTCAGCTCTCTAATTCTTCCTATAATTAATTTTTCAATTTTCAGGCCTGAAAACCACGATTCATAACCGGATCTGCCACACTTTCATTCAGATCACTTCTCCCATAGGTAAGTCCCGCATAAACCGTCTGTGTATTGGTCAGAACCGGAAGATCCGTATCCATTTTCTCCAGCTGCTGATATGTCTTATGAAGACCTTCAAATACAGTTTCGGCATGTCTGATATATTCTTTGTCCTGTCTTGCCGTTGCTGCAATCAGTTCTCTCTTGCTGTACAGATAGAGCTGAAGAAGATTCCTGGCAATCTCATACTGCAGATCAAGTGAATGTATCAGCTCGTCAATGCAGTTCTGCGCGTGTGTAAGCTGAAGATCATATTCCGCAACATCCGTCATGTCATACGCCTCACGCGCATCCTTAAGATAATCAAGCACCATTTCATACAGAATCGTAATCAGCTGTGTCTTATTGGCCTGTGTGATTTTTCTGGTATAATCCTGTTTCTGTTCCTGTGTCATATTGCCTCCCTCTCATACTGCTTTCTCATCACCCTGCAGCGGTTGACCTGCGCCGTTCCCTTACTGCAAAAGCTGCAACACTTCAGACGGACGTTTATTCGCCTGCGCCAGCATCGAAGTTCCTGCCTGCGACAATACCTGCTGTGTGGAATATACCGTCATTTCCTCTGCCATATCCACATCCATGATTCTGGAATATGCAGAGGTCATATTTTCATTTGTCACATCCAGACTGCTGTCTGTATGTTCCAGTCTGTTCTGATAAGCTCCAAGCCTGCTTCTGGCCTGCGAAATATACTGCAGTGCATCGGAGATCTGATTCAGTGCTGCCGATGCGCCGTCCTGCGTGGACACATCCGTATTGGTCAGACCCATATTGGAAAGAGAAAGTGTCGGAATCCGCATGTCAAGCGTCTGTCCTTCATTGGCACCTACCTGCACGGTCATGGCACCCTTCCCGGTGAGTTCAAGGTTGATACTGTCTGTCCCTGTCAGATCCTGATCTGCTTTCAGCTGGATGGACATTCCGTCTGCAGCAGAAAGTGTAATGATATCTCCGGAAGACGTAACAGTAAGTTCTGATGCTTTATAAGCCGCCTCTGGTTTCCTATCCGGCGTCTGTACCGTATCCACTGAAACATCTTTCACTGTGTTGGTAGTAGAATCATAGGTACATTTAAGCCCTGAAACTATCGTCGTACCGCTCGTAACCTGATCCGAATAGGTGCTGACCTTCAATGTGGAATGTGTTGTTCCGCCAATGGTTGCATATCCTTTCAGGTCAAAGGATCCGTCCAGAATATTCTGTCCGTTAAACTGTGTGGTTTTGGAAACGCGCGTAATTTCTTCCTTGAGCTGTGCAACTTCATTCTGGATCACACTGCGATCTGATGAGGTAAGCGCTCCGTTGGCAGACTTGACTGCAAGCTCATTCATTCTCTGTACCATATCCTGAACTTCAGAAAGAACACCATCTGCTGTTTCCACAATGGAGATTCCGTCATTCGTACTGTCGTCTGCCGTTTTAAGACTTTCGATCTGCGAATTCATTCTTCTGGCCATTGCAAGACCGGAAGGGTTGTCCTTTGCATTCGCAATTTTCATTCCGCTTGAAAGCTTTTCCAGCGAATCCGCCAGCTTGCTGTCATTTGTGCTCAGTGCATTATTTGCGATCATTGCCGATACATTGTAATTCACTTTCATTATTCTGCCTCCACGTCTGTCTGCTCAGATTGCCGTAACAAATGCTCTGGCCAGAGATAAAAGCGCCTGATCTGACGCTTTTTCTTCTGATCCTGCAATTGCCCCGTTGCTCTTCGATCCGTAAATGACTGCCATGTCATTCTCGTCGAAGCTCAGCTGCGGCAGCTGCCCGGAAATATTTTCCGAAAGCCGCGCTCTGACTGTTTCACAGTAGCTTCTGGTCTGTGGGGTTTCGCCGTGATCTGTTTTCAGAAGACCACTGACTTTACCATTTCTGATCCGCATGGATACGGAAAGCGTTCCATAATCCTGAGTCTCAAGACTTGCTTCCACGCCGGAACCCTCTCCCTCATCCTTCTGCAGAACCACATGCATGGACACTGTCTGCCCGCCCACCTGTACCGGGATTTCATAACTACCGTGATCTGCCATTTCCTGCGCAACCGCTAGCTGCTTATGCATCAGCGAAATGGCTTTCATATCTATATATGTGACATCCGTGTCGGATATGACCTTGCTTAACTGATCTGTCATCTGCTGCAGATCTTCCTTGTATGAACTGTGATAATCTTCGGAACCTTCCAGTGCCTGCGTCAGATGACCGGCTGTTGCTCCCGACTGCTCAGAATCTTCATCTCCTGCCAGCTCTCCATATCTGTCCCAGATTGAAGTACCGTTTATCTTCCTGCTGCTGAGCATTCCTTCCACCGCCTGCAGATAACCGATGCTGACCGGAATATCATTCGCCTGCAGTTCCTGCTGTGCCTGAACTTTCTCCTGCGCAGAAAAGGTATCTCTGATCTCTTTAAGCTGACTGCTGTTCCATGATTTTTCCAGTCTTTCATCAATATCAGTTGTTTTTAATGCATCGGCAAATTCTGCCAGTTCTGTCGTTTCAGAAGGTCCATACGCCTTAAGCTTCTCCGGTTCCATATTTTCAGATACCGTATCTGCCTTGGCACTGTAATAAATAAATGCACTTTCAATCTGCTGCGATATGGTCGGCACATTACTCTGTCCCGCCTGAAGTCCGCCAAAAGAATCGTCTACCGTGTAATCCATTCCTGTTCCGGCACTTCTGAGCGTACGCGTTGCAGAAAGAAGATTTCCAATGGTCATTTCCGCTCCTGTATTCAAAAGCGTACCAATAGCCGCATCATCTGTCTTCTGAAGTGTATTGAAAAGACGATAAATCCCGATATAGGATTCTTTCTCCTCAGATGTTATATCGGACTGTTTTTCCAGTTTATAAAGAAACTTTGCATATTTTTCATCCTGTTTTGTATCAGAACTGTTTCTTTCATCCAGATTCTGATTCAATTCATCAATTGTCATGGAAAGCGGATTCTGTCCGTCACGGATCATGGACAGCACAGCTGCCGGTTTCAGCCGGTCTACCGCAGTTGTCAGCTTATTATCCCATGCCCGTACCTGTTCTACATTCTCACTCGTCACACTCATCTGGTTATACGCAAGAATCCGGACTGCTCTGCGATTTTCCTGTGTTGTATCCTGTCCGATCTCTGAAAGCAGATCATCCACATTCTGAAACGCCTTCTCCATGCGATCACCCAAATCCGCACGCGGCGCTGTCATAAGTGCCTCGTACAGATCACCCGCCTTGTCATAGGTCAGCTGCAGCTGTGTTCCTTTGACATAGATTTCGTCCAGCGTGTCTACCTTGAACTCATCTTTGAGTGCACCGACAATCGCTGCCGGAATCTGCGGCATAAAGCTGATCTTCTGTGCCGCCTCCGCATAAATCTCCATCTGCTGCGAGACAGTTACACTGACGCTCAGGCTCTCTCCCTGTGCCGTTCCGCTTCCAGAGGTAAAAAGCCCTCCCTGAAGCTGCGCTGCTGCAGTTTTCAGCTGACCGATCAGGTCTTCCATAGGTGCAGTATCAATCTGATATCCGCTTTTTAAAAGTTTCAGATTGGTCTGCGTGGACATTATCAGACGCACTTCTTCAAGCTGTTTTCTGGCATTTATGACATTTATGTCGTTATATTCTGCGGCATTATCTGAATTTGCTGCCGTTTCCACAGACGTGTTTTCAATATCTTCCGTTATTTTATTTTGTCCGTTTTCAGGAAGCTGCGCTGCCTGCAGCAGATTCTTCAGATTCAGCTCTTTTCCTTCTGTCACTGTAGCCTGAACTGCCCGATCTCCGATTCCCTGAACTGCCTCATTCAGATCGGCAGCTTTCTGCACCTGGCTTCTGGGATCCGCAAGATTCCCCTGAGTTGCCTCTTTGCCATCTGCAATGGCTGATACTGCTGCGCTCACTACATCTGCTCTGTTAAGTGGAAATGTAAGCGATTGAATTTCCATTCCCCGCCGGAGATTATCCGCTGTCAGCGGAATTCCACTGCTGATCAGACTTTTGGCCTGCGTCTGCACTGCTGCATTCTCTGCTGTATATCCCGCCTTACTGATCACCCGATTGATCTGCGGTGTAATCTGCTCCCAGTCTGTCTGGTCTGCCTTCCTGGCATAATATCCGCCGGTTTCCTGCGCATAGAATCCGCTTCCGGATGTACTCTGCCCGTTTGTACTGTAAGAAGCAAAATACAGATGATCAATGGTGGGATCCATCCGGTTCTCAATCATGTATCCCGCTGCTGACGCTGTGGGCTGTTCAAGTGTATCGGCACGGTTTACTGCATCCTGCACTGCCGCAACATTCTCCTCCGTGATCGGAACATCATTCTCATGAAAGCTCTGCACCAGTTCATTTGCATAGGCCTGACTTCCCGTAATCTCTGTCAGCTGCTCTCTGCTCAGATCATCTGTGAACCCGGCAATCTGTGTTCCTGACTCCACCAGAACCGCCTTGATTTTATCAATAATATTTACTGCTGCTTCACTGTTTTCATCTTTCAGATCATATCCATCTTCAGATGCCTTTGTATAATCAGCATCCGTCATTCCATTTGCCATCAGTGTATCATAGTTGTGTGCAGTCTCCAGGTCTGTCCCGTCAGCCATTGATGCAATCTCATTCTGACTCTTGCCTTTCTCTGCATATGCCTGATCCATCGCCTGATTCTGCCCGAATATTACCCCGGAAAGCTGACTGCTGCGACCGGCAGAACGCAGTCTTCCCGTATTTTCATCTCCAGAATGCTCTACATGATCTGATGGTTGTGTACTGTCAACCTGATTCAGATTTGAAAAAGTAATATTCATCCGCACAGTCTCCATAAACAGAATATAACGTATCCTTATGCTTCAATTAATGTAAATAAGGTGACAGGCTTTTCTGCCTGCCACCTTATATTTCGGTGCATAATCACTTTTTCTTAACCTTTGTTCCGGACTGCCTGTTTCGGGATGTTTTTTCCTCTGTCTTCTGATTTTTATCCGGCACCGCTTTTGCCTGCGGATTCTGGAACAGAAACACCTCAGCTCCGTATGAGGGAAGATCAAATCCGATACTGTAGTCCTTATAATCACACAGCCCCGCAGCCGCTGTGATCTGATCCGGAATATTACTGTTTCCGATGCCGCCATACTGCTTCTGCGTACTGTCAAGCACATGTGTATAAGTACCCGCAAAAGGCACTCCGACTCTGAAATCTGCCCGCTCAATCGGTGTGAAATTAAGTACAAACAGCAGATTATCCCTGCCGCTTATCGCTCTCCGGTAAAAACTGAAAATACTGCGGTCTGCATCATTTGCATTGATCCACTCAAACCCGCCCCAGTCATTATCCACTTCATAAAGCGCCGGATATCTGCGATACAGCTTTAACAGATCACAGACATACTGCTTCATTCCGCAGTTCAGTTCATTTTTCAGAAGAAACCAGTCCAGTTCCCTCTGTTCACTCCACTCACGTTCCTGCCCGAACTCCTGCCCCATGAACAGAAGCTTTTTACCGGAATGTCCGAACATGTATGTATATCCAAGGCGAAGATTCGCATATTTATCAGCAGGATATCCTGGCATCTTTTCCACCATGGAACACTTAAGATGAACCACTTCATCATGTGACAGCGGCAGGATATAATTTTCTGCACTGTTATAGCTCATGGCAAAGGTCATCATATGATGCGACCCTTTGCGGAACAGGGGATCCAACTTCATATACTCACAGAAATCATGCATCCATCCCATGTTCCACTTAAATGTAAAACCAAGACCTTCATCACCGATTTTACCTGTTACGTTGGGCCACGCAGTAGATTCCTCTGCAATTGTCATTACATCCGGATAGCTGCCCCGGACAACACTGTTAAGATGCCTGAAAAACTCAATGGCCGCCAGATTCTTATTGCCGCCATATTGATTTGGCACCCACTGTCCATCTTTCTTACCATAATCAAGGTACAGCATGGAAGCAACCGCATCTACACGAAGGCCATCCACATGAAATTCTCTGATCCAGAACAATGCGTTGGCAATCAGGAAATTCCGGACTTCATTTTTTTCAAGGTTAAAGATCTTTGTCCCCCAGTCCGGATGCTCTCCTTTACGAGGATCCGGATCCTCATAAATGCACTGCCCGTCAAAACAGCCAAGGCCATGTGCATCCGTCGCAAAATGCGCAGGAACCCAGTCCAGAATCACACCGATCCGGTTACGATGCAGAAGGTTCACCAGATACATGAAGTCAGAAGGCTCTCCATATCTTGATGTCGGTGCATAATAGCCGGTAACCTGATAACCCCAGGATCCGTCATACGGATGCTCTGCAATTCCGATCAGTTCAATATGGGTATATTGCATTTCCTTCAGATACTCGACAATCCTGTCCGCAAATTCGCGATATGTATAAAAACCGTCTTCCGTTCCATCCGGATGCTTCATCCATGAACCGATATGGCATTCATAAATGGCAATCGGCTGACGGTTCAGATCCTTTCCCTTTTTTTCTTCATACCACTTCTGATCTGACCACGTAAAATGTGACAGATCTGCAGTCCTTGAAGCCGTTCCCGGCCTAAGTTCCGCATAATTTGCATATGGATCTGCTTTGTACAGCTTTTCCCCTGACGGTGTGGTAATCAGATATTTATACAGTTCTCCGGTTCCTACACCCGGTATGAACGCGGTATAAATTCCCTCCGACTTTGTCCGTTTCATGGGATCTGCTGCTTCATCCCATCCGTTAAAGGAACCTATGACATGCACTTCTGCAGCATTGGGTGCCCAGACGGCAAAAAACATTCCTTTTTTACCATTTTCTTCCGAAATATGCGCCCCAAGCTTCTTGTAAATGTCGTAATGTGTACCCTGTCCGAAAAGGTACTCATCGCCTTCCGAAATAAACACCTTACGATCCATATCAGATTGCCCCCTAATGCATAAAGTCTTTTTCCCGAAGGATAATCATATCTTCTTCATCATAACGCTTATTAAACAGGACATCAAAGAAATGTCCTACAGAGCCTTTTTCCGCATAATATATGGCATCATCCACAATATCCTTGACTTCTGATATTGTTACTTCATGGTCAAGTGTCTGCATGTCTTCAATTCTGGTATGCAGCGCCAGAATTCCAAGGTTATCAATCGCATATTCTTTTTCAAGTGCATACTGTTTGGCATATGCCACAAGTGCATCATCATCAAGCGCTTCAATATCTACCCGGACATTAAACGTTTCCTTAAGTTCAGGGAACCTTCTGAGCATCCTGTCCATATCCGTCCGTGTATCTTCCATAATGACAATCATTTTCTTATTTCCGGACTTCAGTGCCTGCTGCAGAGATGCAAGGGTATCAGCCTTCAGACTTCCTGCTTTCTGAATGATCAGCGCGCCCCCGGGCAGCTTATCAATAATTGCACCAACGCTTTTATGGTTGAGCGCTTCTGCTGTTATTTTAGCCACTTTACCGGAAAAATCTGCCCCTGATGTCTGTACGGAACGAATCAGTCCCTTGGCAAGGGAAACCGTACCGGCACCCTCCGCACCTGTCACAATTGCATTATTTGTGCCTGCATTCATGCTGAGGCTGTCAATTGCACGTATAATCTGTCTTCTGGATTTGCGATGATGAATATAGGGTCCGAAAAGATCCTTCTCTTCCGGTGTCATAACCCGGACTCTGGTTTCAAGCTCCCGGCTTTCCGGATCCATTGACTTTGTATCCGACTCAGACAATTCATCCGCGGCATCTGAACCAGCTGATACTTCACCTTCCGGTTCATCTGCATCCCCGGAGCTTTCCTCCTCAGATGCTCCTGAAGCCTGCGCTTTTTCTCCGTCATCAGCAGCATCTTTTGTTTCTGTATCCTGAACTTCCGGCTTCTTTTCTTCCTTCTCTGCCTCTTCTGCAGCTTCAGAAGGCATTTCTTCCTGTACTGCTTCCTCTGCAGTTTCAGAAGGTGTTTCTTCCTGTACCGCTTCCTCTGCAGTTTCAGAAGGTGCTTCTTCCTGTACTGCTTCCTCCGCAGTTTCAGAAGATGTTTCTTCCTGTACTGCTTCCTCTGCAGTTTCAGAAGGTGCTTCTTCCTGTGCTGCTTCCTCTGCAGTTTCAGAAAGTGTTTCTTCCGGCTCTGCTTTCTCTTCCGCCCCGGAATTTTCTGCTTTCCCAGGCTCTGTGTTCACAGCAGCATTCCCTGCCGCCTCACCTTCAGTGATTCCTTCCTGCGCGGCATCACTCTCCATCGAATCTGCCTCTGTTTCAAGATCAAGATTCTGTATGTCCTCATCCGGGATTGCATCCGCTTTTCCCGCCAGTACATATGGCTGTGCCGACTGATCCGGCATAATCACATTCCCATTATAGGAAACCGGCTTTTCTTCCCCGAATGTTTTCTTTTCACGTTCTCTTCGAAGTGCCTCAGCAACCGCCTTTTCAATCCGTACCTGCAGATCTGCCTTTGCCTTCTCATCAAACTCGGCAAACATATTGCTGGTTTCATCCGCAACACGACGACGAACATCCTGCATCTGACGTTCCTGCTGCTCGCGCTTGATTCTGCTCATAATATCGCCGATACTGATCTGCCCGGTAATCTGTTTTTCCACCATCTGTTCTTCCGGAACTACCAGACTGATCTGTCCGTCATAATCCTGTGCAAGCATATTATCAAAGTGACTGGTCTGCGGTGCTCTCAGCGGACGTACAACTGCTCCAGGATGTTCATCCTGCTCCGGCTGTGGTTCGTATACAGGCTCTTCTTCCACCGGCGACGGAACTGCTCCGGCAAATGCCAGCTGTCCGTCATAACGCTCTTCCTGATAAGGCTCAGGTTCAGAAGCAGGTGCTGCCTGCACCGGTATCTGTTCCTCCGGCACCTTTTTATCTTCCTCAGGAACCTGCGTGTCCTCATAAAAAAGCTCCTGCATCATCGGCGTACTCATAGACTCCGTCTGCTGCTCAAAAAGTTCTTCCTGCTGTCCGAAATCTTCTGTCTGTGCTTCCGGAACATCTGCTGCTTCCATTGACTCTGTCATCTGATCTTCCAGGTCTTCCGGTTCCTCTGGTCTGAAAGATCTGGTGGGCTCTCCCTGGACTGTCCTTTCCCTTGGTGCCGTATGCAGATCGCCCATGATTTCCTTCATACTCTCTGCAATTGCCTTCTGCAGATTTATGGTGTCAAACTTATTCGCATAGTCAGGAGTCCTTACAAACGGCTCTCTTGCAGCCGGCTGTTCCTGCGGTTCATCCTGCTGATCCGCCTTTTCTTCCCGCGGCGCTTCTGGTGCTTCTGCAGTCTCCGTCATAACTTCTGCAGCCTCTTCCGGTGTGTCATACATCTCTCTGGTAGGCTGCTTCGTCTCATCCGCTTCATCTACGCCGATATTATCTTTTTCTTCCTCTTCCGGTGCCTTTTCGTCTACTTTCCCGGCTGTTCCTGCCTTAAATTTCCTATAGCTCTCCTGCTGATCCTCTGAGAGAGGTTCATGAAGCATCTTCAGCTCAAGTGCCTTCATGACAAACTTGCCATCTCCGAACCAGAGATACATTTCATCGCATTCTTCTACACATTCCGTTGCAAGTCCGACACGATGATACAGATAGGCCAGCTGATAAGCCCACTTTTCCCTGTAATCATGCTTTTTTAACTCTTCCAGAACTGCAATCCGTTCTTCAAGGCTGACATCCTGCGCTTCGTAGAGTTTATACTGCAGAATGTATCTTCCCGTATCCCTTGGAGCGATACGGACAAACTCCTTGTAATATTCAACTGCCTGAACAAACTCTCCCATTTTTATGGACAATTCACAAAGGGAATATACAATGGCTCTTCCATCCGGATAGCGTTCATACGCCATCAGAAGGATCTCCTTGCTTTCCTCAAACCGCCTGTTGATCTTATATAAATCGCTGATGGTGCAAAGCATGGTAACGCTTTTCACACGCTTCCAGTCAATTGTATCTGCGATTTTAACCGCATCCGCGTATTTCCCCTCACTGATCAGTGACTTGATCTCGTCTGCACGGATTTTGTACTCATATTTATCCAAAATATCCACCTCTTTTGGGATAATTCCACTATATCTGGTGTTAAGTTTATCATACGGCCATATCAATGTCAAAACGCTAAATTACATGCGTTCCGGCTGCTGGTGGCGGATTTTCTCTGTCTGATTACTGCACTTTCGGCAAAAGATCCGATAACGCAGCAAACTGCTCCAGCGACAGTGCTTCGCCTCTTACATCTGCAGGAAGTGAGAGCTGTGCAAGCGCTGCAACAACCTGTTCACGGGTTACCCCGAGTGAAGGCATATGCGAAACTGCATTTGACAGTGTTTTACGCCTTTGTGCAAACGCAGCTTTAATAACTTCAAACATATGTGCTTCATCCTGTACTCTGACCGGTGGCTCCTGATATCTGGTCAGCCGGATTACTGCCGATTCCACACCGGGCTGCGGAATAAAGCAGGACGGCGGAACTTTTGAAATCAGTTCCGGTTTTGAATAATACTGCACCGCCAGCGACAGTGCGCCATAATCCCGGGATCCCGGTTTCATCTGCATTCTGTCTGCGACCTCTTTCTGAACCATTACCGTAACTGAAGCAAGCGGAACTCCGGTTTCAAACAGCTTCATGATAATCGGTGTTGTAATATAATATGGCAGATTGGCAACTACCTTTATCGGTTTTCCTGCATTTTTTTCTTCCACGATCTGCTGTATGGAGACTTTCAGAATATCTTTATTGATTACGGTTACATTATCGTATTCCGATAACGTGTCCTGCAGAATCGGAATGAGCGCCTTATCAATTTCAACCGCCACAACTTCTCCGGCACGTTCCGCAAGATACTGTGTCATCGTTCCGATTCCGGGACCGATTTCCAGTACGCAGTCCTGTCTGGTAATTTCTGCTGCATCTACAATGCCTGTCAGGACACTGTCATCAATCAGAAAATTCTGTCCAAATTTCTTCTGTATATTTAAATGGTACTTCCGAATAATCTCCATTGTACCTGATGGGTTTCCCAAATAAGCCATTTCCTGTGTTCCTTTCACTTTTACGGGTGCTCAGGAATCGATCCTGTACAACCTCTTCGCATTCTGTTCCGTAATTTCCACAACCTTATCATATTCCATCTGTTTGATCTCTGCTATGGCTTTTACCACAAGCGGAAGATTCGCCGACGAATTTCTGCTGCCGCGATGCGGCTCCGGAGCAAGATAGGGGCAGTCGGTTTCAAGCACCATGCTTTCAATCGGTGCGTATGCCACAACTTCTTTAAGCTTCCTTGCATTTTTAAAGGTCAGTACTCCGCCGATTCCGAGAAAAAATCCCATGTTCAGATATTCCCTTGCCATTTCCTTTCCATAGGAAAAGCAGTGAATATCGCCGCCGATTTCCTCCGCGTGTGCTGCCTTCATCACATCAAGTGTATCCTTTGCTGCATCTCTTGAATGCACCACAATCGGAAGTCCGTTCTGCCTCGCCATTTCCATCTGTCTGCAGAACCACTTCTTCTGAAAATCCGGTGCCGGTTCCGGATAATGATAGTCAAGACCTATCTCTCCAACCGCAACTACCCTGTTGTCATGACACTGCAGGTCAAGCCAAGCCAGCCGGCTTTCATCAAGCACCTCTGTTTCGCTGGGGTGTACCCCGATCACCGCATAAATAAAATCATACTGATGGGCAAGCTTCAGAATCTGCCTTGTCGTTTCGAGATCTGAAGCCGCATCTGCAATCATTCCGATTCCCGATTCGTGCAGACCCTGAATCAATTTATCCCTGTCCGGATCAAACTGTGCATCCTCATAATGCGCATGTGTATCAAAAATCATTCTGCTTCTCCATTTTCTCTGCGAAGCATCCTCCGCATTCGTGAATACATACAAAATAGCATACCATGAAGAGGCCCGCAATGCAGCATTATGATAAAAAAATCAGATTTTTAAATTTTTTTCAAAAAGGGGGTTGCAAACTTATGAAAGGTGTAGTAAGATACCATTTGTCGCCAATGATAAGCGACAAACAAATGCGCTGCTAGCTCAGTTGGTAGAGCACCTGACTCTTAATCAGGTTGTCCAGGGTTCGAGACCCTGGCAGCGCACGCCGAGTACTGTTTTCACAGGTATACCCTGTGGGGATGGTACTTTTTTTATATCTGAAATTATAACCTTTATAATTGAACAATTGAATTCAAAAACCCCGGATGATCTTTACGACCATCCGGGGCTTATCATGTCATCTGATTACTGATTTACAGCATTTCCGGGCTGCTTCTCCGGAACATGTTCAAATGCAGCAAGTGTATCATTATCGCGTTTTTCCTTGATATAGTTCTCGTACTTCGGTTTCTTATGTGTCTCGCTCTTCCAGATCTCATCTGCTACAGGAGCCCACTCCTTTGCATAAGCATCACACTTCTCGCAAAGGTGTTCTACTGACTCTTCAGATTCCTCATTGGTACCATGTGCACCGCTTCTTGCAACCATTTCACGAAGAAGCTGCGGATTCTCAAGCATCGGACACGGTCTTAAATGATTTCTGTTGAACGGCTGTCCCTTATGATATTCCATAAACAGAGGACTCTGAAGCATCTCCAGAATGGAATTATCATGGATATTCGTATTGGAATAATGAATGAATACGCAGGGTTCTGCATCACCATGTGCATTGATGTGGAAATAGTTACGGCCACCGGCAATACATCCGCCGACAAATTCACCATCATTCTGGAAATCCATCGGATAGAATCCGATATCACACTTATCAGAACGGACATAACGGATCTTGTCAACCATCTTTCTGCGCTGCTCTACTGTAGGCATCAGTTCCGGAACTGCATTATTTCCAACCGGCATATAATGGAAGAAGAACCCGTATCTTGCACCCTTGTCGGCAATCATACGAAGGAACTTTTCATCTGTAACCGCTTCAATATTCTCACGTGTATAGCAGATGGATGTACCAAATACAATACCGTACTTCTTCAGCAGGTCCATTGCCTTCATAACTGCTGCATAATGACCTTCACCACGACGGAAATCATTTGTCTCAGGCGTTCCCTCAATGGACAGCTGGAATGTGATGTTGCCAAGACGTACCAGTTCCTTGCAGAACTCTTCATCAATCAGAGTGGAATTGGAATACAGTGCAAACTCCACGTCATTGTGCTTTTCAGCAAGCTTTATGATATCAGCCTTGCGAACCATCGGTTCTCCGCCGGTCATCATATACAGATATACACCCAGCTCTTTACCCTGGGTTACAATCTTGTCCATATCATCAAAGGAAAGCATGCTCTTATGACCATAGGTACCTGACCAGCAGCCCTTGCAGTGCATATTGCACGCAGATGTGGGATCAAAGAGAATCAGCCACGGAATGTTGCAGTTATACTTCTCTCTGTTTGCACGAATGGTCTTGGTTCCTCTGAAAAACGCTTCGTAACCGAGATTCAGGAGCATGGTTTTGGCAACATGCGGGTTTGTCTCATCCAGAACTCTGTTGATAAATTTCACCCATCTGTTATTGGGGTCCTGAATTGCCTTACGGGCCTTATCAATTGCAGCCTTATCTGCACCCTTGCCGTAAAACTTCTCTGCCTCATCTGCTATTTTCAAATACGTGGCTGTTCTGTCATCTGCTTTATCAAGATGCTTCAAAAGCCCGTCAATCATCAGGCCAAATGCCTGTCTCTGAGCTGCATGTGAAATATTTTCTACTACTGAACTCATAACTTTCCTCCGTTTATCAATCAAATCCTGTCTTTATATTGTAAAGTATATGGCTTCATCCCGATAATGTCATCGGACAAAGCATTCGTTTCGTCTTATTTTGGGACAGATTTCGATTTCTGTCCCTATCCGAAATGACACAGATGAAATAAGATATCAATGTAGATGACTGGCTTTGTCTGCCATTTATGTAACCATATTGTCACATTATACAGGATTCAGGTGGAAAAAAATTGGATACACAGAGTATTACAAGACTGATGATCGATACCGCTGTCAGCCGCGGAATCAAAGATATGACTGATGATCCGAAACGAAGCATACGAAAACTTGCCGATATGGGCAAGCAGTTTTCAACCGGACGTTTCCAGAGCAAAATCATTGATATCATACAGGGCCTTCTTGAAAATGACAACAGTCCTTACTACAGTCTGATCGAAGACGCTCTGACACATACAGATCACAAATGCATCCGCAAATTTGGTATTAATATGGGATACAACTGCTGGACCTATGGTGCACGCGTTCTTCGTGCAAAATCTGAAGAACTGCATGTTTCACTGCCGTGGCTTTTAATGTTTCGCTATGACCCGGATGCCGGAAAAAAACATACACTCACACCCGAACATATCCGCAGCATTATTGAACAGGCCCGGCCTCTTGGCATTAATTCCTTCTGCTTTTTCCAGAAAGGCGGCGTCATTGCTTCCAATGAACTGATCAGTATTTTTCGTGAATATGACCAGTGTGGTTTCTTCTATTTCCTGACTGATGCACAGGTAACTGCTGCACAGGGTGCTGCGCTTAAAAGCTGCGGCAATGTCATGCTCTCCATTGATATTGATGCACCAGAAAGCTATGATACCTGCATGGCACTGCGCGATTCCAAGCTGCTGTACGGAATCCACCATTTCTACAATGACTCGGATTTTGGCAGTGCGGAAAATGCAGAAAACGTAAAAAGATATCTCAGTTATAACAGCAGTATGGTCTTCTTGATCCAAAAGGATGATTGTTGCAAAAGCGCCGGAGATTTTGCCAAAAACTCCCGCATGAAACAGAGTTACCCGTGCTTTATCTGGGATCTGTACGCTGACGTACGTGAGATCAGTCAGATCATCTGTGAAAATGAAACACTGATCGAGTTTTCTTCTGACGGCAGCGTTCATACGCCTGCCGGAACAGATCTGAATATTCTGGATCCGGACGAAACACTTGAGCATGTTCTTACCAAAACAATGCCGGTGCTGAATTCCGAAGCATGAACCATCAAAAAGGACATATCGCAAATGAGTGATTTCTGACCCCATTTACAATATGTCCTTTATTTACGTTCATCTTCATCCCGCAGAATCTGTTTTGCAAGCCCGACGCTGACACTTTTCAGATTCTGTACAAACTCTTCCGGTGACATTTTCATGCTCTCAGACATCCACCGCATGATGGATGCAAGGAACGCATCCCCAAAAAAGGTGATAAAAAAGTCCTGTGCTTCTTCATCCTTGTACAGATCCTTGATGTAGTAACTCATCAGCGGATGAATTGTATCAATAATATAATCATGAAATGAATTCTGGCCCTCAATTTTCAACGCACTTTTATAGAACTCTCTGTCTTCATAAAAACGGTTACAGATATCCTGCACCGCATCCCACCCCGTATGATACGTTTTGAGATTCATTTTCCCCAGAAAGTCCACATAAAAAATCCAGTTGACAAGATCATATTTATCCTTGAAATGATAATAGAAGCTCTTGCGGTTCATCCCGCAGGCCTCGCAGATATCTGATACGCTGATCTTTTCAAACGGCTTTTCCCGCATTAAGTTTTTCAGTGATGCTGCCAGTGCATTTTTTGTAATATTCGAATCAGCCATTTTTATTCTTCATTTTCCATCTCAGTGCTGCGCTTTTTCCGGATGTTCAAGCATTTCCTGCATGGTATGCCAGCCCAGAACCGCGCATTTGACTCTTGCAGGCATATGTGACACATCCTGAAGTGCTGCAGACTCATCCAGTTCTTCCAGATCCGCTTCGCTTGTCGGCTCTCCCTTGATCATTCCCATAAATTTACCGGCAAGCCTGACTGCATCTTCCTGCTTCTGTCCGATGATCTGATCCAGCATCATATCCACAGATGCCTGAGAAATCGCACATCCGCTGCCGTTAAACATACCATCTGTTATTATTCCATTCTCAATTCTCAGCTGCAGATTGATATCATCGCCGCAGCTCGGATTAACGCCTTCCAGAACCAGATCCGGATGCTCCATATCACCCTTATGTGAAGGGCGAAGATTGTGTTCATTTACAATTTCACGATATAACTGTTTAAGCTCCATATCCCATGACCTTTCTGATCCCTGACAGCTTCTCGAGGAACCGGCTGACCTCTTCCTGCGTATTATAAAAATACAGACTGGCTCTTGCCGTAGAACCCACCTTCAGAAACTGCATGAGGGGCTGTGCACAATGATGTCCCGCTCTGATGCATACATGATCCTCATTCAGAAGAGAGGCCGTGTCATGCGGATGTACACCGTCTATGGTAAAGGTGACGATTCCGCAGTGCTTATCCGGGTCAGGTGATCCATATATCTTAATATACGGCATTTGCTTCATGCCGTCCATCAGTTGTTTTGTCAGCAGACGTTCCTGCTCTGCCACACGGTCCAGGCCAACCTTCTGCAGATAGTCAATCGCCGCATGAAGCCCGACCGCACCCGCCGCATTTACCGTACCTGCTTCAAATTTCTCCGGAACCGGTGCATAAGTGGCATCTTCCCTTGTCACATATTCGATCATCTCACCTCCGGTCAGAAACGGCGGCATTTCCTCCAGCAGCTCCATACGTCCGTAGAGCGCACCGATTCCCATCGGGGACATCAGTTTATGTCCGGAAAAAGCAAAAAAGTCAGCGCCAAGCGCTTTCACATCCACAGGAATATGCGGTGTGGACTGTGCACCGTCCACTACCATCACCGCACCGACCGCATGTGCCCTGTCTGCAATTTCACGAATCGGATTCGTTACGCCCAGTACATTTGATACCTGTGCCACTGCGACCAGCTTCGTTTTATCTGTAATCTTATTCTGAATTTCCTCTGAAGTGATTCTGCCTTCTTCATCCGGCTCCATATATACAAGCCTGGCACCATTCTTCTTTGCCACCATCTGCCACGGCAGCATATTGCTGTGATGTTCCATTACCGTCAGGACAATTTCATCGCCCTCATGGATGTGGCTGAGGCCATAGCTGTATGCCACCAGATTCAGAGATTCTGTTGTATTTCTGGTAAAAATAATTTCACCGTCTTCCCCGGCACCGATAAACTGTGCAACTGCATGTCTGGCTGCTTCATAGCGTTCTGTTGCATCCACGCTCCAGTCATAGAGTCCGCGAAGCGGATTGGCATTGGCATTCTCATAAAAATCTCTGATGGCTTCCACGACCTGTGCGGGGCGCTGCGTGGTTGCTGCATTATCAAAATAAATATAATCCCCCTTCTGTAAAATCGGGAAATCCTTACGATATTCGTCTGCTATGCTCATTTTCTCTCCATGCTGTGAAATTCCGGTTTACGATCCATCACCGCCTGCCGTTTCCACACATCTGTTATTATATTTATCACAGAATCTTTCTGATATAATCTTCCACAATGCCGCGCAGGAAATCTTCCGGTATCAGCCTGCCGATACTTTCAAGCCTTGCACGGACCATGATCTTCTTTGCTTCCTCTTCGCTGATGCCTCGTGCCTGCATATAGAACAGAAGATCTTCTCCCAGCTGTCCGATAGATGCGCCATGTCTTCCGTCCACATCCTCTTCCTGACACAGAATCAGCGGAATGGTTCTGTTTACGACATCCGGACTCAGAAGAAGTGTATCTTCCTGCTCATCTCCCACTGAACCACAGGATCCGTTTCTGAAATCAATGGTTCCGCGGAATGTCTTCTGTGACTGGTCCATCAGAACACCTCTGAAAATCATCTCCGACTGGGTTTTTCTGCCGCGCTGTTCTGCAATATAGTTCATATCATACTGCTGATCTTTCCGGCAAAGATATCCGGTATTGTCACAAAAAGATGATTCCTTTCCCATCAGATTGATGTGACAGCCATTCCATACCTTCCTGGCTCCCATCTCCATCTGAATCATATCAATCACTGCATGGTCTTCACAGACACCGCCGATATCATCAAAATGAAGATATCCTGAGCCGAGCATCTGTACCTTGACCAGATGAATGGTCGCATTCTCTTCCGCATACAGCTTTGTACTGATTCCGTGGAAGCCGGAAGCCTCCTCCTGTGAGCGGTAATCCATCACAACGGTAATCTCAGATCCGCGCTTTGCATAAATCACCTGACGGCTGAGCGCTCCTTCTCCGTCCTGCATCGGATCATGAAGTACAACGGGCTCTGTCACTTTTGTGTTCTCCGCTGCCGTAATCAGCATGGTCTTAACCCGCATGTCATCCAGCATGCGGTCCACATCAATTCCCATTCCGGTATGCACAGTCTGCGCTGCATTCCTTGCATAGGTATCGCCGTTTGGTCCGCCAATCGGGTCAGGGGCTTTCTTTGCTGCTTCTGCAGCCTTCAGGAAAACTTTCTCCGCATCAGAAACAGAAACTTCCTGTTCAATGGTGACTCCCTCGGGAATTTTCTCCGGTACCGCCATTTTCAGGCGGTCTATCCTGATATTTTCTTCTGATATGTTATTTTCATTCACATGCAGCCAGTTATATGTCAGCGCCGGCAGCACATTGACCTTCATTTTCAGATCCATAATTCTCCATATTCCTGCGCAGCTTTTATCTGTCAATCGCAGCGCATATTAAATGCAGGTACGATGTCACCTGCATCCGGAGCCGCACCAAGGGCGCAGACCCGTGAAAAACTTCTAAATTACATATTCCCGGACATTTCCAGTTTGATCAGATTATTCATCTCTACTGCATATTCAAGAGGAAGCTCCTTGGAAACAGGATTGGCAAATCCACTGACAATCATTGCTCTTGCATCTGCTTCCCTGATGCCTCTCGACATCAGATAAAATACCGCATCATCACTGATTCTGCCAATTTTGGCTTCATGTCCGACATCTGCATCATTGGTTCTGATATCCATGCCCGGAATCGTATCTGATCTGGAAATGGAATCCAGCATCAGCGAATCACAGGCAACAGATGCCTTTGCATGTTTTGCTTCCTTCTGAATGGTTACACTGCTTCTATAGGTACCGATACCTCCGTCCTTGGAAATGGACTTCGTTGTGATCACCGATGATGTGTACGGTCCCTGATGAACAACCTTTGCACCAGTATCCAGATTCTGACCTTTTCCTGCAAACGTAATGCCCGTATATTCCATCTTGGCATGTGCACCTTTTAAAATGGTCATCGGATACAGATAGGATACGTGAGACCCAAAGGAACCGGATACCCATTCCATAATGCCGTTTTCCTCTACCAGCGCGCGCTTTGTGTTCAGGTTATACATATTCTTGGACCAGTTTTCAATGGTAGAATAACGAAGATGTGCATTCTTTTTAACGAAAAGCTCTACACAGCCCGCATGAAGATTGGCCACATTATACTTCGGTGCAGAACAGCCTTCGATAAAATGAAGATCTGCGCCCTCATCCACGATAATCAGCGTATGTTCAAACTGTCCTGCTCCTGCCGCATTGAGACGGAAATAGGACTGCAGCGGGATCTCCACCTTAACGCCCTTTGGCACGTACACAAAGGAACCACCGGACCATACCGCGCCATGGAGCGCTGCAAACTTGTGATCCGTCGGCGGAACAAGTTTCATGAAGTACTCATGCACCATCTCGGAATATTCTCCCTTCAGTGCACTTTCCATATCGGTATAGACAACACCCTGTGCTGCCACTTCATCTTTTACATTATGATATACAAGCTCAGAATCATACTGCGCTCCGACACCTGCAAGAGACTCACGCTCCGCCTGCGGAATACCCAGACGTTCAAACGTATTCTTGATATCTTCCGGAACTTCGTCCCATTTGCCTTTCATATCCGATTTCGAACGGACATAGGTGGCAATCTTGTCAATATCAAGGCCCGCAATATCCGGTCCCCAGTCCGGAACCCCCATCTGATTATAGATTTCCAGACTCTTCAGTCTGAAATCATGCATCCACTGCGGATCATTCTTTTCCCTGGAAATACGCTCCACAATATCTGCGGTCAGACCTTCTTTTTCCCGGAAAAACTCCTGATCATTTTCTTCATCTTTAATATCATAGACGCTGCGGTCAATATCAACCACAACTGACTTATTCTCACTCATACTGCCATCGCACCCTTCTGTGTCACATCTCCGATCAGTTTTCGAAACGTTCAAAGCCGTGCTCGTTAATCTCATCCACCAGAGTTCCGTCTCCGGTATGAACCAGACTGCCCTTTACCAGAACATGAGTATAGTCCACATGCAGGGACTCCAGAATCTTTGTACTGTGTGTAATAATGAGAAGCGCTCCGTCTTTATTCTTCTGATATTCCCTGATTCCCTTTGAAACAGTCCGAACTGCATCCACATCAAGTCCTGAGTCTGTTTCATCCAGAATAGCAAGTTTCGGACTGAGCATCAGAAGCTGCAGAATTTCTGCCTTCTTTTTCTCGCCTCCGGAAAAGCCGACATTCAGATCACGATCTGCATAGGATTCGTTCATATCCAGAAGATCCATGGCTTCCTTCATCTGCCTCTGAAATGCCAGCAGCTTTACCGGAGCTCCTGTTTTCTCATGATAGGCATTACGGATAAAGCTTCCAAGAGAAATTCCGGGAACTTCAAGCGGACTCTGGAAGGAAAGAAACATTCCCGCCTGCGCACGTTTATCAGCAGAAGCCTTTGTAATATCCTGACCGTCAAAAATAATACTGCCGTCCGTAACAGAATAATGCGGATTTCCCATAAGTGTATAGCCAAGCGTAGACTTACCGGCACCGTTTGGTCCCATCAGTACATGTGTTTCTCCTGCTCCGATATTTAAATTTATACCATGCAGAATCGGAAGCTCGTCGATGGACACGGATACATTCTTAACCTGCAATAATGACTGTTCTGACATAACCTACCTCTTTCTTTATATGAACATTTTCCTACCTAATTACTAGGATTAAACTATAGCACCACATAAAATTTATGGCAATATACATCGTTACATTTTATAAAAAATTTAGGAAAAAAGCAAGGTGCTGCGCCATTTCGCGCCAAAATAAGGCTGCAGGCATTCCGGATTCCCGTTGTGCCTGCAGCCTTATGCTCAGTCTTCTGATAACTGTCCATCTATGATATGCACAATTCTTGTTGCCGACTGTGCAACATTCAGATCATGTGTAATCATGACTATGGTATGTCCCATTTCATTCAGACTCTTAAACAGCTTTAATACATCCTGTCCGCTTGATCTGTCGAGTGCCCCTGTCGGTTCATCCGCCAGAAGAATCGCCGGCTGTCCGACAAGCGCCCTTGCAATGGATACTCGCTGTTTCTGACCTCCTGAAAGCTCCGACGGCTTATGTCTCAGGCGATGATCTATTCCCAGAAGTCTGATTGTTTCCATGCATTTGTCTTCTGCCTCGGAAGTCGTCATTCCTCTGACCAGAAGCGGCATAATAATGTTCTGCATGATATTATAGGTCGGTATCAGCTGGTAATTCTGAAAAATAAATCCGATTTCCTGATTGCGTATATCTCCGAGATCAGATTCATCCATTGTATGAATTGCCTGCCCGTCCAGATAATATTCTCCTGTGTCTGCAACATCCATACAGCCGATAATATTCATCAGTGTTGTTTTTCCGGATCCGGACGGTCCGAGAATCGCAACGAACTCGCCTTCATCCACATTAAAATTAATATTCTTAAGTACCTGCACTTTTTCTTCACCGACCATGTAGCCTTTGCAGATATTTACCATTTTGATCATCATATCGGTTCAATCCTCCGTGCTGCTTTTTCACAGCACCATTAAATCAGCTCTGCTTACTGCACGATCCAGATTCTGTCAATGACACCTGAGCCTTTTTCAATTGCAATTGCAATGACATCTCCTGAAGAAAGGCTTGAAAATGTCGCTTCTGTACCAAGCTTTGTAATTACCGTTGTCCCGACCGGAATTTCATAGTCAGCTGTTTCTCCTGTTTCTTCATACGTTACCGCTGTGCTTCCTGCTGCATCTTTCGCGCTGCCCTGCATGGATGGCATGCCGCTCATCCCGGTTCCTGATCCCATGCTTCCTCCTGCCCCCGGCATATTTTTCTGGCCTCCCTGCATGGATGGCATACTTCCTCCGTTTCCGGATGCATTTTCAGGGCCGCCTCCCTGCATAGCCGGCATACTTCCTCCGTTTCCGGGTGCATTTCCGGAAGCGCCTCCCTGCATATCTGCTTTTCCGGCTTCTGATCCTGCTGCACCGGAAGTATCAGCAGGTGCTGCTCCAGACATTCCTGCCGCCGCATTCTTCGCATTTTGCTGTACTACAGACACGGAAATATCATTTCCGACAACCTTTGTTACTTCTGCATATACCAGCTTCTGAGAATCCGTTGTGATAATATCTGTCAGAGATACCTCGGATGCTTTTTTCTGTTCCGTATAATATACCGTACCGCCTGCTGCCATGGCTGCAATAATCAAGACTGCAATCAGAATATTTCTTTTACGTTTTCTTGCCTGCTTTGCCTTTTTATCCTTATACTCCTGCGCTCTTTCCTGAATTTTGCGGTCTTCTGCAAGTTCCTTCGCCAATTCCGGATCTTCTTCAAAAATTTTTTCGGACGCAATTTCACCAAGCGCGGCATCTTCGCTGATCTTCGCTTTCTTCTCAGCCGAAGTTTCTCTTTTTTTATTTGATTCCTTCGTTGTTTTCTCTTGTCCCATTTTTTCCGTTCCCATGGACCGCCCATATGTGCGGCTCTGTTTGTGATTATTCCTGGTTCAGTGCAACTACAGGAATCAGTTTCGAAGCCTTCAGGGCCGGATAAAATCCAAACAAAGACCCCGTCAGAACGCCGAATACAAGTGACATAACTGCTCCGCCGACGGAAAGCGATACTCTCATATCAAAGCTTTCCAGAATCGGTGTGATTCCAAGTGCGCACAGGATTCCGACCACCGAACCGACCAGACTGATGCAGCTTGCCTCCAGCAGAAATTCCCACAGAATATCCTTCTGACTGCATCCGATTGCTTTCAGAATACCGATTTCATTTGTACGTTCCTTAACGGAAACGAACAGTACATTCATGATACCGATACCTCCCACAACAAAGACGATCGCCGCCATTGCAATGAGCAGAAGTGTCAGTGTTCTGTTGGATTCATTGGCTGCTTCCATCTTGGTACCTGCATCCGAAATCGTAAAACCGGCATTCGGATAAGACTCCGAAAGAACCTCTTCAATATCTGCCTTGATCGTGGATACATTGTTGACATCCTCTGCCACAACTGTAATCGTAGGACTGATATCATTACCTGTCAGATACTTGATTCCCGTTTCATAAGGAACAAATATGGCATCATCCGGGCTGATTCCGGAAGCCACAGTACCGACTTCGCCGATTATTCCAATAACTGTATATGGCCTGTCATCAATATAGACCGTTCCATCATAGGCATCATATACACTTCCGAAAATTGTCTTGGCAACGTTATATCCCAGTACACAGTATTTATTCTTATACGTATCATCATCATCAGATATGAAGTTTCCGATCGCCATTTCCAGATTGGACATGCTGGCATAATTACTTTTTACTCCGGCAATGGTAAAGGTCGTACTGTCACTGAGTTCGCCGCCATCAACACTTGATGTGGTGGAATAGGACATGGTGGCAGATGAAATTCCAGGTACAAAGGTAGTAATATCATCCATATCATCTGTAGAAAGTACCACACTGTTCTGGTTCTGCATGCCACCCATTCCGCCGCCCATTCCGCCAAAGCCTCCGCCTCCGCTGCCGGGCATTCCGCCGCCCATATTGCCAAAGCCGCCAAAACCGCTCTGACTGTCTGAGGAACTGGAATCATAGGAAATATCGATAGATCCCGCATTCAGATTTTTAAACTGCTCCGCCACTTCCTCTCTGCCTCCGGTACCGATTGCAATTACCAGCATGATTGTTGCCGCACCTACAACAATACCAAAGCTTGTCAGAATTACTTTTGACTTGTTCTGAGATAAATTCAGCCATACCAGTTTGAAAATTTCCGATATTCTCACTTGCTGTCCACCTTGCTTTCTATTACAACGGTATCGCCTTCACTCAGGCCATCCTTGATTTCCACATTGGTTCCGTCAGAGAATCCGGTTGTAACTTCCTGCGTCACAATGGTTCCATCGTCCTTTTTCAGCTTTACATAAGACTTGTCATTATCTCTGGTAACCGCACGGTTCGGAATATACAGTACATTTTCCGTATCCTTCGTGATAAAAGTAACTTCAGCAGTCATTCCGCTGTACAGCTCTGACAGATCTCCTGATAATGTAACTGTCACTTCATAGGAAGTCGTTCCTGTACTGCTGTCATAGGTTGCATCTCCGACATCTGTCACCTTTGCTTCAAATACCGTATCCGGGAATGCATCAATATTAACTTTGGCTGCTGCACCCACCTGTGCATAGTCAATATCGTCTTCACTGACATCAACGGTTGCCGTAACCTTATCATAATCATTTACGGTAATCAGATCGCTGTTGGAATACAGGTCATCTCCGGCCGTAATGGAAACAGAGGAAATTACGCCATCTTCCGCAGCAATAATTTCATCATTCTGGATATAACTGTTGAATTCAGTCAGTTTTTTCTGTGCCTGTGTCAGATCATCCTTTGCTTCTTCACTGGTCAGTGCATTCTGCGCTTTTGAAATACTCAGATATGTGTCTGCATTCTTATTATCCCAGTTCTGCGTATCCAGAGTTGCCTGCGCTGTGATTACGCCAAGTTCATATGCCTTCTTTGCACTTTCCAGCGCAATCTCATATTCTGCAATTTTGGTTTTCTGGGATTTGATCTCATCCGTCAGCGTATCAATTTCATCTTCCGTATTATCTACAAGATCCTGCGCCTTCTCCCTTGCATCCTCTGCTGTCAGCCATCCATACATGGCATTTTCCTTATCAATACCGTTTACGGTGTACTCGGCATTTTCAAGTGCCTTTTTAAACGTTGGAAGATTGGTCTGATCCTGTGTCAGCTGATCCTGGTAATCCTGAAGTGTATCATTTGCATCATCAAGATCTGACTGTGCTGAATCCACTGCATCCTGAAGCGTTGCAACTGTCGTATTGTATTCAGACTGCGCCGACTCTCCATATACGGTATACAGTTTATAATTCTGCTCCGCCGTCTGGTCTGCCACTTTCTGACTGGATAACGCCTCATCGTATGTATTTCTGGCATCTTCTACATCTGCTTCCAGATCAGACCTGATCTGCTGCACACTGTCTCCATCCAGAAGTGCAATCGGATCTCCTTTTTTTATTTCCTGACCGACATTCACATAGACTTTTTCTACTTCAAGCTCTCTTGTGGAAGTATCGGTGCTCGTTGTTGTCGTAGTCTGCGTCTGCTGTCCAGGCATGCCACCGGCATTTCCGCCGTTCTGCTGCGTATTCGTACTGGCTGAAGCTGCCCCTGTATAGGCACTGATATCTACATCCAGCGTCTGCGTCGTCGTCCCGATCGTCACCGTGCCATCTTCTGTAATACCTACCGTAAGTGCGCCTTTTGTGGCCGTTTCTTCTCTGTATACGGTATCCGCTGCATCTTCGTTTTGCCCCCTGCCTCTGTATATTTCACAGCAGACAATGGCTGCCACCAGTACCAGACCGATTCCGGAATAAAGAGCTGCTGCCTTTTTCTTATGCTCTCCGGTCCACTTCCCTATCTGACCTGCTTTTTTTCGGAAAAAATGTTGTTTCACGTGTCATTCCCTTCTTTACTCTGAAATCTCACTCCGGTATCTGATGACTGATCAGTTGCCGCCTTTCATTCCTCCGCCGGATGGCATTCCGCCTCCTGCCGGCATTCCTTGGCCGGATGGCATTCCGTTCTGGTTCTGACCATTACCCGATTCTGTCTGTGAGGATGCTGCTGTCCCGCTTGAGCTTTCTACTGCCGACGTATCTTTGAGCTGCGTTTCATCTGCAGTAACCTTGCTGGCAATATAAACCGTATCCCCTTCCTTAAGTCCGCTTTTTATTTCAATATCAGAACCATTTGAAAATCCGGTTTCCACAGGAATCAGCGTATAGGTATCTCCGGATTTTTCATATACATAGGATTTATCATTCTGCTCCACAATTGCCTGCTCCGAAACATAGAGAACATCACTGACCGAATCGGTTACAAAAGTAACATCCGCAGTCATTCCGCCATAAAGCTTTGAGGTATCTCCTTCGATTGCAATCGTGACCGGATAACTTACAGTTGTTGCATGATCATCCGATGCTGTCGTAGAAATAGCAGTAACCTTTCCTTTATAAGCCGTATCAGAATAAGCAGTAAAAGTAATGTCAACCGCATCTCCTACCGTAATGGAGGAGATGTCTTCTTCCGAAACATCAATGGAAACCGTATATGCATCAGACTTTGTGTAGGTTATCATTGCGCCTGTTGTCTTGATACTGTCCCCGGCATCATAATTAACCGCCGTTACGACTCCGGAACCATCCGCATAGATTATGCCATCATCCCCTACAAATGAATTAAAGTCATTCAGATTGGTCTGCGCCTCATCCAGAGCCGTCTGCGCCTGTGTCACCGCCTCTCCAAGAGAATTAACGGAATTGGAATACACATCCTTCGACAGCTTTCCATTCAGAACAGATGAATCATGTGTATTCTCCGCTTCAGTCTGTTTTTCCTTAAACGCAGCCTGCGCCTGCTCCATCTTTTTCTGATCCGATTTAATGGTTGCAAGATCTGTTGTAATCTGCTTTTTCTTGGTATCTATTCCATCCTGAATGGAATCATAGGTACTTTTTGCTGTATCATATGCGGACTGATTGGCTGTATATGCACCAAAATTTGAAACATCCGTATCTTCCAGCGTATCCTGCGCTGTTTCCATGTCCTCTTTGGCTTCTTTCAGTTCTTTCAGCAAATCCGTATCTGTAACATCTTCCTGCAGGCTCTGCACTTCCTGTGTAAGAGCTTCAATATCTCCTTCATACCCGTCTATTGCTGCCTGCAGTTCGGTCAGTGTTGCACCGTACAGTTCTGATGCATCCGCTGCTGCCGAATCTGTTTCCTGCTTTGTATCTGATGCCTCAAGCTTTCCTGTTTCATACTCCTGCTGCGCTTCTTCCAATGTAAGCTTTGCATCCGATTCATCTGCTTCCAGAAGCCGTCTTACAGAACCCACGCTTGTTGACGTCAGTTTAAAAAGCTTGTCTCCCTTGGTAATTGTCTGGCCCTGGCTGACATAAACATCTTCAACCTTCAGATATCTGGTTGAATCATCATCATCAGAACTGTCGCTGGTACTGCTGCTGTCATCACTGTCATCAGAATCAATTGTCAGGTTATAATCAAGCTCCGAAGAAGCCATTTCCACGCTTCCGCTTTCTTCTATTCCCAGTACAATATCGCCTTTTGCAACTTTTGTTTCCTTGTATATGTAAGAGTCAGTACTCTGAGATGGCTTAATCCACAGTGTATACACCACCAGTGAAATGATACAGCCTGCAACCACCGCCAGAAGAACCAGTCTGATCCAAAACTTTTTACTTTTCATTTTCACTGCTTTCTGCACTGCTGGCCGAATCTGATGCCTGTGCCCCTTCAAATACAACCGTTGCCGACAGATTTTGTGACAGACTGCTGACATCTCCGGACAGAAGTACTGTTACGGTATAGGTAACTGAAGATCTGCTGCTGGACTGCGTTACCGGATTGATCGATACCACTTTTCCTTCAAACGTACCTGCATCTTCAAAAGTCACTTCTGCGGCTTCGCCAAGCGTAATCTGTGAAATGCTGCTCTGATCAACTGATGCCGCAACCGAAACAGAAGCAGAATCCGTATAGGCAACTACCATGCTGTCTGAGGTCAGAGTATCACCTTCCTCCACGCCGACCATCATAATGGTTCCATCCGTAGTTGCATACATGTACCCGTCATTGACCGCATCCTCAAAAGCTTTAAGATTATCATCTGCATCGTCCATCGCATCTTTCAGCGTCTGAAGTTCATCATCCACCTTATCTGCAGAAGTCTGATAAGTTTCTTTTGCATTTTTACCTGTTGCGATTGTTTCATTGGACGCGGATTTTGCTTCTGCAACTGCAGTATTATATGCTGTTTTGGCTTCTGTCAGCTGCGCCTGCAGCGATGTCAGATTTGCTTTTGCCTTATTGATTCCTGCCTTTGCCGTCTTGGTTGCATCTTCATATTTTTCCTGCGCGTCTTCGTATTCCTGTTCTTCTTCGTCCACTTCATCAGAAAAAGCATCATATAAGGAACTGAGACTGTTGGATATTTTCAATGTACTGCCGGAGGAACTGCCGGTTGTTCCCGTAGAATTTCCTGCCGTACTGCCGGTCGATGAACCGGCGGCAGCTCCCGATGAGGTATCGCTTCCCGAATACTGCGTCACTGTTCCTGAGGAAACAGTGGATGAACCCGTCCCTGAGGATTCCGACTCAGTATCTGCAATATCCCATTTGTCATACAGTTTCATCAGAAGTTCAAAGTTCTCATATGCTGTTTTTTTCAGATTGGCAACGTCATATTCTGTATAATAATAATTTTCCGTAATTGCCTTTGTATATTCATCTACCAGATCCTGCGCATCCGAAACCTGATCCTCCAGATCACTGATTTTTTCTGCCTGAGTCTGAATGGAACTGTCATAATCGTTCTGCGCATATTCAACATTTACCGCTGCACTGTCACATGTGCTCTTTGCTTCAATCAGTTCCTGCTGCGCAGAAATCTGTCCCAACTGATATGCGTATTTTGCTTCTTCCTCTGCCTGTTCAAGCTCTGTTTTAGCCTCCTGCAGGCTGTCATCTGAGATTTTCAGAAGCTTATCACCTTTTTTAACCGTGTCTCCATTACTTACATAGACTTTTTCAACTTCAAGATCTGTATCCAGATTATTTACATCAAAAGTCTCTTCCACCATTCCAAGCGTTGATGTTCCGCTTGCCGTGATCACATTCTGCTGATTACCGTTTCCTCCGCCCCCCGGGTGATTACCATTCTGCGAAGTTGAAGAAGTTGAAGAGGCTGCCTTTCGAAATACATACCTGTACGCACCATAAACAGCGCCGCTGACAATCGTCAGTGACACTGCAATGACAATGATTTTTTTACCGATACGTCCTTTCGCCTTTTTTCCGCTTTCCCGTTCCTTACGGACTTCTTCATCTTCCGCTTCCAGCTTCTCCAGGTGCCGTTCTCTGGCCTTTTTAATTTTTTCCTTTAAGCTCATCGGTTCTCCCATTTCACACACATTAGACTTATACGTTAAACATGTGACCTATCTTGTCATATAAACCTAAAAATAACCTAAAAATGAAATCACTTGACATATCCGCCCGTTCTTATTAAAATAGAAAACTGTCAGACCCATGCGGGTGTAGTTCAATGGTAGAACACCAGCCTTCCAAGCTGGATACGTGGGTTCGATTCCCATCACCCGCTCTTCTGATTATTTTTTTACCCAAAATTAAGATGCGAATGATTTGCATTTGCATCTTCTACGTTTCTCATGAAAGGTCTGGTACGCTTATGTCTGCACTCATCTCAATTCTGGAAGATACCCTCATTGATGCGCTCAAAATTCTTCCCTTCCTTTTTATTACTTATCTGATTATGGAATTCCTTGAACATCACACACAGGATAAGACCGGTCAGATCGTCAGCAGGGCCGGACATTTCGGCCCGCTGTTTGGTGGTCTGATCGGGATATTCCCGCAGTGCGGCTTTTCTGCTGCAGCTTCCAATCTGTACGCCGGGCGTGTTATCTCCCTTGGCACACTGATTGCCATTTATCTTTCCACTTCAGACGAAATGCTGCCGCTTCTGATCTCTACCAAAACACCACTGAACACGATGCTGTCCATTCTGGCGATCAAGGCACTGATCGGTATCATCGCCGGATTTCTGATTGACCTCACCGTTCACGCATGGCACCACAGACACCATGAAGATGATGATCACATCTGCATTGATAAACTCTGTGAAAAAGAACACTGTCACTGTGAAGAAAGCGATTCCATTTTTCGCTCCGCTCTGGTGCATACGCTTCACATTTTCTATTTCGTTGTCATCTTCACCCTGATTCTGAATGCTGCTATTACACTGATCGGAGAAGCAAGACTTTCTACGCTGCTGCAGGGTAATCCTGTTGTCAGCCATCTGCTGGCCGGTCTGATCGGACTGATACCGAACTGTGCCGCTTCTGTTATCATTACAGAGCTCTATCTGGGCAAGATGATCACACTGGGCTCCATGATGTCCGGACTTCTGGTCGGTGCCGGTGTAGGTCTCCTCGTACTGTATCGTGTAAATGAGGATCGGAAGGAAAATGTCAAAATTACGGTTCTGCTGTATGTCATTGGTGTAATTGCCGGAGCAGCAATTGATTTTCTGAGAATCAGTATCTGAAGAAAAGAAAAAAGCAGAACTACCATCGGAGGTAAGCATATGCCATGTAAAATGCATCCGGAGTCGACGGATAGGCAAATTGAAAGAAACTGGCCGGAAGGAATCAAAAAGACAAAGCAGCGTATTGCAATCTACCGGATTCTGGCAGATTCAGATACCCCATTATCAGCGGCAGAAATCTATCAGACTCTCAACCAGAATTCAGAAAAACCTTTATACGCCTTTTCTACGGTCTACCGCTGTCTGCAGACTTTTGAAGATGCCGGCGTCCTTGCAAAATCAGTTCTGATTTCAGAAGAAACAGCTGTTTATGAACTGCGCACAGGCACACATCGCCATTACGCCATCTGCATGAAATGTCACCGAAAATTTCCTCTCCGTTCCTGTATGCTCGGTGATCTTCGAAGGATGCTCAGTGAAGAGGCTGAAGGTTTTGAAATTACAGGGCATCAGCTGGAAATATATGGCTATTGCAGTTCATGTACCAGAAGCTGAATAACAAAAGAGCCATGTGCAAATGTGATATCACACTGCACATGGCTCTTTCTTACTAAAGCAATTGATTTACAAAATCATCAAATGATCTAATAAATCGGTGGTACGGTTATAACGATCAGTCAGCAGATGTAGAAGCTGTAGCTGCTGCGTCTTCTGTAGAAGCTGAAGATGCTGAATCAGCTGCGAATGCGTCTGTAGAAGCTGTTGAAGCTGAATCAGCAGACTCAACAGATGCTTCTGTGGAAGCTTCTGTAGCTACGGATGTCTCAACAGATGCTTCTGTGGAGCTAGCTTCTGTAGAAGCGGATGAACCACAACCAGCCAGTACTGCTGCAGATAATGCTAATACGGATAATAATACAACGATGTTCTTCTTCATAATAATTTTCTCTCCTCTTGTTTTACTTACTTTGCAACCTAATTGCATAGTGTCAATTGCTTCAGTAGCTCTTGTACAATGGAAGATTATAAAGCACTATGATGAAGATGTCCATGCTGCATTTTGTCAGATATGGATTAATAATTTATTAATTTATGTGCATTTTGCACAAATTTTACATATTTTAAAAACTATTTACCTCGGAAATCTCCTTTTTTCATTCCAATGTCACATTCAATACCACAGGATTATGATCCGTATTTCTGAACGAAAGGCTCTGCGTCTCACAGGAATTTACTTTTATATTAGAAGAAACAATAAACCCATCAATAACATAATACTGGAAATTCTGCGTATCTGCTCCTGCAAAGGGCTGATCCAGTGAGCGGCAGCTTGGCGTACTGCCATCCATCAGCATCTGCCAGGAATCACCGAAATCAGCTGTATCAATTGCCCCTGCATGCCATTTTCCTTCCAGCGCCGGATACGCACTGATATCCGTATTGGAAAAAGTCTGATTGAAATCGCCGCCTGCAATCACATAATTGCCTGCATCCGCTTCCTTCTGCAGAACCTCCCTGAGCATGGCGGTCTGTGCTTTCTTGCCCTCTCCGTCATCATATGCCTCAAGATGCAGATTCACGAGTACCAGTTCATGACCGCTGCCTTTGACCGGCACACGGTCCACCATGACGCAGCGCTTGAGCTGCGCAAGGCGTACCGGCCATGAAAACGGGCATGGCAGCTGCTGCCGCTGCGAACCGGATATGCCGAATGCGCTCAGCGTCAGAATTCCGCCGTTGACCTTCCCGATCGGAGGCCACGGATAGGGAATGAATTCCGTTCTGAAATTATAGGCAAACGTACTCTGGTAACCGCTCGCGGAACCCGCAATCTGCTGTACCTCATCAATGTGACGCGATCTGTCGGAATTACGGTCGACTTCCTGCATGAAACAGACATCCGGAGACACAGATGCAATTTCCTTCTCTATCCCTGCCAGATTCTCCTGCACGCGCTCCCGGTCCGCCGTATATACGTGACTGCCGCCGTCCATGAAAAAGTCCGCATTATCGCCAAGTGCCCCGTATCCTACATTCCAGGTCATGACTTTAAGCGTGTTTCCTGCAGCAACCGTTTTATCTGCAGTCCCCGCAATTTTAACTTCCTCCTGATCTGCCGGCTTATACTCCGTAGCGGTCAGATAAACAATAATCAGTCCGTAGGAAATGACCAGCACGCATGGAATCAGTATAATTACCAGCAGTACCTTCTGCCACAGTTTCCACAATTTCTTTTCTGTTCTCTTCATATACACCCCGATATATTTTTTACTCTGGTTCCCTGCTTCATCATATCATATGATGTCACAAATTGCCTCCCTGCAATGCTTCGAGCGGCACATGAAATGAAATGCTCCGCGGCGTATCCATCCCGTCGAATAAAATGCTGTAGGCTCCGCGCTCCGGATCTGCCTCCTGCACGACACCTTCACCGAAAATTTTATGCTTTACCCGCTGCCCTGCCGAAAAAAGCTTCTGTTCCCCCGCATTTACATAGAACCTCGCCGTCAGCCGGATGTAATCCTTCGTTTCCGCAATCAGCCCTTCCCTTGGAGGCTGTGTGAATTCCAGAAGCTCCGGGTCGATGTCCAGCAGAAATCTGGAAGGGAATCGCGGTGAGCCGTCGAAATTGCGGCCTCCGGCCTCTGATAAAAAGAGCTTCTTCTGCGCCCTTGTCACTGCAACAAACGCAAGACGGCGCTCTTCCTCCATGGCCTGCAGCGTCCCTGTCTTCTTCGACGGAAAAATGCCTTCATTCATCCCGCACAGAAATACATACGGAAATTCCAGACCCTTTGCCGTATGGACCGTCATCAGCTTTACCTGATCGGAAGCCTCCTGTGCATCAGAATTGGTAAACAGTGCCACATGGGCAAGATAACTTTCCAGTGTGCTCTCTTCCCCGCAGGTCGTTTCATATTCATATATGGACTGCTTGAGCTCTGCCAGATTATCCAGCCGTTCCTGCGCTCCTTCCGTCCGGAGTGCCTTCTCATAGCCGCTCTCATCCAGAACCTGTGACAGCACTTCGGAAATCGGACGCTGCTCATAACCCGCATAGCTTTCAATCAGTTCCATGAATTTCCTGGCTTTTGTTCCCTTGAAAATCTCATGCTCAATGTTTCTGCACATTGCTTCATATAAAGAACACTGATTCTGCAACGCATATTCCTGCAGAAACGCCATCCGGCGTTCTCCCAGGTTCCGCCTGGGCACATTGGCAATTCTCATAAAGGACAGATCATCCTTATAGGCGATCATCCGCAGGTAGCAGAGTGCATCCTTGATCTCCATACGCCCGAAGAACTGGACCCCGCTGTAAATCGTATAAGGAATTTTTTCCTTCAGAAAAGCCTCTTCCACTGTCCTCGTCACATAATGTGCCCGGTAGAGCACCGTAATATCCCGGTAACGGATGCCGCTCTCATTAAGTGCCTTCGCCTGCTGCGCAATCCACTGTGCTTCCTTCTCTGCCGTATCGGCGAAATGGCAGACCGTTCTTTCCCCATCCGGAAGCGTCGGAATCAGTTCTTTTTTCATCCGCTCCCTGTTCTTATCAATCAGCGAATTCGCTGCGGCCAGAATCTGCGGCGTGGAACGGTAATTCTCCATCATCATGATCGTCTTCGTCCCTGCAAAATTCCGGTCGAAATCCAGCAGATAGCGCACATTGGCACCTCGCCACGTATAGATCGTCTGATCCGGATCTCCCACGATGAACAGATTTCCGTGATAGCCGCACAGTACCTCCATCAGACGGTACTGCAGCGGATCGATATCCTGAAATTCATCAATCATGATATATTCCAGGCGCTTCTGCCATTTATGTCTGATTTCCTCATTCTGCTCGAAAATATAAAGTGAAAACTTGATCAGATCGTTGTAATCAAGGCCGAAACATTTTTTCTCCTGATATAAATAGCCGTAGAAAATCATGTCCCTGGGGTCGGTTGCATTCAGGTACTTCTCATGCAGAACGTCCAGCGACATGGTGATCATATCCATATAATAATCCGGCTCCGAGAGTGCCTTGCGGATCTCGATCATATCGCGTGCTCTGGAATATGTCATATTGCGCAGCGTCAGTCCGCGCTCTTCATAAATAATTCCCAGCATCGCATCAATATCAGAATTGTCCAGCACCAGAAAGCTTTTGGGATACTGCACGGCATGGCTGTCCTCCTGCAGGACCGAAACACAGAAGCCATGAAATGTATTGATATAACCGGTATCGTTGTCCCCTGTCAGGTTATGAATCCGCTGCCGCATCTCATTGGCGGATTTATTGGTAAATGTAACGCACAGAATGTTCCCGGGCAGAATTCCGATCTCATTGACCAGATAGGCAAAACGCCTTGAAAGCGCACGGGTTTTACCGGATCCGGCTCCCGCAATCACGCGGACAAAGCCCTCCGTTGAGGTCACTGCCTCTTTCTGTGCTTCATTAAGTCCCTGCAGTAAATCTTCCACCAGTTCATTCCTCCTGTATCTGCCCTCCATTCTATCAGATACAGCGCTGCAGGAAAAGAACTTTTGTTCTGCTGTGATTATTTACAATAATGCCGTACTACTGCAGTGAATTGTATATGAAATACATCTAATTATTTTAATTAAAATCCATTTTCATTGTGAGTTATTACCAATATGTTAACATAGCAGCTGTCATTTATACATCTTTATGTCATATTTGCATGTTATCTTTATTATACTGCCAGGGTGATCAGGAGGAATGCTTATGAAGAAACGGACATGGGTAATGCTTGCAATCATCATACTTTCGTCTCTATTTGATCTGCTTTCGTGGCAGAGTCCGGCCTTCTCTGATTTTTATACCATTCATATTTTCCCGCTCTGGGGTGCCACCTATGGCAGACTGACAAGTCTTTTCCCGTTTTCAGTCGGTGAAGTTCTGATCATTGCAGGACTCTGCTGGCTGGGCGTTCTTTTTGTTCTGAGCATTTTAATCCTTGTAAATACGCTTCATATGCATCTGCGCCGCAGTTCCGGTGCTCCTGCCTTCCGTCATTTCTATGCGGTCCGCCGTGCCGGCATCTCTTTTTATCAGATCACTGCCTGGCTCTTAAGCGGAATCTTCATGGTCATGTCCCTGAACTGCTTTGTGCTGTACCATTGTACCCCGTTTTCATCCGAAGACAGTGCCGGTTCCGGACATGATGGATATACGCAGGAAGAACTCGCCAGTGTCCGCGATTATATTGTGACAAACGCCGACGCACTTGCACTTGCAATGCCCCGCGATGCACAGGGTAACATCGTTTATACCGGTAACATGGAGCAGAGTGCCATTGCCAGCATGCAGAAACTCGGGCAGATCAACCCGCGGCTTTCCGGCTTCTACGTTACACCCAAGGCACTGACCTTTTCCGGATTCATGAGCCAGCAGTACATGCAGGGCTATTATTTTCCATTCTCCATGGAAGCCAATTACAACAACATAATGAACATCACCAACAAGCCGTTTACCATGTGCCACGAGCTTGCACACACCCACGGATATATTTATGAAGATGAAGCGAACATGATCGGATACCTCGCCTGCATTTCCTCTGATGACGCGTTTTTCCGGTACAGCGGATACCTGGGGCTCCTTAATTACGTCAACAATGACTATTACAAGGCTGTCAGCAGAAGCGAATACAATTCACATGTTGCCATCAGTGATCTTGTAAAAAAAGATAACCGCTTCCTCACCGACGCATCATGGAACCAGGTCGAAAAAAAAGCGGTTGTGAAAACAGAAACCGTCAGAGCAGCTGCCAGTACCTTTGTTGACACCAACCTGAAGGTCAACGGCGTCTCCTCCGGAAAGGTCAGCTACACACATGTGGTAGGACTGCTTCTGGATTATTATTACGAAGAAGGGAATGCGGATGTTCTGCTCGCCGATGCATCATAACATTCCGTAAGCGATCGCGCGGAGCTTTCTGGTTACCGGTGTGGTTCCTGCATCGCACAGCTGAATGAAGTATTCAAAAAGAAAATCATTCGTGGGATCCAGCGTAATATATGTGCCAAGCCAGCCGTCCCACCCGTATTCTCCGGCCGGTGCATTACTTCCCGCCGCTGCCGGATCCAGCAGCACACGGTTGAAATTACCATAGCCATAGCCGCGAAGTGACTCCCAGCCCATACTGTCGATCAGCTGCGCAGTCAGCTGATTGGATCTTAAGAACCGTACGGTTTCTCTGCCGAGAATCCGTCTTCCTTCGATCGTCGTTCCTTCGTTCAAAAGCATCTGACCGAATTTCCTGTAATCTTCAATGGTCGAAGTAAGTCCGGCGCCGCCCGATTCAAAGGACGGCGCTTTTTCATAGCCTTCCATGCCAAGGTGATTGTCTGTAAATGTTTCCAGTCTGTCCGGTGCCGCACCCTCGCCGTCAATATGACGATAGGTCATGGCCATACGGTTCATTTTCTCCGCAGGTACATAGAATCCGGTATCCGTCATACCGACAGGCTCAAAGATCTCCCTGCGCAGGAATTCGCCGAATCTCATCCCGGATACCACTTCAACAATGGCACCCATGACATCCGCACTGGTTCCGTATTTCCACGCTGTTCCGGGTTCAAAGCCAAGCGGAAGCTGCCCGATGCGGTTCGCCATTTCTACCGTAGGCGTTGTTTTCCCGTTCTCCTGCTCTTTTACAATTTCTTTGAAAAGCGCATCGGTTGCACGTGTGGCACCGTTTGTCTCCTCCGGATAGGACAGTCCGCCTGTCATGTTCAGAAGATCCCGGATCAGCATCTTATGCTGTGCCGGATGTCCGCCGTTCTCATCATAGACGATCGGATTCTTAAAGCCCTCCAGATAATTTTCCACCGGATCATACAGATCTATCCTGCCCCGCTCAAACAGAAGCATTGCAGCTGCTGCCGTCGCCATCTTGCTCATGGAGAACATTTTGAAAATGGTATCCCTGCGCATCGGCATGTTTTTTTCCCGGTCCGCCATACCGAAGCTGTTCTGATAAATGACATTTCCTTTGACAGATACCAGCACATTTGCACCTGCAATATGCTGCGCACTGATTTCTTCCTGCATTAATCGTTCAATCATTTCTTCCTGAATTTTATTCATCATAATTTCCGTTCGCCTTCTTTATCTTTCTGTATCTGCATTCTGCTGCCTGCAGTACACTTACAACAGTATGGAACCGGCAGCACACTTTTTCAAGTCCGGGATTTTGTTCCGCTGATAAAAATCTCCGTTTTTTCACACTTTACCGTACTCTGTTGTGATAAACTGAAAATAAATATATATCATCTGATTTAAGTTGGAAAGGATTCAAGACCATGAGACTGTTACTGGCAGAAGATGAAGAAGAACTGTCCAATGCACTGGTTGCAATTTTAAAACACAGCAATTACACGGTGGACGCGGTTTATAACGGCACTGACGCCCTTGATTACGGCCTGTCCGGAGAATATGACGGCATCATCCTTGATATCATGATGCCCGGTATGGAAGGGACAGAGGTTTTAAAGCATCTCAGAGAAAAAAACATCTCCACACCCGTTCTGTTTCTGACCGCCAAAAGTGAAATTGATGACAGGATCAAAGGCCTTGACCTTGGCGCAGACGATTATCTGACCAAACCCTTTGATATGAGAGAGCTCCTTGCCAGAATCCGCGCCATGACAAGGCGCAAGGAAGAGTTTGCACAGCCCAATCTCGCCTGCGGAAACTTAAGTCTCGACCGCTCCAGTTTCGAACTGTCTACCCCTGATCATGAACCGGTCCGCCTTGCAGGACGTGAATTCCAGATGATGGAAATGCTGATGACCACCCCCGGGCGCGTCATCTCCGTAGATACCTTCATGGATCATATCTGGGCTGACGGAGACGCCGATGTCAATGTGGTCTGGGTCTATATCTCCAACCTCAGAAAAAAACTGGCTTCCTTAAATGCCACTGCTGAAATCAAGGCATCAAGAGGCCTTGGCTACTCAATTCACGAAATCATTTCATAAGCCGGTTATCCGGAGTCTTCTTTTCCATGAGCGGAGGTTCTACCTATGGTCAAAAAACTGCGTCGTAAATTTGTAATTACCGCCATGAGCGCTCTTCTGGTCATCCTGATCGTCCTGATCGGCGTCATCAACATATTCAATGTCGTACAGATCACACAGCATGCGGATGAAATGCTGCAGATCCTGACGGACAATAACGGCTCTTTTCCCAGATTTGATAAGAATAAAATGTCACCTCCGGATCCTGCGCAGAATACGCAGAACCAGTCCTTCATGAACTACAGCTTTATCGGCTACAATCGCACGATGGAAGCTCCCTATGAGACACGATATTTCTGGGTCAGACTGGATAAAAATGCGTCCGCCACAGAAATCAATACCGGGCATATTGCTGCCATCTCCTCTTCAGACGCCGTTTCCTATGCGCAGAGCGTTGTTTCTTCCGGGCATACCAGCGGCTTCTACAGTACCTACCGCTATATGTGCACGCAAAAGGATGACGGTACCACGTTTGTCATTTTCACAGACTGCAGTTCCGGTTTCTATAATGCTTATTCTCTTTTGCTGAATTCTCTTCTGCTGGGACTGGTATGTCTGGCTGCCATGTTCATCCTGGTATACCTGCTCTCCGGCAAGGCTGTTGCACCCGTTGTGGAGTCTCTGGAAAAGCAGAAACGCTTCATCACGGATGCGGGACATGAACTGAAAACGCCTCTGGCAGTAATTTCTGCCAATATTGACGTACTGGAACTGGAATCCGGTCCGAACGAGTGGACCCAGAGCGTCCGCAATCAGATCAAACGCATGACCGGACTGGTCAAGAATATGCTGACACTCTCCCGCATGGAAGAAGAAACCATTCACCTTGTATTCTCGGATCTCAACCTGAGCGATACCGTTCATGAAGCCGCGGACTCTTTTGCCGCAGTTGCTGAATCCGCAGACAAAAAATATACCGTACAGATCGATCCGGACATTCACTGTACCGGAGATAAGAACTCCATTCATCAGCTTGCCTCCCTGCTGATCGATAATGCCATCAAATATTCCTCCGATCAGGGCAGTATCCAGGTGCATCTGTCTCAGGATAAAAATCTGATTACCTTTGAAGTCTCCAATACCTGCGACTGCATCCCGGACGGCAATCTTGACCGTCTCTTTGACCGCTTCTACAGAGCTGATTCCTCCAGAAGCCGTCAGACCGGCGGCTACGGCATCGGTCTGTCCGTGGCAAGGGCCATTGCCACTTCCCACGGCGGCAGTATCATCGCGCAGCGCGACGGGGATCATATAATCCGTTTCATCGTGACGCTTCCCGTAAAAACAAAGAAGAAATCCGTCTGAAACGGTATTTCTAAACAATCTGTAAAGTCTATTGACACTCTGCATACTTCGCGCTAATATTTAACATTGTTAACAGTTAACAACGTTTATTATATTTTTGATTATGAGGTGACACAGAATTATGAATCATGATGAGGGCAGATCCGGAAAAGGCTTCTTTGAAAGCGAAATACATCTGACAGCAGAGGAGGAACGTCTGCTGCACGCATTTCGCCAGTTTCATACCATGAAATCTCCGGAAACGGCAGCCTGCGGAATGAACCGTTCTGAAATCCGCGTTCTGATGCAGATTCATTCCTATATGCAGAAGCATCCGGAAGAGGAAGGTATGCCGGTGTCCATCCTCTCTGAAAATTCTCACATGATGAAAGCCGCAATATCCAGATCTCTGAAAGAGCTTGAGCGCCAGGGCTGTATCCTGCGGATACAGGATCCTGACGACAGGCGTTACACGCTTGCACTGCTCACACAGCCCGGAAAGGAAAAGATCACACAGATCCTGGAGCAGACACAGCGGATGTTTGATCTGATCGTCGAGCGACTGCCTGTCGAAGAAATCGATAAGATTGTCGACGGACTCAATAAGCTCTATCAGGCCGTCAGCGATTCCATGGCACAGATGAATTCTGAAAACTCCGGAAATCCTGAGAAATAACTTTTTTACCGCCTGATCCTCAGGCAGAAAGGAACCATTATTTATGGGAAAGATATTCAAGAACCTCGCCCCATACTGGAAGTCGGTCATTCTCATTCTGGCCCTGCTCTTCGTGCAGGCCTTCTGTGACCTCTCCCTTCCGGCTTTTACTTCCGATATTATCGATGTCGGTATCCAGAACAGCGGTATCTCACACACACTGCCGCAGTCCGTTACCGCGTCTGAATTTCAGACCGCGCTTCTGTTCATGACCGATTCCGAAAAACAGATCTGGGCAGATGCCTACGGTCAGGAGCTGACAGATACGCAGGCTGCCACCGGTACCTCCTCTGCCACCATTGCAGACGATACCGTTTATACGCTGACCGCCGATTCCATAAAGAACTGGGACACACTGGACAGTGAACTTCGTATTCCGCTGCTCGTGGATTATGAAATGTCCCACGTCAGCGATGCCCAGCTTAAGAGCATTGAATCATCCATTGCCTCCGGCACGGGAAGTGCAGGAAACAGCTCTGCCTCCGGCAAAGCAGCTTCTGCACAGAATGCAGCCATGATGCAGGCGTTCTCCTCTCTGAAGGCAGTTGACGGTTATACGGATATCCGTCCGCTGTTTCTGCAAATGGCACAGGCAAGGCAGCTTCCGGACGATCTGCTCTCGCAGGTCCGCTCGCAGACACAGAAAACGCTTGATACCATGGGCAGCACACTCGCTTCCTCCATGGGCGTTGCCTTTGCCGTACGCTGTGATAAAGAAGCCGGCATGGACATGAACAGCATCCAGACCGGTTATCTGATGCAGAAAGGTCTGCAGATGGTACTGCTTGCGCTCCTTCAGGCAGCCGTTGCAGTGATGGTCGGCTTCTTCGCCGCCCGTATCGGTGCCGGTGTCGGCAGAACACTGCGTGATCAGGTATTTACAAATGTCATCAGCTTCTCCGGTGCGGAAATGGATCATTTCTCAACCGCATCATTAATTACAAGATCCACCAATGATGTACAGCAGGTGCAGATGGTTCTGACCATGCTCCTTCGCATGATCATCTACGCACCGATCCTGGGAATCGGCGGCCTGATCCGTGTGGCAGGAACCGGTGCCGGTATGGGATGGGTCATCGGTCTTGCCATTATCGTCATCCTCGGCATTGTCGGACTTCTGATGGCAATTGCAATGCCGAAGTTCAAGCTCATGCAGAAACTTGTGGACCGTGTAAATCTGGTATCCCGTGAGATTCTGACCGGTATCTCCGTCATCCGTGCTTTCGGAAGAGAGAAACGCGAAGAGGAACGCTTCGATGAGGCAAATGTCGCACTGACAAAGACCACTCTTTTCACCAACCGTGTCATGACCTTCATGATGCCGGTAATGATGCTGATCATGAACGGTCTGTCCATTCTGATCGTCTGGGTGGCAGGACACAGAATTGATGCGGGTGTCATGCAGGTCGGCGCCATGACTGCCTTCATTACCTATGCCATGATGATCGTCACCTCCTTCCTGATGCTGACAATGCTGTCCATCATGCTGCCAAGGGCTGTCGTTGCCTCAGAACGTATTGATGAAGTCATTCAGATGAAGCCTACCATTACAGATCCTGCTTCACCTTCCGTTCTTCCGGAAACAGATGCAAAGGGCACAATTGCCTTTCATCATGTAAACTTCCGCTATCCGGGCGGTGAAACAGATGCCCTGAGTGATATTGATTTTACCGCACTTCCCGGTCAGACAACCGCGATTATCGGTTCGACCGGCTGCGGCAAGTCAACGCTTGTCAGCCTGATTCCAAGGCTGTATGACATCACCGGCGGCGAAATCACGCTGGACGGCGTGGACATTCGCAGTCTCTCCCTTGGAGACCTGCGCGGAGAAATCGGATTTGTTCCGCAGAAGGGCAATCTTTTCTCCGGCACCATCGCATCCAATCTGCGCTTCGGTAATCAGGAGGCAACGGATGCACAGCTGAAAGATGCCATCGAAATCGCACAGGCATCTGAATTCATCCATGAGAAAGCTGACGGCATTGAAAGCCCGATTTCACAGGGCGGTAATAACGTCTCGGGAGGTCAGAAGCAGCGTCTTTCGATTGCCAGAGCCATTGCCAAGAATCCGCAGATCTATGTATTTGATGACAGCTTCTCCGCACTGGACCTCAAAACGGATGCCAAACTCCGTCATGAGCTTTCAGAACGTGTAAAGAATAAAACCGTGATCATTGTAGCCCAGCGAATCAGCACAATCCTCCATGCCGACCAGATTCTGGTTCTGGATGAAGGATGCCTTGTCGGAAAAGGAACACATGCGCAGCTGATGGAAAGCTGCGAAGTATATCAGCAGATCGCAACTTCACAGCTGTCTGCATCTGAACTTGAAAAAGAACGTAAAGGAGGTGACTGCGCATGAGTGAGCAGAATATGAACAATGAAGCGCCAAGAAAGCCCATTGCCCGTGGTCCCATGGGACATGGTCCGGTTGGCGCCGTAGAAAAGCCCAAGGATCTGAAAGGCTCCCTGAAGAAAATACTCGCATACCTTGGCAGTTATAAACTCCCGATTCTTCTGGTCGGCATTTTTGCCATCCTCTCGACTGTATTCAGTGTCATCGGCCCCAAGATCCTCGGCAAGGCAACCACTGCCCTTTCGGAAGGACTGATGAAAAAAATCGCCGGAACCGGCGGAATCGATTTCACCTATATCGGAAAGATTCTGATGTTCGTCCTGCTTCTGTATCTTGGAAGCGCCATCTTCAATTTCATTCAGGGATGGCTGATGACCGGCATCTCACAGAAAATCTGCTACCGCCTGCGCAAGGATATCTCGAAGAAGATCAACCGCATGCCCATGCAGTATTTTGAAAGCCGTACCTACGGCGAAGTACTCTCCCGCATCACCAACGACGTCGATACCTTTGGCACAGGATTAAATCAGAGCGTGACGCAGATCATCACTTCCGTCACCACACTGGTCGGTGTACTGATCATGATGCTGACAATTTCTCCTCTGATGACGCTGATCGCACTGATTCTGCTGCCGATCTCCGCAGGACTCCTGACCTTTGTCATGAAGCGTTCACAGAAATATTTCCAGACGCAGCAGGAATACCTCGGACACATCAACGGCCAGGTAGAAGAAACCTACGGCGGCCATCAGGTCATCAAGCTCTTCCATAAAGAGCAGGAGACCATTGATTCCTTCCGTAAAACAAATAATATCCTGTACGATTCCGCATGGAAATCGCAGTTCCTCTCCGGAATGATGCAGCCGGTCATGATGTTCGTAGGAAACCTCGGTTATGCAGGTGTGGCACTTTCCGGCGGACTTCTCGCCATCAAAGGCGTGATCACCATAGGTGACATCCAGGCATTCATTCAGTACGTGCGTAACTTCACGCAGCCTCTGCAGCAGATCGCCCAGGTCATTAACCAGGTACAGTCCATGGCGGCAGCCGCAGAACGTGTATTTGCATTCCTTGAAGAAAAAGAAGAAGAACCGGCTCCCGAAAATGCTGCTGCACCTGACCATTTCGACGGCGCTGTCTCCTTTGATCATGTACGCTTCGGCTACAACCCGGATCAGGTCATCATTCACGATTTCAGTGCAGACGTAAAGCCGGGCCAGAAGATCGCAATTGTAGGACCGACCGGTGCCGGCAAAACCACCATGGTCAAACTTCTGATGCGTTTCTATGATGTACAGGCAGGTGCCATTAAACTGGACGGCATCGACATCCGGGATTTCGACCGGCATGCACTGCGTGACGCTTTCGGTATGGTACTGCAGGATACCTGGCTCTTCCAGGGTACAATCATGGAGAACATCCGCTACGGCAGACTGGATGCCACAGATGAAGAAGTCATCGCCGCTGCAAAGGCAGCCCACGCAGATCATTTCATCCAGACACTTCCGGGCGGCTACCAGATGGAGCTGAACGAGGATGCCAGTAACGTATCACAGGGACAGAAACAGCTGCTGACCATCGCAAGAGCAATCCTTGCAGACAACAGAGTGCTGATCCTGGATGAGGCAACCTCCTCCGTAGATACCAGAACCGAAATCCGGATCCAGAAGGCCATGGACAACCTGATGCGCGGCCGTACCAGCTTCATCATCGCGCATCGTCTTTCCACCATCCGTAATGCAGATCTGATCCTTGTCATGAATAACGGTGACATCATCGAGCAGGGCACGCATGACGACCTCCTTGCAAAGGGCGGCTTCTATGCGGATCTGTACAATTCACAGTTCGAAGATGCCGGCTGATCATTGGAAATGAACCCGCTTCACGGGTTTTGTAATTGCTTCACAATCTCTGTATAAAAAAGCTGTACAGCGCGCAGATCTGCGGTTGTACAGCTTTTTTACTCTGCATTACATTTTTTGACCCGATCTTCTGCGTAATAACACACTCCTGCGCATCCATCCGGGAACAGCGCTTCCTTCATACGCCGGATATACTGTACTTCATCTTCTGATTCCCTGCACAGCGTGAGCGCCCTTTTTACCACCCTGATATCTTCTGCCATACCCTCACCGCTTCTGCCTCTTCCGACCAGCTTCAGAACATCCATACCGATCTGATTCATCCGGTACAGAGCGCACAGCCCGCACCCGTCCAGTCCGGGAACCACCTTCTCCCCGTCCTCGTCTTCCGGATCAGCTTCCGTTTCCTTCCGGAAGGCATCCGGCAGCGGGGACAGTCTGTACGGGAGGTGGCAGATCGGAACCATCTCATCGCAGTGCAGCGAATTGCAGAATCCCCCGGTAAAATGACACATTTCATTTAAGATAAATGCTTCATATGTCAGTTCCGGAAAAAGTTCCCGTCCGGTCTTCATGATGCTGCGCATATCCTCCGTCGTCATCTTCCGGTGAAAAATAAGACGGTCAAAGCTGACATTTCCGTGCCGGAAATAATTTCTTTTCAGAACCCGCAGAAGCGCACTGTTCCATTCCCCGATCTCTCCGCTGAGGTGCACCCTTACCGGGCAGCTGCTCACCGGATGTTCGTCCAGATACCGGATCAGTGACAGATCCGCAATGATAAAATCATAAAATCCGATCTCACAGAGCCTGCCGATGATTCCTGCAATTTTCTCCAGATGCTCCGGTGCGTATGCCGGCGAATTAAAGGTAACACTCACACGGACACCCCCTGCATCCGCCATGCGCTTTAAGATCTTCATGTCCCCGTAGGAACAGAGATTTACATGATAAAAAAAGACTTCTCTGCGGTTCAGCGCTTCCAGCCGCGTCATATCCCATTCCGGCGGCACAAATCCGGTAAACACTTCCTCCGCACCTGCTTCCGCCAGCAGCCTGAAATCTTCCAGATCTCCCATCCCTGCCGTAATTTTCATCCCCGGACCTCCCCTGAAAAGAAGTATCTCTCCTGCTGCCCCGAAAGTCCCGGCAACAGGGGCAGATTCCAGACGATCCTTTTCACATGATGCTGTCGTATATATTCCGTAAGGAGCGACGGATCTTCCAGAAGCCGCTCTTCGACCGACCACAGACTGTTCCCGATCCCCAGCAGATTCAGATGCTCCGGGTAAATGCACACATACTTCCGGCACAGACCCTCGCAGGAGAGGACCTCGCTCTGCCGGGCCCTGTCTCCTTTTTGCACAAGCGCACGAAGTGTGCAGTACTGGGAAGTACTGATCCGGTAAAACGGCAGATAAACTGTTCCGGTATCATCTGCATCCCGCTCCATCTGCAGGGGCAGATTTCGGTCAGACATATGATATTTCAGTCTGGGATCCTTTTTGGTTTTATCCAGAAGTGCACCTCTATGCCATGTAAAATGGTCCGCGCTCTGCAGGCAGTCAAATGTCTGAACATCCTCGTAACCATAATCATTATACAGAACTTCGATATGTTCCCCCTGCTGCCGGCACCAGTCATATACTGAATGGAGCAGCTTCTGCATCTGAAGTACCCGGCTTTCAGAAAGATAAGGAAGGCAGAGTGTAATCGGATGTCCCGTAGCCTTCATTTCTTCCATCTGACGCCGCAGAGCCTCCCATGAAGGAACCAGCATGTGACAGAACTGACTGCCAAGATATACACGCTCCCTGCTCTCCGCAGTCAGACGAAGCACCTCCTGATGGAGCAGCTCCATGCGCTCTTTCCTTGCCATATACCACGCCTGCGCACTTTCTGCCATCTGCGTATCTTCTTCATACGGATACCCCGCAAGCTCCTTTGAAAAAAAGTTATCCACAGCGCCTGCTCTGCAGTGGATATAATTCGCATACTGACGGGTTATAAAATCATAAACCTCTGCAAATTCTTTCTCAGGAATCCGATAAACCGCCTCCAGGTAGTCGCCTCTGTCATCTGCAGATTCCAGACCTGCCTGTAAAAAATGCCGTTCCTCATATCTGCGCGCCCTGAAATCCAGATAGTGAAGATCCAGATCCGCATATTCCGGAACATTTTCACCCTGCGGAAATCGCAGCGCAAGAAAAAGCGGTGAGATCCCGCTCACGGAAACATTCTCACCGCCGGAATATACCTGTATCAGACTTCCCGGAAGATTCCTGACAAGACCTGCAATTTCGGCCTTTGCGTCTTCTCTGTTTTCATTCATGGATTTTTTCTTTCTCCATTTTTTCCCTGAATTCTTTTCTGCTCTGCACCTGCATCTTTTCATAAATATGAGACACATGTTTTTTCACTGTTGTCTCTGCAATATACAGTTCTTCTCCGATCTGGCGGTTGGTATAACCACGGTATAAAAGCCACGCGACTTCCCGTTCACGTCCGGAAAGTCCGCTGTTCTCAAGCCGCTCTGCAAAAATATCCGGGTTACAGGATACTGATACTCCGCAGGGCTGCAGCATGTCAGGCAGCTCTTTGCTTTGCCCTTCTGCAGTATTCCGTCCCTGCCCTGCCGTGCTGCCTCGCCCGGCACTTCCCTGCGCAGTTTTATCGGTCTCTGCCCGATGAATTCGGAAGGTCAGAATCAGAAACGCCGGGACAGCGAATATCAGTACCTCCAGATTTACCATAAGGCGCTGTGTACTGCCCGGCAGAACTCTCATATTAACCAGGAGAACGCCGGCCACCAGCAGAACATACAGAAGATCCGGAATCAACATCCTGAAACGCTTCTTCACGAATTATTCCCCTTCCATATAATCAATAATCCTGCCCTTGATTTCCACCTGAACCGGCAACAGCAGCAGTTCCAGAAATGCCGTGTACAGAACTGAAATAATCGCAACCGCCATGTTCGGCCCGACCGCTGACAGATCATCAATATGACCACAGATTGCGATAACTCCCAGAATAAAAGTAATGATCCCCGCATACATAATCTGCTTCTGTGCAAATTCAATTGCATCCTGCGAACGTTTCATATCGGCAATACTGCAGCTGTATTTCTTATTCATCATTTTAAACGCTCTTGTGAAATCTTTCCACATGCCTTTTCTGACAAGTATCGGAATGGAGAGAATCAGTATGGCAATCAAAGACGGAATGTCAATCACCCAACTGAACACGTGCAGAAGGTTCCCCGCACCAAATGATATGCCTCCGGATAAACCTCCGATAAAAATAATTGATAATACAATCGCAATAACTTCTGTCCACATAACGTAATCCTCCATAAGGTCTGCTTGAAAAGATGTAGTTTTCCGGTTCCTTGCTTCTGATATATCACAGATAAGCTTCCTGTACCATACTACTTTTGGGTTTTTGAGGTAGTAAAAATCCTGCTTCGTACGTTCTGTCATGGAAAACGGCCGGCACATTTCTGATGTGCCAGCCGTTTCAAAACGCTTTGAAATATATTTTGTTCAATATGGATCAATCCATCTTTCCGGGGCCGCCCTTACCGCCGCCCATCTGACCGCCGCCCATGCTGCTCGTTGTCCCTGCAGTTGTTGCCACGCTGCTGACGGTGATCTTTTCTGTAGTATCTCCTGCGGTAATTGTATAATCACCTGCTGCCAGTTCACTGCTGCTGAATACAACAGATGAGAAGGATTTCGCCGGTGTATAGCTCATGACTTCATTGCCGCCTGCATCTGTCAGTATAACTTCTGTACCTGCATCCAGTGTGGAATCAAAATTATAAAGGATGGAATACTGCGTGGAAGAATCTTCAAAACTGGTCGCCATTCCAGAACTTCCTGCTGCAATCACTGTTCCTCCTGTGATTTCTGCACCTGTGCCGTAATCCAGTGCTCCGTTATTCGCTTCTGTCGGTCCGTCTACGGTTACTGTCCCGCCGTCCACATACAGCATACCGTTGGAATCAATTCCGTCGCCTTCAGCATTTACATATAAGGTGCCGCCACTGATTCTGATATAGGCATTGGCATCTGTTCCGTCATCCATACCGCCGCCCATCTGGCCGCCACCCTGCGGACCGCCATGACCCATAAAGCCGCCCTGCTGTGAATCAGAACCGGAAGAAGAACTTCCGGAAGCGGAACTGTCTGCCGCTGCCTGATCGGAAGGTGCCTGATCAGAAGGTGCCTGCATCTGCTGGTCAGCGGACGAAGCATCTGCCGCCTGATCAGATGATGTCGTTTCATCCGAACTGCTCAGTGATGAAGCATTTAATCCGTCATCACTTGAGGTTACGGAAATATCGCCGTCCGTAATATCAATGCTGTCGCCCTCAAGGCCTTCATAACTCTTCGTTACTGTCAGATCACCTCCTGTTATCAGAAGTGCTGTTGCTGCATGAATGCCGTCATCTCCGGAACTTAAGTTAAACGTTCCGCCGCAGATATAAATATATCCTTTCCCGGATTCCTCATCATTACTGGTGTGAATACTGTCATCCTGCGCATCTATGTTAAAGGTTCCGTTCTTGATACGAATGGAATCATTTGCTTTGATTCCTTTTCCTGTTGCCGTGATATTATACGTGCCGCCGGTAAAAACAAGATCATCATTGCAGACGATGCCATGCTTATAACCTGCATTTACAGTCAGTGTACCTGAACCGTTGAAGGTAAGATCACACTTGCTGTAGATCACCCCATCCACTGATGTATCAGAATCTGTCTGTGTGTACTCTGCCCCGGTATCAGAAAGCGTATTCTCCGTACCGTCTGCAAGTGTTACAAACACCTTGTCTGCAGACAGTGCCAGAATGCAGGCGCTGTCATCATTGGTCATCGTCACACCGTTTAATACGATCTTCACCTTTGCAGAATCATCTGCATTTACAATAATCTGTCCGTCACTGATCGTACCGCTGATGATATAGGTTCCCTCTTCTGTGATCGTAACGGTAGAACCGTCTGCCGTTGCTCCGCTGCCGGAAACGGAAGCTGATGTACTGCTGAGCGTGATCTGTGTTGAATTGGATTCATCATACCCGGTATCCAGATCATTATCTGAGAACTGATCGTCTGTATCAATCGCAGATACAGGTGTCATCAGGCCATCTGTTGTCGTAGAAGCTGTATCCGCACTGTCAGATGCAGATGTGTCTGACACAGATACTGAAGAAGACGCCGCTGTTGAAGCCTTCTCTGATGCTGTTGATGAGCACCCTGCCATCACAAGGCTGAGCGCCATACATATGGATAACAGTGAAATCACTATTCTTCTTTTCATGATAATTACCTCATTCTTCCCCTGTCCGTTTTAAAGTTCGTCAGATTTCACGGTTGTTGCTCTGCCGCAGCTGATTTCCAGATTGCCGTTTCTCTGTCTCATTTCATCCATCATGCCCTTTACGGAAGCCTTCTGACGGAAGTTTACCTTATAGCTGAGTTTATACAGACTTCCCATTCCGGTTGTTTTCACATCCTGAAGTTCGGCTCTGGTTGTATATTTATCAAAAATGTCATCAAATACACCTTCGAAATCAAGCGTTTCCGGAACGGTTACTTTCAGCATTCTTTCCTCCGGATCCTTGTCTCCGAATCCGACCTTCTGTAACAGGAGATTAACCAGTGTGATAATGACTGCAAATACCACTGCAACTCCGATGTAGCCCATGCCGGTTGCAAGTCCTACTGCCATTGCCAGGAAAATACTCGTGATCTCCTGCCCGCTTCCTGCTGCAGATCTGAATCTGACGAGCGAAAATGCTCCGGCAACTGCAATTCCTGCTCCGATGTTACCGTTGACCAGCATGATGACCAGTTCCACAATCGCCGGCAGAAGCGCCAGTGTAATGATATAACTCTTTGAATATGAATTCTTGAGCATATACATATAGGCAATGAAAAGACCGATTGCCAGGGAACAGAATGTTGCTCCCAGACAAGCTGCTGCTGTAATATCGCCGTTTGGCATAATGGTACCGAATAATTGATTTATAAGGTTAAGCACAGATTACATCTCCCTTCTGATAAGAAAATCCGTTTTTTAGGTTTACATTTTTCTGATACATATAATCCACATATCCACGTCCGTATTTGGAAAAAGATACCTGATAGATATTCAGTTCACTTAAAATCTCTGCGAGTTCTGTTGACATCGCACCTGCAATTTTGAGTTCCATCAGATGCTGTCCGGGTTCCAGGATATCCTGTCCGACATTTCCTTCTTTTAAATCCATGTGATCTACGCGCCATCTGATGTTCCGGTCAAAGGTAATGCGAAGATTCTGATCTGTTGTTCCGAACATTGCGATCCGGTCATAGGAAACTGCCATTGCCGGGCGGATTCCCTTATAAAACTTCATAAAGTAGTCAATTTCCTGCGAAATCTGGGATGGCTTTCCGACCGGCTGTCCTTCAAGAAGATACCGCAGACTTTCTTCATAGGGCATTCCGATTCTTCTTTTATACACAACGCCTTTGAATTTCTTCTTGATCTCGATGAAAGCCTGTGTATCATCCTGTGGAACTCCGTAGCTTCTGAGTCTGAGCTTTTCCTTGTATACCGGCTTCTCAAGTGATGTCCGGATCAGTCTGTAATCCGGTGTATCAAAGTAAATGTTCAGGATAGGTGTCTCTCCGTACCGATCCACCTCTGCCATTCCTTCCAGTCTCTTTCGAAGTGCCTGATACTGGTCTTCATCCATCAGATATTTGGTTTCGATTCTCTGAAATACATCCTGAAATCCGCTCATTTGACTTCCTTTCGTGATCCGTGATCTCTTGTTCTTATGATTGCATTCTACCGGACTTACCTAAAAATAACCTTAAGGAATAAATGTTTTATCGTTTTATTTTTCCGGACATGAAAAAACCTCCGGAATCCGGTTCTGGCCGGCTTCTGGAGGCTATAGGGGGTAACCACAGATAAAGGTTGGGGACAAAATTATTTCAGAAAATCATACTGTGACTCATACAGTTTATAGTACTCGCCATTATGATTCTGCATCAGTTCTTCATGCGAACCCTTCTCAATAATCCGGCCATGATCCACATACATGATACAGGTCGCATTTTTAATCGTAGAAAGGCGATGTGCAATAATAAAGGAGGTTCTGCCTTTCAGCATTTCCTGAAGTCCCTTCTGCAGCAGGATCTCGGTCTCCGTATCAATGGCCGAGGTTGCTTCATCCAGAATCAGAATCTTCGGATCCGCCAGAACCGCTCTTGCAAAGGAAATCAGCTGCCGCTGCCCGGCAGAAAGTCTGCTGCCGCGTTCATTGACCTGCGTCTGATAGCCATCCTCAAGTGTCATGATGAAATCATGCGCGCAGACAGTTTTCGCCGCACGGATGACATCTTCTTCTGTTGCCGTATCATTACCGTAGCGGATATTGTCCATAATCGTCCCGGAAAAGATAAAGCTGTCCTGCATCATGACGCCCATCTGCGTCCGCAGCGAATGAATGGTCACATCACTGATATCCGTTCCATCAATCAGAATCTGACCGGAATCCACATTATAAAATCTGCTGATCAGATTAACGATCGTCGACTTTCCTGCTCCGGTAGGTCCGACAATGGCATAGGACTCTCCCGCTTTCACCTTGAAACTCACATCATTCAGAATCCTGACGCCGTCATCATAGCTGAAGCAGACATTTTTAAATTCTACGTCGCCTTTAATCGGCGGCATCTGAACGGCGCCTTCTTTGTCATGCACATTTACCGGTGCATCAATACTCTCAAAAATACGTTCCAGATAGGAAATCGCCGTCAGAAGCGAATTGTAAAAATTCGAAAGTGTGGTAATCGGGGACCAGAACCTGGATACATAACCCACAAACGCAGTCAGAAGTCCGACCGTAATCACCGTGTCTCCGTGCATCAGCCAGCTGATGCCCAGCACGTAGATAATTGCCGTGGTAATAACAGTAATATTTTCAATGACAGGGCTCAGGATGAAATTATATTTGACCGCATTCATCCACGCGTTTCTGGCATCCCGGTTCAGTTCATTGAATACCTCTGTATTTTTACCCTCACGAACAAAGGACTGTGTCACGCGGATTCCGTTAACACTCTCTGCAATATACGCATTTAAATTGGACTGCTTATTGCTCTGAATCTGCCACGCCTTATGCTGTCTTGCCTTTACAAACATGACAATCGCCGTCAGAATCGGAAGCCCGCACAGACATACCAATGTAAAGCGGACATTTAAATACAGCATGAAGATCAGAATGAACACCAGACTGAACATATCCGTAATCGTATTGACAATACCGTTTGAGAGCAGATCACTTAAGTTATTCACATAATTGACCACACGTACCTGTATCTTGCCATGCGGCTTGTCATCGTAATAGGAAAATGGCAGTTCCTGCAGATGTACGAACAGTTCTCTTCTGAGATTATAGATGACACCCTGCCCGACATTGGCCGTCAGCCTGATCTTTACCCTTGTAATCAGCGCACAGATAAAGGAAACCGCCATCATCAGCGCACTGTTGATGAGAATCCTGCGGATTGCCTCCTGCTGTGAATATGCATGCTGAAAATTCGTTTCCGTAATGGTATCCATGACATTTTTCATGAAAATGGGCTGCAGCATGGAAAGTGCACTCGCGACTGTCATGATGACAATTGCCGTGGTGAGCTGCTTTTTAAACGGCCCTACATAGGAAGCAAGGCGCTTTAACTGGCCCATGTCAAACTGCTCGTCAAGATCTTCATCTTCACTGATTTTATTTCGTGCCATGATCAGCCCACCTCCTTTCTGCTCTGCCCTCTTCTGACAATTTTGTCAAATTCTCCGTACTGATGCTGAAATACCTTTCTATAATAACCATCCTGCGCAATCAGTTCGTCATGCGTGCCATGCTCCGTAATCCTGCCATCTTCGATGACAAGAATCTGATCTGCATCTTTAATAGAAGAAATACGATGTGCAATAATAAATACCGTTTCCCCATTCAGCTTCTTCAGATCGTGCTGAATCAGTGTCTCTGTTTCCATATCCACTGCAGAAGTTGTGTCATCCAGAATGATGATGGATGGTTCCTTTAAAATTGCACGGGCGAGAGAAATACGCTGCTTCTGTCCGCCGGACAGACCGATTCCTCTTTCTCCGACAACTGTATCATATCCATCTTCCATTTCACGGATAAAGCCATCCGCATCCGCCATCTTCGCGGCCCACTGTACCTTTTCAAAGGAGCAGTCCGGATCGCCATAGGCAATATTTCCCTCTATCGTATCAGAAAACAGGAATACATCCTGCATGGCAAGACCAATCCCGTCACGCAGCTGATGCAGATCCATGTCCCGTACATCAACGCCGTCCACCAGTACGCGCCCTCCGGTTGCATCATAGAATCTGCACAGAAGATTCATGATCGTTGTCTTGCCGGAACCTGTTGCCCCGATGATACCGATGGTCTGCCCCGCCTGCACTTTGAAGCTGACATGATCCAGAATCGGCTCATCATCCGCGCTGTAGGAAACATCCTCAAATTCCACATTCCCATGGAGGCGTTTCACGGCTTTGGGATACTGCGGGGTCATGATATCCGGACGATCACAGATCGTCTTATAGATCTTGACAACTGATGTTGCAAATCTCTGATAATCATTAATCAGCCATCCGATCATACGAAGCGGATTATTCAGCATCCACAGATAGCTGTTGATCATAACCAGATTTCCGAGCGTCATATCCCCTCTGATGCACATAATGCCGCCGACCACCATCAGAATCACCGTCAGAAGAGAGGACAGAAACTCAAAAATCGGAATATACTTCGTCCAGATCGTTGCTGCATCCAGTTCAGAATCCCGGTAATCTGCGTTTTCCTTATCAAACTTTCCAATTTCATAGTCTTCCTTGGCGAAGGCCCTGACCACACGATTGCCACTGATATTCTCCTGCACAAATGCATTCAGGCTTGAAAACTGATCACGTACATGCATGAATTTCGGCTTGATCGTTGTTGACTGTTTAAAAGTGACATAGGCCGTTACCGGCAGCACAACCACCATGGCCAGACCGATCCTGTAGTCTACTGAAAAGATCATGATCAGTGCAATCGTAAACAGAAGTGTATTCTCATACAGGTTATAGATGACATACGCAACAAAATGGCGGATTGCCATCATATCTCCGGTCTGTCTGCTCATCAGATCACCGGTACGGTTCCTGTTGTAAAAAGAAAAATCCTTTTGCAGAAGATTCCGGTATACCCCGTCTCTCATGTCATAGAGCATGTCCTGTGACGCCGTCTCAAACAGGTACAGAAATACAAGCCGCAGCACGCTTCGCAGTACCGTGACCAGAATCATCAGCCCCA
>JAKVKH010000019.1 GCA_022486625.1 Butyrivibrio sp. | reverse complement strand
GATGAATTGCAAGCCGAGAGTCCCGTTTGTAAAACGAAAAGCCACACTTTGTAAGCGAGATGCATATTTGTAAAACGAGAATCCCGTTTTGTAAGCGAGATGCATATTTGTAAAATGAAAATCCTGTTTTGTAAGCAAAACGCACAGATGTATCCTGTAGAATTGCATGATATAATGAGTTCGGCGCATAAATTTAAGGTCTGCAAACAGAAGTCGAATCCCGCTCAGCTTTTTTGTAACTGGAGATTCCACCCCTGCTTTGGCATTATGAAAGTGATTTCTGACGGCCATGACCTAAGATTTATGAGTTACTTTTTGAGAAGAGAAGGTTTTAAAATGATGTCACTTGCTGGAACTTGATGGCATCCGAGTTTCTTTAAAACCATCTCTCCATAGAAAAAGCTGAACGATTCGTATGGCGTGCGATTGTTCAGCTTTTTCCGTGTATAGGAATTGATATGATCCATCATCCGGTTGATATCATTCTGTGTAAGACTGTCAAAGGAAGTTCCTTTGGGGAGTATCCGCCGTATTAATTCATGATTTACCTCAATAGCCCCTTTTTGATAGGGACAGCTTGGGTCACAGTAAAAAATCCTGGTGCGGTTCTTCTGACCATTTGAACGGCCGTTCTCAATGGCTGCAGGATTGGAAAACTCACTGCCATTATCCGTAAGTATGACGGGAAACAACTCCTTAAAGCCCTTATTGCCCAATGTATCATTTAATTGTTCCCAGATATCTGTGACAGAACGTGAAGTATTGGCATCCCTGAGGAAGGCAAGCATCAGGCTGGTTTCCACGAAATGTATGGTGAGGAGAACCTTTCCGCCGATACTGCCGATTACGGAATCCATCTGTACGGGCTGCAGCTCAGGATTGGATGCCATAAACTTCTGGAATTCCTGATAGTTTCGCCCATTGCGGCATGCCCTGTCTACTTTGAATTCTGGTTTTTTGTATCTTGGACGGTACTTCACCTTTCTTGGAAGATCAATGTTGCGTACGTCAAACAGGCAGGCGTCTACATAGTTATAAAGGGTTTTTTCACTGCACATCAGTTCATCAGCATGGGTACTGTATATCTGGTGAAGGGATAATCCATTCCGGACAAGCGGCGTGATGATCTCATTTATTCTCGCAAGATCTGCTTCCGTTGAGCAGATCCCTGAACGGCTTGAGGATAAGTGATTCAGGAATGCAGCATGGGCTTCCTCTGGATCATACACAAATTTTTTTAATGTACAGTTGTTTTTATTCTGGCAGCCATTGCAGACATACGGCGGCTTAAATCGCCCGGTACAGATTTCTTCCTGAAAATCCTTACAGTGGTCATTACATTTATTACAGACGCTGCATTTTGTCGCGGAGGGTCGGGTACAGCCTTCACCGCATACTTTCTTTTCCCTGCAGGCAGCACGGTGGACACAGGAATTGTAGGCATAGTAAGAACAGCCACCCTTGATATCAACAGCATATCGCTTTACTTCTTTTGCAATGGTTGACCGATCCTTACTGAGTTCTTTCCCTATTTCGCCGAAAGAAAGCTGTTCGGTAAGTCCTCTTGCAATAGCCAGACGTTCTTCGAAGGTTAAAAACTTAGACATAATGGCTCCTTTCGTGGCCGTCATCCTTCTAAGAATAGCAAAAAAGAGACCAGCCGGCAGGTTGATCTCTGATATTTGTAAAGGAAAATCCATACCATTCCTTTCTATAGAGTTTGTAACATAAAAAACAACAGGAAACCGAATCCGGCATGGAAATTCGATTTTCAATTAAGTATGAGGCAGACAGGAGGCAAACAGATGTCAAATGCGCCAATGCACTATATTGATACCATGTCCGACGGATCCGAAATCGTTCATTACGAGCATCCAGGTATCCCGCTTTATATTCATACCGGACTTTTGTCCGTTTATCCCGGCAGAAGAGCCCGCTGTCACTGGCATGATGACATTGAACTGATGCTGATTCTGGATGGTGATATGAATTATTATGTAAATGGTGAAATCGTACCGCTTCATACCGGCGATGCCATTCTGGTCAACGCAAGGCAGATGCATTATGGCTATGCCTATAATGACAGAGACAGTTCTTTTATCTGTATTCTGTTCCACCCGTCACTCCTGTCATCATGCTCAAGCCTTGAAAAAAATTTCATTGACCCGTTTCTGTCGCAGACAGATCTTCCTTATCTGTATTTTGATTCTACGCAGAAAAAAACGCAGAATATCCGGAATGATATTCTGCGTATGTGGAATCTGAAAGATTCCGCTGATCCATATTATGAACTTCGTGTCATCAGCACCCTGTATGACATGTGGGCAGATCTGTGCAGTATGACCGCAGATAAAGCCAACGACCCGACACATGCAGCCTCTTCTGACGTCCTGCTTCTGCGCCGGATGGTAACCTACATCCATGATCATTACCGGGAAAGCATTGCACTCTCAGACATTGCCGCTGCAGGAAACATCTGTAACAGCAAATGCTGTGCTGTCTTCAAATCAGAAATTCATCAGTCTCCGTTTGATTTTCTCAATACCTACCGTCTGCAACTCAGCGCCGATCTGCTGGGGCGAACGGATCACTCCATTACCGATATTGCAACCGACTGCGGCTTTAATCATCTGAGCTACTATTCCAAACTGTTTCTGCGGTATTTTGGCTGTACGCCTCGTGAATACCGCAGCCGGAACAAAGCTCAGCACTGACATTCCTGTGCACAGACAAGTGCATCATCAATATGCGCGCAGAAATACTTTTCGCCAAGCTTCTCCGTAAAGCCCGCCTTCTCCATCATATGACGCGGCTGCTCATTGACATGTGACAGAATCAACTGAATCTTCTTATATCTGCATTCCTTCAGAAGCTGTTCCATCGCATGAAGTGCCGTTGCATCAATTGCATTTACACTTCTCATCCGGAGAATCAGACAGTTCTCCTTTTCTGAAAGTGTCATGTTATCAATCAGTTTATCTGCTACGCCGAAAAACATCGGTCCATTGATTTCATACACAAGCGTATGCGGCGGAACCTTCCGCAGTGACATACTGTCCGGATCATCCTGCTCTTCCACATATCTCCAGCTCTGAATCTCTGTTTCCTCACTCATACGCTTCATGAACAGCGCTGCTGCAAGCACCATTCCGACTTCAATTGCAATCACCAGATCGAAGGCAACCGTCAGCACAAACGTCGTCACCAGCACGATAATATCGCTCTTGGGAGCCGTTCTGCACAGATATACAAACTGACGCCAGCCGCACATATTATAGGCAACCATGAACAGAATCGCTGCGATTGTCGGCATCGGAATCAGTGCCGCATAGGGCATCAGAACAACCAGTACCAGTAACAGAACAATGGAATGTACCATACCGGCAATCGGTGTCTTACCACCGTTTTTGATATTGGCTGCAGTTCTTGCAATCGCACCGGTCGCAGGAATTCCCCCAAACAGTACAGATGCAATATTACCAAATCCCTGCGCCACCAGTTCCGTATTGGAATTATGCCTGTCATTGATCATGCCATCTGATACAACGCAGGATAAAAGAGATTCAATGGCTGCCAGAATAGCAATTGTAAATGCATCGCCAAGTTCATTTCTGATAATGCCAGGCGTCACCTGCGGCAGATGAAACGCAGGTAACTGGCTGGTGATCGTATAAAGGTCTCCAATGGTATTGGCTCTGATTCCAAAACCGGATACCATAAAAATCCCCGCAATGACAGCAATCAGCGATCCCGGAATCACCCTGTTGACCTTAGGCCACAGAATCAGGATCATCAGACTGACAACACCGACCAGCAGCGCCTGCCAGTTAACTGTACCGATAAACCGGATATCATACTCCAGCTTCTCCATCGTATCCACAAGCGGATGATCCGCCTGTACAGTCAGCCCCAGAAAGTCCTTGATCTGACCTACCAGAATCGTCACTGCAATCCCGGCCGTAAAACCGGTCGTAATGGTATAGGGGATATATTTAATCAGAGATCCGAACCGGAACAGCCCCATCAGAACCAGCAGAATGCCTGCCATGACAGTAGCAATGATCAGGCCGTCCATTCCGCTCTCTGCCACAATTCCTGCAACAATCGTCGCAAAAGCAGCTGTCGGTCCTGCAATCTGTACTCTGGAACCTCCCAGAAAAGAAATGATGAAGCCGGCAATGATCGAAGTATAGATTCCCTTTTCAGGCGTCACCCCCGACGCAAGTGCCAGTGCAATTGAAAGCGGAAGTGCAATAATTGCGACAATAATCCCCGATATCACATCCTTCATCAGCTGCTTTTTTGAATAGTTCTTCATTGCATCCCAGAGCTTTGGTCTTAACTGTTCCATGTATCCTCCTTGAAAAGCTTACTTTATCTGAATTTAATATTCTTTATACTTTCTTTATTTTTCAGACAACTTTTCAAGGATACATTTTTTTTAAATATAAAGCAAGTATAAAAGTCCACCAACTTTGGAATGCCATAATGACCGGTAAAGAAATGCTCATAAAAAATGTGATCCGTTAATTGCATTTTTTCGATCATCGCCCTACTATTAAATAAGAACATTTGCTGTATAGAAAAGCCATCATCCCTTTCCGGAGGTAATTCTATGACAATCAATGAAGTACAGGCCCAACGAATTGTAAACGCAATCGTAAATATTGACTATGACTACATCTGTGTCATCAATGTTGCTGAGAAAAGCTACATCATGTTCAACGGAAACCAGACAAACCGGATCCCCGATTTTGAAAACCATGATTACGACGGTGAACGAGTCAAAAATACATATACCTATGTCGCAGAAAAAGACCGTGAACACCTGCTGCATGACATGGATCTTGGTTTTCTGCAGGAGCAGTTGAAAAGTACTGATAAATTCTGTACAGAATATGACCAGATCTCCGAAAATCAGATTTCTCACAAGCAGGACGTCTTCTTCTATCTGGATGATACCCACAGATATATGATTCTGGCAAGAAAGGATATTACCGATCTGGTAAACCGTCAGCAGAAAGATATGGATCAATTGAAAAAAGCGCTGATGGATGCCGAGCACGCCGTAGAAGCCAAGACTACTTTTCTCTCCAGCGTCAGCCATGATCTGCGTACGCCACTGAATGGTGTCATGGGCTTTGCCTACGCCGGAAAGGAATCTGAAACTCTTCAGGAAAAGGATCACTGCTTCAGGCAGATCATTGCTTCAGGCGAACTGCTGAAACAGCTGATCAGTGATACGTTGGATCTCAGCCGCAATGAACTGGGAATTGTACTTCACCCTGTCCCCTGCAATCTCTGTCAGCTGGCCGGTGAAGTTATGGATACCATCTCCGCTACCGCTGCCGGCAAAAAACTGGAACTGAAAATCACACTGACGGATGCCGAACCTTCTGATGTCTGTGCTGACAAAACCAGACTCCAGCAGATTATGCTCAATCTTCTCTCAAATGCAGTAAAATTCACTCCCGAAGGCGGAACAGTAGAACTTGTCATCAGTCACCTGCATATCAGAATTCATGATGCAGATTACAGAATCTCCGTAATGGATAATGGAATCGGCATGAGCAGAGAATTTCTCCCTCATGCATTTGAACCGTTCTATCAACAGGAAGACATACAGTCAGAAAAAACAAAAGGCTCCGGGCTTGGTCTGGCAATTGTAAATCAGGACGTCAAAGCCATGGGCGGAACCATTGATCTGACCAGTGAACAGGGTTTTGGAACGCGCTTTGATGTATATCTGCCGCTTCCCGCCGGAACTCGCTGTCCAGAAAACATCACGGAAACAGAAAACACGCCTTCCCTTGCAGAAAAACGTGTCCTTGTGATTGAAGATAATGAAATTAACCGTGCTGTTGCCGTCATGCTGTTGGAAAAACAACACGTAGAGGTTACCTGCACCTCAAACGGGGCTGATGGTCTCCAGAAATTCCGTAACAGCAGTGAGCATTTCTTCGATGCCATTATCATGGATATCCGCATGCCTGTCATGGATGGTTTTGAAACCGCCAGATCCCTGCGTTCTCTGAGACGCACTGATGCCCAGACTGTTCCAATCATTGCCATGACTGCCAACATCTACAATTCTGATATTTCCGAGATCACAGATGCCGGAATGGATGCCTACATTGCCAAACCCTTCGTTCCTTCCGAGCTCTACCGGGTCATTGCCGCGCAGATCGCACAAGGACACACACCAGTTTGAGACTGTTACTGTAAGCAGATGCATCAGATAATACTGAAATTCTTCCATCTGTTACTGCGATATCTGTACCAGATAAGAGCCGCCTTGATCATCCAGTCGCAGGCCATTGCCAGTGCAATACCAATTACACCCATATGAAGCCACAGCCCGAACACTACAGAAAAGAACACTCTGCAGACAACCGTTGCAAAGATAGATGCCCACATGGTGAAATTCACATCACCTGCTGCCCGAAGTCCTGTGGATAATCCGAATGCAACCGGGCAGACCGCCGCATTGAATACATTATGAATAATCACAAGTATAATGACCAGATGTACGGCTTCACTGCTGAGATCATATAACAGCAGAACCGCAGGCGTCAGTGCCAGAAATGCTGCATCCCAGATCACTGAACCCAGCCATGTCATCCGCAGAAGCTTCTTCATATAATAGTCTGCCGCTTCCATATCTCCAGCACCCATGCACTGCCCGATTACCGTAATGAATGCCGGTCCCATCGCCACACAGAACAGCGCCGCCATCGACCAGAAGCTCTGTGCCACACCGTTTGCTGCAATCTGGACAGTTCCGAAAAGCGCTACTATTGAACTCAGTGCTACCTTGGAAAACTGAAACAGTCCGTTTTCTATTCCATTCGGAAGTGCCACATGTACAATTCTGGAAATCATCTCCCTGTTCCATGCAAAGACACTGCGAAAGGTAATATACAGCGTGTGATCCTTTTTTCCCATCAGATACAACATGACCACTGCTGCAAACGCCCTTGAAATCAGGGACGGATATGCAACGCCGGCCACTCCGGCATGCAGCACAAATATTCCGATGGAATTGCCGATAACATTGATAATATTCATCACCACGGATACATTCATCAGTGTCTTCGTCAGTCCCATGCTGCGATACAGACCGGCACACCCGTTATAAAGCGCCAGAAACGGAAATGACCATGCGGATATGATCAGATATGTCATGCCCGCTTCATATACCGGCTGATCCACCTTTCCAAACAGCAGGTGAAACATCGGGCTGCCCCAGATCAGAAGTACTGCTTCGGAAGCAAAGGAAACCAGCGTTACCAGCATAACCAGCTGCCCGGAGGCAAGAATTCCCTCTCTGTGCTGCCCGCTTCCGACATACTGGCTCGCTACGATCGCGCCGCCCGATGCCAGTGCTGTGAAAATCATGATAAAAATATTATTGAGCTGATTTACAAGTGATACCCCGGAAACTGCTGCTTCTCCTGCATAACTGACCATCAGCGTATCCGCCATGCCCACCAGCATTGCCAGAAACTGCTCTATGATAATCGGCAGAATCAGCTGAAACAGATCATGGTCGGAAAAACGTTTCTGTGAATCCTTCAGTTGCTGTTTCGGTTCCAGTATACGTGTAAAAAGCCGTCTCATCGCTCTTCCTCTCCTTGAAAAACCTTCAGACGTTCTGCTTTACCTTCTCATTTTTGCGGAATGTTACCAGCCCCGCGCGGTTGAGTGCCACCATAATCGCCGGGATCAGAATCAGCTGAATGACAATTCCCGGAATCGCATTGATCAGTGCTCCTGCCATAAACAGTTTCCAGGTAAAGGCACTGCCTGTCATACCGCTGATCACCATCATCACTGCTCCCCAGACGATACGCCCCGCCACCATCGCGCCGATCATGCAACGGTACAGAGATACCACGCACTGCCATCTTGAACGTGAATACAGGAAGCCGACAACTGCGCCATAGGTTGCAAGTTCAAATGCCATTGCCGTTGCATTCGGAAAGAGTGCCGGCATACCGAAAACCGCGCCGCGAAGAAGCGGCAGAATAAATCCCACCGCAAGTCCGTACTGCCAGCCGCAGATCAGCCCGCACAGAAGAACCGGAATATGCATCGGCAGAAGCATTTTGCCGAACTCCGGAATCTGCCCCGTCACAAAGGGAAGAACAAGTCCTATTGCCATCAGCATTGCCGACTGCGTCAGTTTGATTACATTTGTCTTTTTCATCTCCATCATGTCCTCTCATCTTCGTTTTACTTACCACTGCAGCCGTCATGATCCCCGTCTCCGGTCCATGTCAGTGTCCCGGTCTGTGCTGCAATTTCATACCTGGCGATCTTATAATTCAGCCTGTTAAGTGTCTCATCAATCTTCTTCCTCTTATCCAGCAGAATTTCACGCTGATCCGTGAGCAACTGCAGTCTGGCCGGAATCGTGGAATCTCCCTCCTGATACAGCTTCACATATTCAATCATGGCTTCTACCGGAAGTCCTGCACTTCGCATACAGATTGCAAGCTGTACCCAGCCAAGATCTGATTCCTGATAGTCCCTGATCCCGCCTGCCGTTCTGGTGACTGCCGGAATCATTCCCACACGTTCATAATAACGAAGTGTATCCTGTGTAATATCATATTTCTCACATACTTCCTTGATTGTCATAGGTAGCCACCCTTTCTGGATTCTGCTCCAGCATTATGTTCTTCTTTTTCCTGGGAAATATCGAAAAATTCCCTACAAATTCAGGCATTTTTCATTATGTCTGCTTTAAGCATAGACCATGGAGTATGCTCCAGGTCAAGTGTTTTTTAGAAAAAAAGAATGCAGTCAGAAAACTGCATTCTTTGAAAATTCACTGTTTCTGCATCCGGTTACGATATTCATTTGCAGAAATCCCATTCTGTTTTTTAAATATTCTGGAAAAATGGGCTACATCAAGAAATCCCACTTCATCTGCAATATCTCCGATCCGCAGCTTCGGATCTGCCATCAGTTCCTTGGCCTTACGAATTCTGATCCCGTTCAGAATTTCTGAAAAGCTCTGTCCGGTTTCCTTATTCAGGAGTTTGCTCAGATGCCACTGACTGACATAAATCTTCTCCGCAACATCAGACAACAGAAGTTTTTCCTTATAATTAGCCTCAATATACTCCATCGCATTACGCACAATAAAATTGCTGGCAACACTCTCATGTTCCTGCGGTTCTTCCTGTGCCAGTACATCCCCTGACTGTATTTTCCGTTCTCTGATTTTCGCACAGCGTTCTGCCATGAAACGGATCGCTTCCTCAATCTCTTCCATATTGGAAGGTTTTAACAGATATCTGGAAACCCCCAGATTCAATGCTTTCTTGGCATATTCAAAATCACGGAAACCGGTCAGTACGGTGATCTGCATGTCTTCATATTCCGATTTCAGACCTGCAATCATAGTCAACCCGTCCATCTCCGGCATACAGATATCCAGAAAAATCATATCCGGATGATCCTGCTCGATCAGGCGACGTCCTTCCACGCCGTTGCCTGCCGTATCCACAACCTGGCAGCCGTAAGTTTCCCATGGAACACTTCTGGAAAGTCCCTGTACAATAATCGGTTCATCGTCAATAATCAGCACCTTATACATTCTGCCTGCATCCTTTCTCTGACTAATGCGCTCCATTCAGCCTGGTTACTTTCTCCAGCAGCTGTTCAGGCGAAGAGCCGTCTGAAACATTCAGAATTCCGGCAATCAGCTCCCGGTATGCCCGCGGCGCCATACGCGAATCCGTTGACAGAACCGTTTCCGGCGCTGAGCGGATATAGCGTTCCGCAGACTCTGAAAGCGGCGTCGCCATCTGCCTTCTGATGACTTTTACAGCTGCAGTTGCACTGCCGCCACCATGTTCCCAATAGCGCTGAACTGCATCCTTGTCCGTATTGGCCATTACAAAAGCAACTGCAGCATCCCGCTTATCCGGATCATTCCATGCTCTTCTGGAAATATAGAACCCGGATGTCATTCCGCCGACCACTGTCCCTGCCTTTGCTTTCTGCTGTGGGACTCCCGGAAAAGCAATCACCGTTGTATGATCCTGATCCCTGATAGCCGGCAGATACCAGTTGCCTTCCAGAATCATTGCTGCCTTTTTGTCTTCAAACAGGGTCTGTGCATATTCATTACTGATGGTATCTGCATCCTCCGGAAATGCCCCCATCTGCCGAAGTGTCTGAAACATCCGCAGTCCGTTCACATATTCCTGTGGAACCGTTGTCCACGTTCTGGTATAAAGATCTGTCCCCGCACTGTATAAAAGCAGATATTCCATCCAGTAATGCGGAACTGAACTAAGTGCACATGCAACCGGTATGATTTTCTTTTCTCTGAATCTGCTGACTGCATCTGCAAAAGAGGTCCAGTCTGTCGGAAGCGGAATGTCATATTCTTCAAAAAGCTCCAGGTTGCAGTACAACCCTTCCCAGTAACCGGTAGTCGGTACTGCCCGTTCCACACCGTCACTGTTTGCAACCTGAGAAAGTGCCCACTCGTAAGTATCTGCCGCGTATTCAGGATAAGCCGCCCGGATTTCAGAAAGCGTTACAAACTTATCCATCGCCACCAGCTGATCTGCCGTCGCATCCGTAAAAAACTGCAGCACATCCGGTTCATCCCCGGCACTGAATCTCGCTACCACGGAAGCTTTCCACTGCTCACTTGAAATACCGGACTCATCTGAAATCACAATTTCCGGATGGTGCTTTTGAAATTCCTCTGAAATCTGTTCATAAACAGGTGCATTCGGATCTGTACCGCCAAACATGGTCACCACATGAAGCGTTACCGGTACAGAAGACACTTCTGCCGACGCTGCCTGCTGCCTGCCACAGGCACTGACTGTACAGACAGTAAATATGCATGCCAGTACCGCCCTCCGCTTATGTCTGCTCATCATCTGCATGCACCCCGCTTTCCGCAGGCTCATAGTTTCTGTTCCCGATCATATCATCCGGAAGCCCTTCCATGGGAAGTGTGATCCTTGACCTTACTTTTGTTTCTTCCTGCTGCGAAATGGTAAGACCGTACTGCGGACCATACATCAGCCCGATTCTCTTATTGACATTATAAATGCCGATTGAAGTGTGTACTCCAGGCTCTGCCTTGTCCAGTCTGCATTTTCCGGATATGATATCGGAAATACGGTTCAGTTCCTCCGGTGTCAGTTTTTTACCTGTATTAATGACATCCAGCATCATCAGGTCTCCCGAAGCATGGATATCAAGCCAGATGGTTCCTGAATTGACCTTTTCAATACCATGACGGATTGCATTCTCAATCAGCGGCTGCAGAATCAGCTGCGGCACCATGATATGCAGAAGTTTCTCATCTACATTTTTCACTACCTTCAGCCTCTGCCCGAACCGCATCGACATAATATAAAGGAAAGCATCTCCGCACCTGAGTTCTTCCGAAAGTCTGACCTGTCTGTCATTGGAGCGGTTCATGCTCGAATCCAGTACGGTTCCCAGTGCTTCAATCATTTTACAGACTTCAATATCGTTATTCATTCTGGCCTGCCAGTTCATCATCTCCAGTGTATTATTCAGAAAATGGGGATTGATCTGTGCCTGAAGCGCTGCTATCTGCGCATCCTTTGTTGCCATCTGCTCCAGATATACCGTATCAAACAGATGCTTGATCTGCAGAGACATGGTATTAAAGGAGCCGGTCAGCGCCGCAAATTCCTGATTCGGCATATTCTTATCAATTGTGCTTCCGAACCCGCCATCACGGATCCTGCCTGCCGCAGCGGTCAGTTCCATCAGCGGCTTTTCCAGCTGCATCCGCAGAAACCGGTATGTCATAAGCATGATCGGAATCATACACAGAAGCGTTGCAAATACCAGCACATTCAGATGTGATATTCCCGAATAAAGGGATTTTCCCCGCACCAGATAATACAGTGAAAGCGAATAATTATCATTTCTGTACCGATAGGCATAACCCGCATATTCATCCGTAATCAGCCCGGCAAGACCACGCTCTGTCAGTTCCTCCTCTTTGCCTGCAAGAAGGCTCTGGTAAACATTCTCTTTGGCAGAATCCTCTGCCGCGTGAATATCTTCTCTGGTCAGGTATTCTGCTTCTCCGTTTACACAGACGCGCACATCATCCGTCTGTTCAAGCGGGAGTTCATCAAAAAGTCTGTCCCGGACCAGGCCAATTACCAATGTGCCATATTTTCTATAATTATCAACTGTATACAGATTTCGGATCAGATAAATCTGGTTGTCAATGATTCTGACCTGTACGTAATTACTGTTTTCCTTCATGATCAGGCTGACCTGCGGCTGGACATAATGAATATAATTTGCATACTGATATCCGTTTTTACCGGAATAACAGCATGGAACATCATCTCCATCCATATAGAATGCATATCTGGAGACCTGCCTGTCCATATAAAAACGGTACATCAGCGATGCTCTCATAGAAGTCAGAAAAGCAGAACGGGAAAGCTGTCCGCTTTCATAACTGCCATACATGCTCTCCCAGTCCCCTTCATAGGTCGGCTTCTGCATCTTGGTAATTGCTTCATCAATGTCCGTTGTCACCAGTACACCGGAAACATTCACCGCATTCCGGATCAGGTTATCGGATTTGGTCACATATGCATTCTGATAGGTATGAAAAATAAAATACGAAAAAACGGCAATCGGAATCAGCCATGATATCGTAAACACAAAAATGATCGTATGCTGCAAAAATGGCAGTTTTCTCCTGCATTTTGGAAACGCTGATGTATTTTTTCTCATATTTCCATTATACAATTAAAAACAGATGCAATGCATCTGCTTTTAATTGTATTCCGTTTTGTTATTTAATTTTATTTTGAGGTAAGCCCAAGAAAATCCTCATAGATCCGGCAGACATTCTGTGCATCTGAAGGGTTCTTCATCTCACTGAATATCCGAAGCAGCGGTTCTGTTCCGGAGAATCTGGCAATTACCCAGCCGCCGTCCCTGAAATATACCTTACTTCCATCAAGATAACTGACTTTTTCAATTTCATACGGCAGTTCCGGAAGTGCCTTTTCTTCCATCAGGCGCTTCTGGATTTCTTCCTTCTTTTCCTGGCTGAAATGATAATCATTTTCTTCCATATGAATCTGTCCATACAGACTCTCGATTTCACGGATGATCTGCGACAGCTTTTTCCCTGTGACCGCAATCATTTCTACCAGCAGCATGGCCGCATAGATTCCGTCTTTTCCCTTGATGTGTCCTCTGACGGTCAGGCCTCCTGAGGATTCTCCGCCGATCAATGCATCCGTCTCATTCATTTTGGAGGAAATATGTTTGAAGCCGACCGGAACCTCATAACAGGTTTCTCCAAAGGACGCTGCAACCTCATCCAGAACGCAGGTGGTGCAGATGTTACGCACTGCCGGTCCCTTTTTCCCCTTATATTTCTCCAGATAATAATACAGAAGTACCAGAATCTCATTCGGATGAAGGAATCTGCCTGTATCATCAATGACACCGATTCTGTCCGCATCACCGTCTGTCGCAATACCGATATCGAAATGTCCGTCTACCACAACGTTCTGAAGCGACCTCAGTGTTGCTGCGGAAGGTGCCGGAAGCTTACCACCGAACAATGTATCATGCCGATCATGAATGGTCTCCACTTCACATCTTGCCGTCTGCAGAATCATCCGCAGAGAGGTTTCGCTAACACCGTACATCGGATCCAGCACGATTCTCAGATTTTTATCCTTAATGGCATCCATATTGATTTCTGCAATGATACTGTCAATATATTCATTCAGCGGATAGATTTCCTGAATCAGTCCTCTGTCTTTTCCTGCTTCATAATCCATTGCCGGTACCGGAAGCTCTGCAGCATCAATATATGCTTCGATATCTCTGGTCTGCGCCTCATCTGCGTCCCTTCCTCCTGCCGTAAAAATCTTGATTCCATTATAGATCGCCGGGTTATGGCTTGCAGTGACCATCATTCCATAGGGCAGCTGGTGCTTCATTACATAGAACATGACCAGCGGAGTCGGTGAGGACTTGTTGATCAGGTATGCGGTAATTCCTTCTGCTGCAAAGACCTCCGCAGCCCACTGCATTGCCTCTTTCGAAAGGAAGCGTCGGTCATAGCCCAGTACGATTCCGCTTCCTGCAACTCCCTCATCCCGCATTTTCCGGCAGAGTGCTCCTGCCAGGATCTGAATATTTTCTTTGGTAAAATCATCTCCGATGACGGCTCTCCAGCCGCCGGTACCAAATTTAATCATGATGCAGACTCCTTTCCCTTGATCCCATAATTACCTTTACTATATGAACACTGCCCTGCTCCATCGCCGGAATACTTTCCGTTTCCCTGTCATCAAGAATCAGTGTCCTGACACCCTTCATCACTCCATCCGGATTTGTCACATGGATTCGGAATGTAGCACCTCTCCACTGTCTGACCATGCTGAATTCCTTCCACCATCCCGGAATACACGGATCAATTTCCAGATGATCGAACTGCGGCCTGATTCCCAGAATATATCTGGTTGCCGAGAAATATGCCCAGCCGCCTGAACCTGTCATAAACGGATGACGTGCTCTTCCGTACTCTGCATGATCTCTGCCGACAATAAACTGACAATAGGAATAAGGTTCAGCTTCTCTTTTTTCAATGCTGTCATTCTGTCTGGCCGGGCAGAGCGCATCATAAAATTTCATTGCCACATCTCCCCTGCCAAGTCTGCACTCCGCTGCCCATGCCCATGGATTGGGATGAGAAAAAACAGATGAGTTTTCTTTCAGTCCCGGATATACCTTTGTAATAAAGCCGATATCCGGATCCGGTTTTGTATAGGCCGGCGTATTCAGAAGAATTCCGTATGGCGTATAAAGATATCTGTCCACACTTTCCATTGCCTTCACCGCCCGTTCTCCTGTTGCTGCCCCGGACAGCACTGCCCATGCATTGGATTCCAGATGGACACGTCCTTCCAGATCTGTCTGTGTTCCGATCTTTCTGCCCTTTTTCGTAATACCGCGAATGTACCATTCACCGTCCCAGAGTACATCATCACAGGTCTTCCTGACATTCTCCGCGATCTGACGGTAATGATCCGCATCCGTCTGTCTTCCAAGATGCTCCGCCAGTTCAATGAAATTCTGAAGTGCCCAGTAATAGAGGAAGGATACCATGGCACTTTCACCGCCGCCCAGATTCAGACAGTCATTCCAGTCCGCACGCAGGCCCTTGCAGATTCCGTTTGCCCCCGTCTCTCTTTCCGAAAAATCGAGAATGGCCTTCATATGTTCATAAACCGTGCCGCTTCCCTTGTCCGCATACGGAAATACCTGATCTGCAAAAAAGTCATCGCCGGTTTCCTTAATGTATTCCACAATAGAAGCAATCAGCCAGAGCGCATCATCCGCACACGCATCCTCCGGTCCATGAATCCTGTCTTTGTCCGATACCGGTATCACTGTCGGTGACTTAAATCCATCAGAGTTATCCTCCTTCGGTTCAAACCATGCAGGATCAAACAGATGCAGTCCATAACCCTGTGATACCAGACCATTCAAAAGCTGCTCAATCCTCTGCCGGCATTTCTTCGGGTTGGAATGCGGAATGGTCATGGCATCCTGCGCCGTATCTCTGTATCCCAGTCCGGTTCTCCCACCCACTTCTATGAATGAAGCAAAACGGGAAAACATGACATTGATTTCTGCCTGATATAAAGTCCATGTATTGATCAGTGTATTCATTCCGTCATTCGGCGTACTGATCTGCAGCTTTGCGCACTTTTCTTCCCAGTAATCGTGAAGCATGCGGTATGCGGCATCTACATTTTCCGTATTGCTGTATTTTCTGCGAATGATCCTGCCCTGCTCTCTGTTTCCTTCTCCCAGCATGAAGATATACCTGACCTCTTCTCCCGGATGAAGAACGAGATCCTTCTGCAATGCTCCGCAGTGATTTCCGCCTTTTTCCACAGATCCGCTGCATCTGCCGCTGATCACTGCCTGCGGATTATCCTCTGTATGATAAAGTCCAAGGAACCGGTCGCGAATGCAGTCAAACCCATCCGGCTCAAAACTGGCTGTAAAATACTGATATCCATCCGGCTCATAGTAAAGATCTTCTTCTATAATGCCTTCCTTACAGGAGCTTCCGGCACAATACAGGCTCATCTGATAATTCTGATTATCTGCCAGAATTGAGTGGAAGGAAAATTCCATATAGGAAAAAACGCTCAGTTTCTTTATTTCATGTCCTTCATTCTTAATACGGACATCCCATAAAAGCACCTGATCCCCGATCGGAATCATCATGGTCTGTGTCGCATGGAGCTGACGATATCTGCATTCATAAGTCGTATAGGAAAGTCCATGCCTGCAGGTATATTCTGCCTGATCCGGCTTTTTACCGACCGGCTGCCAGGAAATACTGAAATAATCTCCGTCTGCATTATCCCGGATATACACATAGTATCCGGGTCTGTCCATCGGAACCGCATTACCTCTGAACCTGCTGATACGATGGTATTCCGGACTCTTATAAAACGAATAGCCGCCTGCCGTATGATTCACAACCGCCGCCATCTCCTCCACCCCAAGATAATTGGTCCACGAGGTCGGCAGATCCACACGGTCGATTACGTATTCTCTCCTGTCATTGTCAAAATGCCCGTACTTCATTCTCACGTCTCCTTCTGCTTGTATCTTACAAATTGTGCTTTGTATCCTTATATCTGAGATTCTAAAGAATTTTGCTCTGAAAAAGAATGGATACAGTTGCGTTTCTTTATCTGATCTTGTCTGATATTGCCCTTCCTGCTGCCTCGTTTCTGCAAAGATGGCAATATATGTAAAGTATTTTGCTTTTTTGTATAATATTTTAGCTTGTCGTATACAAAAAAGCATTGTATGATAGTTCCATATGTTAATTTTTTAACCATCAGCTATATTGCCGAAAGGAGTTCTAAATTATTATGGAAGATGTTAAAATATCTGTCTGTGAAGAAAAGGGTCCCATCACAGATGAGCTGCTGCGCAAAATGAATGCGTACTGGCGTGCAGCAAACTATCTGTCTGCAGGTCAACTTTATCTGCTTGAAAACCCTCTGCTGAAAAAGCCTCTGACCATGGATATGATCAAGAAAAAAATCGTCGGTCACTGGGGAACCGTTCCTGGCCAGAACTTTGTTTATCTGCACTTAAACCGTGCCATCAAGCGTTATGATCTGGATATGATCCTGCTGTCAGGTCCCGGACACGGCGGAAATTTCTTTATCGCCAATACCTATCTGGAAGGCAGCTACAGCGAAACCTATCCGAATATCAGTGAAGATGAAGATGGTATGCAGAAGCTGTTCAAACAGTTTTCCTTCCCGGGCGGTGTACCGAGCCACTGCGCTCCGGAAACTCCCGGCTCCATCAATGAAGGCGGAGAACTGGGCTACAGCATCTCACACGCTTTCGGTGCCGTATTTGATAACCCGGATCTGATTGCTGCCGTTACCGTAGGTGATGGTGAGGCGGAGACCGGCCCGCTGGCTACTTCATGGCAGTCCAACAAATTCCTTAATCCGGTCACGGACGGCGCAGTACTTCCGATCTTCCATCTGAACGGATATAAAATTGCAAACCCGACTGTCTTTTCCCGTATCTCTCATGAAGAACTGCAGAAATTCCTCGAAGGCTGCGGCTGGAAGCCGTATTTCGTAGAAGGCAGCGATCCGATGACCATGCACCGTCTGATGGCAGAAACCATGGATACGGTCATTGAAGAGATCAGGGCAATCCAGAAGCATGCACGTGAAACAGGCGATGCAACCCGTCCGATGTGGCCGATGATCGTACTGCGTACGCCCAAGGGCTGGACAGGTCCAAAGGTCGTGGACGGTCTTCCCATCGAAGGCAGCTTCCGTGCACATCAGGTACCGATCATGATGGATCAGCCCAAGGAACATCTGCAGATCTTAAACGACTGGCTCAGATCCTATAAGCCGGAAGAACTCTTTGATGAAAAAGGGCGTCTGCTTCCTGAACTGAAGGCACTTGCACCGACAGGAGAGCACAGAATCGGCTCCAATCCGCATGCAAACGGCGGTCTCCTGCTGCGTGATCTGCGTCTTCCGGATTTCCGGGACTATGCCTTTGATGTTAAGGTTCCCGGTGACACCGATGGTCAGGATATGATCGAACTCGGCAAATTTGTCCGTGATATTCTGTCTCTGAACCAGGAAAGCCGTAACTTCCGTGTATTCGGGCCTGATGAGACACTTTCCAACCGTCTCAATCACATCTTCGAAGCAACAAATCGTGTATGGAACGCAGATAAACTCCAGTCCGACGAGTTCTTAAACCAGGACGGACGTGTCATGGATTCCATGCTGTCCGAGCATCTTTGTGAAGGATGGCTTGAAGGCTATCTGCTGACCGGTCGTCACGGCTTCTTTGCCAGCTACGAAGCATTCATCAGGATCATTGATTCCATGGTGGCACAGCATGCAAAGTGGCTCAAAGTCTGCAATCAGCTGCCATGGCGCGAGCAGATCGCTTCTCTGAACCTGATTCTGTCTTCCAATGTATGGCAGCAGGATCATAACGGCTTTACGCACCAGGATCCGGGCTTTATGGATCACATTGCCAATAAAAAGGCAGATGTCGTACGTCTGTATCTGCCGCCGGATGCCAACTGCCTGCTTTCCACATTTGACCACTGCGTCCGCAGCCGTAACTACGTCAATGTGATCATCGCAAGCAAGCACCCGCGTCCGCAGTGGCTGACCATGGAACAGGCGGTAAAGCACTGTACACAGGGAATCGGTATCTGGGAATGGGCTTCCAATGATGCCGGCACGGAGCCGGATGTGGTCATGGCCTGCGCAGGTGAAACACCGACACTTGAAACACTGGCTGCCGTATCCATCCTGAATCAGGAACTGCCTGAAGTCAGAATCCGTGTCATCAACGTTGTCGATCTGTTCAAGCTGCAGCCGCAGTCCGAGCATCCGCACGGTCTGTCCGATGCCGAATATGACATGCTGTTCACAAAGAACAAGCCGATCATCTTCAACTTCCACGGCTATCCGACACTGATTCACGAGCTGACCTATCGCAGACATAACCGTGATCTGCATGTCCGTGGCTACAAGGAAGAAGGAACCATCACCACACCGTTCGATATGCGTGTGCAGAATGATATCGATCGTTTCCATCTGGTACAGGATGTACTGCTGCGTCTGCCTCAGCTGGGTAACCGCGGTGCATATCTCTATCAGAAGATGAGTGATAAGCTCGTCGAGCATAAGCAGTATATTCATGAGTTCGGTCTGGATATGCCGGAAATTGCAGACTGGAAATGGTCAAAGCACTGATTTTATCCTATATAAAGACAGAAAGATCCCGGAGCCATACTGCCGCTCCGGGATCTTTTTATATTGTCCTGTTTTTTATCTGATGGTCACAAGCTCATACTCTCTGCTGCCAAGACCGATCTTCTCCGCATGTTCAAGGGTTTCCTTCCAGCGGACATTCGGATTGCTGTCCATGAAGTGATCATGATGGTGATGCCATTCCGGTTTGCTCAGGTTATCGGACAGCTGACTGTTCGGCAGCGGTATCTGCTTCTGGCAGGCATCGACACAGGCCTGATCCAGCGCAACCGGGTCAAAGGAAGCGAACATGCCAAGATCCGGCAGAATCGGTGCATCGTTTTCACCATGGCAGTCGCAGTTCGGAGATACATCACATACCAGGCTGATATGGAAACACGGGCGGTCATGACATACCGCTGCCGTATATTCGGCCATCTTGCAGCCAAGCACTTCATTGGCCCCGGCAAAATCGTTGACAATTGCATCATAGCCACAGGCACCGATACAGCGTCCGCATCCCTTGCAGATGTCCTGATTGATATAAGCCTTGCCGCTTTCATAGGTGATGGCATCTGAGCCGCATTCTTTGGCACAGTGATGACAGCCGCGGCACATATCCTGTTCCACATGCGGCTTGCCTGCGCTGTGCTGCTGCATCTTGCCGGCACGGCTTCCGCATCCCATTCCAATATTCTTGATCGTTCCGCCAAAGCCTGTCGCTTCATGTCCCTTGAAGTGCGTCAGGGAGATAAAAACGTCCGCATCCATGATGGCACGTCCGATATAGGCTTCCTGGCAGTACTCGCCATTCGGTACCGGTACTGCAATATCATCCGTTCCGCGCAGTCCGTCGCCGATCAGAATCTGACAGCCGGTTGTCACCGTATTGAAGCCGTTGAGGTTCGCGCAGTCGAGATGCTCAAGCGCATGCTTACGGCTGCCCGGATAAAGCGTATTGCAGTCTGTCAGAAACGGCATGCCGCCTTTTTCCTTTACAACATCCGCAACCGCCTTCGCATAATTCGGGCGCAGATACGCAAGATTTCCCAGTTCTCCGAAGTGCATTTTGATTGCAACAAATTTGCCGTCCATATCAATATTACCGATTCCCGCTACTTTGATCAGCTTCTGAAGCTTCTGCGTCAGACTGACATCAAGCTGTGTTCTGAAGTCTGTAAAATATACCTTTGATTTCTCCATAACCTGTTTACATCCTTTCCATGCATTTATTGTCCAAAAGATACTACTATTTTACCATGAAATTTGTCAGAAAAACTCTTGTCTGCACAGAAAAATGTAATATACTTGGAGCAGAGTGTTTGCACCTCGGAAGCTTTTGTTTACAGCACAGACGCACAATGCGCAAAATGTAGAAAAGGGGAACCAGTATGAAAGAATTCAAACCAGTAAAAGAAGGCAAGGTACGTGAAATCTATGATAACGGCGACAGCCTCATCATGGTCGCTACCGACCGTATCTCTGCATTCGATGTCATCCTCAAGAACAAAGTAGTGAAGAAAGGAACCGTCCTGACCCAGATGTCCAGATTCTGGTTCGATTACACAAAGGATATTGTTTCGAACCACATGATCAGTGTCGATGTAAAGGATATGCCGGAATTCTTCCGTCAGCCTCAGTTCGACGGCAACAGCATGATGTGCAGAAAGCTGACAATGCTCCCGATCGAGTGTATCGTCCGCGGCTACATCACCGGAAGCGGCTGGAAGAGTTATCAGGAAAACGAGACTGTCTGCGGCATCAGACTGCCGGCAGGTCTTAAGGAATGTGACAAGCTTCCTGAACCCATTTACACACCGAGTACCAAAGCCGAGATTGGTGATCATGACGAGAACATCAATTTTGAAAAGAGTATTGAAGTACTGGAAAAGCAGTTCCCCGGTCATGGAGAAGAATATGCTACCGCAATCCGTGACAACACCATTGCGCTTTATAAAAAATGCGCTGATTACGCCCTGACACGCGGCATCATCATCGCAGATACCAAGTTTGAATTCGGTCTGGATGAAAACGGAAGAGTTGTCATCGGTGACGAAATGCTGACACCTGACAGCAGCCGTTTCTGGCCTCTTGAAGGCTACGAGCATGGTCATGACCAGCCGTCCTTCGATAAGCAGTTCGTCCGCAACTGGCTCAAAGCCAACCCGGACAGCGATTACAATCTGCCTCAGGAAATCATCGACAAGACCATTGCCAAGTATCTTGAAGCCTATGAGCTTCTGACCGGCAGCAAACTGCAGTAAAAAATGAAATAAATAAGCAGAAATCCGGCTACCGGAGTTGATTCTCCCGGTAGCCGGATTTTATGTTGTCACAGAATATCTGCTATGATGCAGGTGCCTGAATCAGTATTCCAGTGCCTGCTTTAAATCTGCAATAATGTCGTTCACATTCTCGATACCAACGGAGAGTCTGACAAGATCTGCACTTACGCCGCCTGCCAGAAGTTCCTCATCGGTCAGCTGACGATGTGTGGAAGATGCCGGATGAAGAATACAGGTATGCGCATCAGCTACGTGCGTTGCAATGATGGCGAGCTGTAAATGCTTCATGAACTCTTCTGCAGCCTTTCTGCCGCCCTTTACGCCAAAGGAGATAACACCGCAGGTTCCATCGGGCATGTACTTCTTTGCACGTTCATAATATTTATTGCCCGGAAGTCCCGGATAATTCACCCATGCAACCTTATCGCTCTCCTGCAGGAACTTTGCTACCTGCATGGCATTTTCACAGTGTCTCTGCATACGGACAGCCAGAGATTCCAGTCCCAGATTCAGCATGAAAGCATTCATCGGTGCCTGAACTGCGCCGAAGTCACGCATCAGCTGTGCCGTTGCCTTGGTAATGAATGCGCCGCCCTTACCGAACTTCTCTGCATAGGTAATTCCGTGATAGGAATCATCCGGTGTTGTCAGTCCCGGGAACTTATCCTTATGCGCCATCCAGTCGAAATTGCCGGAATCCACGATACATCCGCCGACAGTTGCATCATGACCATCCATATATTTGGTTGTGGAATGTGTCACGATATCCGCGCCCCATTCGAACGGTCTGCAGTTGATCGGTGTTGCAAAGGTATTATCCACGATCAGCGGTACGCCGTGCGCATGTGCCGCTACGGCAAAACGTTCAATATCAAATACGATCAATGCCGGATTGGCAATCGTTTCTCCGAACACCGCTTTGGTATTGGGTCTGAAGGCTGCTTCGAGCTCTTCATCGGAACAGTCGGGATCTACAAACGTGAATTCAATTCCCATCTTACGCATGGTTACATTGAACAGATTGAAGGTTCCGCCATAAATGGTAGAGGATGCCACAACGTGGTCTCCTGCCGTAGCAATATTGAATACGGAAAAGAAATTGGCTGCCTGGCCGGAAGAGGTCAGCATCGCTGCCGTGCCGCCTTCAAGGGCTGCAATCTTGGCTGCTACCATATCGGTTGTCGGATTCTGAAGTCTGGAATAAAAATAGCCTTCTGCCTCAAGGTCAAACAGCTTACCCATATCTTCACTGGTATCATATTTGAATGTGGTGCTCTGAATGATCGGAATCATTCTCGGATCACCATTCTTTGGTGTATAACCTGCCTGAATACATTTTGTTTCGCGTTCCATGTTCTGCTCCTCCTGTACGTATGCTTCCTGATCAAATGCTTTGCTGCTTTATCACTTTAGCTTGTATTATTATACACTCTTTTCCCATACATCAAAGTCATGTTTGAAAATTAATTCTGCCGCCTGATCACACCAGCCTGAACTCCGTTACATTCTCCGTTTCACTGCTGCCGCCGATCCATGCGCGAAAAAGGCCTTTTTCCGTTCCGTACGTACCATCTGCACGCAGAAAGGCGAGCATCTCCTCTGTTACGGTAAAAGACACCGTCTGCTGCTCCCCTGCGCCGAGACGCACACGTTCAAATCCCTTCAGTTCCCTTACCGGACGTGCAACGCTGGCTGTCACATCCTGAATATATAGCTGTACGGTTTCCGTACCCTGTCTGCTGCCCGTGTTCTTCAGCAAAGAAGAAACCGTCAGCGTTTCTCCTGTGCCCTGCTGCAGCGTACTGCTGCTGACCGCTGCACTGCCATATGTAAATTCCGTATAACTCAGGCCATACCCGAATGAATATAACGGTTTATTCGGAATATCGATATATTTCGACAGAAATCTGTCCTGATCCCCTGCATGATACGGGCGTCCTGTCGCATATTCATTATAATATACCGGGCACTGTCCGACACTGTACGGGAAGCTGATGGGCAGTCTGCCGGAAGGATTGACCTTTCCGGTCAGAACATCCATCACCGCGTGCCCGCCTTCTGTTCCGGGGAACCACACTTCCAGAAGTGCCTCTGCATGTGCACTGATTTCCCGAAGGTCAAGCGGTCTGCCGCTGAATAAAACGACTGCGACATGCGGATTGGCCTTCACAACCTCCCGGAACAGACGCATCTGACATTCCGGAAGATCCAGCATCCCGCGGCTCGTTGCTTCCCCGCTCTGCAGCCGGGATTCCCCCAGTGCCAGAATGACTTTATCTGCACTCTGTGCTGCTTTGACTGCATCAGTCAAGAGCTGCTCTTCCTCCTGCTGCGTCAGCTCTTTTCCGCTCCCGCCACCTGCCTGTGCGCCTGTATCAAAACCCACCAGCTGCGTATCCGCATCCAGCATGCGGCTTCCCTGCTCATAAGAGGTTCTGTCCGCAGCACATACTTCCATGGCAGCTTTTCTGATTGTGACACAGTCGTCAGTTCTTCCCATAAAGGCCCAGCTGCTGATGATTTCCGGGTTATCCACATAAGGACCGATAAATGCTGTTTTCTCAGCGTGACTGAGCGGCAGGATACCGTCATTTTTCAGCAGTACAAATGTCTCTGCTGCCGCCTTCCTCGAGAGTTCTCTGTGCTCCCTGCACAGAATCGTATTCTTCTCTGCCTCAGGATCCGCATCCTTATAAGGATTTTCAAAGAGTCCAAGCCTGTTCTTGAGTGTCAGAATCCGCATGACCGCCTCATCAATCAGTGCCTCCGGAACTATACCTTTTTCCACAAGGCTGCACAGATTCCGGCAGTAACACCCGGTCATCATGTCGATATCCATGCCGGCTTCAACGGCCTTCTGCGCCGCCTCCGCCCGGTCCTGACTCACTCCGTGTGCAATGGTTTCCTCAATGGAGGCATAATCCGAGATCAGCACCCCGTCAAATGCCAGATCGCCCCGCAGCACATCGCGCATCAGATGTCTGTTCACGCTTGCGGGAATTCCGTCAACCGTATTGAAGGATGACATGACCATCCCTGCACCTGCATCGATTCCGCCTGATAGGCCTTAAGATAAAACTCCCGGAATGTATGCGCCGAAAGTTCCACCGTATTATAATCCCGCCCCGCTGTCGGTGCGCCATATCCGGCAAAATGCTTGATACATGCACAGACTTTTCCCGGTGCCCTCATGTCATCACCCTGGAAACCTCTGACCATTGCCTCTGCCATCCTGCTGTTCAGATACGGATCCTCACCCGTCGATTCCATGACCCGTCCCCATCTGGCGTCTCTGACAAGATCCACCATGGGCGCAAAGGTGACATGAATACCGCTGACTGCTGCCTCTTTTGCTGCCGCTGCCGCACACTTTCCCGACATCTCCGGATCAAAGGACGCTCCCTGTGCAAGCGGCATCGGGAAGATCGTCCGCATCCCGTGAATCACATCCAGCATAAACAGCAGCGGAATATGATGCGGCTGTTTTTCCATATATTCCTTCTGGATCTTCTTCAGGGCTTCTGCGCCCGGTGTCCCCAGGATCGACCCGGCCTGCCTGACATCCTCTTTTTCCAGTCCGAGATGTGCCGCAGGTCCTGTCAGTACCGTATTCACGTCCTCCTGATAAAAAGAACCGTTCAGCTGCAGCATCTGATCCACCTTTTCCTTCAGTGACATGCTGCGCAGCAGTTTCTGCAGATCCTCCTGTTTCATATTGTGCATAACCCCCTTTATCTCATCTGTCCTGATCGAACTCTCCGTATTCACAACCGACATTTCTGACGCTGATATCATCCACCAGTTCGCGCCCGATTTTCGTCCTGCGGTAAAGCCTGATCCGTCCGGTTCCCGTGCCGCCGTTCCACAGTCTGTTATGCCGTTTACTGCCATCCGGTTCTTCATAATTAATCAGCAGCATTTCCTTTTTGGGGCAGCTGATTTCCACATCCATGATCATGGTGCTGCTCGCCTGGCGGACATGCCACTGAATCTCTGTCTGCGTCTCCCGGCAGGCAAATCTCGTCCTGCATTTCGTCCACAGCTTGGAGAAGTTGAATTCATAAGGCGTTCCTTCATAGTCGATCACACCCAGAAGCTTTCTTTCCAGCGGAAAAGAAAATACTCTCGGCCGTCCGCCGCCGATATCAAATACACTGTTATGCAGCTTATGTCCGGTCAGGCGGCTGACCATATGATTGGAGGAAAGCCATACCCATGGCGACGTAAAGCCTGCGCCCCAGTTCTTGTCCGCATAGCCATAGCTGTTTTCCGGCGTAACGCGGTAGGTCACGCCATCCAGAATCACCGTTCCGCTGTACAGCGTCTTCATGCCTTCCGCATGCCAGTACATTTCAAAAATGCCTGCATCTCGAAAAGGTTTTGCAGCCCCATACCCGACGTTAAAAGGAATTTGCTTATCCACCTGCAGTTTCCAGCTCATCTCACCCGCCTGACACATATACTCCGGATGCTGCTGTGCTTCCTGCTCTGTTACATGCACACTTCCTGAAAGACAGGTTTCGCTTGCAATGCAATCATCTGCTTCTACCGAAAAAGGGGCATCCATGTGCAGTGTCACATCTTCCCATGCAAAAAAGCGATGAATCTGTCTGGCATTTTCTCCCCAGTATCCTGCCTTGACCATCAGATATGACGGCAACCGTTCTGCCTTTGCATTTTCCGGCAATTGCCCCAATACGGGCTGTGATTTGGCAAGTTCCGGATTACAGAGAAAAAAAGCGATAAAAAATGCTTTTTCTTTTCCTGTATTATTATTTCTGGCTGTAAAAGAATGCCACCACCAATCATATCCCCTGCGTGCAAAACTGCCCCGCAGCATACAGGCGTCCCTTGTAATATCAGATGTAACACATCCTGCTCCCATCTTTATATCCCTCCATCTGACTTTGTTTTGTTCTGATTTTATATCCTATGACTATCAGTATATAAGAAAAAAAAACATAATGCTATTTCAAAAGTGTTATTTTTCAAAAACATATTCCGATATAATAATATGACAGAAGTTCTTATACAATAATCTAATCCGAAACTGCGGAGTGGTTTTGGACAGTCTTTTGCATTCTGCTGAGGCTGACTCTCATGGACGAAACAATCATGAAAGGGTGATTTCACAATGGATATTTCTACACAAAAGCTTTATGAACAGCAGATGGCTGTGAATGCCACGTCCCTGGTTAATGCTGTGCAAACAGACTCTTCCTCTGTTTCACAAAGTGATGCTTCCGACAAAACGGACAGTTTTGAGTCTACACTCGCTTCTGTTCTGACCAAGCCGGTCACCAGTGAATACACGGCAAGCGGAGCTCTTACAGCAGACAGTTCTTCCGGTTCTGGGCAAAGTATCAGTACTACAGCTGCTGAAACAACCGCTGCTACTGATACAACAGATTCAACCACCGGAAAAACACAATCAACTCAATCAGACAGTTCTTCCTCTGATTCGAAGGGTACTACAGAAACAACTACAGAACTGGTTCGTCAGCCGGATGGCTCAATTTATCTCAAAACAACAACCAAAAATGCAGATGGTACCTCAACGGTAACGCTGACCAAAATTTCTGATGGTGGTGCAAATGCAATGGAAAACATTCTCGGAGTAAATGCCTCCGATAAACTGCAGGATATTCTGAATGGAAAACAGAATAGCACATCCGCTCAGACAGAAACCGGAACTTCTGCTGCGAATGCTGCAACAGGCGCATAAAAATACCAAAAACAAAATATACCGTGTTCAGTAATTTTTTCTTCTGAACACGGTATTATTATTGTTATAATTTGATCATACGATATCCGATTCCGACATGCGTCTGGATTACTTTTTCTCCGATTAACGGCTCAACCTTTGTCCGAAGAGAAGCCATATAGACACGCAGCGATTGTGTATCATTTGGTAACGTATTATTCCACACCTCTTTTAAGATAAAATTGTGTGTCAATACCCTTCCAACATTCTGTGCCATAACACACAAAAGCTTGTATTCAATCGGAGTCAGATGTATCTCCTCTTTGTCAATCATTACAAGTCCTGCATTATAATCAATGGAAAGCTTTCCGTTTGTAAAAACAGACGAAGAAGATTCCTGATTTTCATGTATATACTGCAATCGTCTGACAGCAACACGAATGCGTGCCAAAAGCTCTTCCACACTGAAGGGTTTGGTCAGATAGTCATCTGCTCCATAATCCAATGCATCAATCTTGTCCCGTTCATCACTTCTGGCGCTGACAACAATAATTGGCAACTGTGACCATTCACGTACCATTTTGATAATATCATTTCCGTCCATATCCGGCAGTCCCAGATCCAGAATCAGGATATCCGGAGGATGCCCGGTCATTGCCAAAACAGCCTCCTGCCCATTTGATACAGCCTCCTGCTGATATCCACGGGATTTCAATGCCATGGATATCAAACTGCGAACCGGTCTGTCATCTTCTACAATTAAAATCAGCGGCAATTTACTCATTTTTCTCCTCCAATGCCGAAGTATTCTTTACGGAGGCACACAATGAGAAATCTGCGCATGCAGTTTCTCATTTGTGATCCATGAAGGTTTGTGCTCCGTCGCAAACCTTATAATTGAAAGATTTTTATCGAAAAAGCTTTCAATTTTCTACTCCAATGCCGGCATTATCACTTCAAAAACTGCCCCATGTGGCTCTCTGTCATACACACGAATGGTTCCATTGTGTTCCTGCACAATGATTTTGCAAAGTGCAAGTCCGATTCCAAGACCGCGTCTGTCATCTGATGACTTGTGTGTCCGTGTTGTATAAAACATTTCGAAAATTTTTTCTTTTTCAGCATCCGGAATCCCCGGACCATTATCTGCCACAAGCAAAATCATTTTTTTGTGTTCCATTTTGACTGTAATATCCACCGTTCCATCTTCTGCTCCGTATTTGAAAGCATTTTCAATCAGATTATCCAGCAATTGCACCAGAAGTGCACTGTCCGCACTGACCATCACCAGTTTCTCCGGTTTTATGATCTGAATATGGTGCTTCTTCATCCTGGACTGCATATGTGCAACTGCCTCGTCCAGAATATCCGACATGTCCTGCGGTTGCAGATGAATGTGGAGATGTCCGCCATCAATACGCGTAATGGAGAGCAGATTTTCAACAAGATCGATCAGCCAGACCGAATCCTCATATATATCCGTATAGATTTGTTCTTTATCCTTTTCCGTCATTACGGTACCATCTTTGAGCATGTTTGCATTACCTGAAATGGCAGTCAACGGCGTACGCAGATCATGTGAGATCGACCGTAACAGATTCGAACGCATCTGCTCCTGTTTTATTTGAATTGCATATTCTTCTCCTGCACGGTTTAAGCGTTCTTTTTCCACCGCAACAGCACATTCACCAAGCATTGCCAGCAGAAGGTTCTTATCAAAAACATCCACCCACTCCCTCTTATTCATCCGGATACCTGCTACCGCGCAGATATTGTCCCCCTCATTCATTCTGACTGCCAGATACCAGAATCCGGCATCATCAAAGATGCCGGTAGTGGCTCCCGCCTGGATATTATTCTGAATCACCCATTTTGCAACTTCACGTTCCTCTGGCTGTGCAGCATTTTGGGCTAAGTAATCCGATGATTCTCCCACAGGAATCAGAATCGGTTCTGCAAGTTGATTGCTGCGGACAGGATATAATATCACTGATCGCATCAATAATTTGCTGATCTGTACTGCTGCCGCCTCCATAATTTCTTTTTCATTTGCAGCACGCTGCAGTTTCCGGTTGGCACCAAGCAGCATTTCTGTCCGGTATGCATTCTGTGCATGCTGCTGAGCCTGACGCCTTACCTGAACAGTCAGATAGCTGGTCAGAAAAGCTGCAAAAAACATGACCACCAATGTAACCGGATAACCTGTTCCATAAGACTTTAATGAAAAAAAAGGTACTGTAAATAAAAAATTAAATACCATAACACTCAGCAATGAAGAAATCATACCACACAGATATCCATTGGTAAAAAATGAAATGATCAGTACCGCAAGAATGTATACGGTAATCAGCGTAGCATCCGTAAATCCCAGTCTGTTAAACCACCAGCAAAGCAGCGTTGTTACAGCCATTATTCCAAGGCTGATTCCCATATCTTTCCATGAAAGTGACAATTTTGTATCGCTTTCTTCCTCATAATCTGATACGGGATTTGGAATTGTAATAATCTCTGTGTCTTTCAGAAACCATCGTAGTCTGCTGACCAGACAGCAGGTTCTGATGGAGAGATTTTTCCTTCCGACTCTGCGACCAAGTACTAATTTGGTTGCATTCCATTTTTTTGCAGCCATTGAAAGATGATATGCAATATCATATCCACTGACAAACTGTATTTCCGCACCCAGCTCCTTTGCATATATCAGATTATCCATACCATGCTGCCAGTTTACAGATTTTTTCTCTTTATCATATTTTTCCATAACAAAAACTGCCACCCATGAAGCATGCATGGACGCTGCCATCTGTGATGCCGTATGAATCAACCTGTGACAGGACGGAGAAGAAGAAACACATACAAGAATACGCTGATTATCTGTTTTCATATTACCTCACATTAACTGCCGCTTATTAATCAACTCTTTTTGCATTATCATGATTATGAAAATTCTTTTTGGTTATATCATAGCGCCGAGTTATAAAAAGTGCAAAAGCACATATCAAAACTGCACACAGCACACTTACTCCCGACAGGTACACCAGCCAGCGTGGCGTTTCTGCACTGACACGGTATCCTTTACTCAGAATTTGAACCTGATCGGCATGAATATCCATATCACCGCCATGATCTGCGCAATCTCTGTGAAAAATTCCGGTTACCAGAATCACATCTCCCCGTGCTCCGTAATGTCCCATCACCGAAATTTTTTTTGCGGTCTGGGCAGGCATATATACACCAATTGCACTGTTATTCCCATCACTGACATTGATCCATGCATTGGAACCTCGATACAGCACATCTCCGATTGCTTCTCCCTTGAAACTGATTTCCTTATCATCATATTGCTTTGCATGCTCCACCAACTCTGTCAGTCCGACCGTTTTATCCGCCTGTTTTTCTTTTGCAGAAACCGGCATAAAACAGATAAATACATTCAGAATCATGGTAATCAAAAGGAAAAGGGCTTTGTACTTAGTCATTTGCTTCATCTTTTCACAAGCCTCCTGCAGATCTGTGCGATCAGTGTCAGAACAGAAACAAATTCCAAACGTGCCAGCCACATAATAATGATATAGGTGATTTTCAGAAAAGCCGGATTCGAAGGTGCCGTAACGCCAATACTTAAACCGACATTTCCTGTAACAGATGCCGATTCAAAAGCCGATTCTACACCCGAATATCCTGCAGCCATTCCAATGACCGTCCCTACGGAAAAAGTAATCAGATACAGGACCACAATGGAAAAAGCGCTCCGGATCATACTGTCTGTTAAAACAATATCCCTTATGTGATGAATTTTCGTTGTAATGACTCTGGACTGCGGTATTGTGTATTGCCGAATCTCTGCCCTGATGGTATTAAAAATAATACCAATTCTTAATCCTTTAAATCCTCCTGCAGTGGAACAGGCACTTCCGCCAAACAACATTGCCAGAATCATGGCATAAATGGCCAAATCGCCCCAATCGTGATAAATCTGTCTGGCATAAAGAGACATAAAACCGGTCGTAGTATGTCCTGAAATCAACTGGTAAAAACCTTTGCGGAAAAGAGCGGCCATATTCGGATAAACATGATCATGCATCAGTGCAAATGCTGCTATGAGCGACAAAAGTGTAAGTGTTACTGTAAAAGATACAATTTCAATATTTTTGCGCATCTCTTTTCTATTTCCGCTTAATACCGCATAATGCAGCGCGAAGTTGAATGAACCGATCGTAAAAAAAACAACCGTGGCAAGTTCATAAATCATACTGTGGTAATACAGGATATTTTGTGACATCGGTGCAAAACCACCGGTACTCCATCCGGACATGAATATCCATAATCCGTGTAATATTGCATTCCCCCAGGGTAATCCTGCCAAAATACCTGCAATGCTCATTGCAATCCAACCGATTATCAGATATAGAATACTGATTTTCCATATTGCACGTGCTGTACTCACTGCCCCCGGGCGAAGACGCTCATCCTTTGCTTCTCCTACATACATCATGTATACATTGCCCGCATTCTTCGTTACAAAAGTCAATGCCAGTACCACCATCCCCTGTCCGCCAATATAGGTCAGTAAAAAACGCCACATGTTAAGTCCATTGGACAGATGATCCAGATTCTGAATCATGGAGAGTCCTGTCGTAGTCAGACCGCTCATGACATCAAAACAGCAGTCAAGATAGGACAGATAATTACCCGAAAAATAGTAGGGAAGTGCACAGAGCAGCGTTCCCATCAGCCAGGATACAGAAGCAACGGTCATTCCTTCTCCAAAACTCAGATGCACATTACGGTATCCTGCCCCAATCAACATCAAAAAAGCGGCAAAACTGATCATAATGGATGCTGCTGCCAAAAAAACAAAGACAAACCGCGTTTCTCTGCAAAAAAGAGATGTGGCAAGCGGTATCAGTTCACAAACTGCCAGTACCATAAGTACACCGCCAACATAATATATTACTGATAAAGCCCTTTCTTTCGTTTCTGTCTGCATTTTGCTTACCTCGCAAAGTTCAGCGCAATGAAACTGCCGATTCCGATCAGCAGAAAAGTATACAACATTTCCTGCAAAACACCTGCTGCCGTCTTAAAACTTCCTGACTTTCTATTCATATCATTACCTCATGATAAAACAGCTTTTCCACCATCCGCAGATTTTCTTCCGCCCCCATAACCACGACTTCATCTCCCTCGTTAAATAAAAAACTGCCATTTGGAATAAAAGCACGGCTGCCACGTATTGCCACAATAATAATTGTTTCCTGCGGTAAAGCCAGATCAGATAATCTGGAATTTACAGCACTTGCATTTGCTCCAATAATATATTGATGAATACGGGCATTTTCAGTCTTTTCAGAAAGAATGGATCCGATATCTGCCCACTCCAGCTCCTGTTCAATCATATTGGATATGCGATCTGCACTGCTGACAACTGCATCTACCCCAAGTTTTTGAAAAACACGAATATTTTTCGGATTATTAACACGCGTAATGGTACGCTTGACATGAAGCAGTTCTTTGGCAAGCATACAGGCCGTCAGATTATTCTGATCCTGTCCGGTTACCGCAATAAATGTGTCACAGTTTTTGATCCCGGCATCTTTTAAAATCTGTTCATCCGTTGCATCTCCATGAATCAATATCAGATTGCGAACCAGATTACTGTTTTCAATCCATTCACACCGCTCTGCCTTTTCCTCGATAATACTGACATGGTATTTGCGCTCACAAAGTGTTCTGGCAAGATAATATCCGACATTTCCCCCACCCGCTATGACCAGATTCATCTTTTTTCCTCCTCCTTCATATGCCCAAGCCATTCTTCAACACTGTCCGCGGCAGTGATGGTGGGACAGATTACATCAAACCCCATTTTCTGAAATGTGCTTACCTTATCGGGTGCAGAGATTCTGGTCAACACTTTCGGTATCTGATACAGAACTCTGGAAATCTGTGAAATCATAATGTTGACATTGTCATCATCTGTCATTGCTGCAACCACATCTGCATTTTCAATTCCGGCTTCCTGCAAGACATCTTCATCAAAAGGCATACCTGTAACTGCAAGTCCATTGAATCCATACCCAAGGCTCTCCGATCTTTCCGGTTTCGGATCGATCACTGCAACATCATCACCGCGATCAGAAAAACGTTTTGCAAGTTCTGTTCCCAGTCGACCACATCCTGCAATTATGATATACATCGCTTGACCTCCCCGCCTGTCTGCGGCATTTTCTGCTTACTCACGACTGCAGATTCTTCATCTGTTTCATCAAATATAAATATTTTATTGGAAAATACCGTACCGAAAGAATCCAGGTTCATCAGTGCCGGATGATAAGAAGGATCCAGTGCCCATGCTGCCCTGAAATGTTTCATTGCACCAAGGTGATCTCCTTTTTTTTCATAAAGCAGCCCCATCAGATTATGCGGAATCGCGTTATCCGGATAATCTGACATCGCCTGCCTGATTATTTTTTCGCATTCTCTCAATTCGCGTTTTGCCATCATTTCTCTTACATTTACTATTAAACTGTTTAACATCTCATCCATAATTTTCTCCTTTGAAAGCATCGAAATTTTTCTGTCATCATTTTTTTCATTCCGCTACTTCTCTGCTTTCGGTCCAATTATATATAATTGAACGTAAGAGAAATGTCATTTTTTTTCCATACCATGTTAAAAAGTCATTAAGATATGAAATAAACTTCGGGGCAAAAAAAAGCTGTTGTTTGATAACTGAACGCGATATCTCAGTTAGGAATCAACAGCTCTTTTTTGTATTTTTTCTCCGGATTTCTTACATCAGTCCAAACATCAGTCCGATCATTCGAACCAGAAAAGCAGCAATCCAGGCTATTACACACTGTCCGATTACCATCGCAACAGCCCACTTACTGCCAAGTTCTCTTTTTACTGCTGCTATTGCAGCAACACACGGAGTATAGAGAAGGCAGAACACCAGAAGTGCCCCTGCTGCAAGTGGTGTGATCGTATCAAGGAGCTGCGCCGTACTGCCAAACAGAACGGAAAGCGTTGCAACTACACTTTCTTTTGCCATAAATCCTGCAATCAGCGCTGTCGAGATTCTCCAGTCTCCAAATCCCAACGGCCGGAATATCGGTGCAAGAACACTTGCCAGAATAGCCAGAAGACTGTTCTGTGAATCGCTTACTACATTCAGATGCATATCAAATGTCTGCAGAAACCATATGATAATCGTTGCAATAAAGATAACGGTAAAAGCTCTTTGTAGAAAATCCTTTGCTTTCTCCCAGAGAAGCTGCCCTACGCTTTTGGCACCGGGCATACGGTAATTCGGAAGTTCCATGACAAACGGAACCGCTTCTCCCTGGAAGAGCGTCTTTCTGTAAATGACCGCCATCAGAATGCCGAGCAGAACGCCCAGTACATACAGTCCCACCATCACAATTCCTGCTGAATGAGGGAAAAATGCTGCGGTAAAAAACACATAGATCGGAAGCTTTGCGGAACAGCTCATAAACGGCGTCAGCAGAATCGTCATCTTACGGTCACGCTCTGACGGCATGGTTCTGCTCGCCATTACGCCGGGTACCGTACAGCCGAAGCCGACAAGGAGCGGTACAATACTTCTGCCGGAGAGTCCGATTTTACGAAGCGGCTTGTCCATGACAAACGCAACTCTTGCAATATAGCCGCTGTCTTCCATCATGGAAAGGAAGAAAAACAGTGTCACGATAATCGGCAGGAAGCTGAGGACACTCCCTACCCCGTTGAATATTCCGTTGATGATCAGCGAATGCAGTACACCATTGACGCCTGCAGACACAAGTGCATGGTCCGTTACTGTCGTCAGGAAGGAAATCAGCTGCTCCAGAAGATTCTGCAGGAAAGCACCGATCACGTTGAATGTCAGCCAGAATACGAGTGCCATGATACCGATAAAGCAGGGAATCGCCGTGTATTTTCCGGTCAGAACCTGATCCATCTTCCGGCTCCTGATATGTTCCTTGCTCTCGTGCGGTCTTACCACCGTCTGTGCACAGATTCTCCGGATAAAGGAATAACGCATGTCTGCAATTGCCGCCGCACGGTCCAGACCGCGCTCCTTTTCCATCTGCGTAATGATATGCTCCAGCATTTCCTGTTCGTTCTCATCCAGTTCCAGCCGTTTCAATACCATCTGGTCCGATTCGATCAGTTTGCAGGCTGCAAATCTGACAGGGATACCGGCCTTTTCCGCATGATCCCCGATCAGATCCATAATACCGTGAATACAGCGGTGAACTGCGCCGCCATGATCGTTTTCATCACAGAAATCCAGTCGCTTCGGGCTTTCCTGATATCTTGCCACATGAATGGAATGGCTGATCAGTTCGTCAATACCTTCATTTTTCGCTGCTGAAATCGGCACTACCGGTATTCCCAGCAGTTCCTCAAGCTGATTGACACGGATGGTTCCGCCGTTTTCACGCACTTCATCCATCATGTTCAGCGCCAGTACCATCGGCACATCCAGTTCCATGAGCTGCATGGTCAGGAAGAGATTCCGTTCGATATTGGTTGCATCTACAATATTGATAATTCCCTTGGGCTTTTCCCGCAGGATGAATTCCCTTGTTACAATTTCCTCATTGCTGTAGGGAGACATGGAATAAATACCGGGAAGATCCGTTACCAGCGCCTTATCCTGTCCCCTGATCACGCCGTCCTTACGGTCTACCGTAACACCCGGAAAATTTCCGACATGCTGATTTGAGCCTGTCATCTGATTAAAAAGAGTGGTTTTGCCGCAGTTCTGATTGCCTGCGAGTGCGAAAGTCAGCGGCGTTCCCTTGGGAAGCGGATGCTCCGCCTTTTTATCATGATATTTACCGCCTTCACCAAGTCCGGGATGCGGAATCAGTGCCGCGTTTTCTGCTGTTTTATCTTTATTTCTGCCTTCTGCCCGTTCTGCAGCTGCCTTTACTTCACATTCTGCTGCTTCCCGGTCCGTAATGTCCTCCACCTCTATCCTGCCTGCATCCGCAAGCCGCAGTGTCAGCTCATAGCCATTGATATTCAGCTCCATCGGATCGCCCATCGGTGCGAACTTGGTCAGTACCACTCTGGTTCCGGGAATAATCCCCATATCCAGAAAATGCTGCCTGAGTGCGCCTTCTCCGCCGACGACCGTTACGGTTGCAGATTGTCCTGTCTTCAACTCTCTCAGTGTCATATTTGCCTCGTATGTTTTGATTATGATTATCAATAAGATGATATCCGATTTGATGATAATCTTATTGATAATCATTGTCAACAACATACTGTCTGTATTTCCTTATCCCTTTACTCCGCCAAGCGTAATTCCCTTGACAAAGCTGCCCTGGATAAACGGATAGCAGATGAGAATCGGCAGTACACCGACTGTAGCCATTGCCATACGTACCGAAACCGACGGAATGGAAGCCAGTCCTACGCCTGCATCCTGAATATGTGCACTGTTCTGTGACAGATACTGAATGTTCTGCATCATCCGGTTCAACAGGTTCTGTACAGAATAAAGATCTGTTCTTTTCGTCAGATAGATATAACCATTCATCCAGTCATTCCAGTATGCAATCCCTGCAAAGAGTCCGATTGTCGCCACAATCGGCTTGGCCAGCGGAAGTGCAATCCGTCCGAATGCCTGGAACTCAGACGCTCCATCAATATAGGCTGCATCCATGATTTCGCCCGGTACACTTGTACTGAAATATGATTTCATCAGCAGCACGTTAAAGCCGTTCATCATAAGCCCCGGGATCAGAAGAGACCAGAACGTGTTTTTAATATTGAAGATATTGGTATACACAATATAGGTTGGTACCAGTCCTCCGTTAAAAAGAAGTGTGAAAAAAACCAGGAACATCAGTATCCTTCTGCCCGGCAGATCCGGCTTGGAAAGCGCATAGGCCAAAAGCGTTGTAATTGCAAGTGCCAGCGTGGTTCCCAGAAGCGTCAGCATAATGGATATTCCATAGGAATGCAATACTGAATTACCGGTTTTGAAAATATACTGATATGCATAAATGCTCCATTTGGCCGGTGTAAAGGAATACCCGTTTGCAATCAGTGTATTGTTATCCGTAAATGAAGATATGATCAGCAGAAAAAATGGAATGACTGCCAGTAATGATAATATAATCAGGACAATATGTGCCAGAACCTGAAATCTTCTTTCATCTTTTGTTTTCATCTGTATTCCTCCGCCTTTTCTCAGAACAGTGCACTGTCCGGTTCTATCTTACGTACCAGAAGATTGGCTCCAAGTACCAGAATGAATCCGACAATGGACTGATACAGACCTGCAGCGGAAGACATCGCCATATCACCGCTTTCCAGAAGTCCTCTGTATACGTAGGTATCAATTGTATTGGTAACAGAGAACAATGCGCCCTGATTCTGCGGTACCTGATAGAACAGTCCGAAATCAGAATAGAAAATTCTGCCGACAGCAAGGAGCGTCAGCATGATAATCGTCGGTTTTAAAAGAGGAACCGTAATCTTACGGATCTGCTGCCATTTGGATGCTCCGTCAATTGCTGCTGATTCATAGATACTGCGGTCAAAGCTCAGAATGGTCGCCAGATAAATGACACAGTTATAACCGATGGATTTCCATGTATTCACAAAAACAAGGATGAACGGCCAGTACTTTTTTTCCATGTACCAGGAAACCGGTGCTGCGCCAAATGCTTTCAGAATTGTATTATTGAAGAATCCGTTTTCCGTTGATAGAAATCCAAACACCAGATAGCTGACAATTACCATGGAAATCATGTATGGCAGCAGAATCAGTGACTGGTAGAGTTTTTTTACCTTCGATGTCATTTCCGCCAGCAGGATTGCCACAAAAATCGCGCAGACGGTATTCACAATAATGAATACAATATTGTAGCAGATGGTATTTCTGGTAATGATAAATGCATCCTGTGTAGCAAAAAGATATTTGAAATTTTTAAAGCCGACAAACTTAGAGCCGAAAATGCCTTTTCTTGCACTGTATTTTTTAAATGCAAGAATAAGTCCCGGCAGCGGCATGTAATTATTGACAAACAGATACAGCATCCCGGGGAATGCCATCAGATAAAGCGGAATATACCTTACCGCTTTCTTCTTTCCTGTCCTGTGTAAAGTCCCTGCAGATTTATTATGTTCAGACATCATTTTTTCTCCCGCTTTCATCTCAGTGTTACCGCTACAGCCTCCATACTCCATGAATAAACAGGCATAGCCTCATTGTGTTCCCTGACCACCTGACACTGCTTATTCACATATATATTGAGTAGGAGGATGCCAGTGGCACCCTCCCGCTCTGATAAGACGTACATCCTGCAAAATTCGATCTAAATTACCGCTATCAGCAGTTTTCCTCTCACTGAACGCCGCTTTCTTTTGCCCATTTATCAAGTGCTTCCTGCTTTGCAGCCATATAATCGTCAAGACCTGCAGCTTTCAAAGCATCATCAAGCTGTTTGATTCCTTCCTCCGGTGCCGTAAATCCGAATACCACCTGCGGTGCATATTGATCATATGCATTCTTCAATGCCGTATATTCACTTGATACATCACTGTTATCCCATGTGAATCCGAGTGCCTTGGACTTACATTCGCAGCTGTCATTAAATGTAGCCATCTGCTGTCCGATATCGAGCGGATCTCCCTGCCATACATGTGCAACATACGGATTGGGCATCATCCAGAGTACATTTGGATAGTACTGAGAATTGTTGGCATCCACACCATCTGCATAAGTAATGGAAGTATCACTGTTTACCTTATATTCTTTGCCCTCTTCGCCCCAACACAGATAATTGGACAACACCGGATCACTGTACAGTGCATTGAGTACCTGCATCGCAGCCACCGGATCCTCCGTGTTCTGATTGATACACCACGGGAATGCCGATACGGAAGAAGAACTCATGAAACTGTTTCCTACATCAAACACAGCCATATCCCGTCCGCATTCTCCGGAAATCTGGGTCTTATATCCAGGCTTGCTGCATGCCATCATTGCCATATAGGATCCCGACTTTACCTTTGCCGAAGCACCGGTGTCATCTGTCAGTGCATCCTGTGAAATGTAGCCGGCCTGATTCCAGTCATATGCCCTCTGGCACCATTCCTTGAAAGTATCTGAAGTGTAAACATCTTCTACCTTCAGACTGTTCTGCGGATCCAGAAGTCCTCCGTAATAATCGCCTCCGACAGGATCAACCGAACTGCCCTGGCTTAATCCGTTATCCTGAATTGCCATTACGAACTTATCCGGATATTTGGTGTGAAGCTGCTTGAAAATTCCGTTGATATCATCCCAGGTTACCTTGGCATATCCCAGATTATCTGCCTGCAGGGAACTGTAATCATACCCGATTCCATCCAGATATTCCTGTCCGATGCACACTGCAGCAGTCTGTATTGCATAATCCTTGATCGGAGGAATACCATATAATGTCCCGCCGACTCTGCAGGCATCCAGATAATCCTTTCGTACTGCAGCAGAGATGCCCGTGCCATATTTTGATAACAGATCGTCTTCTTCCAGATCCATTACATATCCATTGTTAATGCATACATTGTAGCCAAGTGCACAGGTGGAAAAAAGATCTACCTGTTCTCCGGATGAAAGCATCAGCTTCATATCATCCCCGTATGCTGCTGAATCAATAATCTGCAGTTCTACATCAAGCCCAAGTGCGTCTTCTGTATACTTGCAGATATCTGCATTGATTCGGTCAAGGCCCGCCGGCTTTCCGGTCCAGTCGAAAAAGGAAACAACGATTTTCTCATATTTTCCGTCTTTCTGTGCCTTTGCCTTACGGTCTGCAATTGCCTGCTGTGCATCTGCTGAAAGTGCCGATGATCCGCTTGATGCATCTGCGCTTACCGCTGATGCACTATCTGCTGACTTGGATGCTCCGGCCACCGCCTCCTTCGCTGTATCTGAAGCTGCCGCCCCCGACTGCGTTCCTGCGCTTCCACAGCCCCCGAGCATGGAAGTTACTGTTACCATGCATAACAGTACTGATACGATTTTCTTCTTCATTTTACCCTCCCTGTAATTGTTTTTTACTCCACTTTTATAAATCGATTTACCTTACATTAAAAATGATATACTCAGAATTATGAAAAGTCAATAGAATTAATCTCTTATAATCGTATTTATGCTTCATATTGCTGGTATTATGCATTATTGTCTGATTTTTTCTACGTAGTTAAACGTTTCATGCTATATTTTGTACAAAAAAATGAGATGCATACAAACGCACCTCATCTGATAATCATTATGAAAAAATCTGATCAGCTACTGATTCTGGTAACTGAGCTGCGAATCAGCAATTTGCATGGCAGCCGCTCTATATCGTCCTCTCTGACAGGATCCCCGGACAGAACGCCTACCAGTTTCTGTGCTGCATGGTATCCGATATCGAACAGGGGCAGCTGCATGGTAGTCAGGCTGGGATAAAGATACTCTGCCATTGTCTGATCATCATATCCTGCAACTGATATATCACGTCCGATCTCTATGTGATGCTCATGCATATAATCATATACACCGCCTGCAATCTGATCTGAAAAGCAAAGCATGGCTGTAATATCTCTGTTTTCAAAATATCCTGCAGCCTCATATCCGCCCTGTCGGTTCCATGCACCATAATGAATCAGACTCAGATCACAGAGAATTCCGTTCTCAAATAAAGCTTTCTGATAGCCTCTGATACGCGCCTGCGTATGCAGATTATCAATTTCTCCGGCCAGTACCCCGATTTTACGATGTCCCATACTGATCAGATAACTGGTAATGTCATAGCCGCCCTTTTCATCATCAATCACAACTGCCGGAATTCTGTGTGTTGTTGTATAGGTATACGCTGCCACCATGGGAATATCCGTTTCTTCAAAACCTTCTACAATTCTCTCATGTCCTGCAATATAGATCATTCCGTCAACACGAAGCGACATCAGTTCCTTCAGTGCCGGTTGCAGTACCGACTGATATTTCTGGTTATTATGGAACCAACTGTCCTGCCATCTTGCATATAGCCTCATATTTTCAAGAATCACATTATAGCCATTGTCCTCACAGAACCGCATGATTCCATCAATGATCAACGGTGTACAGAACATGGTCATATCTTCCGCCAGAAGTCCTACCATCTTCGTGGACTGTCTTCGCAGCCCCTGTGCAATCTGATTGGGATGGTAATCCTGTTCCCTGATTACATCCAGAATTCTTTGCGCCGTTTCGTTTCCCGCTTTATGTTTACCATTGATTACATTGGACACTGTTGCCGGAGAAACATTGCACAGTCTCGCAATTTCCTTGATTGTCATTCTGGATTCTCCCTTGATTTTTATAAACCGTTTTACCAAGTATATACATGCACCGGTTTAATTGTCAACGGAAATCACTTTTTCCACCCGCTCATCTGAATATATCTCATTTCCCCGATTCTGACCGGTCTGGAATAATAAAACCCCTGGAAGCTGTCTGCCGGATACCTGTCACGGATAAACAGCATTTTCTGCTCATCCTCAACTCCGGTCATGGTAATCCTGATATTCATATTTCCCGCAAAACCGGTAATTGCTTCCACCATATACTGATCCACCTGGCTGTTTTCAATCACGCTTACAAATTTGCGATCCAGCTTTACCCTGTCAACCGGAAGAATCCGTATGAGGTCGAGCGCTGCAAAATCATCTACATCTACTGCAATTTTGCAGCCACATGCTTTCAGAAAATCCACCTGACTTTTCAGATGTTCATTACTCATCAGCCTGCATCTTCTGGTCAATTCAATCGTCAGATTTCTTGCCGGAAATCCTGTTCTTCGAAAGATCTGCATCAGTGCCGTACGAAATTCGCTTCGTTCAAGCTGCATATATGTCAGATTGATTCCCAGCATAAAATCCGGATTTTTTGCCAGCAGTTCACTGGTTTCTGTAAATGCCTGCTCCAGAATCCAGTTGCCAAGTTCAAAAAAGGAACTGTCATTTTCCAGCCATGGCACAAACTCATCCGGCATCAGTTCTCCAAACGGCGCTTTATTCCAGCGCAGAAGCACTTCTGCACCGGACAGTACATTATCCGCTGCCGATATCACCGGCTGATAGCACAGATAAAACCCTGTACACCGATTCGCAATATCTGTTCGAAGTGTATCTGCAAGTTCAAGCCTCCTGCTGCTCTTATCCTGGTTCTCATTATGATAGATTACCAGTCCTCCATGATTTCGTTCTCTGGAAATTTCCAGCACATACTTTGCATTGGTATATATCACGTGCTCGTCAATATCAAAGTTATCCGCAAGCACTACACCACCGGCAATTGATACAGTTACTCTCGTTCCGGACACATAAAACGCATTTTTCATTTCTGTGCGCATTCTGGCATACAGTTTTCTGATTTCATCAAGAGAAAGCGTTTCCGAAGAAAAAATCAGACCGGTTCCGTCCGCACGGTAAACATCTCCCTGATTTCTGGTCAGATTTGACAGCAACTCTGCCATTGCCTTAAGCACATCATTTCCAAACATGTATCCATAACTGCGATTAATATCATCAAAGCGGATCGCATCAATCAGCAGAACAATACTCTTCTGCTTTCTGGCTTTCCGCTTTCTCAGTAGATTATAAAATTCATACAGATTTTCTGCTCTGGTAATAGGGTCCGTATTGGTAACTACGCCCTGATTGATAATAGAAAAAGCAAGATAAGCCGGTTTACCGGAATAGTCCCTGATAATTGCCGCTCTGCTGGAACAGGCAATATATTCGCCGCTTTTGTTTTTTATCCGATACTCAAATGGCTGCTCCTGTGCAATTCCGGTCAGAAGATCTCTGAATCTCGCACGATAATTCTCCAGATCCTGCGGATGAATTCTCTGTTCCCAGGCTTCATCCGCCTTACTGACATATTCTCCCGGAAGATCAAAATACTCTACTGCATTTACAGACCATCTGGCATAATGATGAAAGATGTCGTACACTACTGAATATCTGCTTTTTGAAACAACAGAGAATGTGTCAAAAATTCTGCTGATTGTTTCATTTATCCCCGTCGCCATAACTTTTTCCCCTCAAAGAACTGCTGTCATGTGATTATTCTGCGATACTCGTAAGCCACTCATCCGCCAGTTCCGGCCATACTGCGACTTCAGGATTCGGTATATTAAGCTGCAGATCCTCCTGCGTCGGGACTTCATGGAAAGATTCCAGGAATGCCTTTTTGCTCTCAAGCGGCAGCATAATACGATCTTCCCTGATTGCCTGCGCCACTTTGATGCTCTGCTCCAGACAATATGTTTCTCCCACTCTTCCATGCGCCCAAGATGAATCAGCAATTGAAAGTCCGTGGTTTCCCTTTGAAAAAACATGCATGGCAAAGGTTATACCGTGTTCCTTCAGTGCATGGACAAACAACAATGTATTTTCCATGGGAACAAGCCCGTCTGTTGCCGTATGCCACAGGAAGCAGGGCGGCGTCTGCCCGCTGACCTGTGTTTCCAGAGATGCATGATGCAGCAGCCTTCTGCTGCTTTCGTCCTGCTGCTCATAAATATCACTCCCCAGAAGTGCACGGAACGAATCCTGATGCGCATATTCGCCGGATGTAATCACCGGATATGAAAGAATTGCAGCATCAGGACGTGCCGAAATATTCTTATACTGCGGATTCGGATCTTCTGCTTCCATAAAGTGAACGCAGGAATCTGCGCAGAGATGACCACCCGCTGAAAAACCGCAGATATATATTTTATCCGGATCAATATGCCATTTTTCCGCATTCTTTCTGATGATGCGGATCGCTCTGGAGATATCCTTCAGTGCCTGATCCTTCAGCGGTGCATTAAACAGCATGTTCACCGTGTAAGTCAGGACAAAAGTCTGATATCCTTTATCCCAGAAACGATCTGCCACCGGTTCGCCTTCAGATGGAGCTACAAAACAGTAACCTCCGCCCGGTACAACCAGAACGCAGGGTCTTACTTTTTCGCCTTCATGCAGATAAGGTACAATATTTGGCATAAAACCGTATGCCATCGGATAGTCATATTCTTCTTCTCCCCAAAGTGCAATTGCACGCTGATTCATATTTTCTCCTCATTTTTCAGTTTCTTATTTTTTCATTTTTTCCTGCAGGAAATGCCATATGGCTGTCAGGCTCTCTCTCCACTGGCGTGCTCTTTCTCTGCAGGCTGTATATTTATCTGCAGTTCCGACAAGTATACTTTCCCTGTAATGCGGAAGATGCGTAATGTTGAGCGGCCACATATGTGAATAGATGATATCCTTCTCCAGATCTGTCAGGTGATAATTGGCTTCTGCATTTTCCAATGCGACAAGCGCATGACCTGTTCCGTGCCTCCATGCACTGAATCCGCTTTCTCTGATGTTATACAGATAAAAGTCGTGCAACATGGCACCTCTTGCCAGCTCAGTTTCTCTGACATGCATATGCAGAAATTTTGCGATACGATATGCATCCTCCGCTACATATACGCTATGCTGATAGGTATTGCACGAACCATGCTGCGGATACTGCTGCATACTCCGGATTCGCGGATCGTTCATCATTTCGTTTAAAACTTTTTTATATACAGATTCTTCCATATATGATTTTTCCTCTGCAGGCCCTGACCGCCTGTTAAAAGGAATTATAATTTCCCTGTCAGTCAATGTCAATCTGACACTATTTACTTTTCATTAATTTTCCATTATCATAAAATTTATATTGATTATTCCGGCAGAAACGCCATGGAGGTATGAACCGTATGACTGAAAAAGAAACAACTGACCGTTCCAACGTACTGGCAAAGGGAGATCTGATTTATAAAGAGACAACAAGGCTTCTGTTCTTTGGTATTCCCTGGCCTTTCACGCATTTCAGAATATACGAAGCCGATCTCGTTATTGTTACAGGTCTTCTGAACATAAAGGAAAATGACTGTTACATGTACCGGATCAGTGATGTAGAGCTTTCAAAAAATCTGTTACAGCGGATTTTTCACCTTTCGACCGTTACCTGCTTCACATCAGACGTTACCGACCGTACAATCGTCATGAAAAATATCCGGCACGGATCTGAGATCAAGGATTTTATCCTGCAGGCATCTGAAAAATGCAGAATGCGCCGCCGTACCGTAAATACACAGGATATCGGTTTTGGTGCTGAAGACATGAATTCCGCAGATGATCTGCACTGACCATCCGCCTGTTCTGTAATTTTGTTTTTCCTATCGTGTAGAAAGAAATATTTCTTCTCTTGCTGCTTCGGCATCCTGTGGATAAACTTTTTCATAGGATGCCATCAGTGTTTTGGCCTGATCAAAGTTCCCGGCATATTCGTACGCCGTAATCTCATTCCGCATCAGTGCCTGATTCACCGAAACATCTTTCAGTGCCAGTCCGGCTTCAAAATCAGCAACTGCAGCTTCATAACTTCCCATCTTCATTTCACAGATTCCAAGACGGTTATACACATCTGCATGTTCCGGATTATCCTGTAAAAACGACTTATACACACTTACTGCATAATTATAGTCGCCCTGTTTCTCTCCTGTCTGCCCCAGCAGCAGAATCACTGATGCATTGTCCGAATTTCCTTTTTCGCTGCGTGCTTCTTCCAGATAGTTCTGTGCATCTGCATTATTTCCAAGATAATAGGAAATCTGCCCTTTTTCAAAATTGCTCATGGAGCTGCTGCCCTGCTGCATTGCAGACTGCAGAATTGCTGTTCCCTTATCCTGCTCTCCATAATCAGCAAGTGCCTGATAAATCATGATCATACGATCATAATCCTTTGGCTGCAGTGCAATTGCCTTTGTAAAATCTGCAGATGCTCCGTCATTGTCCCCGCTCTTCAGTTTCGTCACACCTCTGAGGTAATATGCATTCCGCTCTTTTCCATGCAGATTGAGGATTGCATCATACACTTCAATTGCCTTATCATATGCTCCCGATTCCGAGAACGCTTCTGCCAGATAATAACTGGTATCATAATCCATGGAATCTGCAATTCCGATGCTTGCAGACAATGACTTTTCAAACGCTGCCGCAGCATCCTCATAGCGTGCCAGTTTAAGATACGCAATTCCCATTCCACGAAAAACAAGCCTTTCATTCTCTCCCTGTTGCTGAGCCTGCGAAAAGCTGGTAAGTGCATTCTGGTAATCATGATCAGAAATGTAATTCATCCCGGAATCAATATTTTTCCGGCTGGAAAAACCGCTGCAGCCTGTGCAGAGCATCGCTGCAATGCAGATCAGCGGCAGCAGTCTGTATTTTCCGTTTCGTTTCATTTTATCCCCATGTCCGGTGTCTGAAATCAGGTTCTTACTTTCCAAGATAAGCAATAATCTCAACTTCACAGAGAACATTTTTAGGCAGCTGTTTCACAGCAACACAGCTTCTGGCCGGCTTTCCCGTGAAATACTTTTCATAAACTGTATTAAAGGCGCCAAAATCCGACATTTCTGCAAGAAAACAGGTTGTCTTGACTACATGCTCATAATCACTTCCTGCTGCTTTCAGAATCTCGCCGATATTCCTGCATACCAGATCAGTCTGCGCTGTAATATCTTCTCCTTCAATTTCTCCATTTGCAGGATTGATCGGGATCTGTCCTGAGGCATACAGAAAATCTCCTGCCTTGATTCCCTGTGAATAAGGGCCGATTGCTGCCGGTGCTTTTGTTGTAGATACTTTTTCCATGTCTGATCTCCTCCTGAACTCTGCTGTTTACTGTTTACCGCTGTCGCCGCCAAAGACCGCTTTCACGTAATATCCTCTGGCATTTTCAACAACTTCCGTTACAATACCCTCTTTTTCAAGCATACGCTCTCTGAATGGATAATTGGCCGACATTGCAAGTGACGGATCAATTGTATAATAATAGTTACTGGGAAGTACCCCCTCCGTCACTGTGATATGATCCCCTTCTTTAAGAAGTCCTGGCCGTTCCATTTTAAATACCATTTCACGTGCCACCCTTCATTACCTCTTTTCATCAGTTGGCTGCATTATTGATTTCCGCAATCTTTGCCTCTGAATTGCTGGCCTTTCTGGTTCCCGGGAAATCATTGATTACCTGATCGTAAATCTTCTTGGCCTGATCTGTATTTCCTTTTTCATAATAACAGTTTGCAAGATAGAACAATGCATCTCCATTGGTACTGTCATACTGATATGCCGCTGTCAGATCTGTAATTGCGGTATCGTAATCCTTATCTCTGTACGCTGAGTAACCGGTTCTGTAATACATGGATGCCAGTCTCGGTCCCACCAGTTTAATCAGCGAATTATACAGTTCCGTAAATTCAGCCGTTGCGGATGCTCCCATCTTGGTCGGATTTACATGTTCGAGATATCCTGCAATTGTCTGAATATCCGACGCTCCGCCTGTCAGATAGGTACTGGTCGCTGCCATCAGCGCATTCATGGAGTCCACTGTACTGTCAGTTCCCTGATAGGAATCAATCTGTGACTGCAGCGTTTTCTTTTCCCTGGTCAGATCTGCAATCTGCTGTTCATACTCCGTCAGTTGTGCCGATTTGGAATCAGATTCCTCACTGATTGCCGTAATCCTGTCCTTATTGCTGCTGTTAATTGCCTGAATCCGGGCTGGCAGTATGAGAAAGCACGCAATTGCAATCCCAAGTACCGCACCGATTCCGATACTGAGCATCGAAACTGCGCCCTTTGGCTGCATACTGTGTACCGGCTGAATAATCGTCTCGTTTCCGCTTCTGTACTGCACTACCTCTTTGGATGAAGGGATCTCCGAAATGTGCTTGGCCTCATCCTCCCCCGGAATCTGCATATGCTGTGCTTCCATCAGATAACGCTGTGTAAGCGTATTTCCGGTATCAATCTTTGCACATTTCTGCAGTTCCCGTTCTGCCTTCGGATAATTCCCGCTGTTCAGATACAACAGCGCCAGCAGCTGATGTGCACGGATAAAGTTCGGGTTCATGGACAGAACCTTTTTCAGCTGAATCACTGCCAGATCAAGACTCTCCTGGTGGCAGTACTTCAGTGCAACATTATATTTTTTCATCGTCTGATTCATGGTATCCAGACGTGTCGGGTTATTGCGCAGCTCATTCATGTAATCATCCGCAATGTTGTTCTCTGCATCAAGGTTCTTGCTGATTACCCATTCACTGAGTGCTGCGACAACTTCTCCCATTTCATAATAGACAAGTCCCAGAAGATTCCTTGCCTCGATATTACTTTTATTCAGTTTCAGACTCTGATGCAGACTTTCCACTGCACCGGTCAGATTTCTGACTCCTGCTTTCTCCAGTCCCTCATTATAATAAAGGTTGGAAAGACTCATCAGTTTTTTATATAAAGAAACATCTGTGCCGCAGTTCGGACAATAGTCCTTTTCTGTCAGATCACAGCCGCAATGATAACATTTCATGGCAAAATTACTCCCCGCTCAGTTTCTTGGTGTTCTGCTGTCCGGTCTTACCGTCTGATGTCTGTCACTTTCTCCTGTGCCGGCATCCTTAAGCAATCTGACAAGTACATCTGCCATATCGTCAAGATCCTGATTATAAATCATCTCTTCTGCATCCTCAATCTCAAGACTGGGGTGAAATTTTTTCAGTTCTTCTTCAAAATTAATCATAAACTCCTCCTACTGCATAAAGCTCTCACTTCTGCTGATCTGCCAGAATCTGCCCTGCCAGATACAATGACCCTGCCGCGAATACCAGATCATTCTGCTCTCTGTTTGCGTAGGTCCATGCATATGCAGACCTGACATCCGCAAAAAAGCGAATCTGCTGCGTTCTGCTTTCTGCACTCTGTGCCAGAAAGGTGCGCTCAAGCTCATCCTCCGAAACTGACCGTTCCGTGTACAGCGCAGCTACCGCAATCCGGTCAAACAATCCGCTTTCCAGAATCCGTCCGATCATCTGTGAATACTGTTTATCTCCAACCACGCCAAACAGAAGAAATCTGTGACCTGTACAGTCAATCATTCTGACGCTGTCCAGAAATGCTTCCATACCATCTTCATTATGCGCACCATCCACATAAAACCAGGGCTTAATCCGTTCCATGCGGCCTTCCCAGTGTGTGGCAAAGATTCCCTTACGGATATCCTGCTGCGTAATTTCTGCGCCCTGTTTTATCAGCAGCTCTGCTGCGCTTATCGCTAATGCGGCATTTTCCAGTTGATATATCGCTGGTGTGGACACAGCCAGACCAACATACTTATCATAGCGGGATTCATAGGAAAAATCAATGCATTTATTCCCATCCGGCAGACTCCGGACCATAGCATCCGTAATATTCTCCCCGGATACCCTGTACGCATCTGCGCTCATTTCTGCCGCTTTTTTCAGAATAACATTGCTGCTCTCACTTCTTCTGTCACAGAAAACAACCGGAACTCCTTTTTTGATAATTCCGGCTTTTTCTCCCGCAATGGCTTCAATCGTATTTCCCAGATACTGCATATGATCCATCCCGATCTCCGTGATCACGCAGATCTTTGGGTTTCTGATACTGTTTGTGGCGTCCAGTCTCCCGCCAAGTCCTGTTTCCAGAATCAGATAATCCACCGGATGATCCCGGTACAGCACCATTGCCATGAAGAAAAGAAATTCAAAAAAAGTCGGAAAATAATCCGGATGTGCATCATCCGGCATCTGCTCAAGTACCTGGATAAAAGAAGATAGAAACAGCTCTTCGCTGATTACCTCTCCATTAATCCGGAACCGTTCTGTAATACTGACCAGATGAGGCGATGTAAACATTCCCGTTGTGTACCCTGCTGTCCGCAGAATAGAGTCCATATATGCACATACGCTTCCCTTGCCATTCGTTCCTGCCACATGGATGATCTTCATCTTCTGATCCGGTGCACCCATGTCATCCAAAAATCTGCGTGTATCTTCAAGCGCATGCTTTCGGGTAAATCTCGGTATTTCATTCAGGAATTGTCCGCAATCAGATACTGTCAGCTTTCCTTTATTATATTTTTCTCTGACAGACTGTATCATTTTCTCAGTCACTGCGTCTTTCATGATGGTCCTTTCGATGCGGCAGCTCGCCATATTTCACCTGCTGCCCTGCATCTGTATGATCTGCAAAACGCCATGCAGTAACTCCGGCTGCATGGCGCATGCTTTCCTGACGGTTTTTCTTTCCTGTCTGCAGATCTGCCATCAGTAATTATTCTTATCTGCGCAGCTGTGCAAGGCGTTCTTCCACCTGTGCATAAGTCTGCTCATATTTATGCTGTTTTTCCTTCTCTTCATCAATTTTTGCCTGAGGAGCCTTGGAAATGAACTTCTCATTACTGAGCATGTTTCTGGATCTCTTCAGCTCGCCTTCAAGACGCACCTTTTCCTTCTGCAGACGTTCAATTTCAGCAGACAGATCCACCAGATCCGTAAACGGAATATAAACTGTTGCATCCGGAATGGCTACCGTTACGGCATCATCAGCAATGCCGGTCTTATCCATCTGGCAGATGGATTCAGAAGCATAGGCAAGGCTCTCAAAAAACAGCTTGCCGGTCTTAAAGATCTCCAGCAGTTCCTGCTTCTCACTGACCACATATACCTTGGCCTTACGGGAAGGAGCAACGTTCATCTGTGTACGTACGTTACGGATTCCGCGGACTGCTTCCTTGATGGTTTCAATTTCTTTTTCATCCTGTGCAAAATTCCATGCCTCCTGATATACCGGCCAGGAAGAAATCATGATGGATTCCTCTTCATCCTGCATGGTGCAGAAGATTTCCTCGGTAATGAACGGCATATACGGGTGCAGGAGCTTTAATGCATTGATCAGAACCGTCTGCAATGTCCACATCGCTGCAGCATGAGAAGTCTGATCATCCGAATTGTAGAGCCTTGGCTTCACCATTTCAATGTACCAGTCGCAGAATTCATCCCAGATGAAATCATAAACCTTCTGCACTGCAATACCCAGTTCGAAATGATCCATATTTTCGGTGGCATCCTTGATCGTCCGGTTAAGCTTTGACAGAATCCAGTGATCCACAGGCTCAAGTCCTGCCGGCATCGGCTGATGAATTGCGGACTTCTCATTCTCACCCATGTTCATCATGATGAACCGGGAAGCGTTCCATACCTTATTGGCAAAGTTACGGCTGTTCTCAACTCTTTCATTATAGAAACGCATATCATTACCGGGTGCGTTTCCTGTGATCAGTGTCAGACGAAGCGCATCTGCGCCGTACTGGTCAATGACTTCCAGCGGATCAATTCCGTTTCCGAGGGACTTGCTCATCTTGCGTCCCTGTGAATCCCTCACAAGTCCATGAAACAGAACAGTCTTGAAAGGATATGTTCCCATCTGCTCATAGCTTGAGAAGATCATACGGATAACCCAGAAAAAGATAATATCATAACCGGTAACCAGCACATCTGTCGGGAAGAAATACTCAAGATCCTTTGTCTTCTCCGGCCAGCCAAGTGTTTCAAACGGCCAAAGCGCTGAAGAGAACCAGGTATCAAGCGTATCCGGGTCCTGCCTGAATCTCGTGCATCCGCACTTCGGGCACTTATCCGGCATTTCACGTCCTACAACCACTTCGCCGCAGTCTTCACAGTAATAGGCAGGAATTCTGTGTCCCCACCAGAGCTGTCTGGAAATACACCAGTCACGGATATTGTCTGTCCAGTTAAAATAGGTCTTATCCATTCTCGGCGGAATCAGTTTGATCTCGCCGTCCTGAACTGCCTTTACCGCAGGTTTTATCAGTTCGTCCATCTTAACGAACCACTGTTTCTTGATCATCGGTTCTACGGTTGTATGGCAGCGGTCATGTGTTCCTACATTATGGGAATAGTCTTCAATACGAACCAGAAGGCCCATGCTGTCAAGCTCAGCCACAATCTGCTTACGGCACTCATAACGGTCAAGTCCTTCATATTTTCCGCCATTCTTATTAATTGTAGCATCATCATTCAGGATATTGATTTCCGGAAGGTTATGACGCTTTCCGACTTCAAAATCGTTCGGGTCATGTGCCGGTGTGATTTTAACAACACCTGTACCGAATTCCATATCCACATAACTGTCGGCAATGATCGGAATCTTGCGATTTATAATAGGAAGCATTACCTCTTTGCCGACCATATCCTTATATCTGTCATCGTCAGGATTTACAGCAACAGCAGAGTCTCCGAGCATGGTCTCCGGACGCGTCGTCGCAAACTCAATGAACTTTGTGGTGCTGACACTTCCATCTTCTTCGATCAGCGGATATTTGATGTGCCACAGATGACCTGCCTGTTCCTCATACTCAACTTCCGCATCGGAAATGGAGGTATTGCAGACCGGACACCAGTTGACAATACGGCTGCCCTTATAGATATATCCTTTTTCATGCATCTTGATAAATACTTCAGTAACCGCCTTATTGCAGCCTTCATCCATGGTGAAACGTTCTCTGTCCCAGTCACAGGATGAACCCAGCTTTTTCAGCTGCTGAATAATACGTCCGCCGTATTCCTTTTTCCATTCCCATGCACGTTCCAGAAACTTGTCACGTCCAAGGTCATGCTTGTCAATACCTTCCTTTTTCAGTTCATTAATGATCTTGACTTCCGTCGCAATGCTGGCATGATCGGTACCCGGCTGCCAGAGTGCATTATAGCCCTGCATTCTCTTCCAGCGGATCAGGATATCCTGCATGGTATTGTCCAGTGCATGTCCCATATGAAGCTTACCGGTAATATTCGGCGGCGGAATGACAATCGTGAAAGGTTTCTTTGTTTCGTCCACTTCCGCATGAAAGTACTTTTTTTCTTCCCACTTGCTGTAAAGGCGATCCTCAATACCCTTGGGATCGTAGGTCTTTGCGAGTTCTTTCTTCATATTTTACCTCTCTTTTCTACGCAGGTTCCGTATAAAAAAGCCCTTAACTGAATTTCTTCAGTTAAGGGCGTATGATACGCGGTACCACCTTAATTTACAGTCTCCGTAATCAGATCCGATCACTTCAGACTGTCTTATTCCATCATGCCCGCTGTCTGCTGCATCATGGTACATCCTGTAACGCGGATGAAACGGGGATACTTACTTAAGTCTGCACCGATCTTCTGCCTGCAGTGCAACACTTCTTTTTCAGCTTCCGGTTCCAAAGCTACCTTCCATACATTCTGTCACAGTCTTCTCGCAGCGGGTCCGGCTTTCCGGTACCCGAAGACTTTCTCTGAAATGACGCTCTGCATGTACTCCTCTTTGTCACAACCTTTATCTTTTTACTTTGCTTTTCATAATAGGCAGAAAGCGAATTCTTGTCAAGCATTTCCATGAAAGAATCAGAGCCTGAAAAACAGTCCTGCCTTCTTAAGCGGCACGCGAAGTGCCATATACAGAATCACGGAAACAAATGCGGATACCACTGAATTCAAAAGCGTAACGCCAAAATTAATAGCAAATGTAACTTCTGCTGCCGGCTTTCCCAGAATCAGTATTTTATAGAAATAACGAAGTCCAGGATCTCCGATTGCATTAAACAGCATTCCGGCCACAGTTGCAATAATTGTCCATTTCAGAACCTTCGCATGATCCGTTTCTGTTGAAATATGCCCTACTTTGTGTGCAATCATACCAACAATAATTCCCATTGTCAGTTTGATCAAAAAAGTGATCGGTGCTTCCACAATGTATACCGGATCAATCAGATCTGCAATGGTCAGGCCGATTGCCCCGCCAAGTCCGCCATACATACTGCCAAGAAGGAGCGCTCCGAGCGCGCAGAACGCATTGCCCAGATGAATGGATACCTGCCCTCCCGGTGTCGGAACCCGAATGGAAAGGAACGTAAATACAACATAGGTAAGCGCCGCAAAAATACCTGCAAATACAATTTTTCTAAGTGTCTGATCCTGCTGACGTTCTGTCTGTTTCCCTCCCGGCAGAACAGTTTCTGCTGACTTGTTCATAAGCTTCCCTCCTGTGACATGTGCGTATCTGTCATCCATGCTTTTTTAATTTGTCCTTAGTAACAGTATAATCAGGAGTGGTCTCTTTAACAGTGCCAGAATATTATTTTTTTATCATACCAGTATGGTGCGATTTTCTTTTTTTCCCTTAGAAATATTTCTTTTAAATTAAAAAAGGATGTAGTATGATGTTAGTGCTTACATGAAAGAATAATACAAAAAAATGTACAACTGATAGGAGAATACGCCGCAGTGAATGTACGAAAATATGACAACCATGTGCAACGTCTGATCGAAGAGCTTTTTGCTAAACGTGGAAAATATGACCCAAGCATTGTCAAGACAGCAGACCATCTTTTAAAAGAGGCCAAAAAGATTCAGGATGATGCGCTTCTCGGTTTTACCTACTATTATCTTGCAGAAGCCTATTATACCTTTTCTCTCGATCATGATAAATTCAAATCCGTTCTGGTAAAAGCAATGGAACATCTCCAGCTTGCTTCCGAGTTTTCACTTCTGGGAAAATGCTACAACCTTCTTGGCATCGATGCCCTGCTTCATGGCACCATGTCTCTGGGAATGGATTATCTCATGACCGCGCTGCGTTATTGCAACAGCAACGATGAATCCAATCTGCGAGGTGTTGTAAATTCCAATATCGGACATATCTATGCCGATCTTGGTGACTATACCGAGGCTCTGCATTACCTGAAAGATGCTATTGCAGATATTCAGCGCTATCCGGATGATCAGATGTACTTCCGTGATATGCTCCTGTGCTATACCATGGAAGGCAATTACTATCTGAAACAGAACCGTCATCTGGAAAAAGCCAGAAGTTGCCTGAAAAAAGCCTGCCGTATCTGGGAAAAATTCCCACAACCAAAGGATGTGAATGATGAACTCCTTCTTTCTGTACTCCAGATCAAGGTTTTACATTATTCTGAGCTTTTTCAGGAAAGGGATGCTGAAATACGTAATCTTCTGAATCTGCTTAAGGGTTTTCACGGATACGCCGATCTGGTAGAAGATATCTGCGATATCGGCCTGTTTCTGCTGGAAATCGGTGATCTGGAAAGTACCAGAAAACTGTTGCAGCTGACAGAACCATCTCTCAGCAGTCTGAATGTACCAAGCATAGAGATTCAGATTACTCAGTTTAAAATTGAGTATTATACACAGGCAGGCCTTGAGAAAAAACGTCTGGAATCCGCTGATCTGTATTATAAACTTTCCATGCAGCTAAAGCTCAGTGAAGCAGTTTCATACAAATTTTCCATTGACATCAGGCGTTCAATGGAAGAAATGCGCGCTTCGCAGGAAAAAATCCAACAGGAGAATCTGCGGCTCATCCGTCAGGCCGAATATGATCAGTTGACAGGACTGCCAAACAGATATCATCTGAATCGCTTTTCTGATCAGGCATTTGACAGGGCATTTCAGAATCAGACTTCTCTGGCAGTAGAAATTCTGGACATTGACTATTTCAAGGAATATAACGATACTTATGGTCATCAGGCTGGAGATGTCTGCCTGCAACAGATTTCTGAACAGATCCGTCTGTTGACCCAGAGCCATGCAAATGTTTACAGTGCACGATATGGCGGTGATGAATTTGTCATTATATATGAGGGAATGGCTGACGATGAAGTAACTTCGCTGGCAGCCAGCCTCCGAAACAGGATTCATGATCTCTCCATTCCTCACCAGGGTTCCAAGTCCAGTTCCTGCGTTACTGTATCTCAGGGAATCCGTAACTCCATTCCCAAAGAAGAAAATAAGCTATGGGATTATATGTACACTGCGGACAATGCTTTGTATAGCGTAAAACAACACACAAAGGGTGAGATTGTTCTTCTCCACTCTGCTGTGATTTCTCAGAAATCCCTGGCAGATGCAATGCGTACCTGAAATTTATCATTTTCTGGAAAAAGCAGAATCAAAAAGCCAAAAGCAGCAAAAAATCGCTGTTTTTGGCTTTTTATAATTATTCCCCCAATTTTTATGACATTATTGTCACCCAGATATAGGTTTACATAAAGTTATTGACTACTCTAGTTCCACCTTTGTATTTCATTCCTAAAAATACTTTTTTTCGACATATCATTATCTCCGCCTTCAGCGCGGTTTCAGAAATCATTTTACTAACTAATCCCCATTTTCCACCGAGTTATCCACATGTACACATGTGTCATTTCACTTGTTTCAAGAGTCATTTTGTTTCTATATGAGTGTAATTTTTTTAACAATTCATACAATTTATCGTTTCGATTCAGTTTACATAACTATATGTTCTAATACATTATGTAACTCTAATAGAATTTTATGTCTTTTTAGTTTACATAACTTGTAATAATCATTCCTGTTTCTCTGATTTTATCTGTTCCAAAAGGTATTTAACTCATTTTTGACTGTTTCAGTCGATATTTCTCTGTAACTGATCCATTCTCGTGGAAAAAGCTGCTGATATCCACGCTGCAGAAAACGTTCATCCAGAAGTGCCACAATTCCGATGTCTGTTTCAGTCCTGATTACCCTTCCTGCAGCCTGCAGCACCTTATTCATTCCAGGATACCTGTAAGCATAATCAAAACCGTTCCTGCCTGCTTCATCGAAATAAGCCTTCAGTATCTCTCTTTCATTGCATACCTGCGGAAGCCCTGTTCCTACAACAATTACGCCAATCAGACTGTCATTCTTAAGATCAATCCCCTCGCTGAAGATGCCTCCCATCACACATAATCCCAGAATATTCCGGTTATCCACAACTTCCATATTCATGTGGATAACTTCTGACAGATCAATCTGATTCCCCTGCGTAAATTTCCCCAGAAATGTCTCTCTGTCCTCTTCCGACATATATGCCTGCTGCAGCACCAGTTCCGTCTGATCCGGATTCATGAATTTTTCCTCATATATTTTTCCCACCTGCTCCAGGAACTGATGGGAAGGGAAAAAGACAAGATAATTGCCTTTTCTGGCAGAAATAATCTGATGAATATATGCTGCAATACGGTCATACTCCAGTTCGCTGCGCCTTGTATATCTGCTGGTCACATCCGTACCGATAAACAGGCCGCATCTGGATGGATCAAATATGCTGTTTGCATATACTTCAAAGTCTTCATCTGTGCCCCCCAGGAGGCTCTTATAATACTGAATCGGAAGAAATGTGGCTGAAAAAAGGATGGAGGCTTTCCCCCGCTCCATACATGTCGCAAGATTTGTCGCCGGATTTACACAGAAAAGTTTCAGCATAAAACTGCCGTCTGCTTCAATTTCGTCATATACAGCATAGTTCTGATCCACAAGGTCATAAATGGTAAGAAAACGGGAAACCTGAAAATAGAACTGAAGAATTTCTTCCCGGACAGGGCCATCGGAATGTTCATCAAGATATTCGGACATTTTGGAAGAAAGCCTGTTCAGTACCGTAATAAAGGGTTCAATAGAATCCAGAATTTCACAGCCTTCACAGCCTCTTTTCAGCTTCAGGAGCTCTTTATTGCACTGATCGAGGGGCGATACAATACCCAGATGATAAGGTCTGACCAGTCTGGACAATTCCAGAAAATCTTCTTTGACAAGGGCTGCACTGTACATATCCCGGCCACGATCAACAAGATTATGGGCTTCGTCAATCAAAAAAATATACTCGCCTTTTACTCCGTCTCCAAAAAACCTTCTGAGATAAACAAACGGATCAAATACATAGTTATAATCACAGATGATTCCATCTGAAAAAAGGCTCATATCCAGAGACATTTCAAATGGACATACCTGATATCTGCGCGCATATTCCAGAATAATTTCGCGGCTGAAATCATCTTCATGTGTCAGAAGATCATACATTGCATCATTAATTCTATCGTAATGTCCTTTGGCACAACTGCAGGAAACCGGATTACAATCGCTTTTTTCCAGAAAACAGATCTTATCCCGGGCTGTGAGCGTAACTGTCTTGAATTTCAAAGTCTGTGTATCTCTTAAAAGGCGCACAGTGTCCTCTGCCACAGTACGTGTAATCGTCTTAGCCGTCAGATAGAACAGGCGATCAGCCTTACCCTCTCCGATTGCCTTTATAGACGGGAAAATTGTAGTAATTGTTTTTCCGGTTCCTGTCGGCGCCTCCAGAAACAGTTTTTTCTCATGAACGATCGTCCTGTAGCAGTCTGCCGCAAGGTCTTTCTGTCCTTTGCGATATGCATAGGGAAACTGCATTCTTTTAATTGATGCAGTTCGTTTTTCATTCCACTCACAACGAAAATCTGCCCAGATCCGATAACGGTTCACGAGTTCATCAAACCATAATATAATCTCTTCTGCGGTGTATTCAGATGAAAAGTACTTCATCTCTTCCGTATCAATATTGCAGTAGCTCATACGGACAGCTACTTTTTTCAGCTCATGCTGCATTGTATAAATAGCCGCATAGCATTTCGCCTGTGCCAGATGCACTGCAACTGGTTCTTTCATATGTCTGAGTTCCCGATAAGTGCCTTTGATTTCATCGATCAGTATCGGATCCGATTCCTGTATTCCATCAGTTCTGCCTTCTATTATAAGGTCATACACGGGAGTATGAATGGTATGACTAAGGGAAACCTCCGCATGGTATTCGCTGCCCATCTGCCTTTGGATCATACGGTGAATTCTCCCGCCCTCCTGCATGGCATTTTCTGCGTTTGTTCTGATTCTGTTGTCAATATCGCCCTCCCGCAGAATAAATTCCACAAGCGTTCGAACTGAAACTCTGATTTCCATCTGACTGTGGCTCCTAAGCATTTTTCCGGTCTATCGTTTTGCATGCAGGCGCTGGTGCCGCATGGCTCTGCTTCGTTCTTCCGTTTTGCATGAATAAGCAGACACCACCTTCGGAGTCTTTCGACTCCTCGGTCGTGTTGCTCGCCATATGGCACACACCGCCTCTGCATGCAAGCATGCAGGCGTTGTGTGCCGCATGGCTCTGCTTCGTTCTTCCGTTTTGCATGAATAAGCAGACACCACCTTCGGAGTCTTTCGACTCCTCGGTCGTGTTGCTCGCCATATGGCACGCACCGCCTCTGCATGCAAGCATGCAGGCGTTGTGTGCCGCATGGCTCTGCTTATTCACGCAAAACGAGCTTCCTACGGCGTATTATACCATAGGAAGCTCTTCGATCACATTGCATTATTCTAGTGTATCATCTTAACGCTGCCATGCCAAAGATCAGCAGGCAACAGCAAGATTTCTGACATAATTTTCGAAATCCGGATTATAACCGTAGTATTTTACTGTAAGCGGTTTCGTAAGATCCAGCCCGAAAACGCCAAGAATCGACTTGGCATCTACAATATATCTGTTATATGAAATATCGATGTCAAAATCGCATTGTTCAGCTTCGTGAACAAAATGCTCTACATCTGAAGGTCTCAACTTGATTACATGTTTAATCATATCGTGTAACATAACTATCATCCTTTCTTCTGAATCCGCTCCCAGAACTAATTTCGGAAGCCAATGCTATCATCAGCAAAACTATCTAAAATAATTCAGTTTCCTCTGCATCGGTAGTATTATACCTCATATTACACTAATGTAAATACCGATTTTCTTAAAATTTCTCTTATGTTATATGAAAATTATATTAATATTTATTTAATTTAGGCATTTTTACTCTTTTTTATTATTTTATAAGTTAAAAACTCCTTTTAAGAAAATCGTTTCCGCTAAATCACTTTTTTCTCCGATTTAACACTTGCAATCTCACGGAAAAAGCGTTTTAATAATATCTGTGCATGGATATTTATGCACAAATTCTGTATTTACCGCAGACACTGTCTGTTTCAGACTTTTGTCTGCTTTTTTAAAGTCCTGAAAAGCAAAACTGAGATTTTCTCTGCTTTTCGTTAAAAGATTATCACACAGAAAGGTACGTTTCAATTATGGAAAACCTTAAATTACCAAAAGATTATCATTCCGCATTAAACCTGCATGATACACAGATCGGTATCAAAACCGTAAAGGATTTTTTTCAGAATCTGCTTGCTGCACGCCTGAATCTTCTGCGTGTTTCTGCGCCTCTTTTCGTAGATCCTTCATCCGGTCTTAATGATGATCTGAACGGTATTGAGCGCCCCGTTGCTTTTGACATCAAATATGATCAGGCACATTCTGCGCAGGTGGTTCAGTCTCTTGCCAAATGGAAAAGATTTGCACTTAAGAAGTATGGTTTTTCCATGGGGGAGGGTCTCTATACCGACATGAACGCCATCCGTCGTGATGAAGTAACGGACAATATCCATTCCGTTTTCGTAGACCAATGGGACTGGGAAAAAATCATCAGCAAAGAAGAACGTAACATTGAAACGCTGAAAGAAACCGTACGTACCGTTTATAAGGTTCTGCGCAAAACTGAAAAATTCATGTCCATTCAGTATGATTATATTGAAGAGATTCTGCCGTCTGATATTTTCTTTATCACGACGCAGGAACTGGAAGATATGTTTCCTGACAATACGCCAAAAGAACGTGAGTATTACATCACACAGGCAAAGGGTGCCGTCTGCATTATGAAGATCGGTGACAAGCTGGCTTCCGGAGAACCACATGACGGTCGCGCCCCGGACTATGATGACTGGGAACTGAATGCAGATATTCTGGTTTACTATCCGGTTCTGGATATTGCACTTGAGCTTTCTTCCATGGGAATTCGTGTGGATAAAACTGCTCTGCAAAATCAGCTGAAAAAAGCCGGTTGCCCTGAGCGCGCAGAAATGCCGTTTCAGAAGGCAATTTTAAACGAAGAATTGCCCTATACCATCGGTGGTGGCATTGGTCAGTCACGTATCTGCATGTTCTTCCTTCGTAAGGCACATATCGGTGAAGTACAGTGTTCTCTGTGGCCGGAGGGTGTTGCGGAGGAAGCTGCAAAACATGGTGTTCAGCTTTTGTAAATTAAAACAAACTGCAATGTCAGTTCATATCAACATTATAAAAGGGCGTTGCGCATTGATTTCTGATCAATGTGCAGCGCCCTTTTCATCACCCGCAAAATGCACATATTTATCCGAGAACTTCGATTTCCTTGGAATAATGATTCAGAATCTCATGTCCTTCCGATGTAATCAGTACAAGATCTTCGATCCGGACACCGACCGCACCCGGTACATAAATGCCAGGTTCAATAGAAAACGTATTACCAACCTCTGTAAGATTCTCATTTGCCTGTGAAACATCCCCGAATTCATGATCCTCTATTCCGATGAAATGCCCCAGTCTGTGTGTGAAATTCGGACCATAGCCACCTTCCGTAATGATATCCCTGGCCATTTTATCCACCGACATGAGCGGTATCCCGGCGATCAGCATATCTTCTGCCTCCTGGTTTGCTCTTCTTGTCAGTTCATAGACTTCTCTGGCCTTTTCATCCGGTTCTTTTTTCCAGAAAAAAGTTCTCGTCATATCGGAGCAATAGTTATCCACAATGCAGCCAACGTCCAATAGAACGCAGTCTCCGTCCCTCAGCACCGTTTCATCCGGCATATGATGCCCGTCAGCAGCATTACCGCCAAACGCTACGATCGGATCAAACGAATAACCGCTTGCACCAAGGCTCTTGTAAATTCCCAGCATCTGCTCTGCCACTTCAAGTTCTGTTACCCCTGCATGAATCAGTTTTTTAAACTGTTCCATCGCAAGATCATTAACATGCGAAGATCGGCGCATCTTCTCCTGCTCCGCCGCATCCTTCACTGCACGGCTTAAATCCACTGCAGGTGATGTGTTGGCAAAGCTCTTTGCCACATGCTGCTCCATCATAGGCAGAAGAAAACGCGCTGCCATGATCTTATCCACACCAAGCGCCTGATCTGCCTGTACTTTCTCCTTCAAAAGCGGAATGATATTATCCGTATCAGAGAAATAGACCTTCTGTGCACCAATTTCCTCATCAAACTGAAACAGCTCATTTACAAACAATACCGGCTCCCTGTCCCTGCTGATCAGAAGTCCCAGAAAGCGCTCTCCGGGAAAAATCCATTTGCCCGTCAGATAAAAAATTGCGGTCGGGTCACAGATCATCATCTGTCTGAGCTTCATGCCGTCAAGCCTCTGCAATATTTTTTCAAGTCTGCTTCTGTCTGTCATATTCTGTTCCTCTTTTCCTCCTGAACGTCTCTCAGGCCTTATACCGTAAAGTGCTACGAATCTCCGCACATTTGTGCTAAGATGATTCTATCACCCGCAAAGGGATAATGAAAGGCACTGAAAGCAGATGGCAAAAATGATTACTATACAGGGCAATGAAAAACTCCCGGCCGCGATTCTGGTCGGACTTGATACAGAAAGAGATACCGTGCTCTTTGACAGATCCATGCGTGAACTTGGCGAACTGGCAAAGGCATGCAATCTGAATGTGGTATCCACCATTACACAAAGCAGTTCAGAGGTGAGTCAGGCAACTCTTATCGGAAGTGGAAAAGTTGAAGAAGTTAAATCTGAATTATATCTTCAGGATGCGGATATTGTTGTTTTCAACCAGACGTTATCTCCGATGCAGATCCGAAATCTGGAAAAGGCTTTCGATGCCGAGGTAATTGACCGTACCGGTCTTATTCTGCAGATTTTCTCTGAAAGAGCACGTACCAGAGAAGCAAAGCTGCAGGTCGAATCCGCAAAGCTGCAGTACCTGCTGCCCCGCCTGTCCGGTATGCGTTCCGGGCTGTCACGTCAGGGCGGAGGAAGCGGGCGTCTCAGCAACAAGGGTGCCGGAGAAACCAAGCTGGAACTGGATCGCCGTCGCATTGAGCATCGCCTCAGTGAGCTTCGTAAAGAGCTGGACGGCATTGATCAGGAAAGAAATACCCAACGTGAAAAGCGCCTGAATTCCGGGATTACCAGAGTTTCACTGGTCGGCTATACCAACGCAGGGAAATCCACTCTTCTGAACAAAATGCTCTCCTTATATGGAGAAAGTGACAATTCGGAACAGAAACAGGTATTGGAAAAAGATATGCTGTTTGCAACGTTGGACACAACCGTCCGTAAAATAACACCCGATTCACATCGGCCGTTTCTCCTGACTGATACAGTCGGTTTTATCGATGAACTTCCGCACACCCTTGTCAAAGCCTTCCGTTCCACCCTGGAAGAAGCCAGATATGCAGATCTGCTTCTGGAAGTCATCGACTTCTCAGATCCTGATTATATGGCACATATGGAAGTTACGGATAAAACGCTGAACGAAATCGGTGCCGGAACAGTACCAAGAATCTATGTATTTAACAAAGCAGATCTGACCGTTGGTAATAGCGCTGATGATGCCACAGTTGTTTCCATTAAATCAGGTTTTAAGATTCCCTATGTCCGTAACCAGCGTATCTACATGTCTGCCAGAACCGGTGCCGGAATGGCAGAACTTCTGGAACTGATTGAAAAGCAGCTGGAGGGAGCTACAATTACCTGTGATATGATCATTCCCTACACTGCAGGAAACGTGCTCAATGAGCTGAGCCATAACGGTGTGATCGAGCAGACAGAGTATCTGCCGGAAGGAACAAAGATCAGAGTGAAGTGTTCTGAACGGGATGCGAAGAGATTTGATGGGTATCGGGTATAAAGAAGAATCAAAGTTCCAATTACTACCGAAATGATGTGATTCATACTCTATTCCGGTAATATTTTAAATTCCTACTTTTTCTCATATAAATAGTCTTAATTATCATTTCTATTTAGGATATAATATAACTTGTTTTTTAGACAATTATTAACTTTATTATACCCTGACAGGCAGCATTCTATCCGAAAGGTTCAAATTAAATGGAAAAATTAATCAGTGTTATCGTCCCTGTATATAATGTTCAAAATTATCTCACCGACTGTGTAAACAGTATTGTTACTCAAACCTACCACAATCTTCAGATTATTTTAATAGATGATGGTTCCACTGACAAAAGCGGCATTATCTGTGATCAATTGCAACAGACTGACGCAAGAATTGAAGTTATCCATAAAAAAAATGGAGGTCTTTCTGCAGCAAGAAATTCCGGTCTTGAAATCGCGGATGGTGAATATATCTCCTTTGTTGATTCTGATGACATGCTCCGAAATATTTTCTATTCGCGCATGTCTGAAGTAATAGAAAAAGAAAATGCGGACCTTGTAGTCTGCCGCGCTGGCATTTTTCATACAAATTCGGATATTCAAGCTGCTGAACCTCTTTCTGAACATTATGAAATTTTGGATCAGGATGCCCTGTTAAATCACTTTATGGATCGTTACACCGGTCAAATCGGATGGGCATGGAACAAATTATATAAGCATAACCTTATTGGAGATACACGTTTTGAGCCAAATGCAATAATGGAAGATATCATGTTTTCAGCCGAAATTGCCGTTAAAGTTCAAAAAGCAGTATGGCTTACAGATAAGCTGAATCTTTATCGTCTGCGGGAAAGCAGTATTATGAGTGCCGGAAACGCAGATATTACTTTGCCTTATCTGCACTCCCTTGAACATGTTGTTGATACCTTCAAAGACCATAACTGCAAGTTTTCCAGACAATACACCTCTTATGCGTTAAAAGAAATGGCAAATTGCCTTGGAATATCCGCCACTAAAGGTTTCAAACAATCCGTATCCATCGGCCATAAACAATTCGAACAATTTTACAATTTACATCATTCTGATATAGACAATTATCAGGATCTGATTAAAATAGCCACTGCAAAATACTGTTTTCCTCTTTATACCTGTTTTAAAATGTACAAAATAAAATACAGCACTCTAAAAAAACTCCATACATGATCTGCCTGCTCATTCAACCACTTATACCACAATATTATTGTTCGGTGGAATTTTTATAAAAAGAAGATCAAATATTCTTCTGCAATATCTCCCAATGAACAGTTTTCCACGTAATAATATTGTTTTATCGGATGATATATCTTCATATTTTCCGATCTTTCTAACATCACGATATGTCGTATTAATTCTGATGTTCAATTCGGCTAATACAGCTTCTTTATCTTTCATCTGCACATGATAATTCACCAGGCAATATGCCCGTACAAGTCGATTATAATATGATCTGAGTGACATATTTCTTAATCCTGTGTCCCCCACTTTTTCAAAATAATCCCTTCTTTCCGCATAACCGGCTAATGGCTCTTCAAGTTTTTCCTTATTAAATGCCCTATGCATAACACTTTCAGCACTTTGGTAATATGCATACATAACAGATTTATCTACAACTACTTTCTTCGCCTGATAAAATATTTTATACATTGTTGCGAGATCTTCCGCATAAGATCTGCCAACAGGAAATCTGATGTCACCTATCACATCTGTACGAATCAGTTTACACCATGGTGAAGTTGCAAGAAATGCCTTTTCAAACTGCATTTTCACCGCGTCTCGTCCACTGATAATTCGAGTCTCCGATTTCTGCTCAAACTGACATTCCTCCTCTTTCACCATTCTGTAATTGCACATAACAATCTCTGCATCATTCTGAATAGCCAGATCATACATTCTGCTAATATAGTTTTCTGCAATCCAGTCATCTGCATCAATAAACGTAACATATTTTCCGTTTATATTATCAATACCCTTGTTTCTGGCCGCTGATACGCCGCTGTTCTCCTGATGAAAGACGCGAACTCTTAGATCCGAATCCCTATAACTGTCGCAGATGCTGCCACTTCCATCAGTCGAACCATCATCTATCAGTATTATTTCAAGATTTTCATACTGTTGCTTTTCTATCGACTTTATGCACCTTTCAAGTTTCTCTTCACAATTATACACCGGTATAATAATTGATACTTTCTCCATCCTCATCTGTCCCTTCAAATTATATTGCCAATCCTCATACATATGAATTCTCACCTGTGTTATCACTAAACGCCAATGCTTCTGAAATATTGCGATCTTCAATTTTCAGTTCTCTATCACAATATTGCAATACACTGCGTCTATGTGTAACCAGAAGACATGTCGGTCTGGGAGATAGCTGTCGCAATCCACCAAGAACCTTCAGCTCTGTTCCTTCATCAAGTGCTGAAGTTGCCTCGTCCAAAATCAAAAATGGGGACTTTCTGAGAAGTGCACGGGCAATTGCCAGTCTTTGTGCCTGTCCTTCTGAAACACCATGACCCTTTTCTCCAATCACAGTATCCAGTCCATCAGGCATTTCATCTATAAAACTTTTACAGGATGCCAGCTCAATTGCAGCTTCAATTTCATCCTCTGTAGCAGCCAAATTTCCCATCAGCAGATTTTTTCTGAGTGTACCTGAAAACAATGTGTTTCCCTGTGGCACATAAGAAATAAACTTTCTGACATCAGCACTGACCGCTTCGCTTTGTCCATTCAAATCAAAATATCTGATTGTCCCTTCATTCGGAGTGATAAACGACATCAATAACCTGATCAATGTTGTTTTCCCAATTCCAGATTCTCCCACAATTGCTACAAATTCCCCTGGTTCTATCTTGAAACTGTCATTTTCAAGAATCAGATCCTTGTTATAACCAAACACCAGATTCTGAACGCATACTCCAATCTGTCCTCTCACCGGTGCCTTTTCCTTATGTTCCTCCAGTTCAATGTTCTGTATCTCCATCACTCTGGCTGCTGAAGCAAGAACAGAAGCTATTCCAGGGATCTGCTCTGCAAGCTGTACAACCGGCGCCTGTACCCTGTTTACCAATTGCAGAAAGACAGTCATCGTACCAAAAGTAATTGCCTTTGCAGATATCTGCAATACTCCATATGCGAATGCCGCAACATATCCAAGCTCAAACGTTGCACTCATGGCTGCAGATGCTCCTGTCCCCAGCTTGCTTTTTCTCCAGACCCACTGAAAGCGCTTCTGCCGAAGTTCAACCAGTTCATCCGAAAAAAAATCTTCATTCGCAAATGCCTTTACAATAAGAATATTTGCAAGACTTTCCTGAATAAATGAACGATATGCCGTTTCAGACTCCTGAACTCCCGTCTGCAGATATTTAAGTTTTCTGCCAAGAAAAATACTTAAAATTCCCGCTACCGGAGCCAGACACAAGGCAAAAACAGCAAGAAAATGCGAATAAATAAACAAAGTAACAAAAACAGCAATCAATTCTATTATCAGTTCAATCGTATTCGGAATAATATTAATTACCCCATTGGCAATATTACCGGCATCACTTGTCATACGAGTCATAAGATCCCCAGTGTGAAACCTCTGCGTTTCCATCCATGTAGACCGCAGTATCTTATCATACACCTGTTTACGAATACCAAAACTATAATACTCGTTTAACATTGTGCTTGCCAGTTCTGTAAATAAAAGAATCAGCTCCGATATAACCAGAAGAATAATATAAAGTACCAGTGCTGTAAGCATACTCTTTCCAGCAGTTGCATTGTCAATTACCCTTTTTGATATGATTGCCATACCGATACTGAGCATGGTTCCGCTGATCTGTAAAACCATCATTCCTGTAATTTTCCATAAATACGGCTTTGAATATGCTATCAGCCATTTAAAATATTTCCCCTGATTCTCTCTGTCTCCCCACAGCTGCTTTGCCCGATTTGCATAATGATTATTCATCACTTTTCCTCATTTTCACCATAATGCTTCTTTTTCATGCACATACTGTGTTATATTATATATGTTCCAATATTGTTTTAACAGTTGATTTTTCTTATTATTCCAGCGATGTGAAAGGATATCGGATAATGCCACTGCTTTTTCTGATTGATGATGATCATGATGTGCTTATTCTGAATAAGAAATATTTTCAGAATGAAGGTTATCAGGTTATGATCTTTGATGATGCCGTTTCAGCAATTCATGCACTATTACAATATCCGCCTTCCTGTATTGTGCTTGATATCATGATGCCAGAAATGAATGGTTTCACTGCTCTCTCCAGAATAAGAAGTATTACAAAAGCTCCTGTCATTTTTCTGACCGGAAAAGATTCTGAAGATGACCGGGTAAATGGACTCATTGCAGGTGCAAGTGATTATCTGGTCAAGCCTTACAGCCTGCGTGAGCTTTCCGCAAGGATTCAGGTGCAACTCAGAAAGACACAGGAATCCGCCATATCTGTCAATCAGAACCAGTATAACTATCCTCCACTGTCAATGAATTTTGCAGAGCATAAAGTATTCTATAATAATACAGAAGAAATCATCTTATCAAACAGAGAATATGAACTTTTATATTTTTTTATGTCTAATCCAGGCCATGAGATCAGTTACAGACAAATGGGAGAATACCTGTACCATATATACAATGCCTCTGACCGTCGCACTCTCATGGTGATTGTCAGTCGTCTTCGAAAAAAGCTCTCAGATTATGATGGACTTGAAAATATAATTGAAAGTATTTATGGAAAAGGATATAAATTCACTCCAGAAAAATGAGGCATATATGTCAGAGAAAAAAAAGGCTTTTCAACAGCCGGATCTCACAATAGAAGACCTTTCAAAAGCACTTTACGAATCCAATATAACCCTCCAGAAAACAATGCAGGAACGTGATGAAATCTACGCAAATATTTCGCATGATCTCAGATCTCCGATTACCGCCATCCATAATGCAATTGAATATCTGATGTCACTTGACCGGATTTCCGAACAGGATATAAGAACTGTTCTGCCTCTGTTGCAGGAACGCACTCTCGTTCTTGAAAAAATGATAAATGAAATTTTTTTGTTAACAAAACTTGATTCTTCAACTTCATTGTTACATATGAAAAATATTCCCCTTACAGGTTTCCTGGAAGATTTTTTCTTTTCCTGCAATGCAGATTCCAAATATCAGAATCGAAAACTGATTCTTGATCTGCCTGAAAATTTCAATATTACTGTTTGCATTGATACAGCCTACATGACACGTGTCCTGGATAATCTTTTTTCAAATGCATTAAAGTACACCCATGACGGTGATTCTATTACATTATCAGCTCACATTGATTCTCCTGTGGATTCATCCCCTGCTGCCATCATTACAGTATCCGATACAGGTATTGGAATTGCCTCAAATGAGACTGATAAAATATTCAGCCGAACTTACATGTCCTCTTCAGCCAGAACACCTTCTGATGCCTCTGGCGCAGGACTTGGACTTGCCATCTGCAAGAGTATTATTGAAAAACATAATGGCATTATCTGGTGTCAATCCGATTCTAACCAGCATTGCGGAAGTACCTTTTTCATTCGGCTTCCTCTGATTGATTGTTAACTTAATTGAAAATCGAATTTCCATGC
>JAKVKH010000018.1 GCA_022486625.1 Butyrivibrio sp. | reverse complement strand
TTTTTTTATGGCAAATCAGGTAATGAGAATCACATTAAAGGCCTATGATCATCAGCTCGTTGATGCATCTGCCAAGAAGATTATCGAGACAGTCAAGAAGAACGGATCTCAGGTGAGTGGACCTGTGCCGCTGCCGACAAAGAAGGAAGTAGTTACTATCTTAAGAGCAGTACACAAGTACAAGGATTCCAGAGAACAGTTCGAACAGAGAACTCATAAGAGACTGATCGATATCATTACACCTACACCTAAGACAGTTGATGCGCTGCAGAGACTGGAAATGCCTGCAGGCGTTTATATCAACATCAAAATGAAATAAGTAACAACACAACATTGACCTCTACTAGTATGATGTGAGCCGCATGATGCCGTGAAAACTGGAGAATTGCACAAAGCAATTAAAGCGACATTGCGATGGAAACAAGCATCCGCTGTAGACGAATTAAGGAGGTAAAACACATGAAGAAGGCTATTTTAGCTACAAAGGTCGGTATGACCCAGATCTTCAAGGAAGATGGTTCACTGGTTCCTGTAACTGTTCTTCAGGCAGGACCGTGCGTAGTAACACAGATCAAGACAGTTGACAACGATGGCTACAGTGCTGTACAGGTTGGCTTTGTCGATAAGAAGGAAAAGAACTTCGAAAAAGGCAAGACATGGCACAGACATGGCGTTAATAAGGCTGAAAAAGGCCATTTTGCCAAGGCTGGCGTTACCTGCAAGAGATTTGTAAGAGAACTGAAGCTTGAGAATGCTGATGAGTATTCACTTGGCAGTGAAATCAAGGCTGATGTTTTTGCTGAAGGCGACAAGATTGATGCAACAGCAATCACAAAGGGCAAGGGATTCCAGGGCGCAATCAAGAAGTGCGGACAGCACAGAGGACCTATGGCTCATGGTTCCAAGTTCCATCGTCATCAGGGTTCTAACGGTACAAGTTCTGATCCGAGCCGTGTATTCAAGGGAAAAGGAATGCCTGGACATATGGGCGGCCTTAGAGTAACAGTTCAGAACCTTGAGGTTGTTAAGGTTGACGCTGATAAGAATCTTATTCTTGTAAAGGGCGCTGTACCGGGACCGAAAAAGGGCTTAGTTACAATCAAAGAGACCGTTAAGGTCGAGGCATAAACCTACGAGGCGATGAAAGGAGGACCATTCAGATGGCTAATGTATCTGTTTATAATATGGAAGGCAAAGAAGTTGGCACAATCGAATTAAGCGATGCTGTATTCGGCGTTGAAGTCAACGAACATCTTGTACATCTGGCAGTTGTTCAGCAGCTCGCTAACAAGCGTCAGGGTACACAGAAAGCAAAGACCCGTTCAGAAGTATCCGGAGGCGGAAGAAAGCCTTGGAGACAGAAGGGAACCGGTCATGCGAGACAGGGTTCAACAAGATCTCCTCAGTGGACAGGCGGTGGTGTTGTATTTGCACCTGCACCGAGAGATTACTCTTTCAAGATGAACAGGAAAGAGAAACAGGCAGCTCTTAAGTCTGCTCTGACAGATAAAGTTTTAAACAACAGCCTGATTGTTGTTGATGAACTGAAGATGGATGAGACCAAGACAAAGAAGCTTGCAGAGGTTATGGTTAACCTCAAGGCTACACGTAAGGCACTGGTTGTTATGAATGACAAAGATGAGAATGTAGTTCTTTCCGCAAGAAATCTTCCGGAAGTAAAGACAGCTCTTACAAATACAATCAATGTATATGACGTTATGAATGCAAAGACACTGATCCTGACAAAGGATGCAGTTACTAAGATCGAGGAGGTGTATGCATAATGGCAGCTTTAGAATATTATGATATAATCCTTAAGCCCGTTCTTACAGAGAAGAGCATGGCTGGCATGGGCGATAAGAAATACACTTTCCTTGTAAATCCTGAAGCTAACAAGACTCAGATCAAGGAAGCTGTTGAGAAGATGTTCGAAGGAACAAAGGTTGAGAAGGTCAACACTCTGAATGCTGATGGCAAGAAGAGAAGACGTGGAGCATCTGTAGGCTTCACAGCAAAGACCAAAAAGGCAATTGTTCAGCTGACAAAAGACAGCAAGGACATCGAGATTTTCCAGGGACTTTAATTACTGCTTTTAACAGGCAGACCGCGATAGCGGTGTAACAATGATTATGCGTGCGGGATCGTGCTGATAAGTCCTGAGATCCGATGCAGGTTCACCTGCATAGACACGCGATAAAATATGCGAAAAGCATAAAAGGAGAAGAATCATGGGAATTAAGAAATTTGGCCCATATACCCCATCCAGAAGAAACATGACTGGCTCTGACTTCTCTGAAATCACAAAGAAGACTCCTGAAAAGTCTCTTCTGGTTTCACAGAACAGCATTGCTGGCCGTAATAATCAGGGTAAGATCACTGTAAGACATAAGGGATGCGGTAACAGACAGAAATACAGAATTATCGATTTCAAGAGAAATAAAGATGATATGCCTGCAAAGGTTATCGGTATTGAATATGATCCCAACAGAACTGCCAACATCGCTCTGATCTGCTATGCAGACGGAACAAAGTCATATATCCTTGCTCCTGCAGGACTGACAGATGGCATGACAGTTATGAACGGTTCCAAGGCTGAAATCCGTGTTGGTAACTGCCTCCCGTTATCCGAGATCCCTGTTGGTACTAACGTACACAACATCGAGCTTTATCCGGGCAGGGGCGGCCAGATGGTTCGTTCCGCTGGTAATGCAGCTCAGCTGATGGCAAAGGAAGGTAAGTATGCAACGCTTCGTCTTCCTTCAGGCGAAATGAGAATGGTACCGATCGAATGCAGAGCATCAATCGGAACAATCGGAAACATTGATCACAACCTTATTAATTACGGTAAAGCTGGTCGTATCCGTCACATGGGAATCCGTCCTACAGTTCGTGGTTCCGTCATGAACCCGAATGATCACCCGCATGGTGGTGGTGAAGGTAAGGCTCCTGTTGGACGTCCTGGACCGTGCACACCTTGGGGCAAGCCGGCTCTTGGTTATAAGACACGTAAGAGCAAGAAGGCTTCTAACAAGCTGATCGTAAGAAGAAGAAACGGTAAAGCAATCAAATAATAAGGAGGAGAACAATGTCTAGATCACTTAAAAAGGGACCTTTCGCTGATGCTAGTCTCTTAAAAAAGGTTGACGCAATGAACGCAGCTGGCCAGAAGCAGATCATTAAGACCTGGTCTCGCCGTTCTACAATTTTCCCGTCTTTCGTTGGACATACAATTGCTGTTCATGACGGAAGAAAGCATATTCCGGTATATATCACTGAGGATATGGTTGGACATAAGCTGGGCGAGTTCGTTCAGACAAGAACATTCAGAGGACACGCAGGAAATGCACCGGCAGAGAAAAAGACAGCTGTTGCCAGGTAATTTTCGGCTTTGAAACGAAAGGAGGTTAATCTATGTCAACGCAGCATAGATCCCAATATAAAGTAGATAGAAATGCTCAGAAGGATACAAGACCTTCAGCAAAATTATCTTATGCAAGGATACCTGTTCAGAAAGCATGCTTTGTTATGGACGCCATCAGAGGTAAGGACGTAACAACAGCACTCGCAATCTTACAGTACAATCCCAGATATGCTTCAAGTGTAGTTTATAAGCTGCTTGCTTCAGCAGCTGCTAATGCAGAGTTCAAGGGAATGAATAAGGAGAACCTGGTTGTAGCAGAGTGCTATGCAAACAATGGCCCGATCATGAAGAGAATTCAGCCTAGAGCACAGGGCAGAGCTTATAGAATCAATAAGAGAATGAGTCATTTAAGCATCATTCTGGATGAGAGATAAGGAAAGGAGAACTGAAATCAAATGGGACAGAAAGTTAATCCTCATGGCCTGAGAGTTGGTGTCATCAATGACTGGGATTCCAGATGGTATGCTGAAGAAGGCGCATTTGCAGATAACCTTGTTGAAGATTATAACATCAGAAAATTCTTGAAGAAGAAGTTATATGCTGCCGGTGTTTCCAAGATCGAGATCGAAAGAGCATCTGACAGAGTAAAGGTAATCGTATTCACCGCTAAGCCCGGTGTTGTAATTGGTAAGGGCGGCTCTGAAATTGAAAATACAAAGAAAGAACTCTCCAAACTGACTGACAAGAAGGTTATGGTCGACATTAAAGAGATCAAGAAACCTGATAAGGATGCTCAGCTCGTTGCAGAGAACATTGCACAGCAGCTTGAGAATCGTGTATCATTCAGAAGAGCAATGAAGTCCTGCATGAGCAGAACAATGAAGACAGATGCACTTGGTATCAAGGCATGCTGCGGCGGGCGTCTTGGCGGAGCTGATATTGCACGTAGTGAGTTCTACAGTGAAGGAACTATTCCGCTGCAGACACTGAGAGCTGATATTGATTATGGATTTGCTGAAGCAAATACAACGTACGGAAAAGTCGGCGTTAAGGTATGGATCTACAAGGGTGAAGTACTTCCGACAAAGGCTTCTGAAGTTACGAATGACAAGGAAGGGAGCGATAACTAATGTTAATGCCAAAGAGAGTGAAGCATCGTAAACAGTTCCGCGGATCGATGGCTCACAAGGCTAACCGCGGTACGACCGTTACTTACGGTGATTATGGAATTATTTCCCTTGATCCTTGCTGGATCAAATCTAATCAGATCGAAGCTGCCCGTGTAGCTATGACTCGTTTTGTTAAGCGTGGCGGTCAGGTATGGATTAAGATTTTCCCTGATAAGCCAGTAACTATGAAGCCGGCTGAAACTCGAATGGGTTCAGGAAAAGGTTCAGTAGAATATTGGGTTTCTGTTGTTAAGCCGGGTCGTGTGTTATTTGAAATCGGCGGAGTATCTGATGAAGATGCTAAAGAAGCTCTTCGTCTCGCAATGCACAAGCTTCCTTGCAGATGTAAGATCGTTTCCAAGGCTGAATCGGAAGGCGGTGTATCTGATGAAAACTAATAGTTATTTTGAAGAGCTGAAGAAGAAAGATGCTAAGGGCCTTAGCGATGAACTTGTTTCAGCAAAGAAGGAACTTTTCAATTTAAGATTCCAGAAAGCTACCAACCAGCTGGATAATACAGCAAGAATCAAAGAAGTTAGAAGAAACATTGCAAGAATCCAGACTGTAATCACACAGAACGCAAAGGCAGCTGAGTAAATTCCGGAAATTCGGGAAAGGAGAAAGTGATCGTGGAAAGAAACTTAAGAAAAACACGTGTTGGTAAGGTAACAAGCGATAAGATGGATAAGACCATCACTGTTTCCATTGAAGACCATGTAAAGCATCCTCTTTACAAGAAAATTGTAAAAAGAACCTATAAGCTTAAGGCTCATGATGAAAACAATGAGTGTCATATTGGCGATACAGTAAAGGTTATGGAGACAAAGCCGATCTCTAAGGATAAGAGATGGAGACTTGTTTCTATCATCGAGAGAGCAAAATAATCGTTTTAATGCTTTTAGAATATTCAAAGGAGAGTTAGCATGATTCAACAGGAAAGCAGACTTAAGGTCGCTGATAATACTGGTGCCAGAGAACTGCTGTGCATTCGTGTTATGGGTGGATCTACAAGAAGATATGCGAGAATCGGTGACGTTATCGTTGCTTCGGTTAAAGATGCAACACCAGGCGGCGTTGTAAAAAAGGGTGACGTTGTTAAGGCTGTTGTCGTACGTACAGTAAAAGAGACACGCCGTAAAGACGGTTCCTATATCAGATTCGATGAAAACGCAGCAGTTGTCATCGGCGATGATGGCAACCCGAGAGGAACACGTATATTTGGGCCGGTAGCAAGAGAGCTTCGTGAGAAGAAATTCATGAAGATTCTGTCCCTCGCTCCGGAAGTATTATAAGGAGGCGCAGAACATGGCAACAATGAAGATCAAAAAGGGTGATACTGTAAGAGTTATCGCTGGTTCTGAAGCAGCCGGTGGCAATAAGGTTGAAGGAAAGGTTCTTTCCGTAGACGTAAAAAAGCACAGAGTAGTTGTTGAAGGCGTCAACAAAGTTACAAAGCATCAGAAGCCTTCTATGCAGAATCAGAACGGTGGAAGAGTTGAAATTGAGGCTCCCATTGATATTTCCAACGTTATGCTTGTTCATGACGGAAAGCCTACCAGAGTTGGCTTTAAGATCGAGGACGGTAAGAAAGTCCGCGTTGCAAAGGCAACTGGCAAGGTAATCAAAGACTGATAAGGAAGGAGGTATTTTAACGTGAGCAGATATAGAGATTTATATAAGAATGAAATAGTAGATGCCATGACAAAGAAGTTTGGCTATAAGAATGTAATGGAAGTTCCGAAGCTGGACAAGATTGTTATCAATATGGCTGTCGGTGAAGCAAAAGAGAACGCAAAGGTTCTTGAAAATGCTGCCGCTGATATGGCTACAATCACAGGTCAGAAGCCTGTATATACAAAAGCTAAGAAGTCAATCGCTAACTTCAAGATCAGAGAGGGTATGCCGATCGGATGCAAGGTTACACTTCGTGGTGAAAAGATGTATGAATTCATGGATCGTCTTGTAAACCTGGCACTTCCTCGTGTACGTGACTTCAGAGGTATCAATCCGAATTCCTTCGACGGAAGAGGAAATTATGCACTTGGAATCAAGGAACAGCTGATTTTCCCTGAAATCGAATATGATAAGGTTGATAAGACAAGAGGTATGGATATCATCTTCACAACAACAGCGAAGACTGATGAAGAGGCTCGTGAGCTTCTGAGATTATTCAATATGCCCTTTGCCAAGTAAAAATAGGAGGAAATAGAAAACATGGCTAAATTATCCATGAAGCTTAAACAGCAGATGAAACCGAAGTATTCTTCACGAGCTTATAATCGTTGCAGAATCTGCGGACGTCCTCATGCATATCTCAGAAAGTACGGAATCTGCAGAATTTGTTTCCGTGAACTGGCATACAAAGGACAGATCCCTGGTGTTAAGAAAGCTAGTTGGTAAAGAAAAGACAAACTGTATTGTTGAATTACTGATCCGATAATCAGAACACCACAGTATGGTCATAATATGGCATGCAATCCGGGATGGGGATTGCATAAACTCAAAGTTTACTTTGAACCGAACCAATGAGAGCGAAATTGCGGCTTCGTGTCTCTGCTCAATTCGGGGAGTAGTAAGGCGAAGCAATAATAGTTTAGGAGGCAAATTTAATGGCAATGAACGATCCGATTGCAGATATGCTTACAAGAATTCGTAATGCGAATACTGCAAAACATGACACAGTTGATGTTCCTTCTTCAAAGATGAAGCTTGCAATTGCAAACATTCTTCTTGATGAGGGTTATATTAAGAAATTAGATGTAGTGGAAGAAAAAGGTTTCAAGAATCTTCACATTACTTTAAAGTACGGCGCTGACAGAAATGATAAGGTCATCACTGGACTGAAGAGAATCTCCAAGCCAGGTCTTCGTGTATATGCAGGCAGAGATGAACTTCCGAAGGTTTTAGGCGGACTTGGTATTGCAATTATTTCTACAAACCAGGGCGTTGTAACTGATAAAAAAGCAAGAGAGCTGCAGGTTGGCGGCGAAGTTCTTGCATTCATTTGGTAAATTGGAGGTACGGGCATGTCACGTATAGGTAAAATGCCAATCGCAATTCCGGCTGGAGTTACAGTGGATATTGCAGAAAATAATGTAGTGACTGTAAAGGGTCCTAAGGGAACTCTTACAAGAGAGCTTCCCCGTGAAATGACAATTGCACTTGAGAACAGTGAGATTGTAATCACAAGACCGGATGACCAGAAAAAGACAAAGGCTCTTCATGGACTTACAAGAGCACTTCTGAATAACATGGTAGTCGGTGTACACGAAGGATTCGAGAAAAAACTGGAAGTTAACGGTGTTGGTTACAGGGCCGCTAAAAAAGGTAAGACTCTCGCTTTAACTCTTGGTTATTCACATCCTGTAGAGCTTGAAGATCCGGAAGGACTTGAGACAGTAGTAGAAGGACAGAATATCATCGTTAAGGGTATCGATAAAGAACAGGTTGGCCAGTTTGCTGCCATCATCAGAGATAAGAGAAGACCTGAACCTTATAAGGGCAAGGGAATCAAGTATGCTGATGAAGTGATCAGACGCAAAGTTGGTAAGACTGGTAAGAAGTAAGAGATAAGGAGAGTGTAAAAATGGTTAGTAAGGAATCCAGACAGGACATTCGTGCAAAAAAGCATTTGAAGATCCGTAATCGTTTTAACGGCACGGCCGAAAGACCGCGTTTAGCAGTATTCAGAAGTAATAATCATGTGTATGCTCAAGTTATCGATGATGAGGCTGGTAAGACACTTGTTTCCGCATCTACTCTTGAGAAGGATATCAAAGCCGAGCTGAAGAATACTGATAATGTTGAAGCTGCTGCATACATCGGAGATGTTGTTGCCAAGAGAGCAATTGAAAAAGGCATCAAGACTGTTGTATTTGACAGAGCTGGATACATTTATCACGGTAAAGTAGAAGCATTAGCTGATGCTGCCAGAAAAGCAGGCTTAGAATTCTAAGGAGAGGAGAACAAGATTTATGAAGCGCACAATCGTTGATGCAAGTCAGCTGGAATTGACAGATAAAGTTGTTACCATCAAGCGTGTTACCAAGGTTGTAAAAGGCGGACGTAACATGAAGTTTACGGCACTTGTTGTTGTAGGCGATGGCAATGGCCATGTTGGAGTTGGTCTGGGAAAGGCTACAGAAATTCCGGACGCAATCCGCAAGGGTAAGGAAGATGCAACAAAGAATCTGATCACAGTTCCGCTTGATGAGAATAACAGTATTACACATGATTTTATCGGAAAGTTCGGTTCTGCCGAAGTTCTGCTGAAGAAGTCTGCTGAAGGTACCGGTATTATCGCAGGTGGTCCTGCTCGTAGCGTATGCGAACTTGCAGGTATCAAGAATATCCGTACAAAGTCTCTTGGTTCTAACAATAAGCAGAACGTCGTTATTGCTACAATCAATGGCCTTAGTCAGTTAAAGACACCTGAAGAGGTTGCTAAGAGACGTGGTAAGTCTGTTGAAGACGTTATCGCTTAATTAGAGCCGGAATTCAGTTGGAAGGAGAAAATCAATGGCAGCCAAGAAGAAATCAGATGAGAAGATGCTCAAGATTACATTGATCAAGTCTACTATTGGTGCTGTTCCGAAGCAGGTTGCAACTGTAAAGTCCATGGGATTCAAAAAGCTGAACAGCTTTGTTGAATTACCTGACAACTCTGCAACAAGAGGACAGATCCAGCAGATCAGACACCTGATCAAGGTTGAAGAGATCAACGCTTAATTTGTAAAATTTGATTAAAGGGGAGGTTTCTGCAGATTTCTGCAGAAGCTTCCAATTCGAATGAAATGCAGTGTGACTTGTCACCTTCATTTCAAAAATGCAGTTTTCATGACTGCAAAGGAGGATAAATCATGGAATTATCAAACTTGAGACCTGCTGAAGGTTCCGTTCAGAGTGATAACTTCAGAAGAGGCCGTGGCCATGGTTCAGGCAATGGCAAAACAGCTGGTAAGGGTCACAAAGGACAGAAAGCTCGTTCAGGAGCTCCGAGACCGGGATTTGAAGGCGGTCAGATGCCTCTGTTCAGAAGACTTCCTAAGAGAGGCTTCACAGACATCAATTCTAAGAATATCGTAGTAGTTAACCTTAGTGCACTTGAGTCTTTTGATGATGGTGCGGTTGTAGATGTAAAGGCTTTAAAGGATAATGGTATCATCAAGAAAGAATATGATGGTGTTAAAGTTCTTGGTAACGGAGAGTTAACCAAAAAGCTTACGGTTAAAGTGAATGCATACAGTGCATCTGCAAAAGAAAAGATCGAGGCACTTGGTGGAACTGCTGAGGTGATCTGATGTTCACAACCTTGAAGAATGCATTTAAAATCAAGGACATTAGGCATAAGATTGGCTTTACTTTTCTGATGCTGGTTATTATCCGGCTGGGATCTACGATCCCGGTTCCGGGTATTAATGTGACCGTATTCCAGAACTGGTTTAAAGAGCTTTCAAGCAATAATGCCCTTGGATTTATGGATCGGTTTACCGGTGGATCTTTTGAGAAGATGTCTATTCTTGCTCTGAATATCACACCGTATATCACTTCTTCCATTATCATTCAGCTTCTTACGATTGCTATTCCAAAATTTGAGGAATGGCAGCGTGACGGAGAAGAGGGAAGGAAGAAGCTTACAAACCTGACACGTTATATTACTATTGCACTGGCATTGATTGAGTCTGTTGCAATGGCAATCGGATTCTACAGACAGAATTTCCTGATCGAACAGAACTGGGTTTACTGTGTTGAAATCGTAGCAGCTTTGACGGCAGGCAGTGCATTCTTAATGTGGATTGGTGAAAGAATCACAGATTATGGTGTTGGCAACGGTATTTCCATTGTACTTGTAATCAATATCATTTCCAGAATGCCATCTGACATGCATACACTGTATTCACAGTTTATTTCTGGAAAGCCTGTAGTTCAGGCAGTTGTATATGGACTTATCATTTTTGTTATTATTGTTGGAATGGTAGTTCTTGTTGTACTTCTGAATGGCGCTGAAAGAATTATTCCCGTTCAGTATGCCAAGAAACTTCAGGGTAGAAGAATGGTGGGAAGTAACAGTGCAGAGATACCTCTTAAGGTAAATACTGCAGGAGTTATGCCGATCATCTTCGCTATGTCTCTGTTCCAGTTTCCGATTATCGTAACACAGTTAGTCAGCTATAAGGGAACTGGTGTATGGAGCGAAGTACTTAAATATCTCAATGAGAGTTATTGGTGTGATCCGGATCAGTGGAAGTATTCCATCGGTCTGATTGTATATGTTTTGTTGCTGATTTTCTTTGCATATTTCTATACATCGATTACATTTAATCCGCTTGAAATTGCAGATAATATGAAAAAACAGGGTGGTTTTATTCCTGGAATTCGTCCGGGTAAGCCAACGAGTGATTATCTGACAAATATTCTGAACTATATTATTTTCATTGGTGCATGTGGACTTACGATTGTAGGTGTACTTCCGATTGCATTTAATGGTATCTTCGGAGCCAATATTTCTTTCGGCGGAACAAGTCTGATTATCGTAGTCAGTGTTGTTCTGGAAACAGTGAAACAGATTGAGTCTCAGATGCTGGTACGTAATTACAAAGGATTTTTGGACGATTAATCATATTTAGAGGTTACGGGGTCATGGCATCAGCCGTGACTCTATGGCCTCTAAATTTTGTTATTAAGGAAGGAATTATACGTATGAAGATTATTATGCTGGGTGCACCGGGCGCAGGTAAGGGAACACAGGCACAGATGATTGCTGAGCAGTATCATATTCCGCATATTTCCACAGGAGATATTTTCCGTGCCAATATCAAGAATGGTACAGAACTTGGTAAAAAAGCAAAGGCATTTATGGATAAAGGACAGCTTGTTCCAGATGAACTTACCGTTCAGCTGCTTCTTGACAGAGTTGCACAGGATGATTGCAAGGATGGCTATGTTCTTGACGGATTCCCGAGGACCATTCCGCAGGCAGACGTTCTCGACCAGGAGCTGACGAAGCTTGGAGATAAGGTTGATTATGCGATAAATGTAGATGTTCCGGATGAAAACATCATTCACAGAATGTCAGGCAGGCGTGCATGTCTTAAGTGCGGTGCTACTTATCATATTGAACATATTCCGCCTAAAAAGGAAGGTATCTGCGATAAGTGCGGCAGTGAACTTGTACAGAGAGAAGACGACAAGCCTGAAACTGTAAAGAACAGACTGAGTGTTTATCATGAACAGACGCAGCCGTTGATCGAGTATTATACACGTAAAAACATTTTAAAGACAGTAGATGGAACCAGGGACATGAAGGATGTTTTCAGCGACATTATCACGATCCTTGGAAGATAACAGGAGCTCATAATGTCGATTATCATAAAAACGGATGATCAGATTGAGCTGATGAGACAGTCAGGGCATCTTCTTGCGAAGGTACATGAAGAGTTACATCAGGCAATTCATCCCGGAATGTCAACACTGGATATTGATACAATTGGTGAAAAACTGATTCGTCAAATGGGTGGAATACCAAATTTTAAGAATTATGAAGGGTATCCGGCATCCATCTGTGTTTCTGTAAATGATGAAGTGGTACACGGAATCCCTCATGCAGAACATATTCTGCAGGAAGGTGATATTGTCAGCCTGGATGCAGGCCTTATTTATAAGGGGTGGCATTCTGACGCAGCACGTACCTGGGGGGTCGGAATGATTGCCCCGGAAGCACAGCAGTTGATTGATGTTACGAAGCAAAGCTTTTTTGAAGGTATCAAGATGGCAAAGGCGGGAAACCGTCTGTTTGATATATCAAAGGCAATTGATGCATATGTGACGCCGTATGGGTACGGAATTGTCAGAGAACTGACAGGGCATGGAATCGGACAGCATCTGCATGAGGATCCCATGATTCCGAATTACAGACAGTTAAGGCGAGGCGTGAAACTTGAAAAAGGAATGGCGCTTGCCATTGAGCCGATGATTAATCTGGGTTCCAGAGAAGTCGGCTGGATGGATGATGACTGGACGGTAGTAACATATGACGGATCAATATCTGCTCATTATGAGAATACGATTGCAATTACTGATGGTGAACCTGAAATACTTACTTTGTTGGATGAATAACGCAGGAGGGTAATAATAAATGTCAAAAGATGATGTTATTGAAATTGAAGGGAAGGTAATTGAAAAACTTCCCAATACCATGTTTCGTGTGGAACTTGAGAATGGGCATGTTGTTCTTGCACATATCAGTGGAAAGTTAAGACAGAATTTTATTAGAATTCTGCCTGGAGATAAGGTTACCATGGAACTTTCTCCATATGATCTGAGTAAGGGAAGAATTATCTGGAGAGATAAATAAAGCAGACGGTGTTCATATTCATACGACTACAATGATATAGCCTTTATTGCAGAATGAATGCAAGAAAATATGAAAAATTTCTTGCCATTATTCCGTGTTTATGCTACACTATAAAACGGTCTTCTGCGAAGAGGGCTATATTTGCGTCTGTTTGTTAGATTAGAATGTACAGGAAATGTGCAGGAAGGGAGTCAAAATGAAAGTCAGATCTTCTGTTAAGCCGATGTGCGAAAAGTGCAAGGTTATCAAGAGAAAGGGAGTCGTAAGAATTATCTGCGAAAACCCGAAGCACAAGCAGAGACAGGGTTGATTCGATTTCGTTTGGGCTTAGAAAAGTCTATTCGATATAATATTGCGTAGAGCCTACGTATATTACTTTTTGATACCAAGTGTATTGGAAAGATCGGATTACGAATCACTGTCCGGTTGGGCAAGGGTATTGCCCCAATCAATTAGTAACCGTATGACACATCTGAGCAAGTGTCATACTATTTATCAACACTTTATGGAGGAATTATTAAAATGGCTCGTATTGCAGGTGTAGATTTACCGAGAGACAAGCGCGTGGAAATCGGCTTGACTTACATTTATGGAATTGGCAGAACAAGTTCTAACAAGATTCTTACTGCAGCAAAGGTTAGTCCGGATACACGTTGCCGTGATTTAACAGATGATGAAGTTAAGAGACTTGGTGAAGTTATTGCTGCACAGTGTACAGTAGAAGGTGATCTCAGAAGAGAAGTCGCTATGAATATCAAGAGACTGGAAGAGATCGGATGCTACAGAGGAACTCGTCACAGAAAGGGACTTCCTTGCCGTGGACAGAGAACCAAGACCAATGCAAGGACAAGAAAAGGACCTAAGAGAACAATCGCTAATAAGAAGAAGGCATAAGCCATCTCCTTTAGGTAACTTATTAATAATTGATTTCAATAGGAAGAAAGTAGGTTAGTTTAAAATGGCAAATCAGAAACAGGCTACCGCTTCATCTGCTAAGAAAACATCAGGCAAGAAGCGTGTCAAGAAAAACGTTGAACACGGACAGGCACATATCCAGTCATCTTTCAATAACACAATTGTTACACTGACAGATGCTGCAGGAAATGCTCTTAGCTGGGCAAGTGCCGGCGGTCTCGGATTTAAGGGTTCAAGGAAATCTACTCCTTATGCTGCACAGACAGCTGCAGAGACAGCAGTTAAGGCTGCTTTACTTCATGGCCTTAAGACTGTTGATGTCTTTGTTAAAGGACCTGGTTCAGGAAGAGAGGCTGCAATCAGAGCACTTGCTGCAAGTGGACTTACAGTTACAAGTATTACAGATGTAACTCCTGTTCCGCATAACGGCTGCCGCCCGCCTAAGCGTCGTAGAGTATAATCAGTATAAGATCCTATTTTTATACGACCCCAAAAAACAAAGCGTTGGATGAAGGCATATCGGCATGGTGCCGATGCTGTAAACAACATCAGGATAAGAATCCTGAAAGAAAGGAGCCATCATGGCAGTTAACAGAACCCCTGTGTTAAAGAGATGCAGATCCCTGGATCTTGATCCTACATTCCTGGGATATGATAAGAAATCTAAGAGAACAAATTCAAGAGCAGGCAAGAAGATGAGTGAATATGGTCTTCAGCTTCGTGAGAAACAGAAGGCAAAGTTCATCTATGGCGTACTTGAGAAGCCTTTCAGAAACTATTATGAGAGAGCTGACAGAATGAAGGGTCAGTCTGGTGAAAACCTGATGGTTCTTCTGGAGCGCAGACTTGATAATGTAATATTCAGAATGGGCTTTGCAAGAACAAGAAGAGAAGCAAGACAGGTTGTTCTTCATAAGTTCGTAACTGTAAACGGAAAGGTAATCAACGTTCCGTCTTATCAGATCAAGGCTGGTGATGTAGTAGAAATTAAGGAATCAGCTAAGAATATGCAGAGATTCAAGGATATCGCTGAGATCGCTGGCGGCAGACTTGTTCCGGAATGGCTTGATGTAACAAAGGAAGCACTGAAAGGAACTGTTAAAGCATTCCCTTCCAGAGAAGCAATTGATGTTCCTGTAGACGAAATGCTTATTGTCGAGTTGTATTCTAAATAATCAATGCATGAAAGGCTGCGCTTTTCATGTTGGGGGGCTGCATGGCAGCCTCCTTTATCAACATTTTGCGGCGTTTTGTGTTATGAATAACAATTTGACGAAGCATATAAGGAGGGTATATCAGTGTTTGATTTTGAGAGACCAAATATTGAAGTTGCAGAGATCTCAGATGACAAGAAGTATGGTAAATTCGTTGTAGAACCTCTGGAAAGAGGTTATGGTATTACTCTTGGTAATTCCTTAAGAAGAATCATGCTGTCGTCTTTACCTGGTGCAGCTGTAAGTCAGGTCAAAATCGAAGGTGTACTTCATGAGTTCAGCTCCATACCGGGAGTTAAGGAAGATGTGACTGAGATTATCATGAACATCAAGAGCCTTGCTATTAAGAATAACTCCGAGACAAATGAGCCGAAGACTGCTTATATCGAGTTCAATGGTGAGGGTGTTGTAAAGGCATCTGATATCCAGGCTGATCAGGATATTGAGATTATGAATCCTGAGCAGACCATTGCTACACTTTGCGGAAGCGATGCAAAGCTGTACATGGAGCTTACGATTACAAAGGGCAGAGGCTATGTCAGCTCAGACAAGAATAAGACACCGGACCTTCCGATCGGCGTAATTGCAATCGATTCCATCTATACTCCTGTTGAAAGAGTAAATGTTACGGTTGAAAATACACGTGTTGGTCAGGTTACCGATTTTGATAAGCTGACACTGGATGTACATACAAATGGTACACTTGGTCCTGATGAGGCTGTCAGCCTTGCAGCTAAGGTACTCAGTGAACATCTGAGCCTGTTTATTGATCTTTCTGAAAATGCCAAGACTGCTGAAGTTATGGTAGAGAAGGAAGACGATGAAAAGGAAAAAGTTCTTGAGATGAGCATTGATGAACTGGAGTTATCTGTTCGTTCATTCAATTGCCTTAAGAGAGCCGGCATCAATACTGTTGAGGAACTTACGAACAAGACGCCTGATGATATGATGAAGGTGCGTAACCTTGGTCGCAAGTCTCTTGAAGAAGTACTTGCAAAATTAAAGGAATTAGGTCTTTCACTCAGAACGGGTGAGGAGCTTAACTGAGAAGTGAATAATTCGCGGAGGGTAAATCCGATGAGTACCGAAGCGGATTCTCATGGATTTAGCTCGCAGCGGTGATCCGTTGCGAAGACACACATTCCGGAGATAAGTCCGATGTGCATTCCGGGATGCGCCACAGCAGAGAGAACTCTGCAATGAGAAAGGAAAATTATCATGGCAATGTACAGAAAACTTGGAAAAGCTTCCAAGCCGAGAAAGGCTTTACTTAGAAACCAGGTTACAAATCTTCTTTACAACGGCAAGATCGTAACAACTGAGGCAAGAGCTAAGGAAGTTCAGAAGATTGCTGAGCATCTGATCACTCTTGGTGTTAAGGAAAAGGACAACACTGAGAAAGTTACTGTTCAGGTTAAGAATGCACGTAAAGATGCTAACGGTAAGAGAGTTAAGGAAGTCGTTGATGGCAAGAAGGTTGTTGTTTACGATGTAACAGAGAAGGAAGTAACAAAGGATATGCCTTCACGTCTTCATGCAAGAAGACAGATGTACAAGACTCTTTATACTGTAACTGAAGTTCCTACAGAACTTAAGGGCAGAAGAAAGAATACAAAGGTTGTTGACGTAACAGACAAGATCTTTGATGAGTATGCTCCGAAGTATGCTACCCGTAAGGGTGGTTACACCAGAATTGTAAAGATTGGTGCTCGTAAGGGCGACGCTGCAATGATGGTAGTTCTTGAGCTGGTTTGATCATTGAGATGATGAATAGAGGTGTATTGTAACCTCTATTTAACAGGATCCGTTTCATGGGTTCTGCCATAAAAAGCGCAGGTGACATTTGTGTCATCTGCGCTTTTTTAATACCAGAACCAACAGAGCGGGTGCTTCATTTTTCAAAATGCTGATAGTCTTTGAGGGAGTTCCAGTTTCCGCCCCAGGTAAAACCGCGGGACGTAAACTCTTTAAAGGCGAGATCCTGATCGTCAATCTTATAAGGAAATGCTACAGTACGGTCAGCGTAATCAGTTGCATTTGAAGGTGCAATTTTTGCATTTCCCTTTTTATCATAGGTAATGCTGGGGTTATAGAGCGGATTGATATCAATTGCAAGTCCAAGGGAATGTTTGGACATCTTTTTACTTCCGGCTATGGTTCTGTAATTAAAGCATGAAGTGTTATCCGCTTCCATGGAAGATTCATCATCGCCGCCATAGTCATCAATAAGGCGGATGCTTTCAATTTGATAGCCATTGTCATACAGATTGCTGAAGATTTCCATGACATCATCTGCAATGGATTTGTTGCAGATCAGCTCGCCGGACTGTTTCTCTCCATTGAAATCAATGTAGAGAACCTTACAGTAACGAAGAGTTGTAATGGCAACCGGGCAGTCCTTAGGGTATGAAATACCTTTGATCCGCTTCAGCACATCATCAGGAACCGGCTCATAGGAAAATCCGCTGCGGTAGACTGTCTCTTTTACAGTTGCCGAAGTGCTGTCTGACTTTGCCTTCTTTGCAGGAGCAGCAGATGAAGCGGTTTCAGCTCCTGCTTTCTTTGCAGAAGCAGCAGATGAAGCGTTGTCAGATTCTGTTTTCTTTGCAGAAGAAGCAGATGAAGCATTGTCAGATTCTGTTTTCTTTGCAGAAGAAGCAGATGAAGCGTTGTCAGATTCTGTTTTCTTGGCAGAAGCGGCAGACGAAGAAGTTTCAGATTTTGGCTGTTCTGCAGAAGCAGAAGAGGCTGAGGTGGTACTCCTGGCGGTTGTTCCATAGGCAAGTGACGGATTTTTCTGTGCATAGTCAGACAGTGTTTCTCCACTGTTGAGTATATGAGCGCCGATTGAACAGCCGGCGATGACAGCAATCAGAATAGCAACATCTTTCCAGTATTTCATAATTACATTCCGAACCTTTCTGGTTAATGAGATATTACATTAAAACGTTTCCTATTATTTTAGCATAGATTTGCGGAATGCATAGTCCGGAATCGGTATTCCACGGTGCGCAGTATTGTATTTATGCATGAATTCGGTTAAAATAAAATTCGAATTGCCACTTGAAAGGAAGTATTCATGAAGAACGAAGAAATGCTTCGGACGGAAAATCTGACATTTGAATATATCAGACGTGATGAGGAAGGAAATGTCGAGGGCATCACGAAAGCAGTTGACCAGGTGAATCTGGACGTAAAGCGGGGAGAGTTCATCGCAATTCTCGGACATAACGGTTCAGGAAAGTCAACGCTTGCAAAGCATTTCAACGCACTTCTCTACCCCACGGAGGGCGCAGTGTGGGTCGACGGCATGAATACACAGGAAGATTCGCATCTCTGGGATATCCGTCAGAATGCAGGAATGATATTCCAGAATCCGGATAATCAGATTATCGGTCAGGTGGTGGAAGAGGACGTTGGTTTCGGTCCGGAAAATATGGGGGTACCGACGCAGGAAATCTGGCAGCGTGTGGAAGAAAGCCTGAAAGCGGTCGGAATGTATGAATACCGCAAGGCTTCTCCGAATCATCTTTCCGGAGGACAGAAGCAGCGTGTGTCCATCGCAGGAGTAATTGCGATGCATCCGAAGTGCATCATCATGGATGAACCGACTGCGATGCTGGATCCCAATGGCAGAAAAGAAGTCATCCGTGCGGCAAGAGCACTGAATGAAGTGGAAGGAATTACCATTATACTGATTACACATTATATGGAAGAAGTCATCTATGCAGACAGAATCTTTGTAATGGATCAGGGACATGTGGAGATGCAGGGAACGCCGCGGGAAATCTTTTCCCAGGTGGAGCGGCTCAAAGAGCTGCGACTGGATGTGCCGCAGGTAACACTGCTGGCATATGAGCTGAAAAAGCGAGGTCTTCCGGTTCCGGATGGAATTCTGACGAGGAAGGAACTGGTAGACGTTCTGACGCGCATTTACGCACAGCAGACGTGAGGAAGTTACAGGGTAAACGGAGCAGACATGGCAATTATTCTTGATCATGTAAGTTATATATATGACGCGGACACGGCAATGGCCCATGCTGCGCTGGAGGATGTCAGTCTTACGATTCCGGACGGACAGTTTATCGGACTGATCGGACATACGGGATCGGGAAAATCCACACTGGTGCAGCATCTGAACGGGCTGATGAAACCGACCTCAGGCAATATTTTTTTCAATGGAAAAGATATTCATGATGAGGATTATGACCGTAAGGCGCTGCGTGCAAAGGTGGGACTGGTCTTTCAGTACCCGGAGCATCAGCTGTTTGAAGCAGATGTTTTTTCTGATGTGTGCTTTGGACCAAAGAATCTGGGACTCTCCAAAAAAGAGACAGAGCTGCGCGCATATGAGGCACTCAAGCAGGTCGGACTGGAAGATGCCTATTTCTATCAGTCACCGTTTGATCTGTCCGGCGGGCAGAAACGGCGTGTGGCGATTGCAGGTGTTCTGGCGATGAAACCGGAAGTGCTGATTCTGGATGAACCGACGGCAGGACTGGATCCGAGAGGCCGGGATGAGATTCTGGGGCTGATTTCCAGACTGCATTCGGATACCGGGATGACGGTTGTACTGGTGTCGCACAGCATGGAAGATGTTGCCAATTATGTGGACAGAATTATTGTTATGAATAAGGGGCATGTTGCATTTGACGACGTGCCGCGGAACGTATTCCGGCATTACCGGGAACTGGAACAGATCGGTCTGGCGGCACCGCAGGTGACCTACGTCATGCAGGAACTGAAGGCTGCAGGGCTGGATGTCAGCGTGGATGCCACGACCGTGGAAGAAGCAAGAGATGAGATTCTCAAAGCGTTTCACATGTAAACGCACAGGGTAAAGACAGGACAGGCGAATGCTCAAGGACATTACACTGGGACAATATTATCAGACAGAGTCGAAAATTCATAAGCTCGATCCGAGGGTGAAGATCGTAGCGACGCTTCTGTTTATTATTTCCCTTTTTGTTGCAGACAACTTTACAGGGTATGTGATTGCTGCCGCGTTTCTGACGCTGGAGATCAGAATGTCACATGTACCGCTGAAATTCATTATGCGTGGCATGAAGACGATTTTTTTCCTGTTGCTGATTACGGTGGTGTTCAATCTGTTTCTGACGCCGGGTACGGCGCTGGTGCATTTCTGGAAACTGACCATTACCATGGAAGGGTTGAAGCTGGCGACTATGATGGCAGTCAGGTTGGTTTTCCTGATTCTGGGTTCATCGGTCATGACGCTGACCACTACGCCGAATCATCTGACGGACGGTCTGGAATCACTCATGAATCCGTTGAAAAAACTTCATGTTCCTGTGCATGAGATATCAATGATGATGTCCATTGCACTTCGGTTTATCCCGATTCTGCTGGAGGAAACGGATAAGATCATGAAGGCACAGATGGCGCGCGGAGCTGATTTTGAAAGCGGATCAGTGATCCGGAGAGCCAAAAATCTGGTACCGCTTCTGGTGCCGCTTTTTATCTCTGCATTCCGCAGGGCCAATGACCTTGCAATGGCCATGGAAGCAAGATGTTATCGCGGCGGAGAAGGCAGAACCAAGATGAAACCGTTGATTTACAGAAAAAGAGATGCTGTCGCCTACCTGACAGTGCTGGGGTATATGGTACTGATGGTGGTATTCGGAAAGATTCTTTTCTGAAGGCCCCAGGTTCCGGCACAGGGAGAAAAATGCAGAGAGTGATGCTGACCGTAGCGTATGACGGTACCAATTATAACGGCTGGGCGCTGCAGCCCGGCGCCACGACAATAGAGGGCATGCTGAACCATGCCATTCATGCGGTGACCGGTGAGGAAATCCGTGTGATCGGCGCGAGCAGAACGGATGCCGGGGTGCATGCATATGGAAATCTGGCGGTGTTTGACACAGAATCTTCGATTCCGGGAGACCGCTTTTCCTATGCACTCAATCACATGCTGCCGGAGGACATCCGGATCGTGTCATCGAGACAGGTACCGGCAGAGTTTCATCCAAGGCACTGTCATTCGGTAAAAACATATGAGTATCATATTCTGAATTCTGAACACCGTATACCGACGAAACGTCTGTACAGCTGCTATAACAATATGCCGATGGATGTGGAACGGATGAATCAGGCGGGTAGATATCTGGTTGGAGAGCATGATTTTACGAGTTTCTGCAATGTGGATTCCCAGGCGGAAACGCATGTCAGAACGCTTTATGAAGTCAGTGCGGCGCGGCAGGATGACATGATCATCATACGTGTACGCGGAAACGGATTTCTGTATAATATGGTGCGGATTATTGCCGGAACACTGATGCAGATCGGACGTGGAAAAGGCGCGCCGGAGGATATCGTGCAAATGCTGGAAAAAAAGGATCGTAGCGCGGCAGGTCCGACAGCTCCCGCATGTGGACTTTTCCTTGCAGGATATGAAATTAATGTTGACAATGCCGAGTGAATCGTCATATAATATATCACTGTGTGAGAACGTCACAATATCAACCCGGTAAGTGGTATTGTGTACTGATATATTTCAAGGTGGGGATCAGGTGAAGGGTCGCCATAACATGAGAAGTTCCCATATGGGAAGCTCATCTGTGTAGTTATCGGTAATTGATTATGGAGGTAACATAATGAAAACATTTATGCCAAGTGCAGCTACAATTGAAAAGAAATGGTATGTAGTTGATGCAACAGATATGACTCTTGGACGTCTTGCTTCAGAAGTTGCAAACGTACTGAGAGGAAAGAATAAGCCAATTTTTACACCTACAGTTGATACAGGTGATTATGTCATTGTTATCAATGCAGAGAAGATCAAGGTTACAGGTAAGAAGCTTGATCAGAAGACATACTGGCATCATTCAGACTACGTTGGTGGTCAGAAGGAAGCAACCCTTCGTAAGATGCTGCAGGAGAAGCCTGAAAGAGTTATCGAGCACGCCGTAAGAGGAATGCTTCCGAAGGGATCTCTTGGAAGACAGGAATTTACAAAACTTCATGTATATGCAGGACCGGAGCATGATCACGCTGCTCAGAAGCCTGAAGTACTGACATTTTAATAGGAATGTTTGAAAGGAGAAATTAAAATGGCTAAAGCAGCTAGTTATTATGGAACAGGCAGAAGAAAGAGTTCTGTAGCAAGAGTATATCTCGTTTCCGGTAAAGGAAACGTTACAATCAATAAGAGATCCATCGATGAATATTTCGGACTTGAGACTTTAAGAACAATTGTTCGTCAGCCTCTTGTAGCAACAGAGACAGCTGATAAGTTCGATGTAATCGTAACTGTACGCGGCGGTGGTACAACAGGCCAGGCTGGTGCAATCAGACATGGTATTTCAAGAGCACTGCTTCAGGCAGATTCTGATGAATACAGACCTACACTGAAGAAAGCAGGATTCCTTACAAGAGATCCTCGTATGAAGGAAAGAAAGAAGTACGGCTTAAAGGCAGCTCGTCGTGCTCCTCAGTTCTCAAAGAGATAATTTATATCTTGTATATATGCGGAACCCCTGAAATTCAGGGGTTCCGTTTTATTTGTTTTACAGGCTGTTACGTCTTGTAATATCGCATAGCCCGAATCCGGGCGTAAAATACCACATAACACACCACATTATTTTGATGCTTCTCCAGAGTAACTGATTTGCATGATTTGAGAATCTTTCCCATAAGGTGTAAAGTAGTAAGTATACAGGGAGGATATGCTATGACAGTACAGGCATCACAGGTAGCTGCAGTGGTAATATTTCTTTCAATGTTTGCACTTATCATTACGGATAAATTTGAGCGCCATGTGGTGACGCTTCTATGTGCGTTTTCTACCCTGGTCATTGTCTTCGGGATCTGCATGCACAGTCCGCGCGCAGCGTGGGAGACACTGGCGGTTCAGAATATTTTCACACCGGGATTCTGGTATTCTGCGGGAGCCGCAGAGAGTGCATCCACCGGGATTAACTGGGCGACCATCATATTTATTGCAGGAATGATGATTATGGTAGAAGGAATGGCAGAGGCGGGATTTTTCCGCTGGCTCTGCATGACGATTGCCAGAATCGTGCATTACCGTGCAATTCCGATTTTCTTTACCTTCATGCTGATGTCAGCACTTCTTTCCATGTTTATTGACAGTATTACTGTCATCCTGTTTCTGGCGGCGGTTACCGTAGAACTTGCGCAGCTCCTTGGCTTTGATCCGGTGCCGATGATTCTGTCGGAAATCTTCTGTGCCAATCTGGGAGGCTCGGCGACGATGTGCGGCGATCCGCCCAATATCATCATGGGTACTTCACTCGGCTTTACCTTTAATGACTTTATTACCAACACCGGCCTGATGGCAGGCGTATCCATGATTGCGGTTGTAATATACTTTTTCCTGATTTTCAGAAAAGAACTGGAGCAGGATGAAGTACATCAGAATCTGAATGTGCATCCTGATCCGATGGAGGCGGTACATGATCTTCGAAGCTTCCGCATCAGTTATGTGATTTTCCTGCTCGCGGTAGTGCTGCTCGTTACACATGCGCAGACCGGGCTGACGGTTGCGGCCATCGGTGTGATCATTGCGGCGATTACCCTCCTGACGGCGTGGAAAAAAGCACCGGAACTTTTGAAAAAAGTGGATTACAGAACGCTTCTTTTTTTCATCGGACTTTTTGTGGTGGTGGGCGGCCTTGAACAGACCGGATTTTTGCAGATTGTTGCAGACATGATCGGGAAAGCAAGCGGCGGTAATCCGATGATTCTGGTAGCCATTATCATGTGGGTATCGGCATTCCTGAGTGCATTTATTGATAATATCCCGTTTGTGGCCACCATGCTGCCGGTGATCAGAGCATTGTCGGTATCAGCGGGAGTGGATCTTTCAGTACTGGCCTGGGCACTTTCGATCGGAACGGATGTCGGAGGCAGTGCGACACCGATCGGTGCATCGGCCAATGTTGTCGGCACTTCAATTGCAGCCAGAAGCGGACATTTGATTACGTGGGGCAGATACTGCAGGAGCGCGGCGGCTGCGACATGCATTGTACTGCTGATTTCCATGGGCATCATGTTCATACGTTACTTCTGATTGTGGATCTTTCATTGATATTCGGAAAGGGAGGCAGCATCATATGGCAGAGAAACAGGTAATCATATCGGTAGGACGTGAGTATGGCAGTGGAGGGCATGCAATTGCACAGATTCTGGCAACGAGATTCGCACTGCCTTTTTATGATAAGAATCTTCTGGAAGAGATTGCAACAGGTAAGAATGTGGATGTCAGAAATTTGGAAAAATATGATGAGATTCCCAAAAATCCGTTGATTTCCAGGACGGTTCGCGGTTTTAACAATTCACCGGAGGAAAATGTTGCACTCATGCAGTTCGATTATCTGAAAAAAATGGCAGCGGAGGGAACTTCGTTTGTTATTGTCGGAAGATGCGCGGAGAGCGTGCTGAAAAATGTTCCGGGTCTGATCAGTTTTTTTATTATAGGGGATAAGGAAGTTAAACAGGAGAGAATCTGCAGGCTGTATCATGCCACGGCACGGCAGGCGCTGGATATGATGAGAGATCATGACAGACGTAGAAAAAACTATCACAATCATTTCAGTGAATGGAAATGGGGAGATATGCACAATTATGATATAACAGTTAACAGCAGCAGGCTTGGAGTTGATGAAACTGCTGATTTTATGGAGGATTATATCAGGCGCAGAATTTTGCAGTGGTAAGACGTTTGTGCAGTACGCGATGCCATGTAAACCTGATTTACTGCAGATTACAGGACTGTTCACAATAATCTGTCCAGCTTTTTCAGAGGTGTTTCTCATATAGAATGAAATTGTTTGATGCAAATTCATTGATATACGGAGGAATACGATGAAGGGGAAATATAACAGAGGATTATTGGTGATGGCAGCACTCGTTGTAATGGGAATCGTAGCTACAGCCTGCGGCAGCAGTGTGGAAAGTGCCGGAGACACGGCGGGCACAGCCGTGCAGGCGGATGCGTCCGGTTCTGTTTCTGCGGCGGCAGCACAGGAGGTTTCAGCGGAAGTGCCGGTATTGAAAGACAGCATTTCAAGTGCAGACGGGATCGGCACGGACGGATATACAGGAGCCGCCATTACCGGGGATGAAATATCGGATACAAAGCTGATGAATCTGGTGGCAACGCATTTCAATGCTGTTACCTTTGGAAATGAGCTGAAACCGGACTGCCTGTTTGGGTATCATGATGGAAACAGGACGAATCCGGGAACAGAGACGATTTCTTTTACGTTTGCAGATGGAACAACGGATGACAGTTTCGTGGTACCAAAACTGGATTATTCACATGCAGAGAGCATGTTGAACAGGATTATGGAACTGAATGAAGCCAATCCTGAGCATAAGATCAGGGTAAGGGGACATGTTCTTGTATGGCATTCGCAGACGCCGGAATGGTTCTTTCATGAGAACTGGGATGCATCACAGCCATATGTATCCGCCAGAGTCATGGACAGACGTCAGGAATGGTACATCGCGACAGTTCTGCAGCATTTTACGGGGAGTGACAGCAGATATAAGGACATGTTCTATGGTTGGGACGTTGTCAACGAAGCAGTCAGCGACGCGGGAGGATATCGCAAAGATACGGAGAATAGCAGTGATAAACTGACAGACGCCACACATGGCAGCAAATCCAGCTGGTGGAAAATCTATCAGAACAGTGATTATATTGTCAATGCATTCCGCTATGCCAACCATTATGCCCCGTCTTCACTGGAGCTGTATTATAATGATTACAATGAGTGCAACCCGCGTAAATGTCAGGATATTGTAACACTGATTAAAGAAGTGAAGTCTCACGAAAAAGACACTGACCTTCCGACCAGAATCTCCGCGATGGGGATGCAGGGACATTATGATACAAAAGAAGGTTCACCGGACATGATACATTTTGAAGCAGCGGCCAGAGCCTATGCTGAAGTTACAGGCAAGGTGCAGATGACGGAGATGGATCTGAAGGCAACTGACAACTATGATGGCACGGAAAATACAATGAAAGAAGAATACCAAAGAGAAGCCGGACGGTACAGTGAGATTTTTTCCTCAATCAGAAAACTGGAAAAAGAAGGAGTCAATTTCGAAGGCATTACGTTCTGGGGTGTTGTTGATGGGCATTCCTGGCTTCAGTATTTTTGCAATGTCGGAGGCGGTGCAGGTGGGAAGCATAAGCAGGTACCACTTCTGTTTGATGATAACGATCAGCCTAAACCGGCCTTCTTTTCATTTATACTGAAATAGTGCAAGTTTAATTTTATACTCAGAACCATAGAGCTGCCGTGCAGAGAGAAAAATGCATGGCAGCTTTTTTATGGTTTTAATCAGGTATCACAGGATCAATCGGTATCTCATGAGGATTGAAAATATCGTTCTCCGGTAATATGGCATTACTTTTTCGCCATGCACGCGGGGACAGATCATAAACGTGTTTGAAAGCCCTGGAAAAATGCAACTGATCAGGATAACCGACTGCGTTGCTGATATCCGCAATGGACAGCTTCGTCAGTTTTAACAGCTGTGCGGCTTTTGACATCCGGTAGCTGATCAGGAATTCCTGTGGAGTTTTCCCGATGGTTTCCTTAAAGATGGTACCGAAATAACTGCGGTTCAGCCGGCAGAAAACGGCAATATCTTCAATGGAAATGTCATTCTGGAAGTTTTGTTCAATATGATTAATTGCTTCTTTTACATAGTTATCCCGTATACTGCCGCTTTGCAGAACTTTTTTGGAAGCACTGGATCTGGTCAGATAGTCCATGAACAGATACAGGTGACCGATCAGCTGAAACGGAGAATCACCACCGTGCCTTACAATATAGAGCATTTCATCCAGAAGAAGCTTTGACAGATCTTTTGAACTGCTTTTATAGACAGGGGTTTCATTGGACAGACCGGCCAGTTCAAGTGCTTCACGGACTCTGACACCGTCGAATTCCAGCCAGCAGTATTCCCACGGGTGATCAGCATCCGCACAGTAGGTGGTCACTTCTCTCGGGCTGATGAGAAACCCCTGACTGCTGTAGATCTGATGACGAACAGATACGCCTTTGCTGTCATTGGTATCAAGATAACCGGTTCCGGAAATGACATAGTGGAACAGATAGTGATTTCGGGTAAATGGGCCGAAGGAATGGAGCGGTTCGCAGTGTTCCCAGCCAAACTGATAGAGGCCAAGATCAACAAAACGTTCATTTGGAAAAAGGTGAAACAGATAGTTGGGCATGTGATACCTCTTTTATTATGCAAAAAACAAAAATATGCCAAAATGCAAGGACATTTTTATTATATCATATAAAAATGATATTTTGGCATAAAAATAGAAAAATGCCAGCATATGATACAAGCAATAAGGCATATATAATGAGAACATCTTAAGTGAAACGGATCCGTAAATAGAAAGTGAAACGTTATAACTGACCATTATGATATTTCTGGTCCAAAGGGAAAGTATTAAGGAGGCTATATGAAAAAGAAACTGGTAGCATTGATGATGACCGTAATCATGGCTGGTTCCATGATGGCATGCGGCAGCAGTAACAGCGGGTCGGCAGGCAGCAGCGCGAATGGAGCTTCACAGACATCTTCTGATGTAACAGGAGCATCTTCTGATACTGCGGCAGCGACAGGCTCAGATCCGCTGAATGTGGTAATCTGGGATTCCAATCAGAAAGCAGGACTGCAGCAGATCTGTGATGAATTTACAGCAAAGACCGGTATTGCAGTCAATATTGAAGTAAAAGACTGGGACAGCTACTGGACACTTCTTGAAGCAGGTGCGTCAGGCGGTGATATGCCCGATGTATTCTGGATGCATTCCAATAATGCACAGATGTATATGAAGAACGGCATCCTCTTAAAACTGGATGATTATATCAAGAACAGCACGGAAATCAAAATGGAGAACTATATGCCTGAGATTACGGAACTGTATACCTATGACGGATCCTACTATGCAATTCCGAAGGATTATGACACAATTGCCCTCTGGTATAACAAGACCATGTTTGATGCAGCAGGACTGTCCTATCCGGATGCAACATGGACCTGGGATGATCTTTACAATGCGGCAGTCAAGCTGACCAAGAAGGACGGTTCACAGTACGGCTTCTGCATGAATCCTTCAAATGATCAGGATACCTATTACAATATGGTATATTCCATGGGCGGATATATTGTAAGCGATGATCATACAAAGTCCGGCTATGATGATCCGAATACGTTAAAGGCGATGGATTATGTCGGCAAACTGGTAAAGGATGCATGTCCGGATCCGACAACCATGTCAGAAACCGGAACGGATGTCATGATGGAGTCCGGCAATGTTGCAATGATCATGCAGGGATCATGGATGGTATCCGGGTTCCTTCAGAATGATTATATGAAGAAAAACTGTGATGTGGCAATTCTTCCGTATGACAAGACAACAGGAAAACGTGCATCTATCTGTAACGGACTCGGCTGGGCGGCATATTCGGGAACCAAGAGGCCGGATGACTGCTGGAAACTGCTTGAATGGTTCGGCTCCAAGGATATGCAGCTGGAACAGGCAAAACTGGGTGTTACGATGAGTGCTTATCAGAATACTTCCGATCAGTGGGTAAACTGCACAGATGTATTCCATCTGCAGCCATATCTGGATGAAACCACTGCTTCCACAGGTGATGCACAGAATGAACTGGTGCTGAGACCTTATACCTACAATTCAACAGTATGGAGCGGTGCGGCACAGACCAAACTTGCGGCAGCATGGGCTGACCCGTCGATCATGGAACAGACCTGTAAGGATTTTGCAACAGAAATGAATCAGGATATTGCGAACGAGAACAAGTAAATTTTAACGATCACAGGTTCATAGCGCCAGCGGGAGAAAAGTCAGCCCGCTGGTTTTGTGAACTGTTTGAAGCAGGCTCTTTTATATGCCGGAAAGGAAATGATATGACGTCATGGGAGAAGAAACAATTTTTCTGGGGCTGGCTGTTTATACTGCCAACCATGCTCGGACTGATCATTCTGAATATTGTTCCGATGTTTCAGACCCTTTATCAGTCCTTTTTCAGAACAGGAGATTTTGGGAAAGGCAATGTATTTATCGGACTTGAAAATTATGAGAAGCTGATTCATGACCCTGAGGTATGGCAGTCTCTTTTTAATACATTCAAATATGCAATTGTGGAGGTTCCGTTATCCATCATTATTGCACTTGTACTGGCAGTATTTCTGAACAGAAAAATGCGTGGCAGAAGTATTTACCGTACCATCTATTTCCTGCCGATGGTGGTGGCACCTGCTGCAGTAGCCATGGTATGGAGATGGCTTTACAATTCACAGTTCGGCCTGCTCAACCATATGATGCATGTGAAAATTGAGTGGATCTCCAATCCGCATATTGCGTGGATCAGCATTGCCATCATTGGTGTTTGGTCAGCAATCGGCTATAACATGGTGCTGTTTCTGGCAGGACTGCAGGAGATTCCGAGAGATTACTATGAGGCAGCGGATATTGACGGCGCATCCGGCCCCAGAATGTTCTTTAATATTACGATACCGCTTCTTTCTCCTACGATTTTCTTTGTCATGGTAACCAGTATTATCGGTGCATTCCAGGTATTCGACCTGATCTACATGGTGATGGATGAGACCAATACCGCACTTCCGAAGACACAGACCATTGTTTATCTGTTCTACCGCTATTCTTTTGCCTATAACAATAAAGGCTACGGGTCAGCGATTGTTATGTTGCTGCTCTGCGTGATTATTCTGATTACGGTGTTCCAGATGATCGGTCAGAAAAAGTGGGTTCATTATAATTAAGGAGGTCTGTGATGGGAAATGGAATACAGGCAAAAAGAAAATTCGAAAAAATTATTATTCATATCATATTGATACTGATGTCTGTCATAATGCTCGTCCCATTTTTCTGGATGATTCTGACGGCATTCAAGACAGTCGGCGAAGCGACCAGTGTCAATCCGTTCGTGATCTTTCCAAAAACATGGAACACAGACGCGTTTGTTACGGTCTGGAAGAACATGAGCTTTGTTCTTCTGTATAAGAATACACTGCTGCTGATTTTCTGGCGTGTCGTGTGCGCAGTGCTGACAGCCACCATGGCAGGATATGCGTTTGGCAGACTTTCCTTTCCGGGAAAAAACTTTTTCTTTTCCATTATTCTGCTGCAGATGATGATCCCCAGCCAGATCTTCATTATTCCGCAGTATCTGATGATCAGTAAGATGCATCTGACCAACACAGTTTTCGCGCTGGTATTTCCGGGACTGGTAACTGCATTCGGGACATTCCTTCTGCGGCAGGCATTTATGGGACTCCCGTCAGATCTGGAGGAAGCGGCAAGACTTGACGGCTGCAATATTTTCCAGACATTTCTGTTTGTCATGGCACCGCTGACAAAATCGGCAATGGTTGCACTTGGCATTTTTACCGCACTGTTCGGGTATAAAGAGCTGATGTGGCCGCTGATCGTCAATACCAACGCCGGCAAAATGCCATTATCTGCAGCACTTGCCACCATGCAGGGACAGTATGGTTCCAACTATCCGCAGCTGATGGCGGCATCGCTGATCGCCTGCATACCGATGATTATTCTGTATCTGATCTTCCAGAAGCAGTTTATCGAAGGAATCGCAACCTCCGGAGGAAAATTATGATTTTATTTGAACAGGACAGTCAGGGAAAACTCATTACCATTCAGACTGCAGCAACCACTTACCAGATGTGTGTAACAGAGCGCGGATTTCTGCTCCATCTGTACTACGGCCCAAAGACAGAAGGTGATCTTCGCTATCTGTTGACCTTCCGTGACCGCGGATTTTCAGGCAATCCCTATGATGCAGGAGATAACCGTACCTTTTCCATGGATGCGCTGCCGCAGGAATATCCCTGCTACGGAAACGGGGATTATCGCTTTATCGCATTTGAAATGTGTGATGATCACGGCATCTATGGCTGTGATCTGCGCTATGCCGGACATGAAGTCATCAGGGGCAAATACAGCATACCCGGTCTGCCGGCAGTATATGGCGATGAATTTCAGGCGGCAACGCTGAAGGTGATTCTGCGTGATGAGGCAGCAGGCGTGGAAGTGACACTTTTGTATGGAATGCTCGCAGATCAGGATGTTATCACACGTGCGGCGGTTATTCGTAATATCGGGGAGAGAAAGATCGAGATTCATAAAGCATACAGCGGGCTGATTGATTTTATGTCGGGGGAGTATGATGTGATTCATTTCCATGGGAGACATGGAATGGAGAGACAGCCGGAGCGTGTCCCTGTTATGACGGGAACGCAGAGCTACGGCAGCAGGAGAGGTACATCAAGTCATCAGCAGAATCCGTTTCTGATTCTCGCGGAAAAAGACTGCACGGAGACGCAGGGTACATGCTATGCCATGCAGCTTCTTTACAGCGGGAATTTTCATGCGGAAGCAGAAATTGACCAATACGGTCAGACCAGAATGGGTATCGGACTGCAGGATGAAATGTTTGCCTATCCGCTGGAAAAGGGGGAGGCATTATATACGCCGGAAGTCGTACTTTGCTGCGCGGCGGATGGCATGACACATCTGTCACATATTCTGCACACGCTGATCAGGAAGAACATCTGCAGAGATCAGAACCGTATCAGCCGCAGACCGGTTCCGATCAATAACTGGGAAGCAACGTATTTTGACTTTAACGGAGAAAAGCTGTTGGAAATTGCGAAGCAGGCAGCGGCTCTCGGCGTGGAAATGTTTGTTCTTGATGACGGGTGGTTCGGTGCAAGAAATGATGACAACAGAGGTCTCGGAGACTGGACTGTCAATGAGAAAAAACTGGGCGGAACGTTAAAGCAAATTGTTGACCAGATTAATGCCATGGGAATGCAGTTCGGAATCTGGATCGAACCTGAAATGGTGAATGAAGACAGCGATCTGTACCGGGCACACCCGGACTGGGCGTTTACGATTCCCGGCAGAAAACCGGTCAGGGGACGGAATCAGCTGGTACTGGATTTCTCAAGACCTGAAGTTGTGAATGCGGTTTACGATCAGATTGACGGGGTTCTGCGTTCTGCCAATATTGCCTATGTCAAAATGGATATGAACCGTAGTCTGATGGATATCTGTACAAAGACAGATAAAATGCAGAACCAGGGTGTCATTCTCTACCATTATGTGCTCGGCGTATATGCATTTCTGGAGAAACTCAGAACGCAGCATCCGGAGCTTCTGATTGAGGGCTGCAGCGGCGGGGGCGGAAGATTTGATGCAGGTATGCTTTACTATGTACCGCAGATCTGGTGCAGTGATAATACCGATGCCATTGACCGTATTACAATTCAGTATGGCACCAGCTTCGGCTATCCGGTTTCTGCAGTGGGTTCCCATGTATCCGCAGTACCGAATGAACAGACAGGGCGCAGTACACCGATGCATACAAGGGGAGTCGTCGCCATGGCAGGCAATTTCGGATACGAGCTGGATCTGAGCAGAATATCAGAGGAAGACGGGCAGGAAGTAAAACGTCAGATTGCAGACTGTAAGAAGTACTGGAAACTGACCCATGAGGGATTATATTATCGGTTGACTGATCCTCTGCATAACCGGGAATTTGCAGCATGGGAATTTGTATCCGAGGACAGAGCAGAAGCGCTTCTGAATGTCGTTACCCTGGATAATCACTGCAATAATCCAACGCAGTATGTCAGGATGAGCGGGCTGGATCCGAAAGGCTGCTATGAGGCGCAGGAAAGTGGACGTATCTATCACGGAAGTGCACTGATGCAGGCAGGCGTTCCGTTGCCGTTTCTTCAGAATGAGTACCAGGCATGGCAGGTACACTTTATCAGGAAACAGATGTAAAAAATGATACAAAGCAAAGGACAATGTGCTAAACTTACAGTACAGATCATCACGAACTGTAAGAGGGGTACAGACTTTGGGAAAAAAGATGATACATGACCGGCATATTCTTTCAAAAACGCTGCTGGCCGCTGCAATTGTGGATATTCTCAGTGCGGGAATGAATCTTTATTGCAGAATGGCGAGGGCGAAGAGTGTGCCGGCCTTTTTGCCGTTTATGACGGATGATACGTTATGGAATGATCAGCTGGTGGTATCGGTGATTCAGGTGACAATGACCTCCATTGTCTTTCTGACTGCATTCATGCGCTATTTCGGATACAGGAGAAGCGTTACGGAACTGGAACAGACCGGCTTTCTGAAGGAAATGATCACAGAAAGGGCAGACGAAAAAGAAGATGCAGATGATGCAGTCGGAATGTCCGTTTCCGCGCAGGAAATAAGGCCTGAAGGCAGCAGACAGACCACATTATCGGTCCGGGCAATTCTGCAGCTTCTGCAGATCTGGGCCTGCATTCTGATCGGCGTGCGTGTGATCTATGACATCTGCGTCAGTATATACCGCGGGTATGTGGAGAAAATGGCAGGTCTGTTCAGCGCAGGCGGCAACCTGAATGTGCAGGAAGGTATGGTTGCTCTTTATAACGGAACACACGGATTTAAATATATCGGCATGTTCATTGCAATTATTCTGGGGATTCTGGTGACCGGAATTTTTCTTAAAGATCGTTTCCTGTGGGTACTGTCGGCGACGCTTACCGGGATTTTCATGATTGCATTCGCAGCGCTGCAGATGGGAACCATTACCATTGCGGGCAGAGATTACGGAATTGTATGGACTGCGGTAATTTTCCATCTGGTGCAGACGCTGGGAATTTTGCTGCTGTCCATATACCTGAGACGGCGTTATCAGGGATTGTGATGATTGAAAACAAACAGAAAGCTGTGTTATCATAAAAAGAGACGGCAATGCAAATTTCATGACATTATAAGAGTATTTCAACCAATCTTTCTTGTAAAGACATCTGTAAAACTTTAGGATATAGAATGAAACACAGGGACGAGGGGAATGTTATGAAAGGAACCGGTGATGTTACCCATGACGTATAAAACAGCGAAAGTTGAAAACAATCGAAGAAAACTGCAGGTTCGTATGTTGGGCGGATTTTCCATTCTTTATGACGGAAAGGAAATTGTTCCCGGCAGGAACATGACGTCCAAATTCACACAGCTTCTTCAGATTGTATGGCTTCATGGAGAAAACGGGATTTCGAGAGAACAGCTGATTGATGCGCTGTATGGTGAAGAGGATTTTGCCAATATCAGCAACAGTTTCAATAATCTGATTTATCAGATGAGAAAGCAGATGGTACGTGCGGGACTTCCTGCTTCAGATTATGTCCAGAAAAAGGGCAGAATCTATGTTCCGGATCCGGAAATTACGGTAGAAGTGGATGCACTGCAGTTCAGGGAGCTTTTCAAGCAGGGGCTGGAAGCTGGTTCAGAAGAAACAAGGTATGCCTGCAATAAGAAAGCGCTGGATCTGTATCGTGGGCAGCTGCTGTCGCACATATCCACGGAGAGCTGGGTAATTATTGAGAACGTTGCGCTTCAGAAGGATTTTGATGAGATTGTAAACTGGACGGGGCGGTACCTTGATGCACGCAGGGAATATGATGCAATGTATCATGTTTACGAGAAAGCAGCGGGAATCTATCCGGAAAATGATTATCAGATCGGACAGATGCAGAGCCTGGTCAGCAGAGGAGATTATAAAGAGGCGTTTCGGCTTTATGATAAGGTAGTGAATTTCTATACACAGGAACTGGGACTTCCGGTTTCACAGAAACTGATGGAATGTTATCAGAGCATGAGTGCGCAGATTGATAATGCACAGAGTCGTATCAATGAGATTCAGTCAGAACTGGTCATTAATCGTAAGGAAGATGACAGAGAAGATGACGGAGCTTATGATTGCTCTTATCCGAGTTTTATGGATGCCTATCATATCCTGAGCAGGAATATGGAGCGTACCGGTTATTCTGTTTACATGATGCTTTGTACACTGGTGGATTATGAAGGAAAACCCATTCATAACCGTGATAAACTCAGAAATCGTTCAGAGTCCTTATATGAGGCAATCAGGCAGACACTGCGGCAGGGGGATACCTTTACCAGATACAGCAATTCGCAGTATCTGATTCTGCTGGTGGGAACCAGTCAGGAGGACTGTGATATCATTTACCGCAGGATCAGCCATAAACTGAAGGAAATTGCCGGTCCAAGGTCGGAGTTCAGATACAGTGTGGTATCGCTTGCAGAGCTGCCACAGGAACTGATCAGTTAAAAAAATTCGAAAAAGGTGAGATTTATTCATATTTCCTGATGACACTTTTTTTACTTTGTGTTATATTTACGAATAGTATTGTCGTTTATTTCGACTTACAGTGCTGGCGCAGCGTCAGCGGGGAGATTATGAAAAAGAAACCTTTTTCCGTAAAAATCATAGTTACAACGCACAAGAAATACTGGATGCCTAAAGATCCAATGTATTTGCCAATGCAGGTGGGTGCGTCTGTGAAGAAAGCGGATGGAAATACTCTGGACCTGGGTTATACCAAAGATAACACAGGGGATAACATATCAGAGAAAAATCCGCTTTTTTGTGAGCTTACAGGTCTGTACTGGGCCTGGAAGAATCTTGATGCGGATTATATCGGTCTGGTGCATTACCGGCGTTATTTTGGCGGTAAGAAGCCGAACAGAAACCCGTATAAGAGGATTCTGACACATGGGGAACTGCAGCCGATGCTTGGAAAGTACAGAGTATTTGTACCTGAGAAGCGTCACTACGTCATTGAAACACTCTACTCACATTATCAGCATACACACTATGTCGAGCATCTCTATGTTACGAGGGGCATCATATCCAAAATGTGTCCGGAATATCTGGAGACCTATGATAAGGTAATCAGACGTACCAGTGGTCATATGTTTAATATGATGATCATGGATCGTGAACTGCTGGATGATTACTGTACCTGGCTGTTCAAGATCCTCTTTGAACTGGAAAAGAAAGTGGACGTACGTCAGTTATCCTATTTTCAGGGCAGATACTGTGGGAGAGTCGGTGAGATTATTCTGAATGTCTGGTTGGATTATCAGATTTCTACCGGACGGATCAGGGAAAATGAAGTTAAGGTATTGCCCTATGTTTATACTGAAAAAATAGACTGGTGGAAAAAGGGCACATCTTTCCTGAAAGCAAAGTTTTTCCATCAGAAATATGAAGTATGAGTAAAATGCATTTATCTACTGTGGATGCGTTCAAACATATCCACACACAGGATTGTGTGACACTGGATGATGAACAGCTGAAACGTCTGCAGCGGGTGCTGAATAGTATTCTTGATGATATTGTATCGGTATGCGAGGACAATCAGATCAGATATACACTGGGAGGCGGTTCTGCGCTTGGCGCAGTCCGCCATCATGGTTTTATCCCCTGGGATGATGATATCGATCTGAATATGCCGCGGGAGGACTATAACCGGTTTATCCCTGCATTCCGGGAGAGATTCGGAGGGAAATACTGGATTCACACACCGCAGGAAACCAGAAATTATGATCTTCTGCTCTCCAGAATCAGACTGAAAGGCACATCTGTCTGCACAAGAGAAGATTTTGAAAATACGGAAAGCGGCGCATTTGTAGATCTTTTCGTCATAGAGAATACGTTTGACAATGCATTCCTCCGGACCATACATGGGATCGGATGTAATGGATTGGGTTTTCTTGTGTCATGCAGGAAATTTTATCGTGACAGGAAACCGCTGATGACGCTGGCAGGAGATACCGGGGACAGGCATCTGCAAGGTGTATTCCGCTTTAAAATAGCATTGGGCTTTCTGATTGCATGGATTCCGATTGAATCATGGCTTCATGCGGGAGACCGTTGGAATGCACTGTGCAGGAATTCAAATTCCAGATATGTGGCAGTTCCTACCGGGAGAAAACACTTCTGGGGGGAAATGTACAGACGGGAGGATATCTGTGAGGGCACAGATGTACTGTACGATGGTAAGATGCGGAAGTGTCCGGCAAATATTGAGTTGTATCTGACCAGGCTTTATGGCGATTATATGAAATTACCGGCTCCGGAAGATATAGAAAAACATGTTTTTTTTGCACCGTTTGACCTTGGAGGGGAAACGGCAGACAGGAGGCAGAAGTGAATATCGCACTGATTTTTGCGGGTGGAACCGGGAAAAGGATGAATTCCAAGACGGTTCCGAAACAGTTTTTGCAATTATACGGAAAACCGATTATTATTTATACATTGGAAAAGTTTGATAATCATGATGATATTGACGCAATCATCATTGTATGTCTGAAAGCGTGGATTCCGGAGATGAAACGGTTTGCAGAGAAGTTCGGACTGAAAAAGGTAAAGGCAGTGGTACCTGGCGGAAAAACCGGACAGGAATCCATATATAATGGCCTTAAGGCGGCAGCTTCCCTGTATCCTGCAGATTCCATTGTGCTGGTGCATGATGGAGTCAGACCGCTGGTGGATCCGGATACTATTACAGCAGCAGTTGCATGTGCAAAAGAAAAAGGAAATGCAGTGACTGTTACACCGGCAATTGAGACAATTTTCCTTGATAACAGTACAGAGGGACAGGTTGGAACCATTTTGGACAGAAAGACCTGCCATATGGCAAAGGCGCCGCAGTGCTTTCATCTGGGAGACCTTTTAGGATGTCATGAAAAAGCTATTGCAGAGGGCAAGGATGATTTTATTGATTCTGCCAGTATGGTAAAGCATTATGGTCATGAATTGTATACCGTAGAGGGAAAAAGCGAGAACATCAAGATTACAACACCGATCGATTATTATATGTTCCGTGCAATTATTGACGCCAGAGAAAATTCACAGATCTTTGGCCTGTAAATTCAGTAAAGGAGATTTCAGATCAGATGGTTAATCAGATTATTGCCCGCAAGATGAAGCGAGTATTTCCGGCAATGGTGGAAGGAAAATTTTTCAAGAGGCTTGGCGTGGCATGGAAACAGTTCAAGGCGTGGACAGATCGTCAGATCGGTTACCAGAATCGAGTGATTCTGTCAAACAAGACGCTGATCAAAAAGGATCAGATTCTGTTCATTACGTTTCAGCATGCATATGCATGTAATCCGAAGTACATCTGTGAGGAACTGATAGGGCGCAAGGCTCCCGTAGAAATATTCTGGGCAGTGGATGATCCGCTTGATACAGGAGATCTTCCGGAACTTCCCAATGTGCATGTGCTTCAGATCAATTCGTTTGAATACTTTCAGGCAGCAGTTTCTTCCAGAGTCATTGTGATTAATTCACTTCTTGGAGATAAATGGTATCCGTTCCCGGTCAAGAAAGGACAGTATGTCTTTGAAACCTGGCATGGTTCTCTTGGCATCAAACGCTTTGATCTTGATCATTACAATACCAATATGTCATGGCCGGTAGCGGCAGTGCGTACCGGTAAACTTACCAATTACTGTATTTCCAACAGCACTTTTGAAGAAGATGTGTTCCGTGAGACATTTTGGAAGGAAACGCCGATTCTGCGTCTTGGACATGCGCGTAACGATATCTTTTTTGATACTTATGCGGAGCAGCGTGCAAAGTGGCGTCATAAGTTCCTGCGTGAATATGGCCTTTCGGATGACACCAAGCTGATTCTGTATGCACCGACGTTCAGAGATACACATAATTTTGCTGTTTATGATCTGAAACCGGAAATGTTGATCGAAGCGCTGGAAAAACGCTTTGGCGGTGACTGGAAAGTGCTGGTTCGTTATCATGATAATGATAAGAAAACAGAATCGCAGAAGAATCGTGTCATTTCTGCAAACGTAATTGATGTGACAAGCCTTCCGGATATTCAGGAGCTGTTGTCTTTTGTAGATGCAGGAATTACGGATTATTCTTCATGGATCTATGATTTTATTCTCAGCAGAAAACCCGGGTTTATTTATGCAAGAGATATCAAGGTTTATGATAATGAGCGTGGATTCTATTTCAAACTGGAAAGCACGCCGTTTCCTGTTGCAACGAACAATGATCAGATGTATGATAATGTACTGAATTTTGATGAGAAACGGTATCAGCAGGAAGTAGAGAAGTTTCTTGCAGGCAAGGGTTGTATGGATGACGGTCATGCGAGCGAGAGAATTGCAGATAAGATTATGAAACTGATGAAGTGATAAGATGAAGAATAAACGTAACGGCAGAATTGATTTTCTGCGCTTTGTGTTTGCGCTGATTGTGGTACTGCATCATACCAGGTACCTTCTTGGCTATGAAAATACAATATTTATCGGCGGATCGATGGGTGTGGAATTTTTCTTCATGGTATCCGGCTATTTGATGCTGGCTTCCATTGAACGGATTTCTGCAGGACCTGCACCGCAGCTTTCCCTTGGCAGTGAGACGCTGGGTTTCCTTAAACGCAAGGTAAAGGGAATCTGCCCCGAATTTATTTTTTCCTGGCTGGCAGGTTTTATTGTGGTGATTGTACTGCAGCACCAGTCATTTACCGGAGCGCTGAAGCTTTTTATTTCAAGCTTCTGGGAACTGACGCTGGTTAAGATGAGCGGAATCTATATTGACGGGTTCAATGGAGTCATCTGGTATGTTTCTTCCATGCTTCTGTGTATGGCAGTACTGTATCCGCTGCTGCGCAGGTTCCCTGACATGATGAAAAAAATTATATGTCCGCTCGCAGCACTTCTGCTGATGGGGTTTCTGTGTCAGACTGAAGGACATCCCAGAAATCCGACGGTATGGATGGGACTGACCTATAAAGGCAACCTCAGAGCGTTTGCCGAACTCTGCATGGGAATTGTATGTTATCAGGTTACGCAGAAATTTTCAGCCGTTTCATGGAACAGATTCAGCAGATTACTGATTGAAGTATTGCAGGCAGTGTTGTATATTGGAGTAATTGTTTATATGTATCTGTATAAGCCGATGACACAGGACTACTTTTTCATAGCGCTTCTGTGCATCGCAGTAATGCTGTCCTTTTCAGGGCTGGGTGCCGGTTCATGGCTGTTTGACAATCGGCTGTCCTATGCACTTGGAAAGTTCAGTACGGCGCTTTTTTTCTCACATCTGTATTATGCACAGAATCTGAACCGGATTCTTCCGGGGACGATGAGCAACACAGGTAAGGTAGCTGTTTATCTGTTCTGTGCGTTTGCTACGGCACTGATGATTCAGGTGCTGTCAGATCTGCTGAGAAAAAACGGCCAAAACATTGAAAGGGCACTGAAAAGGGTTTTCCTGGTATGAAACAGATTGTTGAAAAATGTAAAAAATATCAGTTTCTGTTCGAGGAACTGGTAAAAAGAGATTTTAAGGAAAAGTACAAAAGAAGTATTCTGGGAATGGGATGGAGTATTCTTTCACCGCTCCTTACGCTTCTTGTCATGAAGCTTATCTTTACAAAATTCTTCGGAAAGGATATGCCGCATTATACGACCTATCTGTTCAGTGGTAACCTGGTGCTTGCCTATTATAAGGAATCCACCAAGAACGGCATGAGTTCACTGGTAAACAATGCCAAGATTTTTACCAAGATTAATGTTCCGAAATATATGTTCCTGTTGTCCAAAAATGTTTCGGCGCTTGTTAATTTTGGACTGACACTTGTGGTGTATTTCCTGTTCTGCGCATTGGATGGCATTCATTTCGGATTTCGGATGCTGCTGCTGATTTATCCGATCGTCGGGCTTCTGATGATGAATATCGGAATCGGACTGATTCTGTCAGCACTTTTTGTGTTCTTCCGTGATATCCGTTATCTGTATGAGGTATTCCTGACGTTGATTACCTATGTATCTGCAGTATTCTATTCCGTAGATAAGTTTTCAAAGACCGGACAGAGAATGTTTCTGTTCAATCCGGTATATGTGTTCATTAAATACTTCCGCTGCATTGTAATTGACGGTAAGATCCCATCGCTGGAATATCATGCACTCTGTGCTTTTTATGCACTTATCTTTCTGATTATCGGCGGTTTTGTATACAAGAAGCTCAACCATCAGTTTTTATACTACTTATAAGGAAAAAGACATGTCAGTAATTGAATGTAATAATGTTGGAATCAGATATATTACAGGTGATTTCAAGGCAATCGGATTAAAAGAATATGTAATCAGGAAACTCAAGCATGACTATCATGTGAAGGAATTCTGGGCGGATAAAGATGTCACCTTCAAACTGGAGAAGGGAGACATGCTGGGAATTATCGGTTCCAACGGTGCCGGTAAGAGTACACTTTTGAAGGCAATTACGGGAATTATGATTCCGACATACGGGACGCTGGAAACAAATGGTACAATTGCAGCACTTCTGGAGTTGGGAAGTGGATTTGACGGAGATATGACGGTTAGAGAAAATACATACCTTCGCGGTGCACTTCTTGGCTATACAAGAGCGTTCCTGGATTCCAAGTACGATGAGATTATTCACTTTGCAGAACTGGATGAATTTCAGGATTATGAATTTAAACAGCTTTCCAGCGGAATGAAGAGTCGTCTGGCCTTTTCCATCGCCTGCCTGGTCAATCCGAATATCATTATTCTGGATGAAGTTTTAAGCGTCGGTGACGGTTCTTTCCGTAAGAAGAGCGGAGATAAAATGAAGGAGATTCTGGACAGTGGTGTGACCGGACTCCTTGTCAGCCATACCATTTCACAGGTTCGTGAGCTTTGCAATAAGGTGCTCTGGCTTGATCATGGAAAACAGATCGCATTTACCAATGAGGTAGAACTGTACTGCGATGCCTATGAAGAATTTCTGATGACCAAAAAGCTTCCCAAGGATCGTTTGCAGATTGAAAAGCTGGCAGCAGATTATATCAAGAGAGAAGAAGAGGATCCGAACCTCAGAAGATCCTATTGAAATAAGTAAAATTATGATTATCAGGAGGTTACTGTGGTGATTGATCAGATGATACTTGAAAGCCCAAAAGATTCATTTTTGCAGGAGGATCTTGAAAGTATAGCAGGCAGTAACATACCCATGGAGGAACTGAAAGGTTCCTCCATTCTGGTTACAGGAGCGACCGGACTTGTCGGTTCACAGATGGTACGTGCACTTGCCTGTATGAATCGCCTGAGACAGACGGATATTCATATTCTGGCGCTGGTGCGCAATCCGGAGAAAGCACGTCGCATCTATGGAGATCTGCTTGACCGGAGGGACATTGAACTGGTACAGGGCGATCTGATGCGCAGCCTGAAAGTGAAAGGCGGAGTCGATTACATTATTCATGGTGCAGCAGTTACAGTTTCAAAAATGATGGTGACTGAACCGGTCAACACCATTATGACGGCAATTGACGGTACCAGAAATGTACTTGAACTCGCCAGAGAAAAAAATGTCCGTGCGATGGTCTATCTTTCCTCCATGGAAGTATATGGTAAATGGGATGGCAGCAGTGATGTGACAGAAGACAAGATGGGGTATGTGGATCCTCTTGCAGTCCGCAGTAATTACCCGGAAAGTAAACGGATGTGTGAGAATATGTGCATTGCCTATCTTTCGCAGTATCAGGTTCCGGTCAGGATTGCCAGGCTTGCGCAGACATTCGGGGCAGGAATCCTTCCGGGAGAAAACCGCGTGTTTGCCCAGTTTGCAAGGAGTGCCATGAACGGAACAGATATTGTACTTCATACAAAGGGACTGTCAGAAGGTAATTACTGTTATACGGCAGATACGATTCGTGCACTGTTGACTATACTGGTCAAAGGGAAAAATGGTGAAGCATATAATATCAGCAATGAAGAAAATCATACGACTATTGCCGATATGGCAGAATTTGCAGCAGAGAAGCTTGCAGGCGGTAAGATCAGAGTGGTATTTGATATTCCACAGAGCAATACCTTTGGCTATGCTGCAGATACAAAAATGAAACTCAGTGCTGCCAAGATGAGGAGCCTTGGCTGGGAGCCCCAGTATAACATGGAACAATGCTATCGTAGGATGATGGGGAGTATGCGCTGCATGCAGGAAGAACAGAAGTAACTACAATTATAGTGTGATACAATTAACAGAATGAAAGAAAAGCAGATGAAAACCTCTGCGTAAGAAAAGCTGTACATACCAAAAAGTATGTACAGCTTTTTTGCGTGAATGAGCAGAGTAGAATCTGTTTAAATTGCTCCAATTATGCAAGTTTTTTCAGTATTCTGGGACAAATAAGATAATTTAAAGTTTAAAAAAAACAAATACGAAAAAGAGATAATTGTGATTATAAATTAACGGATATACAATTAGAACATTTCGCGATTTACAATCACAATAACGATATAACGAACTAATCAAGATCATATTGAACAAATTGAATGAATAATAAAAACTAAATAACACAACAAAAATAAACTAAATTATGATTATTTATATGATGATCGATCTGCTACGTTAAAGATAATCAGAAGCTACAAAGACGGTTTTAAAGAGCTAATCAGACAGCATCAGAACAACGATGCAGCAATGGGGAAAGCAGTACGAAGAAAGGGTGATTCTATGAGAAAGGAAAATTGGAAAAGGCTGATTGCCAGTACGAGCATCATAGCAATGGTTACTGCAAATATGAGCAGTGATCTGTCTGCAATGAGATTCGTATACGCAGATGAAGCAGCTGTTGCCGAAGAGACTTCTGCAGAACAGACAGAAGAACCGGCAGCGGAAGAACCGGCAGATGAAATTACGGAAAATGCGACAGAAGGAAGCGGAGCAGAAAATCAGGAACAGCCGTCGACTGAAGAAAAAACAGCTCCTGCGACAGAAATGTTGAATATGGAGGCATCTGTGGCAGCGACATCAGCATCTTCGGCAGTGGCGACAGAGTCTGCTACTGCAGCGGCGGATGCAAGTGTTTCTGTAACAGCAGAGCAGAGTAATCAGATAAAAGTAACTTATGCGGCAGGTGAAGGCGGAAGTGTTTCGCGTACTGAGGAAACAGCAGATTTCAGTGCTGCAGAAGTGAAATTTGAAGGCTCTGTTGCGACAGCAGCGGAGGGTTACAAATTTGTAAACTGGACAGATACAGAGGAGAATATTGTATCTGAATCTGCAGAATTTATTCCATCCGGAATTACAGCAGATACAGCTTATACAGCAAATTTTGAATTACAGACAGATTCGGATAAGGGAATGGTAACCATTACCTATAAAGCGTCTGAGGGCGGAAGTGTAACTCTGGATACAGAGGAAGTAAAGCCTGCAGATCCGGGAACAGTATTAAAAGGCGCAGAAGCAAAGGCAGATGAAGGATATGAGTTCGTAAAATGGACAGATGCAGATGGCAGGGAAGTATCTGCAGAAGCAGTTTTTGTACCGGTACTTAAGGCAAATGATGATGGAACTTATTCAGATGTTGTCTACATAGCTGATTTTGAAAAGAAGATCAGTTACCCGGCGCAGGACTTTGAAGGCTCTGCCGGTGATGTTACGGTCAGGGCACATTCTGATGAGGGAGCTTTTCCTGAAAATACCAGAATGGAATTAAGTGAAGTAACCGGAAGCGAACTTGAAGACGTTAAGGATGCGGCACAGGACAACATGCAGGAGAAAGTTGTGGATGCTGTTGCGGTGGATATCACATTTTATAATCAGGATGGGGAGAAGATAGAACCTGAATCCGGTAAGAATGTCAGTGTACAGATGCACAGTGCTGCTGCAGTTGACGGTGATAATCATGAAGTTGTTCATGTAGAGGAAAATGGTGCTGCATCTGCAGTAGCAGAGGCAGGTGCCACAGGAGCAAGTTTTAAGACGGATTCTTTTACCATATATGCAATTATCGGTACAAATGCGGAATATCGAGCAACTTATAATTTCCGTAATGCAGATGGGACGCTCCTTGATACACAGATTGTAAAAAATAATGAAAAACTGACAGAACCTGAAACTCCTTCGAACGGGAAGACAACGGACAGATTCCTCGGATGGTCTCTGACGAAAGGTTCTGCAAAAGCAGATTACATTATTGATTATGCGGAAGCAGTTGCGGTTACAGGAGACAGTACCATTGATCTTTATGCAGTATATGCAACAGTTTATCATGTATATTTTTATAACAGCAGTTCAGAGGATGCTGTTATTCTGAGCATGGTGGAACTGGAGTCTGATGATATATATACAATTACAGAAAGTCTGAGTGGCAGCGTTCCGACTGCTGCTGATGAGACGTGTGTCGGATGGTCTGAGGTAAAGAACGGAACGACAGATATCGGATCGGTGGTAAGCATTGATAAAAATGCGCCAAAGGACATTACATTATATCCGATTATCAGCAAGGTGAAGTGGGTTTACTTTGATACAGACGGTGGAAACTATATTGCACCTGTTTATGTGAAAGGTATCAGTGGAAAAATAACAAAACCGGCTAATCCGCAGAAGAGTGGATATAATTTCAGCGGCTGGTATACAGCAAAAGGAACCGAAGGTAAAAAGTTTGATTTCAAAACAGCAATTGCGGCAGATACTACAATTTATGCGCATTGGACACCGGGAAGTGCAAAGTATACAGTAATTATCTGGAAACAGAGTCTGCATCAGCCAGGGGATGATGACAGCAGCGCAGATTACAGATATGATTATGGAACAAGCATAACGCACAGTGGAACAACTGGAGAGACTGTTTATTCATATGCTGATTTATTATCGAAGTATGAAGGATTTGAGCTTGATAAAAATAGAAGTGATGGGGGAAAGATCGTTGAAGCAGATGGAAGTACGGTACTTAATGTATTTTATCGCAGGAAGGTATATAAAATAACGTTTTACACATGGAAAGCTGATAATATAAAAGGTGGTTATTCCTGGCAGCAGCAAGGAAACACATTGGAAGGTTTATACGGTTCGACATTTGAGTCCTATGGATATACATGGCCAACAGATTATAACTGGTATGAAGAAAGAAAAAATGACGGGGAAGTAGATGGAATACATACGACATATCTGACAGGGTTTATCAGTATCAGGCAGAAGCAGAATTATTATGGGATAAAGGAAACGGCTACAGCTTATGTATATAATTATAAGCAGCAGCTTGATGGAACATATTTGGTGAATGCTGATAACATGGTAGGCATGAATATTAGATATGTTGATACCTGGGAATTTACAAATAAGTATGATGGATTTAAAGTTAAGCAGTACAGCGAAGATGGAAAAACGTATTGGAATATTTCTGCAGGTGATACAATAAGTATTTATGATAATCTCTATATAAGATATGAGCGAAATCGCTATGTACTTGATTTCCATAATGGCAGTGACGGAACCATCAAAGGAGCAACAAAAAATGTATTATTTGAAGCACCGTTAAGTACATATGCAGGGACACCGGCACCGAACAGACCGGCAGCGCTTACTTCCGAATATGAGTTCACGGGCTGGTATAAGGATGAGGAATGTACACAGAAGTTTGATTTTAGCGGTACAATGCCATCCAATAATCTTGTGGTATATGCCGGATGGGCAAAGAAAATTTATACAGTAACATTTAACTGGAATTATGACGGGGCAAATCCGAAGTCAGTAACAAGGAATGTTTCTTCAGGAAATACCGTTGCACAGCCTGACATACCGGAAAGAACCGGTTATCAGTTTGCAGGCTGGACAGAAAATGACAAGCCATTCAATCTGACGGTACAGATACATGCAGATCATAATCTGACAGCAAAATGGCTTTCTACCGCAGCATTGAAAATTGCATATAATGCAGGTGCCAACGGAACATTTGTACTTAAAGACAGTGCAAGCTATAAAGATGGTGCTGCAGCAAAGATTATTGGTGCGGCAAAGGCAAATAGTGGTTACTACTTTGCGGGCTGGAAACTGAATGATGTGATTTATCAAAGCGGCGAGACCTTCCAGATCAGCAGTGCTGATGCGGTGGAAAATGTGGTCACACTTACTGCAGTCTATACAAAGACTCCGGTAAAGGCAGTGATTACCTATAATCCGAACGGCGCGGCAGGAAAAGCATACAGTGAGGCATATCTGAATAATTCTTCTGTTACACTGCTTGATGTGACAGACAGTCATCTGCAATATACAAATCAGGGTTATTCTTTTGGAGGCTGGAATACATCGGCAGATGGAAAAGGCAGAACATATCAGCCAGGCAATACGGTAGGACTTGATACAGAAGGGCAGCCGGAAGCAAACTGTGTGTATGCAATCTGGAAGCAGAAAGAGCATACAATATATTATAAGTATAAAGATATTGATGGAAAGACAAAGACATTTGAAACAGATATGAAGGCAGGATGCGGAAATACGGTTAATGTAAAGGTAGCGATACCTACAGCAGACGGATATACTTTCAGTGGATGGACAACAGATGATGTCAGTGTATCCAAAGGTTCCTTCACGATGCCGGATAAAGACGTTAATTTCTCTGGATTTTTTACAGAAAACGGAGAAATAGAAATTCGGTATAATGCATCAACAGGAGGTACAGTCAGCAGCCAGAATGAGAAACTGAAGCCGGCAACAGGAGTTGCAAAAGGATCAGAGGCGACTGCATTGCCCGGATATCATTTTGTAAACTGGACTGATGCGGAAGGTAAGGAAGTTTCGGAAACGACAAAATATATACCGCTAAAAATAAACGGATTGAATGTGGCGGCAAGTTATACTGCAAACTTTAAAGAAGATAGTGCGGTTACCATTAGGTATAAAGCGGCGCCTGGAGGTTCTGTAAGTCTGGGAGAAGAAGAACTTCAGCCGGCAACAGGAGTTGCAAAAGGATCAACAGCAACTGCATTACCGGGGTATCATTTCGTGAAATGGACAGATAACAGTAATAAGGATGTCAGTACTGAGGTAAGCTTTATTCCGCAGAAAAAGAATGGAGTATATTCTGCACGGGTATATACAGCACACTTTACGCAAAACGCGGGTATTACAATTAAGTACAGCGCAGATGAAGGAGGAACGGTAGACTTAAAACAAGAAGAACTTGCGCCTGCAACAGGAACGGCAAAAGGATCAAAGGCGACTGCGTTGCCCGGATACCATTTTGTAAACTGGACCAACAGCAATGGTGAAGTTGTAGGAACAGAAGCTTTGTTTAAACCGAAAAAAACAGCAGAGGGCATATATATAGCAGATACCTATACGGCGCATTTTACAGAAAACGGAAAGATCACCATTACCTATATTGCGAATACAGGCGGTAGTGTGAGCAGCGCCGGTGAAACACTTGCACCGGCAACAGGAACAGCCACTGGTTCTAAAGCAAAAGCAGCACCGGGATATACGTTTAAATCATGGACCAATGCCAAAGGTGAAGTAGTCGGTACTTCGCTGGAATATGTACCGGAGAAGAGCGGCAATGTGTATCTGGAAGCAACATATACTGCGAACTTTACAGAAAATGCAGCAGTAACTATTAATTATCTTGCAGTGGGTGGCGGAAAAGTAAGTCCTGCCAGTGAAACACTTGCACCGGCAACAGGAACAGCACAGGGATCTAAGGCAACGCCGGCGGCAGGATACCATTTTGTGAACTGGACAGAAGGCACTGAGGAAGTCAGCAGAAATATTGAGTTTGTACCGGAGAAGGTAAACGGACTGAATGTTGCGGCAACTTATACGGCACATTTTGCAGAGAATGCAGACATTACGATCAATTATGAAACAACGACAGGCGGGACAGTCAGCAGAGCAAGTGAGAATCTTGCGCCAGTGACAGGAAATGCACAGGGATCTGTAGCAACACCGTCAGCTGGTTATCATTTCGTAAACTGGACAGAAGAAGGAAAGGAAGCAGGCAGAAATGCTGATTTTGTACCGGAAAAGGTAAATGGACTCAATATTGCAGCGACTTACACAGCACATTTTGCAGAAAATGCGGATATTACGATCAGCTATACAGCAGCTCCAGGAGGAACGGTCAGCAGAGAAAGTGAAATACTTGCACCTGCAACAGGAAATGCACAGGGATCTGTGGCAACACCGGCGACAGGATACCATTTTGTAAACTGGACGAATGCAGAGGGTGAAGAGGTTGGAACGATTGCAGCATATGTACCGGTAAAAGCAGATGGGTTGAATGTGGCGGCCAGTTATACGGCACACTTTGCAGAGAATGCAGATATTGTGATCACCTACATTGCAACTGAGGGCGGAACGGTCAGTAAAGGAAGTGAAACACTTGCACCTGTAACGGGAAGTGCGCAGGGATCTACAGCAGCAGCGGCAAATGGCTATCATTTTGTAAACTGGACAGATGCAGATGGCAAGGAAGTTGGAACTGCAACATTATATGTACCGAAACAGGTAAACGGATTGAACGTGGAAGCAACGTATACGGCGCACTTCGCAGAAGACAGTAATGTAAAGATTACCTATATTGCGGATGCAGGAGGAACAGTCAGCAGAGAAAGTGAAAATCTGGCACCTGTAACAGGGAGTGTAAACGGATCACAGGCCAAAGCGGATGACGGATACCATTTTGTAAACTGGACGGATGCAGACGGCAAGGAAGTTGAAACCGCGGCGTTATATGTACCGGAAAAAGTTAACGGCTTGAATGTGGCAGCAACCTATACTGCACATTTTGCAGAAAACGCAGAAATAGAGATCAATTACGAGGCAATGGAAGGAGGAACAGTCAGCAGGGCAAATGAAGTGCTTAAACCGGTAACTGGAATTGCAGCAGGATCGATAGCGAAAGCAAAAGCAGGTTATCACTTTGTAAACTGGGCGGATGAAGATAACAGGGAAGTTGGGACTTATGCCACATTTATACCGGAAAAAGAAGAAGGATTGAATATACCGGCAACTTATACCGCAAATTTTGAAGAAGATCCAAAGATTAATATTTACTACAAAGCGGCAGATGGCGGAACAGTAGATTCCGATAGTGAGATACTTGCTCCGGCAACAGGAAAGGCCATCGGATCTACAGCAAAAGCAAAAGCAGGTTATCATTTCTCCAACTGGATGGACAGTAAAGGGAGAACAGTGGGAACAGAAGCACTGTTTGTACCTGCAAAGACAACAGATGAAATTTATGTAACAGATACCTACACCGCTAATTTTACAGAAAATAGCAAGGTAACAATCAGTTATATTGCCGGTGAAGGCGGAAGTGTAGATTATGCCAGTGAGACACTTGCACCTGCAACAGGTATTGCAGCAGGATCTACAGCGATTATATCTGCAGGCTACAGTTTCTTATCCTGGACGGATAAGAATGGCAGAGTTGTAAGTAATGAGCTGAAGTTCGTGCCGGAAAAGGTTGACGGACTGAATGTAGAAGCAAGCTATACCGCTAATTTTACACCGAGGACGGATATCAGTTATACGGTGAACTATCTGGAAAGTGGAACCGGTAATGTTCTCGCACCGGTAAAAACAGTTACGGGCAGGACATTTAATACATTGGTTACGGAAACGGCAATTGCAATTAACGGATATTCACTGAACTCAGCACTTAATGTAACAATTACTTTAGGAAGTGGAAGTAATGTGATTAACTTCTATTACTCTGCCAACACAACAGGCACCACAACGACAACCACTACGACAGTAGTGGAAGTACCGGTACCTGCAGCAGCAACACCGGTAGCAGCACCTGCAGTACTTGGTGTCAACAGAACACCTGCGGTGACACCTGCAGCAACACCAGTGGCAACAACAGAACAGCCGACAGTGCTTGGTGTTACCAGAGGCCGGGCAACAGGAGATGAGTCGCAGGATGCAATGAGAATGATTGTAATCCTGATCTGTGCCGGAGCTGCGGTCAGTATGATATGGGGCAGAAGGAAAAAGGAGGAAAATGAAAAATAACCGGTAACAGGCAGACCCCAGAACTGCATAAGCATATAGAAAGAAGGCATTGCCATTTTCCAGGCAATGCCTTCTTTGCTGAAGGTGAAGAGAGTTTTTCCTTTTGGAAAATATAATATTGTCATCACAAAGAAGAGAAAAGTACAAAAGAAAAACGGATTATGATGATTTACATGATTATCCATCTGATAAAATAACGGAAAAGTGTGAAAAGCCGTGAAAATAAAAGTCGGCGAAATGTTTGAATGTCAGGGGGCAAAGAGCTATGAAATGGAATGGTTGGAAACGATTGATTGCTTTTGCAGGAATTATTACACTTCTTGCAAGTAATGCGGACAGTAGTTTCTCTCAATTGAAAGTTGCCAGAGCAGAAGAGAAAGATGGAACGGTTCAGGCGGCAGAACTGCAGGAAAAACAGTCAGAAGCAACAGAAAGCACATCAATAGCGGAAGATACAGAAACAACAGAGGCTACGGAGAATGCTGTAACTACGGAAAATAATATGCAGAGCCCGGAAAATGTTACGGAGGAGGCTTCTTCTACAGCATCTTCAGAGGCACAGATGGAAAATGCACAGTCGGATGAGGCCACATCAGCTTCCTCTGCGGTAGCATCTGCAGATGCTGCAGATTCAGTTTCATCTTCGGAAACGCATATGATAACGGTTACTTATTTGGCAGGAGAAGGCGGAAGTGTTTCTCTTTCTCAGGAAACTGCAGATACACAGGAACAGTTTGTATTGAAAGGATCACAGGCAGCCGCATTACAGGGATATGAATTTGTAAACTGGACGGATCAGGACGGAACGGAAGTATCTGCAGAGGAAAATTTTGTGCCTGAGCTTTTACCGGATGCAGACGGAGTATATGCGGATGCCACATATACTGCCAATTTCAGACCGATAGAAGAAAAACCGCAGTTTCATTCTCAGACACAGCTGAACGGAGTAACGATTACGCTGGATGCGGATCAGGGAGTGCTTCCGGCAGGGGCCACCATGAAAGTACAGGAAGTGACATCACAGGTAGAAAATAAGGTGACAGAAGAAGCCGCAGATGACGGGCAGATGGTAACTGATGTACTGGCTTATGATATTACGTTGTATTCAGCAGATGGAAATGAAATCCCTAATGACTGGTCAGAAAATGGACTGGTTCATGTCAGCTTTTCGGGCGATCGTATAGCAGACAGCAGTGCAGAGGCAGACAGTGTACAGATCCTGCATCTGAAAGATAATGGCAGTATTGATGGTACAGTGGCAGATGAAAGCCTTTCTGAAGGAAAGGCAATCAGCGAAATTGGTTTTGATGCCAGTCATTTTTCTGTGTATGCAGTTACAATGTATGCAAAGGATGAAGCGGGAACGGAACTGGGACAGATAGAAATTGCAGGAACACTTGATGTATATGATGCAACAGAAGTGGTAACAGATACAAATACAGTAGAAATAACAACAGCAGGGATAGATATTGCACCTGATGAGATTGCAAAGGATCTGACAAAGAAAAAATATATTTTCAAAAAGGCAACAGTAATTACGGATGGAAGTACCGTTTCGACAGATAATCCGGGAGATGAGATTAAGGCATTTAATATCTATAAGGTCAGAACAAATGATCCGAACAGTAAGGCAATGTATAAAGTTCAATATATGCTGAAAACAGATTCTGATAATAAATATTACCTTACGGGAAATACAAAGATTTATCTCTGGTATCAGTTAAACAAGACATATCAGGTTTCGTTTTACAGCAATGGGAGTGACGGCTCTGCACCGGAATCAATAAATGGCCATCCGGGAGATGTTATTACGTTACCTGAGGCAAATGGGACGGTTGAAGGTAAAATTTTTTATGGATGGTCAATGGCAAAGAAAACTTCAAATACGGCACAGATTTATAAGGCAGGAGAGAAGTATACAATCGGAAAGAGAGCTACCAGATTTTATGCACTTTGGACCAGTCCGGAAAATGGATATTTTTATATTCGAACAGATAATGAAACTCCGGATGAGCCGGCATGGCATGATCCACAAGCGTATACAGCAGCAATAAAAGTAGAAGGAGCGGTAAAAGCAGAACAGACATACATGTTTGATGATTCTCTCCATTATGAAATCAGTGATAATCATTTGAACAATAAAGTTGCAGGAGTTTTATCGGCATTTCCGGATGACAGTGCTATAAAAGCCGTATATCCAGAATATGATCCTGCAAAGGAGTACGTATGCTGGTATGTTTTAAAAAAGGCAGGATCTGCATGGCATATTGATGGTGTATTCAGAATGAGAACGGAAGTTACAGTACATTATGATGATAATAAGCCGGAAAATGCAGGAGCATCCCATGTACAGAATATGCCTGCTGATGTTTCCGCACAGCAGGGTGAGGAAATAAACGTGCTGACTGGAGCGGATGGAGAAAATATGCCGGTACTTTCAGGATATAAGTTTAATGGTTGGAATACATCCAAGGATGGAACAGGAACGGCATATTCGGCATCAGGAACAGTCCTTGATAGAGAAGGAAAAAACAGTAATGTTCCTAAGACAATGACCACAGATGTCAATATTACACTTTATGCGCAGTGGATAAAAGATACTTGCAAAATAACTTATGATTTTAATACTTCACTTGATAAAGAGTACAACAAGGAACATGTAACGACATATACTCGTTTAAGAGGATCAGAAACACCTTATCCGTCTGAGGATCCGGCAAGAGAAAATGATGCTAAGGGATATGATTATAAATTTGCAGGATGGTATGCAGGGACAGCGGAATGGAATGATACGGTAACTGAAGATGTCACCTATACGGCGCAGTGGACCTCTACACCTGTTGGATATAAAGTAAATTATGCATATACCGGAGATACACCGGCAGATGCATCCAAATTGCCGGACATTGTAACATACACTTATGGAGCGGAAGTAACACTTGCAGATGCAGCAACTGCGGCAGGATATACCTTTGACGGATGGAAGGTGAATGGCAAGTCCATAGGAAATGGTAAGTTTACGATTACGCAGGATATGCTGAATGAGAAAAATCCGACAGAAATTGAAATTACCGGAAGCTTTACCAAGTCCGGTGCAGGCGGTAATGCAGGCGGTAATGCAGGTGGTACTGCAGGAGGAACGACCAGTGGCACTGCAGGCGGTACGGCAGCAAATACAACAGTAAGTACAACAACCAGCAGTACAACGACTACGAACAATACAACTACAACAGTAACACCGGCAACAGTAACACCGGCAGTTCTGGGTGCAAAGAGAGCTCCGGCGGTAACTTCTGCATCTGCTGAAAATACAGAAGGTGCTGAGATAACAGATGCTGACGGGAAAAATGCATCAGATGGTCAGCAGGTGCTCGGAGCAGCAAGAGGACGTGCAACAGGTGATAGTACGCAGGATGGGATGCGGATGATCGTGATTCTGGTATGTGCCGGAGCAGCGGGTATCCTTGTATGGACTGCCAGGAAAAGAAAAGAGAAAAAGCATCAGTAATTAAACTTAGCCGAAACAGTATTAATCAGTAAAAAGGCTTTGACGAAGTTCATGCTTTCGTCAAAGCTTTTTTACAAAATAAGGAATAAGAAAGAAAATTGTAATTAATTGCAAAATAAAAAAGGAATATGATGCTTTTCATGATGGCCATATGGATAAAATGGATACAGCAAGAGGGATGATCGCATGGATAAAACAACAAAAGTATGGCTGCTGGCACCTAATCTGATATGTGTTTGCATAGATGAATTTGAAAACGGAGATTTTTCAGGAAGACTGATTGAATCCTATACGGATGAAGAACAGTTTTTTGATGGAAGTGTGGATATGTTGCTGCAGATGGATGAACTGTATGACCGGTGGAATTATCCACAGAGTTCAACACGCAGCAGGAGTTTTACGAAAAAACTGATAAACGTAATGCCAGCGAATATCAGGAAAGGTGATATCTGTATGAACATAAAGAAAATGCAGGAGAGCAGAGGTAAAAGGGGAACCTTTATTGTACAGGTTCAGTATCGTCAGAATTCAACCTGGCAGGGGCAGGTGGTCTGGGCAGAAGAAAACAGAAAAGAGTATTTCAGAAGCGCATTGGAGTTGATGAAACTGATTGATGGTGCAATGAATTCACAGGAAGAAGCCGATGATAACGCATTATGAAATGTAAAAAACATAGATAAAAGGTATAGATAAAAGCCAGCAGGAGACTTGCGGCTGCAATTGCAGCCTGCAGGTCTCCTGTTGGCTTTCTGTTACAGTGCAAATTCCTCAATCGCCTTTGCGACACCATCATGCTCATTATCATCAGTCACGTGCATGCTGATCTCGCGGACATGTGGGCTTGCGTTTCCCATGGCAACAGACAGACCGGCATTTTTCAAAAGGCCGACATCATTGTCACTGTCACCCATGGCCATAACGGATGCCCTGGGGATTCCCAGATATTCTGCCAGAGACAGAAGCGCCAGTCCTTTATCCGAACGTGCAGCACCGACTTCCAGATTGGACGGGGAAGGAACGACAACACGGATTCCCTCAATGGTCATAAGGCGCTGCACAAGCTCCTGACAGTACTTTTGTGAAGTGCCGATGACGGAGACGTTTTCAATTCCGGTGGAAACATGCTGCAGAAATTTCTCCAGGGAGGGGACAACTCTGCGGCTTTGCTGAATATACGGCATCAGTACCGTCCCCTGGTATCTTTTTTCAAGAAGAGAACGTCCGAAGGGATCTGCATAGCCGTAGCCTTCCGTGAATACTTCACAGATGGCACCCGGATCATCCACAAGGGACAGGATTCTGCCGGCAACGGAAGGATGCAGCAGTTCTCCATGAAGACATCTCCTTGCGGTAAGGTCATAAACTGCTGCGCCATTGGAATGAATGGAATAGCGGATACCGGGAAAAGAGCGCACGACAGGAGGAAGCCCTGCAAGAGGTCTTCCGGTAACAGGAACGATCGTGATCCCATTTGCAATGGCGCGGGAGAGTACTGTTCTGGTGCGGGCAGAAAGCGTCTTATCTTCGGTCAGAAGTGTACCGTCAAGATCCAGACCGATCATTCGGATTTTCTGTTTCATGTTTGTTTCTGATTTTGTATTTAAAGTTGTATTCATCATGAGATTCAGTTTACCACAGAACAGCATGAGAGTGAAACAGGCTATCTTTCAGACAGCAGTTATGATAAAATTAGGTGCAGCAAAAGCATTACGCAGGAGGACGGCATAAAATGGGCGGAATCAGAGAGTACTATAACCACGATGTGGATGATATTGTTAAAACAATTCTTCAGGATTATGACAAAAAACGTGATATTGATAAAATGGATGTGGTACGCCAGCCGGACCGCAAGGCAATTATCGATATCGTCGGAAAGCTGCTGAATATCTTTTTCCCCGGTTATTACAGGGATCGTGTGTATAAGAGTTTCAATGACAGAAGCAGGCTTTCGGTGCTGATCGAGGATGCGCTCTATAATCTGAAAAAACAGATTGAAATTGTACTTCCTTATGATCCGTCCTATGCACAGGCAGATGAATGTGCACTCAGAGAAAGAGCAGAAGAACTTGCCATTTCTTTTTTCCGGCAGGTACCCAAAATCAGGGCATATATTGATACGGATATTCAGGCTACATTTGATGGAGATCCTGCAGCGTATGACAAAGGAGAAATCGTGCTGTCCTATCCGGGGCTTCTGGCAACAACGGTTAACCGCGTGGCACATGAGTTGTTTGTTCTGAAAGTGCCGCTGATTCCCAGAATGATGACGGAGTATGCACACAGTGAAACCGGAATTGATATTCATCCGGGAGCAACGATCGGAAAGTTTTTCATGATCGATCACGGAACCGGTGTGGTGGTTGGTGAAACAGCCATTATCGGTGAGCATGTCAAGGTATATCAGGGGGTTACGATCGGCGCGCTCTCGACCAAGGGAGGCCAGAACCTGAAGGGTGTCAAGCGTCATCCTACCATTGAGGATAATGTGACTTTATATGCAGGAGCTTCTATTCTGGGTGGTGAAACAGTGATCGGACGCAATTCCGTTATCGGCAGTAACTGCTTTATTACCACTTCCATACCGGAAGGCACGCGTGTCACCATTCATAATCAGGAACTGCAGTATAAGAACGGTGACTGCATTACCTTTAATGTGGATGATCTGGGGAACTGCTGAGCAGAATGCTTTCGGCAGATGCTGCCAGCCGGCAGTATGTGGAAGTAAGGAGTATGAACAATTGAACAGGCAGGAAAAAGAAAGACTTTCAGAAACAGGACACACCATGCTGCTGCTTCTGGCGTCGTTGATCTGGGGAGCTGCATTTGTTGCACAAAGCGTTGGAGCAGAATACGTCGGCGCGTATACATTTCTTGCGGGCAGGAGTTGGATCGCAGTTGCATTTCTGCTGCCGGTCGGCCTGATCCATGAGAAAAGGAAGAATGACAGGGAAGGTCAAAAAAGCAGAGAAGAAAGAAAACCGCAGAGGCGTATGCTGGTGATTTCCAGCCTGATCTGCGGTATATTTCTGTTTGCGGCAAGTGCGGCGCAGCAGGTGGGAATCGCATATACGACAACGGCCAAATCAGGTTTTCTGACTGCCATGTATGTGGTTATTGTTCCCATTCTGTCCGTTTTTCTCGGGCACAGACCCGGTTGGAAGCTATGGCTGTGTATAGCGATGAGCGTTATGGGCCTTTACCTTTTGTGCATTCAGGGAAAGGTGGCGATCAGCTTTGGCGATGGTATTACACTTCTGAGCGCGCTGCTGTTCTCCTTTCAGATTATGACGATTAATCATTTTGCGCCAAAGGTAAGTGGAATCTGGCTGTCTCTGGGGCAGTTTCTGGTGGAAGCGGTGTTGTCCACGGTATTTATGCTGATGATTGAACATCCGGTGCTTTCGAATCTTCGTGCGGCAGGAATTGCCATTCTGTATGCAGGCGTTATGAGCAGCGGTGTCGGATATACGCTGCAGATTATCGGGCAGAGAAAGCTGAAACCTTCCGTTGCCAGCATTGCCATGTGTATGGAGAGCGTGTTCAGTGCACTTGCAGGATGGGTGATTCTTCATCAGACGCTCACACCAAGAGAAATTGCAGGATGTGCAATGATGTTTACAGCAATTATACTGTCACAGATTCTGGTCTGAGGAGAGGGACATATGTGGATTGTGATTCTGGCAGCAGTACTTTCAACTGCCATATTAATTGCATACTGTGCGGGGGAAGATCTCTGTGATGCGCTTCCAATGACTATCTGCGGACTGATTTTGCTGTTGTATCTGCTGTCCTTTGGGCGCGGACTCTGGCTGATGGATTATATTTCGCCGGCGGTACTTGCAGGTACAGTCTTTTTCCTGTGGAAAAAAGCTGTGAGAAACAGAAAAGTACTGATGGAACTTTTGAAAAATCCGGCAGTATATATTATGCTGAGTTTTCTGGCTGTACTCACGTTTTGCGTAAAGGATGAGATTTTTACATGGTGGGATGATATTAATTTCTGGGCAACAGATGCAAAGGCCATCTTTTATCTGAACGGGTTTGCAGGAAAGTATGGAAATGTGGCACCGGAATTCGGGGATTATCCGCCGGCCACCAGTCTTTTCAAATGGGTATTTCTGCATGAGAGCCCCGGGCAGTATCAGGAAGGATTGCAGTTTGCCGCGTATTACTGTCTGAATGCGGTGCTTCTGATGCCGCTTCTGAAACTGCTGAAAAACAGGAATATACCGGAGCAGATGACAGGCTGCATTCTCGTACTGTTTCTTCCGGGCATAATTAACGGCATTCTGTTCTATGGTACCTGCGCAGATGTGACAATGGGGATTGCATACGGAGCGCTGCTCTGGGCGATCTGGGACTGCGAGGGTCACAGTGCGAACTGGTATAATATCAGAATTGCGTTGTATGCTTCCGTCCTGGTGCTTACCAAATCGGTCGGCATTTTCTGGGCATTGTCTGCTTTCATTTTTCTTCTGTGTGTACGGGGAAGCAGAAGCCGGAAAAACTGGATTCCGGTACTGACTGTGACAGCGGCAGAAGGCAGCTGGCTGATATTCTGCCTCCTTATGAGGAGAGTAGCCAAGCTGACCAGCGCAGGCATACATATGGCGACAGGCGGTTATCAGATTCCAGAAAACGCATCGGATAAGATACGTTATTTTATGGAAGGTTTTTTGCTTGTTCCCATGCATTCAGATCAGAATCCTACACTGGATCTTTCAAACGGTGCCATGTTTTTTATACTGCTGGTAATCTGTCTGATTTTCGTGCGGGGGAAGGTAATTGAAAAGAATGCCGGCAGGAAACTTCTTTTTTATCTGATGCTGACAGGGCTTGCATGTTATGGTTTTATTTTTGCAGCACATATTACAGTATTTCAGACGGAAGACCAGTACCTTGATGCTGCCAATATGGCACTGTCCATGTCGCGCTACGGTGCACCGTTTACAATGGGCGGGCTGTATCTGCTTCTGGGAATCGCGCTTGCAGCAGCACAGCGCTTCAGACAGGAGCAGAAAGGGAAAAAGGCAGCGCTGATCTGTGGTATCTGTGCACTGTCTGTGCTGCTGACTGCGGATTATCAGGGAATGTACAGGGCAGTTGCAGGGTATCGCGCACAGCTTTCCGAAAGCCGGGTATATGTCAGCGGAATGATTGATAATGCCGGCAGAGTATTTCTGAAGAAAACCGATGGAAAGCAGGAACTGTGGGGAAAAAGAATTCTGTATCTTCGTGACAATCGTGTGATTCACTGGGTTAAGGATACTTATATCAGTAACCAGGCTTCTCCGGAGGCAGTTGTGTATAACGGAATCGATCCTGCTACCATGTCCGCGCAGTCAGTTCTTGAGGAAATTCTGACGTCGCATGCACAGTTTCTGTATGTGGATCCTGTAGAAGGTGATCCGGCTGCGCTTTTTGGCTCCATGACAGAGAATGACAGCTTTGAATACGGGGTGCTTTACAGAATATGCAGGAAGAATGATAATACGGTCATGCTGCAGAAAATTGTGGAGTAGGGGATATCGGAAAATAAAACCTCATTTATGTAAAATTAAGGAAATGCAGATAGAATGAAGCTGAAAACGAAAGATCAGTAACTGATATAAAGATTAAAGAGGAGAAACACAATGGCAGAAATTCCCGTAATTATTCCTTCCTATGAACCGGATGAAAGAATGACAGAACTGATGGAGCATCTTAAGGCAGCGCAGATCGCCCCGGTGGTTATCGTGGATGACGGATCAGAGGGAGAAGCATATCAGGAAATTTTCAGAAAGGCACAGACGCAGTTCGGTTATACGGTGCTTCACCATGCAGTGAACCTTGGCAAAGGGAGGGCGCTGAAGACAGCTTTCAATTACTGCCTGAATACCTGGCCCGATATGGTCGGATGCGTCACAATTGACTCTGATGGTCAACACACAGTAAAGGATATGTGCGCTTGCATGGAAGCACTTCGCAGGAATCCGGAAGCACTGATTATGGGGGTACGGGATTTTGGAGCGGAAGGGATTCCGGCGAGAAGTGTATTTGGAAATCGCTGTACCAGTGTGATTCTGAAGGCACTGACGGGAGTGTCAGTTTCTGATACTCAGACGGGGCTTCGCGCGATTCCTGCAGCATTTATGAAGCGACTGCTTCATGAAAAAGGAGAGCGGTTTGAACTGGAAACCAATATGCTGATTGATACAAAAGAGGAAGAAATCCCGATTATTGAGGTGCCGATTGATACGATTTATCTGGCAGAGAATAAGTCCAGCCATTTCAATCCGCTTAAGGATTCCATCCGGATTTATGCGGTATTTGGCAAATTCCTGATTTCGTCTTTTTCATCGAGCCTTGTAGATCTGCTTCTGTTCACAATGTTCTGTCATCTGACCAGAAAAACAGATTTCGGGATAATGGATTATATTATGGCTTCGACCATATTTGCGAGAGTTCTGTCAGCAACCTATAATTTCCTGATCAATTACCGCGTGGTATTCAAGAGCAAAAAAAACACCTCCGGTGCAGTGGTCAGATACATTATGCTGGCTGTCTGCATCATGCTTGCCAGCGGCTTCCTTGTGGGAAGACTTCATGGTCTGACCTCGCTTCCGGAGGTCGTTGTCAAGATTCCAGTGGACTGTCTGCTGTTTCTTCTGAGCTTCTTTGTCCAGAGAGAATATGTATATCGATGAAATCAGGACTGCTCCGGTTTTGAGGGATCACTGATGAGTCCGGAGTAAAAGTGCCTGCGGCACAGGGAAGTATAGGATTCATTTCCTCCCATCATGATCTGTTCACCGCTGCGGACGATCCTGCCGTTCCGGATACGTGCATTGAAATGTGCACGTCTTCCGCACCAGCAGACTGTCGGAACTTCTTCCAGTTTATCTGCAATTTCCATCAGGCGCATGGAACCCTCGAACATTTTGCTGGTAAAGTCTGTCCGCAGACCATAGCAGATTACGGGAACATCGAATTCATCCACAATTCTGGCCAGCAGATCCACCTGGGCCTCGGTGAGAAACTGCGCTTCATCTACAATGATACAGTCGGGTTTTTCAAGTGTATCAGGATCTGCATCTGCTGACATCCATTCTTTTTCCACTTTTTTCAGATAATCTTCTACAAAGATACATTCTGCGGAGATACCAAGTCTCGACCGGATGATTCTTTCTCCATCACGATTTTCTGCAGCCGGCTTTAAGAGAACCGGATGCTGACCTTTTTCCAGATAATTGTATCGCACCATCAGTGCGTTTGCCGTCTTGGAACTTCCCATTGCCCCATATCGAAAATACAGTTTTGCCATTTGCCTGCCTCATTTCATTTATATTTCTGACCGTTGACCGAATCTGATTATACTACAGGCCGTACCGGCTCCGCATCCCCTGTTTTGCAAATTTTATTTCAGGATAGTGTATAGGGGATTATAATGGAAAGAAATACAGGACAGAAAAAGATATGAAGGGAAAAGTACGATGATATATCAGATCATAAATGAACAGCCACAGGAAATCAGCTTTGAACAGATTGATGAAAAAAAGGAAACCGTCTGTTTCATGAGTCTTATGGAATTTGAACAGTATTACGGGAAACTGGAATTTAATTCCAGTAACCTTGATGAATGTCGCAATGTCAAACCATATCGCGGCAGCAAGATCGAAGTTTATGATGATTATGATTACTGCTATCTTCGCGTCATGGATACGAAGACACTTCATAAGTCTTCTGACAGAATGGCACTTTTTATGAAGAAAAACCTGATGATCTGTGTGGAAATTGTCGATGAAGATGAACATCTGGAAAAAAGCTTTCGGGATATTCTTGACGGGAATATCAGGCATATGACACTGGAAAAGATTCTGTATTCCATGCTGCTGGGGTTCCTTGGAGATACAAATGATACACTTTCTCATGTGGAAAAACATATTCTTCAGCTGGAAGAGAGGCTCTTTAACGGAGAAGAAACAGGAGATGTCAATAAGGAGGCATTTCAGATCAAAAGGCGTCTGTTTGACTGCCAGACCTATTATGAGGAAATGCAGGATATCGGGCTGGCGCTTACTGCAAATGCCAATCATATTTTTCATCAGGACAGTATGCGATATCTGACAATACTGACGGAAAAGACAGAACGGATCTGCAAGAATCTGGATCAGCTGCTGGAGCGGCTGGTGCATCTGCAGGAGGCATATGATGCGGCACTGGATCTGAACCTGAACCGAATCATGAAGATTTTTACGGTGGTAACAACGATTTTCCTGCCGTTGACGTTGATTGTCGGCTGGTATGGGATGAATTTCAATATGCCGGAACTGGGCTGGAAATATGGCTATACCTGTGTAATCGGACTGAGTGTACTGGTGGTTATCGTGAGCATGATCTTTTTCAAAAGGAAGAAGTGGCTGTAATATATGGTATAATAACTTCAGGTGCAGGGCACCTGAAGTTAACGAGGTTGCACCGGCAACCTCGGCAGGATATCCAGGTGCAGAATTACAATACAAAGGAGGCAGACGATGAAGCAGGTACTGATGATGATGCAGGAAACATGTCCCTATTGCAGAAAAGCAAGGGCATTTATGGATGAACTCCGTGCAGAGAATCCGGACTATGCCGGAATTGATGTGAAGATGGTGGATGAAAATATTGAAGTGCAGTTTGCAGATTCACTCGATTACTATTATGTGCCTACCTACTATGTGGATGGCATAAAGCTTTATGAAGGGGCTGTGTCCAAAGATGATGTCAGAGCAGTATTTGATGCCGCACTGAAGTAAGAAAAAAGCGACGAAAAGGGAGAAGAACAGAATTATGTTTGAAGATACAACACAGAAAATGCTGAAATTCATAGAAGAGAGTCCGAGCTGCTATCATGTGGTGGAAAATCTCAGAAAAGAACTGAAGGCGAACAAATTCACGGAACTTCAGGAGAGGGAAGTCTGGAAGCTGAAAAGAGGAGAGAAGTATTTTGTCACCCGTAACGGTTCTTCCATCATTTCATTTAAAATTCCAAAGGCAGAGTTTTCGGGATTTTATTTGATTGCAAGTCATAGTGATTCTCCTTCCTTTAAAATCAAGGAAAATGCGGAAATAACAGAAGGAAATGCCTATGTGAAGCTGAATGTGGAAAAGTATGGCGGAATGCTCATGGCCCCGTGGTTTGACCGTCCGCTTTCTGTTGCAGGGCGGGTTATGGTAAAGCAGAAGGACGGAACGATTGCCATGAAGCTGGTGAATGTGAACCGCGATCTTCTGATGATGCCGTCTCTTGCCATTCATATGAACCGGGATGCCAATAACGGATACAGTTACAATGCACAGACCGATATGCTTCCGGTTCTTGGGGATGCGGCGGCAAAGGGACAGCTTGCGAAAATCATTGCAAAGGCAGCAGGCGTCAGGGAAAAGGAGATTCTTGGAAGTGACCTGTTCCTATATAATCGTGACCGGGCATCGGTCTGGGGCGCTTTTGGAGAATATATTTCGTCTGCAAGGCTGGACGATCTTGAATGCTGCTTTGGTTCCTTTTCCGGTTTTTTGCCGGCAGAAAATGAAACATATGTGATTTTGCACTGCGTTTTTGATAATGAAGAGGTGGGAAGCGGAACCAAACAGGGTGCAGCATCCACATTTCTTAAGGATACGCTGGAACGTATAAATGACGGACTCGGACGCAGCAGGCAGGAATATCATACGGCACTTGCACAGAGCTTTATGATATCTGCGGATAATGCTCATGCGGTGCATCCAAATCATGCGGACAAGGCGGATCCGGTAAACCGGCCGCAGATGAATAAGGGAATTGTCATCAAATACAATGCCAATCAGAAATATACAACAGATGCAGTATCAGAGGCGGCATTCCGCAGCATCTGTGATGATGCGAAGGTACCTTACCAGATGTTTACCAATCGTTCAGATATTGCCGGCGGCTCCACACTTGGAAATATATCCAATACGCAGGTGGCGGTCAATACAGTGGATATCGGACTGGCGCAGCTGGCCATGCATTCTCCGTATGAGACGGCAGGCAGCAGAGATCCACAGTATCTGGCACAGTGTGCGGAAGCTTTTTACCATGCAAATATCAGGTTGTCAGGCGTGTGATTTTTTACTATAATTAAAGATATTTATATGAATGGAATGCTGGCGTTACGGCGTGGGCAGAAGGGATTGTAATTATGGGTATTTTGGATTTATTCGGGGGAAAGAAAAATGCGGAGAAGGCCGCTGCAGAAGCTGAAAAGCAGGAGCAGGAAAATCTTGCCAGAAAACTTGAAGCACAGAAGACTGCGCATGCAGATCTTTCCTGGCCGACTGTTCAGCCACTGAATCCGATCAAGGTAGCAGAGGGAGAACCGGATTCCATGGAGGATCCGATTACACCGGAGCGCAAGGATGAACTCGGAGAGATGATTTATGAAGCGCAGCTCAGTCCGGAATCAGTCAGATTTCTGCCGCTGCAGGAGCTTTTATTTGTACTGACGGCACAGGAATTTTTCAATGCAAAGGCACCGCTTGAAAATTATCAGGCAAATCACAGGGTACTTTATAATGAACTGTTAAATCGTGTCAGAGATGCGGAAATGATATATGTGCTGTATGACGATTCTACCAGATATCCGTTTATTGACCATGGATTTGCAAATATCTATCTGGAGAAGGAGCGTGCAGAGGCAGCTGCAGAAGCGTTTGGACATCAGTTCCGTAAACTGACGGTCAGAGAGTGCAAGGGAGAAAGCGGAGAAGATTCCTCCAGTAAGAGAGGCTTTTTCGATTATCTGTATTATCTTGGAATTGAACGGATTATTATCGATAACGGGCTGTACCGCGCACACTTCAGAAGAAGTGAAATTGTCGCACCGCCGAACTGGGCGGATGATAAGAAAACACCGCCGGCTAATCCGGCGCTTGCCTTTGCCATGCTTGACTTTCTTGAAGAAGTCAGATGGCCGGTAAAATATGAAAAAAGAATGCAGGTTCTGCAGGCAAAGGAACTTCGGATGCTGACACTTGCCCGCCTTGGGCATTTTATCGTACCGATTCAGCATGAAGGTCCGGCGGAAGTGATGGAAGACGGCAGAATCAGATTCAATAAGGATACAAAGCTGAAATTCCCTGTCATGAAGAATGCAGAAGGTCAGATTTTTATGCCGGTATTTACAGATGGTGTTGAATTTGCAAAGAAGTTTGGCAAAGACGGCTTTGAAGGCGGAGTGTTTGGCTTTGAAGATGTTCTTCGCTTTATTCAGGATAAAGACGGTCTTGTGATTAATCCGATGGGGCAGAATATTATGCTTCCCAAGGACAGGCTGATGGCACTTGAAGCAGCAGCGCGTGCGGCACAGGAAGCAAAGCAGGCAGCAGCTTCGGGAAAAGGAGATGCGCAGGCGCCGGATCAGAATGCACAGGCATCAGATCAGAATGCGCAGACTTCGCCCGCATCTTCTGAAGATCATGTGGAAAAGACTGAAAAATAGACAGTTACACCGATATCAGTATCATATACGCGATCAGTACACGACAGGCGGCAGCTTCCGCGGATAGGAGAGCTTATGTTTGATCGATTGATGGGAAAATTCCTGGTAGATGAGGGAATGCTCTCAAAGGGTCAGCTGGATCAGGTATACAGGGCACAGGAAGAAAGCAGAGCAAAACTCGGAGTCATTGCGGTTTCAGAAAAGCTGATGACTATAGCACAGGCAGAAGAAATCAATGCGCTTCAGGCATCAAGAGATATGCGCTTTGGAGATCTTGCAGTGGCAAGGGGATATCTTCAGCAGGAACAGGTCGACAGGCTTCTTGCAGAACAGACCAATGAGTTTATGGCTTTTTCCCAGGCGGTGGTAGATCAGGGATATATGACGCTGGAAGAGGTTACAGATTCCGTTACTGATTTTCAGAGGAAGTTCGGACTTCTGGAATCAGATATGGAAGCACTTAAGGCAGGTGACATTGAACGGATTGTTCCGATTTTCCTGGGATCGGATCAGAAAGAATATGAACAGTTTCTGGCAGTTGCGGTCAAGAATATCTATCGTCTGGTGGATGCACATATTTATATCGGAAGGGCCAGAACAACGAGAGAGTTTCAAGGCGAGGCAATCGGCTATCAGAAAATCAGGGGGGACTGTACTCTTTTGATGGCAATTACCGGGAAATATGATGATATGCAGAAAACGGCGATTGCGTATACCAAAGAGGAATTCATTGAGACCAGAGAAGATGCTCTTGATGCACTTTGCGAGCTGATTAACTGTATTAATGGATTGTATGTGACGCAGAAGAGTATTGAGGGATTGGGTATCGAACTGGAACCGCCGGTATACCTTCCGGGCTTTGCATCAGTTTCTGCGGTGGAGATGGTAGTCATGCCTGTCTATATTGATAATGCAGAAATCGAACTGATTGTATCAATGGAGAAGGAAGTCGTTGTCAGATAACGTTAAAGATTCTTTTATCGTGCGCTGAGGAGATGTGAAGAGAGAAACTTCAGCATGGAGGTAAGTATGGCGAGGATTCTGATTGTTGATGATTCAAGGACATCCAGAAAATTTCTGCGTGACATTCTGGAAAAAAACGGACATGAGATCGCAGGAGAAGCGGTAAATGGTAAGGAAGGTTTCGAGATGTATCAGAAACTGAAACCGGACATCGTGACAATGGATATCACGATGCCGGAAATGGATGGACTGGACTGCCTTAAGCTGATTATACGGTATGATCCGGGCGCAAGAGTAATTATGGTTACGGCAGCAGGACAGCAGCAGAAGATGGTGGATGCAGTCAAATACGGCGCATTGGAGTTCATGTCAAAGCCTTTTGACACAATTAAAATTGTGGAAACCATCCAGAAAGTAATGCAGTCCAAATGAATTAAAATGAGATGTCATTGCATTTTGGTTTATTGCCAGCCACCATCTATGGTGATAATCTGTCCGGTCATGTAGACCGGGGCTTTTGCCAGCAGCAGGACCAGCTGCGCCACTTCCTGTGGTGTGCCGATCCGGTCTGCTGGTATTTCATTTTTCAGAACTTCCATATCCTCGGCGGTCAGATGTGAGCGGTTCATCTCTGTATCAATGACACCGCAGGCAACGGCATTAACAGAAATCTCACTTGGCGCGAGTTCTTTGGCAAGTGCTTTTGTAAATGCATTCACGCCGCCCTTGGAGGCAGAGTAGGCAACTTCGCAGGAGGCACCGATATTTCCCCATACAGATGAAATATTGATGATACGTCCGCTGTGCTGCTGCAGCATCAGCGGGACTGCTTTTGATGAAGTATAGAACAGTGAGTCCAGATTAGTCTGCATGAGGCGGTGCCACTCTTCCGGTTTCATATCGGTCAGAAGGCCGATCCAGGCGATGCCGGCATTATTAATTACAATATCAACAGATGGAATATGAAGAAACAGATCAGAGACTGCAGCTTCATCTCCCATATCACAGACAAAAGAATGGCAGCTGATCTGAAAGCGTGCTTCAAGTTCTGCAGCCAGAGTCTGCAGCTCTTCACCATGCGCTCTGCAGGTCAGGTACAGGTGATAACCGGCCTCTGCAAAGGCTGTGGCAATAGCTTTTCCGATTCCGCGTGATGCACCTGTGATAAGAACGTGCTGATTCATAAAGTAACCCTCTTTTCTTAAGTGCAGATGGAATTGCCCCTGCACTTAATTTTTAGCATAGCGATAATCGGTTATGATTGCAAGTGATTCATGGCAGGGTATCAGAACCGGAGCATATCCGGATGGCTGGACATAAGAAAGAAAGTGTGATATTCTTTCAATATAAAGATTGCGTACAATTTAATTTGACAGAAAGGCAGGGTGATTTTATGTATGATCTGATCATTATCGGTTCCGGACCGGCAGGTCTTTCCGCAGCAGTATATGGTAAACGTGCGGATCTGAATCTTGCAGTAATTGAAAAAAATCCGATCAGCGGAGGACAGGTTTTAAATACCTATGAAGTGGATAATTATCTGGGACTGCCCGGGATTAATGGATTTGATATGGGAATGAAATTCCGTGAACATGCAGATAAACTCGGTGCATCTTTTCTGGAAGGAACAGTTTCGGAGATTGAAGTGATTTCTGAAGGAAATGAGAAGGAACGTCCTGTATTTAAGGTGCATACACAGGAGGGAGAGAGCTATGAGACAAGTAGCGTGATTTTATCTCCCGGTGCATCGCATTCCAGACTGGAGGTCCCGGGGGAGGAAGAACTTTCCGGCAGGGGTGTATCCTATTGCGCGACCTGTGACGGGGCATTTTTCCGTGGTAAGACAGCGGCGGTCATTGGCGGCGGAGATGTTGCGGTAGAAGATGCCATTTTTCTTGCAAGAGGATGTGCAAAGGTCTATCTGATTCACAGACGCCATGAGCTGCGGGCGGCGAAAATTCTGCAGGATGAGCTGATGGGACTGCCAAATGTGGAAATCATCTGGGACAGCGTAGTCAGGAAAATCAATGGCTCGGATCATGTGGAGAGTCTTGAACTCAGCCATGTGAAAAGCGCAGAGGTGACGCAGCTGAAAACGGATGCCTGCTTTGTTGCAGTCGGAATACATCCGGATACGGATGAGTATGCAGGACTTGTGGAATGTGACGACAAAGGCTATATTGTGGCAGGAGAAGATACGGCAACTTCCGTACCTGGAATTTTTGCTGCAGGGGATGCCAGAGTTAAGAGATTAAGACAAATTGTTACAGCTGTTGCAGATGGTGCCAATGCAGTTACGGCAGTTCAGGACTTTATGGTGGGAAAAAACTGACGCAATATATGGTATTATTTACCAATTGACAACACAACAATTTGTAATATTTCCGAAATAACGAACATATATGCGACCATATAAAAAACACAACTGGTTAATTATTTAACAGATACCCCAAAATGCCGGGCCTCCGGGTATCTGCCTGCAAATGCCGCAGATATCACATTTCCGTCACATTTAAAGGTTGACAAAGTAATGACTGCGGAGTATATTGTTTAACAGATGTAACAAATTCGTAACAAAGTTTGGAGGCCCGAATTGAAAAATGCTAAAATGCAGCTTCTGGCGTGCTCGCTTACCGCTGCAGTAACGTTCTCAAGTATGGGATTGCAGTCCTATGCTGCAACATCAAGTGTATCCTCAGTACTTCCATCTGCAGGTATCGGCTATGCGCTGGCATCTGATCAGGTTTCACTTTCTTCCCTTCTTGCAACATCCAGGAAGACAGGTACAGACGGATCTGTAACAGCAGGTGTAGCACAGGCAATTGTAGCATCAGATAAGACAATTACAGAAACAACGCCTCTTGCCGCAAAAGTTCAGGACGATATTCTGAATGATATCGAACAGGCAACAGGTACAGCTTCATCAGCAGCTTCTGCATCATCCGCTGTCGTTTCCGGCAGTTCATCAGCAGCTTCTTCGTCATCGTCAGATTCCAGCGCTTCTGCATCAAGTGCATCAGCAGAAGAAGAGAGCTTCAAGAGCCTTGTAATCGCACAGGTTGATGATTATGTGAATGTAAGAAGTGAAGCAAGTGAAGACAGTGAAGTTCTTGGTAAGCTTTATGATAAATCAGTAGGAAAATATCTCGGTGAAGAAAACGGATGGTATAAGATTGAATCCGGATCTGTAACCGGTTATGTAAAAGCAGAGTACTGTGTTACCGGTGAGGATGCAGTTGCGCTTGCAAAGAAAGTCGGTACGCGTATTGCAACAGTTACCACGACCACACTTAAGGTAAGATCAGCAGCAAGCACAGATGCTGATGTAATCGGTCTTGTTCCGATTGATGATGAACTTGTTGTCAGTGAAGAAGAAGATGGCTGGGTAAAGGTAGATATCGAGGAAGGTGAAGGCTATGTTTCCACTGATTATGTGACACTTTCCACGGAATTTGTAAAGGCAGAATCCAAGGCAGAAGAGGAAGCACGTCTTGCCAAGGAAGAAGCAGAGAAGGAAGCAGCCAGAAAGGCAGCAAGCAGTGGAACTTCCAAGAAGTCGTCCGGTAAGGTGAAGTCAGCTGAAAGCTATACGTCCAAGAGCAGTTCCATTGGATCAGCAGTAGCGTCATTTGCACAGCAGTTCGTCGGAAATCCGTATGTATATGGCGGAACCAGTCTTACAAACGGAACCGATTGCTCCGGATTTGTCATGAGTGTATATGCGAACTTTGGTGTCAGCCTTCCGCATTCTTCCTCTGCAGACAGAAGCGTCGGCGCAGCGGTGGATGGACTTTCCAATGCACAGCCGGGAGATCTGGTCTGCTATTCCGGTCATGTGGCTCTTTATATCGGAAACGGACAGATTGTACATGCATCTACATCCAAGACAGGTATTATTGTTTCGAGTGCCAGCTACAGGACACCTCTTTCCATCAGAAGAGTATTCTGATCAGGACAGACAGCAAAGACGATTTCAGGCGGGGATCTGCGGATCCTCGCCTTTTTACATATAATTCAAGGAAAATCGCTTCACCGTTCAGGCTTTTTTGGGGCTGGAAAATCAATATTGGTAATCTTGCCCATAACGTAAAAAGTCAACACAAAAAAATCACATTTTTTACGAAAAACGCAGGATTTTTTTCCACAACGGTGGAAAGCAAAAATGCTGAAAATATGGTTATACACAAAGTTATCCACATTATCCACGGGGTAGAACTATGCGTACCGGATCTGTAGCTCAATTGTAATCTGAGATTCCATACTCATTACCTCAGATGATATCTGTAATAGTAAATATATAGTTTAAGGGAAAGGTATGGATTTTCCCTTGCAAAGGATAAGACCTGTTTGAAT
>JAKVKH010000017.1 GCA_022486625.1 Butyrivibrio sp. | reverse complement strand
CTTCCAGAAACCAGAGAATACCGTCTCCGCCATAGGTATGGTTAAAGGCGGCAACATGGTCATAGTCGGTTCCGATCAGATTCTCAAGGCAGTCCATGCAACCGCCCAGAAGGCGCCCTTTCATGGAAAGAAACCCTCCACGGGTATTCACCAGTGTCAGATTTTCATTTTCTGTAAGATGATAGGGCAGAAGCGGGTGCATTTCGTCCCGAAGACTTTCCTTTTCCCACAGGCCATAACTGTCAAAGGAAAGCTTTTGTCCTGTCAGAAGACCAAGCGCATCGTACAGACTTGCGTGCCAGGGCTCCATTCCGAAGGAAGTTGCACAGGGACCATAAATAGAAGCTGTATCGCAAAGGGTAGTCAGAAGAAAAGTAAAGTTGGTATTATCGGAGAAACCCATAAACCAGCGGGGCTGTGCATCTTTTAGCTTATTAAAATCAAGATCATCAAGAATTTCGCACATGAGTTCGCCGCCGCCAACAGAGATGATGACATCATTTCTGGGGCTTGTATATGCAGTACGAAGTTCCTGAGCACAGCGCTGCGGAGTACTGCTGATGCCGGTTCCGCGGCCCAGATAACAGTTAGGACCGATTCGCAGAAAATAATTCATGTCTCTGAACTTTTGTCGTGCAGAGTCCAGCATGCTTTTATAGGGTTCTGTGGCAGCACCAAAGGAAGGTGCGACAAGTGCGATGGTTCCGTGGGAATGTAAAAATTCAGGATATTTCATGAAAACCTCATTTCTGTTTAGATCAGATGCGTATACAGAGGTGCCGTTGCACCACTATTTTTAATGATGCAGAGATTGCAAGGCAATCTCTTTTAAATAGAGGTGCCGTTGCACCACTATTTTTAATGATGCAGAGATTGCAAGGCAATCTCTTTTAAATAGAGGTGCTGTTGCACCTCTATTTAATGATACCACAGGATCAGAAAAGCCGTGACATGGGGAGAAAAATTTACGGAAAAATTAAGATTCCCGGAAAAGTCGTTAATCAGGCAGGGTAAGGAGCCTGTCTGCAGAATAGGTACTGACAGAAGGCTTTCATGGGGGACGTTATTGTTGTATAATCAGATGCAGTCGAAGAAACGACCATATTCATTAAAAACAAGAAGTCTGGAGATAGAACATGCCGCAGAAAACATCGGAATTTCCTGCAAAGCAGAGGCAAATAAATGAAGATATTAAAAACGGAACATTTCATTCCAGTTACCTGATTTACGGAGATGAGGCATATCTGCGAAATCAGAACAGGGATAAGCTCCGGAAAGCGCTTCTTGGCGGAGGAGATGCAATGAACCTTCAGCATTATGAGGGCAGTGGCTTAAATCCTGCAGAGATCATTGACATGGCGGAGACAATGCCGTTTCTTGCAGACAGACGGGTAATTATCATTGAGAACAGCGGCTTTTTTAAAAATGGTTGTCCGGAATTTGCGGACTATCTGAAAAAACCTGCGGAAACAGTTAATTTTGTGTTTGCAGAGACTGAGGTGGATCGGCGTAAGGATATGTTCAAGGCTGTCCATGCCGCGGGTCTTGATATCGAATGTGATTCACAGGATGCGGAAACTCTTGGACGATGGGTGACAGGAAAGCTTCAGGCTGAAGGTAAGCGAATTTCGCCCCGTGCAGTTGCTTTTTTTATTGACAGGGTAGGAACGGATATGGCCAATATTGCCAATGAGATTGAGAAACTGGTCTGCTATACGGCAGAACGGCAGGAGGTCACGCAGGAGGATATAGATGCCATCTGTGCCAACTGGCTGAGCAGTCAGATTTTTGCAATGACAGATGCGATTGTAGAAAAAAATCAGAAGAAGGCAATGAATCTGTATTATGATCTTCTGGCTTTAAAAGAGCCGTCCCCGAAGATACTGGCACTGATTACCAGACAGTTTAATCTGATGCTTCAGGTAAAGGAAATGACAGAACATCATGATGATATGGGCCGGATGATGTCGGCAACAAAACTGCCAAGGTTTATTGTATCGAAATATACCGGATGGGCACAGCATTTTACACGGGAAGAACTGATGAAAGCTTTGGAAATGTGTGTGGAAAATGACGAGGCAGTCAAGACCGGAAAACTGGATCAGGTCATCAGCGTGGAAATGGTAATCGTCGGCTGCTCATCATGACAAGGCAGGAACTTGATCCTGTGAACAATTGAAAATCATTTTTTCAGGAGTTATACTTGTAAGCAGTAATTAATGAAGAAAACGGGGTGAATGGAATTATGTCAATGATTGATAAAGTAAGAGCTGAAATGTTTGAGGCAATGAAGGCAAAGGATAAGGATCGTAAAGATTCTCTGTCAATGCTGCTGTCAGCGCTTAAGAACAAGGCGATTGATAAGAGAGAGGACCTTACGGAGGCAGAAGAAATAGAGGTTGTCCGTAAGGAAATCCGTCAGAGTAAGGAAACCATGGATCTTGCACCACAGGACAGGACGGATATTAAAGAGCAGTGTGCGACGAGGATCAGAATCATGTCTGAGTTTGCACCGGAAGAAATGTCAGAGGATGCGGTAAGAGAGTTTATCCTGTCTGAGCTTAAGGCACTTGGAATTGAGGCACCGACAGCAAAAGATAAGGGGAAGATCATGAAGGAAATCATGCCAAAGTTAAAGGGCAAGGCGGATGGCGGACTGGTCAATAAGGTTGTCGGATCCATTCTGGCATAACAGGTTACCGGGAAAGGGAGTATTTATTTTGCATAGACCACAACCACAGGATATTTACAGACATTTTAAAGGGAATATGTATCAGGTCATTACCATAGCGGTTCATTCGGAAACGAGACAGGAGATGGTCGTTTATCAGGCACTATATGGAAATTATGGCGTATACTGCAGACCTCTTGATATGTTCACTTCACCGGTGGATCATCAGAAATACCCGGAAGTGACGCAGAAAGATCGCTTTGAGCTGATCAGAGCAGGCGCCGCAGGGATGGAAGAAATGGTAAAGCCAGATGCAGTATCATCGCAGGGACAGAACACAGATACCGGAAAAGAAGCAGAGAAAGCCGTATCTTCCTTTTCGGGAAGCGTCATGGATAAGACGGTGGAACAGGAAGCGGAGGAACTTCATATGAATCCGCTGGTAGTGGCATTTCTGGATGCAGATTCCGTGGCAGAAAGAATCAGGCTGCTGGATCAGCTCAGGCCTGTGGTTACGGATGATATGATTGATATCATGTCTATGTCAATTGACACGGAGATTGATGCGGGAGAGGTGTATACCAGATTTGATGAACTTAAGGAATGCCTCGTAACGATGGAAAAGTTTGAAACAAACAGATTAAGGAGCTAAGCCTGTATGAAGCTATTGAGTATTACGGTACCCTGTTACAATTCGCAGGATTATATGAAGCATTGTATTGATTCACTTCTGGTCGGTGGTAACGAGGTGGAGATCATCATTGTTGATGATGGCTCTACAGATTCTACAGGTGAAATCGCAGATCAGTATCAGACAGAATATCCGGAAATTGTGCGTGTAATTCACAAGAAGAACGGCGGACATGGTTCTGCGGTAAATGCAGGAATAGAGAATGCAACAGGGCTTTTTTTCAAAGTGGTTGACAGTGATGACTGGGTGAAAGAGATTGCATACCGGAAAATTCTGATGACACTTGCAGATTTTGCGGGCGGGAATGTCAGACTGGATATGCTGATCAGCAATTTCGTATATAACAAGGTAGAAGAAAAAAGGCATAAGGTAATGCGTTATACGCATAATCTTCCGGTAGATCAGGTATTTACGTGGAAGGATATTAAGAAGTTCCGCAAGGGAAAGTACCTCCTGATGCATTCCGTGATTTTCAGAACCAAGCTGTTGCGTGAATGCGGGCTGAAGCTTCCGGAGCATACGTTTTATGTGGATAATCTGTATGTGTTTGAACCGCTCCCGTTTGTTACCAATATGTATTATCTGGACGTGAATTTCTATTATTATTTCATTGGCAGACAGGATCAGTCCGTACATGAAGATGTTATGATCTCCAGAATCGATCAGCAACTGCGTGTAAATCGCATGATGGTAGACTTTTTTGCTGAAAACTATGGAATGATTGCTTCATCCAAGAAACGATTCAGTTATATGTTTAATTATCTGGAAATTATTACGACAGTATCTTCGATTCTTCTGATTTATTCTGGAACCGAGGAAAATCTGGAGAAAAAGAATGAACTTTGGAAGTATATAAAAGAAAGAAATTTTCTGCTTTATCTTCGTCTCAGATATGGAATTCTCGGAAATTATGTGTATCTTCCGGGAAAAGGCGGCAGAACAATAACTGTTGGCGGATATAAGCTATTTCAGAAGCTTTATAATTTCAACTGAATCTGAAAGGTGATGCATGTATATAAAAAGGGAACCGGAATATAATTCCGGTTCCCTTTTTGATACAGGTGTCATTGCATCCGTATCTGATATGGAAAATGTCCTGAGAACATTAAATCAGTTTACTGCCCTTTCTTCTTCCTCAGCATCATGTCTGTGGAGAATTCCCACCACAAGCTCGGAACGATAGATAATCACATATACAATCAGACCAAGTGCAAAAGCAGTAGCCACATCAAAAGTGGAATGCTGTTTGATAAACATTGTGGAGAGAATGATCAGTGTACTCAGAACACCGGAAAATACTTTTCCTTTTCTGGAAACACGTTTGCTGGTATAAGCACCGATGAAAACACCGATGGAGTTATAAACGTGAATGCTGGGCCAGAGGTTTGTCGGGGTATCCGTTTTATACAGATAGGCAACCATATGAGTGAAAATATTGTCCCGCGGCATAGTAGTCGGTCTCAGGTGTTGAATGTTCGGAAACAGTGTAGAGACAATCAGGAAAACTGTCATACCGGTGATCAGGAATGAAAGCAGTTTGTAATAATCTTCCTTTTCATATTTAAACAGGAAATACAGTACGACAAAGCTGACATAAAAAAACCATGCAAAATAAGGGACAACAAAGATCTCAAGAAAAGGAATCTTGTCATCCAGTGCAGTATGAACTTCTGTATAATGAATCTGCGGCGTAACCTCCAGATGATGGAACCAGGTCAGATAGATGACTGCATATATGGCAATCGGGATGGCCATTTTCAGGGAGTCAACTATACGCTCGTGTGTCATGGGTTTACTCATTGGGTCTTTTTTAAACATGGCATATCCTTTTATCATAATATTGGAAAAGAAATGTTATCTGTTCGATTTCCAATATAGCGCACTTTATGTAAATTATCAAATGACAAACGTGATAAATAAATGAATTAATTCTTAAAAATTATAGCGTTTATTACCATAGAAAGCTACATCATCAGGATCAGTCTGTGCGGAAGGCAGTCCAGAGAAATGCAGTCTGACTTCATTGAGACTTCGCCATCGGTATGAACCCAGAGCGGGAGCATGGTGTGGATACGGACATGCCTTGCGGTATAGTGATATACACCTTTGATGCCATAATGTTTTCCGACATAGGCAAAGGGCAGTGCCATGAACATTTTCGGTACGGACATATCACCGATAATGCACAGATCAAAGAGACCATCGGAAGCATCTGCATTCGGAGAAAAACAGAATCCGCCGCCTTCATATTTATGTACCATGACTGCAGCAAAAAGAAAATGATCCAGATGAAGTGTCTGAACTCCATCAAGTTCAATATCACATGCAATCTTATCAGCACTGAGCAGCTGATGAACTGCAATGGCGCCGTAGGTCAGTTTACCCATTCCGATACGGTTCAGAAAGTTTTTTGTTCCGGAAGCCAGTGCCTGTTCACAGACAGCGGCATCAAATCCGATGCCTGCACTTACATCAAACATACGAGTATCGCTTCTGTCCTGATCGTGAAGGCGGGAAAGAGTGTGCGTTTCGGAATTATAATGGAGGCGTCCGATGTCCATGCGTCTGACTTCCTTGCCATCAAGAATCTGATCCATGATCTTTTCAGGGTCTGAGGAAAGTGAGAGGTCGCGGGCAAAATCGTTGCTGGAACCGACCGGAAGATAACCCAGCAGTATCTGATCAAAATCCCGGATGCCGGAGATGACTTCATTCAGTGTGCCATCACCTCCCAGAACTACAAGCTTTAACGGCAGTTCAGCTGTATCAACACATTCCGTCAGCTTCTTCACAATTTTTATTGCGTGTCCCGGACCATTGGTATATACAACCCGGTATTCCAGACCGCGCTCGTGAAATTTTCTTTCAAATGTTTTCCATAACCTGATTCCTGTTCCGGACTTGGCGGAAGGATTGACAACGCAATAATACATGTGATTACCTCGATGAATAAAATGTTATTTTATAGTATATCATATATGGCAGATTTTCACATTCTGTGATATGATATCCGAAGCAACACTTTAACGCACTAAAATATTGAAATCAGAATGCCGGAAAAGTGCTCTGATACACCGTTTGAAACTGGAATTGAGAGGAGAAGAGGAATGTATTCATTGGATGAAGTGAAAAAAGTTGACCCTGAAATCGCACAGGCAATTGAAGCTGAGATGCAGCGTCAGAATGATCACATTGAGCTGATCGCATCGGAAAACTGGACCAGCAAGGCAGTTATGGCTGCAATGGGAAGTCCGCTTACAAACAAATATGCAGAAGGCCTTCCGGGAAAAAGATATTACGGCGGATGTGAATGTGTGGATGTCGTTGAAAATCTGGCAAGAGACCGCGCCAAGAAGCTTTTTGGATGTGATTATGTGAATGTACAGCCTCATTCCGGAGCGCAGGCTAATCTCGCTGTGCAGTTTGCAATTTTAAAGCCCGGAGATACTATTATGGGCATGAATCTCAGCCAGGGCGGACATCTTTCACATGGCAGTTCAGCCAATATTTCCGGTACCTACTTCAATGTTGTTCCTTACGGTGTGGATGAGAATGGTTTTCTGGATTATGAAGAGATGTATCGTCTGGCAGTTGAGCATAAGCCGAAGCTGATTATTGCAGGTGCTTCCGCATACTGCAGAACCATTGATTTTAAAAAGTTCCGTGAGGCTGCAGATGCATGTGGTGCAGTACTGATGGTGGATATTGCTCATATTGCAGGGCTTGTAGCGGCAGGACTTCATCCGAGCCCGTTCCCGTATGCAGATGTGGTAACTACAACCACGCATAAAACGCTGCGCGGTCCGAGAGGCGGTATGATTCTCTGGAATCAGAATGTACAGGACAAATATAAGTTCAACAAGGCAGTATTCCCGGGAATTCAGGGCGGTCCACTGGAGCATGTGATTGCAGCCAAGGCAGTCTGCTTTAAAGAGGCACTTCAGCCTGAATTCAAGGTATATCAGCAGCAGATTCTTGATAATGCCAAGGCACTCTGCAGCGGACTGATGAGCCGCGGTGTACAGATTGTTTCAGGAGGTACGGACAATCATCTGATGCTTGTGGATCTGACCAATTTCGGACTCACAGGCAAGGACGTTGAGAAATGGCTGGATGATGCACACATTACAGCAAACAAGAATACTATTCCGAATGAACAGCAGTCTCCGTTTGTGACAAGCGGAATCCGCCTTGGAACGCCTGCAGTTACAACAAGAGGCATGAATGCGGATGATATGGATCAGGTTGCAGAGGCAATTGCGACAGTAATCAGGGAGAAGGAAGCAGGAATTTCCAAGGCAAGGGAAATCGTAAAGAAGCTGACGGATAAGTACCCGCTGATCTGAAATAATAAAGAAAAATGACTGTTTTACAGAAGGATCGTACAGACACTGCGCTGTACGATCTTTTTGAGTTATGGATACCAATTATGATTTCATCCTGACTGCAGTTGTACAGAAGTATTTAATCAAAAATGTAAAATCAGCTTGACATTATATGTAAAGCATACTATGCTTTAGTAAAGCTAACTTTACATATACAAAAAGAGTGAGTAAAAGAGGTGAGCAGAATTGAAAAACAGGATACAGGAGCTCAGAAAGGGCAGGAAAATTACCCAGAGTGACCTGGCAGATGCATTGGGCGTGACAAGGCAGACCATTATTTCTCTTGAGAACGGAAAATATAATGCATCACTGATACTGGCACATAAAATTGCCCGGTATTTTGAACTGTCAATTGAAGAAATATTCATATTTGAGGAGGATGAAAATCTATGAACAGAATCTGTCTTTTCTCCATGAAGGGTGATTACAGTACGAATGAAGGATACAGAAAGATTGTAAAGAAAAAAGCAGCCGTTATGCTTGCACTGATGTGTCTTGGACTGATTACAATTATTGTAGTGGAAGTATGCAAACGGTGCTTCGGCATAAATGTATCTGATTTTACGGATGGCACCTATAAGGGATTCGGAACCGGTCTGATGGTTGCAGGAGGACTTCTTTATCTGAAAAGAATCAGCATGCTGAAAAATGAGGAAAAACTTAAAAAAGCCAGAATTGAGGAATCTGATGAACGGCTTCGTGCGATTACGGATGCAGCATGGAAAGCGGCAACGATCGTTCTGCTGCTGGTAATGTATGTGGAATTTCTGATTGCCGGAATCGGGATGCCGGAGATTATCAGAATCATTGAACCGCTGATCGCTGTTTTTTTTATCGCATATTTGATTGCATACAGGGTAATCAGCAAAAGAATGTGACGGATTTTTCAAAACAGATGCAACAATCCGATCAGTCAGACAAACGGAAGATGTCTGTCTGACTGATCGGATCATAAAAGCAGCAGAAAATGCGATGTAAAGTTAACTGTTGAAACCTGCAAAATAGTTCATGAAAAATATGCAATTTAAATAATATACAGAATATATATAAATAAAACGATAATAATTAGAATAATATAAAAATAATTGTAAAATGTATTGACAAATCTTCGCCTATTTCATATAATAAAATCAACAAAAGAGAAGAAGAAAGAAAAATACTTCGGAGGATCCGAAAGAAAGGCAGGTACAATCCCAAAACATAGGAAGTAAAATATACAGGAAAGTGAGGTACATTCCACCGGAAACTTGATTGAGAATCTGTATTTTATAAATGACAACAGTTCAAGTACATGAAAAGTGACGAGAATCAATATCAACACCTTGACCGTCACAGCATCCAAATGCAAAAAGTAGATGGAAAGAACAGGTTGAGAAAAAGGAGGACAGTCCATTGGATCATGATGATTCTCCGACGCAGTCAGTAAAAGAAGTAAAGGAGTCGGAACCAGTTTAGGAGCGGAGGCTTTTGAAATTAAGAAAGCTTCCGCTCTTTTTGGGTATGGACAATTGCACAGACGTCTTCTTTTCATTATCCTGCGAGTATGATAAAATATAGGACAGAATTAATCTGATGGGATGGGATTACAGATGCAAAATGACAGAGAAGAACAGAAGGAAAATCAGGAGAGCCCGGAAGAAAAAAAAGAACGCAGGAGACAGAGAAGAGTCAGAAATCAGATAATTGCTTATGTGACGATTTCAGTACTTCTTGTGGTAATTGCTGTGGTTTTTTTTCTGGGAACAACCAGAGTAAGACAACTTTTAAAAGAATATCAATCTGCTGAGAATGCATCTGTACTGGCGCAGGATAGTGCCAGCGAGGGAATTACCATCGGAAATCCCGATGTTTCTTCTGCCGCATCGACGCAGAGCAGAGAAGAGATGCTGGATGAGATTGCGAAAACATGCATTGCGGAGATGCCTGTTGAGGATAAGGTTGCAGGGCTGTTTGTCGTCACACCGGAACAGCTGACCGGAGTGGATTCGGTAGTCAAGGCTGGCAGCAGTACGCAGGATGCACTTTCCAAATATGCAGTTGGCGGAATTGTATATCTGCCCAAAAATATCAAAGACAAGGATCAGATTACACAGATGATCTCTGATACACAGGGTATGAGCAAATATCCGCTTTTTTTTGCCGTAAGTGAGGAAGGTGGAAAAAACAGTGATGCTGCAGCTGCACTTGGCATGGACGAGGCTTCTTCCGCATCAGATCTTGGAGCTTCCGGGAACAGTGATACAGCAAGTACGGAAGGAGCTTCAATTGGAACCTATCTCAATGAGATGGGCTTTAATCTGGATTTTGCACCGGTTGCCAATCTGTCAAAGAAGGATAGCGATCAGTCAGTAAGAACATATGGAAATGATGCTTCTAAGGTATCAGAACTTTCATCAGCGGTGGTGCAGGGTCTTCAGGGAACAGGTGTGAGTGCCTGTATGAAGTATTTTCCGGTAATGGGAGACACATCAGATAAAGCTGAAGATGGCATTGAGTCAACAGCATTGACGCTTGATGATATGAGAAAAAGTGAATTTCTTCCTTTTAAGGAAGGGATAAAATCCGGGACAACCATGATTATGGTAAGTGATATTGCAGCACCGAATGCAACGGGAGATAATACGCCCTGTTCACTTTCCAAAGTCATGATTACGGATGAACTCAGAAATGAACTTGGATTTAAGGGGATTGTCATTACGGATGCATTGAATTCAAGTGCAATTACGGACTATTATACGCCGGATCAGGCAGCGGTAACCGCTGTCCAGGCGGGTGCAGATCTACTGTATATGCCGGAAAATTTTCAGAAAGCCTATGACGGACTTCTTAAGGCAGTGCAGGCAGGAACTATTTCGGAGGATCGTATTGATGAATCGCTGATGAGAATATACCGGATTAAATATGCAGATAAGGTGGATGAGATTGCGGCAGATGACACTATCAGTTCAGCAACATCAGGACCGGAGACTGAAAATTCATCTGTTGCGTCGTCCGGGGATTCTTCAGACGCAGGGGCAGATACATCACAGAAATAGAATATGACAGATGATAAAAGCTCTGCAGGTTGATCCTGCAGAGCTTTTTCATGTGATTCACTCATTTTAAACAATAGAATTTAATAATGTTCCGGTGTTGTATGTATTATAGGTACCGGATGAGGTGTAGGTAGAAGCGGAGGCAGATGATACGGCACTGGTTGCAGCACTTTCAACTAATGATGCGGCAGTGGAAATCTGATAGCCATATCCGGAGTCAGTACTGAAAAGTGACTGAAGCTTACTGACATCAGCTTTTTTGAATGCTGTCTCATCAATGGAAAGTTTACCGGTAGTATCATCTTTGGTAATGCCGATATCTGATAGTGCTTTTGCATATTGATTTGTTGTGGTCTTCATATATGCTGTCCTGGAGGCAATATTCGTACCAGTGGAAGAAGAACCGGAGGAAAGAAGTGAGTTATATTTGTCCACAAAGTCGGAAGCGGCTTTATAAAGGCTGTCGGTATCGTACCCATAGCTCGTTGTTTTGGTTCCATCAGAAGCGGTGGAGGTAATATTTTTTTTGCTATATAAGGATTTTGAAGAAAGTGCTTCCACAGAAGTTTCAAGTGACTGTGCATTTTTGGCAACAGAAGCATACTCGGTTGCAGAAGCAGTTGATGTATTTGCAGAAGAACTGGTGGAAGAGGTTGTCGAAGCGCCTGAGGTTTTGCCGGCGGTTTTGGTATAGTATGCCGAAACAACTTTTCCATAGCTTCCGTTCTTAATGGAATTATAGTCTGAAACTAGACCTGAAAGGGAAGACACATAATCACTTGAACTGCTGCTTCCCGATGAAAGACTGCCAAATAAGGTGGAATAATCAACATTCAGATTAATACTCATATAATCACTTCCCTGCTGTTAGAAATGGCGGCATCCATGCCTGAGATTTACAAAGTTTCTCTAAATAATATATATCATAAAAACATGAAAAAATCAATATAAATCCGTAATATCAAACAGTGATTGCCATGTAACCGCCAGACGTGTATAATTATTATGCGTTCCTGATGAATACAACAGGGGGCAGTGAATGACTGGACAGGTTTTGGAGGTTACAATATTATGTCATCAATATTACAGGAAGATCAGGTCTTCAATAATGAAGTCCCGTTTTGCACCATATACAGTCAGGAAACAAAGAAAATGCTGGAAGAAACATTTCTGAAGCACCGTGTTTCTTACTATGTGGAATGGCAGGACAAGACGTTCTGGCAGAGAGTTTTTGGCGGACGTTCGGCAAAAGACCGTATTACATGCACTATCAGAATTAATAAGGCGGATATTGAACGGGCACATGAACTGGTAAAGGATTTCAAGGACATAAAGTTCAGGGACTACGATACTGAAAACGGCAGTTCCGGCCAGAAGAAATAGTACATGCGGGGTTGCGGCACAGTCCGGTGAAATCGGAGGTGCGCACCCCGTTTTCTTTTTTCCGGAAGATGGATTAAACAGGAGGAATTGACGATGGAACGAAATACACAGAAAAATGGCAGTCGCATGGAAACATTGGGAAAAACAGAAAGAATCGCTACTGCAAAGCAGGATGATCGCAGAATCGGGACTTCTAAGACAGAGCATAAACGGATCGGCACAGCAAGACGTGATGATCAGAAAATCGGAACGGCAAAGAAAGATAATAAACGGATTGGCACAGCAAGACGCGATGATCAGAAAATCGGAACGGCAAAGAAAGATAATAAACGGATCGGCACAGCAAGACGCGATGATCAGAAAATCGGAACGGCAAAGAAAGATAATAAACGGATCGGCACAGCAAAATATGATGACCGCAGAATCGGAACCACCAGGACAGAAAACAGGCGAATCGGAACTTCCAGAACGGACGGCAAGAGAATCGATACCTCTGTAGAAAAAATGATGAGACTTGCCATGTCAGTGGATGATGAGATGCAGGGACAACAGGACAACACGACAACGAAGTACAGTCACCGTGTCAGCAAGGCAGCGAGGGAAGCTGTTGCAGCCAAAGAAGGTAAGTGCAGCAGGTGTCCGGTATCAAAGAAATGCGGTGGATGCCAGATGATTGACGTTCCTTATCAGGAACAGCTGAAAATCAAGCAGGAGAGAGTACAGGAACTGCTTTCCCCATACTGCAGAGTAGAATCCTTTATCGGAATGGATGAACCGGAGCATTATCGCTGCAAGGTGCATGCGGTATTTACCCATGACAGAAAGGGAAATCCGCTTTCCGGGATATATCGTGAGGGAACGCATGATGTTGTTCCGATTGAAGAATGCCTTCTGGAAAATAAAAAAGCGGACGATATTATTGCTACCATCAGAGGAATGCTTAAATCTTTCAAGATCAAAACCTTTGACGAGGATAATGGTTTTGGACTTCTGCGTCATGTACTGATCCGCGTCGGGCACGAAAGCGGTCAGATCATGGTGGTACTGGTATTGACTTCACCGATTCTGCCGTCCAAGAATAATTTCGTAAAGGCACTTCGGCAGAGGCATCCGGAAATCACGACGGTTGTGATCAATGTAAATGAAAAACAGACAAGTATGATTCTGGGGGATAAAGAGAAAGCAATCTATGGTCCGGGATATATTCTGGATACCATGTGCGGTATGGAATTCAAAATTTCTCCGAAGTCATTTTATCAGGTGAATCCGGTACAGACAGAGAAACTGTATCGCACGGCAATTGAACTTGCAGGGCTCACGGGAAAAGAGCGTGTACTGGACTGCTATTGCGGTGTCGGTACAATCGGAATTATTGCCAGTCAGCATGCAGGTGAGGTAATTGGCGTAGAACTGAATCATGATGCGGTTCAGGACGCTATCGGAAACGCCAGAAGGAATAAGATCGGGAACATTACCTTCTATGAAAATGATGCCAGCAGATTCATGCTTCAGATGGCAGATGCAGGAGAAAAGGTGGATGTGGTGTTCATGGATCCTCCAAGGTCTGGTTCGACACCTGTTTTCCTGCAGGCGATGTTCCGACTTGCACCGGACCGCATCGTATACATTTCCTGCAGTCCTGATTCACTTGCCAATGACCTTGAGATTATTACGAAGCATGGATATGAGGCTGAGCATGCCATACCGGTTGACATGTTTCCCTTCACGCGATCAGTGGAAACAATTGTACTCCTCCGAAAAAAATAAAATAGATCAAATTATGGTTGCATAATTGTATGCAGCACTGGTAGAATAAAAAACGGTGTGATTTATTATAGTAGCTGACAAATGGAGGAGTTCGCTATGTTGGAGAAAATGTTTCAGTTAAAAGCACATGGGACGACTGTCAAGACGGAAATTGTTGCCGGAATTACCACTTTCCTTGCAATGGCTTACATTCTTGCGGTTAACCCGAGCATTCTGGGGAATGTTATGGATGCAAACGGTGTATTTGTTGCCACCGCACTTGCTTCTGCAATTGCCACATTTATTATGGCATTTCTTGCTAATTATCCGATTGCCCTTTCTGCAGGTCTTGGTCTGAATGCGTATTTTGCATATACAGTCTGCCTTGGAGAGCTGAAGGATGTACAGGATCCGTTCACTATCTGTCTGACTGCGGTATTTGTGGAAGGTATTATTTTCATCGTTATTTCTGCGTTTAAATTCAGAGAGCAGATTATCAATGGTATTCCGCAGAATCTGAAGTATGGTATTTCTGCAGGTATTGGTCTGTTCGTTGCGTTTATCGGACTGCAGGGTGCGGGAATCGTTACAAACAGTGATGCAACACTTGTAAATCTTGGCGATTTCAGTAGTGCACCGGTAATTCTTTGCTTTATCGGTCTTCTGATTATTATTATTCTGTCACATTATAATGTACAGGGTTCCGTTCTGATCGGAATTATTGCAACATGGATTCTGGGAATGATTGCGCAGAAGACAGGCTGGTATACAGCGGGTAACTGCTTCCCTGATTTTTCACAGGGAATTCAGTTGAGTGGTATTAAAAATACAGCATTTCATTTCAATTTTGCATGGGCAGGTGCACATCTGATTCAGTTTACTGCAATCATGTTCAGTTTCCTGTTTGTAGATCTGTTTGATACAGTAGGTACAGTTGTCGGTGTTGCAGACAAGGCGGGACTCCTGGATAAAGACGGAAATCTTCCGCGTGTAGGCAAGGTATTCATGTCCGATGCAATCGGAACAGTTGCAGGTGCCTGCCTCGGAACATCTACAATCACAAGCTTTGTTGAGTCAAGTGCAGGTGTTGCTGCAGGCGGCAGAACAGGTCTTACCGCTCTGACAACAGGTATCCTGTTCCTGGTATCTCTGGTATTCAGCCCGTTCTTCCTTGCAATTCCCGGATTTGCAACAGCACCGGCACTTCTTTATGTTGGTATGCTGATGGTATCCAGTGCAACCAAGATCAAGTTTGACGGTGATATGGCAGACAGCTTTGGTGCATACCTCGCGATGATGATGATGCCCCTGACTTATTCCATTGCCAATGGTATCATGTTTGGTATTATGGGCTGGGTAATTGTCAAGGTCTTCTCCAAAAAGGCGAAGGATGTAAGTCCTGTTATGTGGGTCATTTTTGTTATGTTCTGCTTGCGGGTACTTACGCTGATTACAAAGTTCCAATAATAAACATTTACGTTTAAGAGCCGCTCCGGAGCAATCCGAAGCGGTTTTTTTGTCTGATGATTCATTAATGTACTGCTACAGGGGATGTTACTTATTGCACAGATCCCTATGAATCAGAATCCTGACATTGAAGAAATATATTTAACAGTAATTTTACGGCTTTTAGGTTCATTTTAGGCTGACATGCTAACCTTTACTTATTCCAGAAAGTAAACAACTGAAATATAGCGCGAAAGGGGTTCATCAAAGATGAAATCAGATAAGGCCAGAAAAATTCTGACAGGTACAATAGGAGCAATTGTAATGACTACGACTGTTGCAGGAAGCGTAGGTACAGGTACGGTATCTGCAGCAGAGAAAACTTCGGGAAACGGAAACAGTGCGCCGCAGGCACCGCCGGATGGACAGGCACCGGGCGCAGTATCAGGGACAGGTAGCAGTGGTGCAGGCGGACAGGCGCCTGGAGCAGCACCAGGCGGTGGCAGCAGCGCAGTGACTGAGTGGTCGGCAGTAAAAGAAATTTCATCAGATACAACAGAGGACAACCAGACCTATGATTCCACGGGAACAGATGAAAATGCAGTTCATGTTTCCGGCGGAGCAAGTGCTGTACTGAATAACCCCACAATTACCAGAACGAGCTCGGACAGTAACGGCGGAGATAATTCCAGTTTTTACGGCGTCGGTGCAGCGCTTCTGACAACAGAGGGAACCACATATGTAAACGGCGGTAACATTACAACGGATACTGCCGGTGGTGCAGGTATCTTTTCCTATGATAAGGGAATTACCTATGTGGCAGGAACGACTATCAGTACTTCAAAGAACACATCGGGCGGCATTCATGTTGCCGGCGGCGGAACACTTTATGCCTGGGATGTAAATGCAACCACACAGGGAGAGTCTGCAGCAGCTATCCGGAGTGACCGCGGCGGCGGTACCATGGTGGTGAATGGAGGAACTTATACTTCTAATGGTGAAGGATCTCCGGCAGTATACTGCACAGCGGATATATCTGTAAATGATTCAACCCTGGTGGCAAACGGTTCAGAGGGTGTCTGTATTGAAGGACTGAATTCACTCAGACTTTTTAACTCTGACCTGACTTCCAATATGAAGGATCTTGATACAAACGATTCCACATGGTCAGTCATCCTTTACCAGAGTATGTCCGGCGACTCGGAAGTCGGTAACTCAACATTTGATATGACAGGTGGCAGCATAACCTCCAAAAACGGAGGCGTTTTCTATACCACAAATACTGAATGTGACATTCTTTTAAATGATGTGACGATTACGACAGCTGATGACAGTGAGTATTTTCTGCGCGTATCCGGCAATGCAAATGAAAGAGGCTGGGGTACTTCCGGAGCAAACGGATCTCAGTGCAATTTCACTGCAATTGATCAGGTGATGAGTGGTAATGTGATCTGGGACAGCATCAGCGATCTCGATTTCTACATGACGGATGGAAGCACACTGACCGGTGCGGTTCAGGACGATGAGACATATGCAGGAAATGGCGGGGACGGATACTGTAATGTTTATGTGGATGATTCTTCTACATGGACGGTAACCGGAGACAGTACGGTAACGAACCTGTATAACGAGGGCAAAATTGTCGATGCAGACGGAAATACAGTTCCAATTGTAGATACCGATGGAACTGTATATGTGGAAGGAACAAGTCAGTATAAAATAACGGTTGATACATATGCGAACCAGGTGGACCTTTCAGGTGCACAGTCTTCACCAGAGTGGTCAGATTATGAAGTGGCGGTACCGTCACAGCTGACGGCAGCAGCATCTGTAGCAAATACATCATCTGATGCGGTATCTGCAGACAGTGCTTCATCCACGGGCTCGGCAGTATCAGCGACTGCAGAGACAGGGAGTATTTCAGCGGAAAGTGAGAAGGCGGATTCTTCAAGATCATCAAAAGTTCCGTTATATGCAGGCAGCGCGGCAGCAATTGCAGCAATTGTATGCGGAATTGCCTATTCATTGAGAAAGAAAAAGTAAAAAAGCTTATTGAGGAATGGGTTGCCGGGCAGAGATCGTTCTGCCCGGTAATTTTTATGCAGATTGCAGACGAGCTGATTCACGTATTTTTTTCTTTTGGTATGGCATAATATATGTTATACTAAACAATGGTTCAGTACGGGAGAGAAAACACATGGCTTCAAATAAAGAGGTCAGAAATAACCGGAACAGCCAGAGAAACAACAGCCCAAGAAATCATGATATTAAATGCGGGTGCAATGGCACCTGCATTCAGATACAGCATGATGCGGAATCTGAAAAAGCCGGAGGGCAACATCATATGCCTGTTGGCCTTGCAGCTGTAACTGTTCTGGCAGCGGTCTGTTTCTGCATTTTTTTCGGGATCAGTTATTTTAATACTGTCGGTCTTTTGAAGGATACGAAGAATAATCTGAAGTGGTATCAGGAAAGATATGGAGACAGGAATGCAGCATCAGCAGCATCATCTGAGGCTTCTTCAGAAACAGGCAGTGTAGCAGCCAGTACATCGGGAAGCTCGGATAGAAGTGGTAATGTCCGGAAAGTCTACCTGACGTTTGATGATGGTCCGAGTACAATGACGGATCGTATACTGGATGTACTTGACCGGTATCATGTTAAGGCCACATTTTTTGTGGTTGGGAAAACAGACAGCAGTTATCAGGCGGTTTACAGGAGAATTGTGACGGATGGGCATACGCTGGGCATGCATTCCTACAGTCATAATTACAGTGAGATATACAGTTCGGTGGACAGTTTTCAGGCGGATATGCATAAGCTTCAGGAGTTTCTGTATGAAACAACCGGAGTGTGGACAACATATTACCGTTTCCCGGGCGGAAGTTCCAATACCGCCAGCAAAGTCAGAATGCAGGATCTGATTGATTATCTGGGAAGAGATCATATCACATATTTTGACTGGAACATATATGGCGGAGATGATGTCGATGCCAGGACAATGGTTCAGAATGTGACCGGGAATATTGCCTCCTATTCGGACGCAATGATTCTGATGCATGATGCTTCGGATAAGGAAGAGACGGTAGAAGCACTTCCGAAGATAATTGAGTATATACAGAATATGGACAATACAGTGATCGTCCCGGTGACGGAAGATACCGTTCCGGTTCAACATCATAAATCAAATGAAAAATAGTGGGAGGATTGTAGACATGGGATTTTTCTCAGAGCTGAAAAGCGATCTGTCCTCAGCGGTGAATACGATTTCACCTAAGGATGAGGCCGACGGCGACCTTACGGCAGGAAAAGTTACAGCGAATACGACAGGGAAAGCTGATGAGGTGGATCTTGACAGTATGCTGAACCGTCTTGATAACATCAAGCTGGACGAAGACTTTGATGAACCGCAGGAAGAAAAAACGGTGGAAACCGAGCCGGAAGAGCAGCAGGAGATGGCGGAACTGCCTGCAGAAGAGGCAGAACCTGAAGTGACTGCGGAAACGGAAGATACATTGGAAACTCCGGTATCGGAGGAACCACAGCAGGATAGTGTTCAGAATACTGAGGCTCAGGATGCACTCAGTGCACTTGAGGCCATGAAAGCGGATCAGTCTGACCGGACAGCTCCGGTACAGGAAGAATATAAAGAAAACCGTGGGGGAAATGATATGATGGACGCACAGCAGGTAGTTACGGATGAGACAGCATCAATTACAGGTGGAATGGTGATTAACGGTGATATTCAGACAACCGGATCGCTTGATCTTATGGGAAAGGTAGTCGGGAATGTGACTGTTTTCGGCAAACTGAATGTAAACGGAGAAATTGAAGGCGATTCCAATGCTGCTGAGGTTTATGCGGAATCTGCAAGAATAACGGGCGATATTCACAGTCAGGGTTCTGCAAAGATCGGTCAGAGCACAGTAATTATCGGCAACATCTATGCAAACAGTGCAGTAATTGCAGGAGCCATCAAAGGAGATATTGATGTACACGGACCGGTGGTACTTGATACGACAGCCATTGTCATGGGAAATATCAAATCTCAGTCTGTTCAGATCAATAATGGTGCAGTGATTGAAGGTATGTGCTCACAGGTATATGCTGAAGTAAATCCTTCTGCATTCTTTGAAGAACTGAAAAATAAATAAAAATCGGGGCGCATAAAAATGAGAATTTTACTGAAACTGAGCGGAGAGGCACTTGCAGGTGATAAGAAGACAGGCTTTGATGAGCCTACAGTAAGAAAGGTTGCGCTGCAGGTAAAACAGCTTACAGATGCAGGAACACAGGTCGGAATTGTAATTGGTGGCGGTAATTTCTGGAGAGGCCGCACCAGCGAGAATATTGACCGTGTGAAGGCAGATCAGATCGGTATGCTGGCTACTATTATGAACTGTATTTATGTATCTGAAATTTTTCGCAGTGAAGGAATGATGACAAGTGTACTGACTCCTTTTGAATGCGGATCATTTACCAAACTTTTTTCCAAGGACAGAGCAAACAAGTATTTCTCCAGAAATATGGTTGTCTTTTTTGCCGGTGGTACCGGACACCCATATTTCTCAACGGATACAGGGGTTGTATTAAGAGCAGTAGAAGTTGAAGCAGATGTGATTCTGCTGGCCAAGGCAATTGATGGTGTATATGACAGTGATCCGGCAAAGAATCCTGCTGCAAAGCGCTATGATACAATTTCAATTGATGATGTGATTGCACAGAATCTGCAGGTGGTTGATATGACTGCTTCTATTCTGGCAAGAGATAATCATGTACCCATGCGTGTGTTTGCACTGCAGGAAGAAAACAGTATTGTCAAGGCAGCTGCAGGTAAGTTTAACGGCACGACAGTCACCACTTTATAAAAGACCGCCCGTCGGAGGATAAGACTATGAATGAAAAGATGAAAGTTTATGAAGAAAAAATGAAGAAGGCTTATGATTTTCTGTGTGAAGATCTTTCCACAATTCGTGCAGGACGTGCAAATCCGCATGTTCTGGATAAGATTCGCATAGATTATTATGGTACACCTACACCGATTCAGCAGGTTGCCAATCTCTCTGTCCCTGAAGCCAGAATTATTCAGATTGTGCCATGGGATAAGAGCATGATGAAGGAAATTGAGAAGGCAATTCTGGGATCTGATGTCGGAATTACACCGACCAATGATGGAACAATGATCCGTCTTGTGTTCCCGGAGCTTACGGAAGAGCGTAGAAAGCAGCTTGCCAAGGATATTAAGAAAAAAGGCGAGGATGCAAAGATCGCAGTTCGTAATATCCGCCGTGATGGCAATGATGAATTCAAGAAGCTGAAGGGATCAGATGTTTCAGAGGATGAGATCAGCGAGCTTGAGGATCAGCTTCAGAAACTGACTGACAAGTATATTAAAGAACTGGATGCAGCAGTGGAAGAAAAATCAAAAGAGATCATGAAGGTCTGAAATCTTTTTCAGACAGACATGTATGGGAATGTGGATAAATTATGGCAGAAGAGAGAAGAGTACCTGCACACGTTGCCATCATTCTTGATGGCAACGGGAGATGGGCGAAAGCGAAGGGCATGCCCCGTAATTACGGTCATCTTCAGGGAGCAAAGGCAGTAGAAGATATTCTGGTGGATGCGAGAGACCTTGGAATCAAATATCTGACAGTATATGCATTTTCCACGGAGAACTGGAACCGACCTGAAAAGGAAGTTTCTGCGCTCATGACACTTCTTCAGAATTATCTGAAGACCAGTGTGAAGAAGTCCATGAAGAATAATGTCAGATGCCGTGTAATCGGTGAAAAGTCAAGGCTTTCGGAAGATATCCAGAAGGCAATCCAGAATCTGGAGGAGACAACAGCCGGGAATACGGGTCTTAATTTCACTATTGCGATCAATTATGGCAGCAGAGATGAAATTACACGTGCGGTTCGCCGGGTTGCACGCAAATGCGTCGATGGAACACTCAGCCCTGAAGAAATTACGGAAGCTGAGATTCGGGATGAGCTGGATACGGCGGAACTTCCGGATCCGGATCTGCTGATCAGAACCTGCGGTGAGCAACGTATTTCCAATTTCCTGTTATGGCAGTGTGCATATACGGAATTCTACTATACAGACATTGCGTGGCCGGATTTCGACAAGGCAGAGCTTGAAAAGGCAATTGCTGCGTATGAAAAACGGGACAGAAAATATGGCGGACTTAAAAAGGATGCCAAAGAATAAGGTCAGGATGGTAGCGTGATTTGAAAACACGAGTAATGAGCGGTATTGCAATCGGATTGATACTTCTGATTGTGCTGTTGAGCGGCGGATATGTACTGGCAGGTGTTTTGCTGATATTATCAGAAATCGCATATTTTGAACTGATGCGGGCAACGGGGATACATCAGAAAGAGTGCAGGTGTAACGGAATTGAGTTGTGCGGTTATGTTGCCATTGTGCTGCATTATGTGCTTATGATACTGACAAGTGGAGATATCAGATATTTTGTGATTTCAATCCTGTTTGTATTCTTTGCGATAATGATTGTATATGTGCTTACGTTTCCGAGATATAATGCGCAGCAGGCCATGACAGCAGTCTTTTCATTTCTGTACGCACCGATGATGCTTTCGTTTATTTATCTGCTTCGTCTGGTTCCCTATGGTCAGTTTATCGTATGGGTTCCTTTTGTAGCGTGGATCTGTGATACTTTTGCATATCTGTGCGGACGCGCGTTTGGAAAGCACAAGCTTTGTCCGAAACTGTCGCCGAATAAAACCATTGAAGGTGCAATTGGCGGAGTTATCGGATCAGTAGTTGCAGGTGCGGTTTTTGGTGTAGTTTTATCGGAATTTGTTGCTCATGACAGCAATATGATCTGGATTTTTATGATCATTACCCTGGTAGCCGGAATTATTTCGCAGATAGGGGATTTAACGGCATCCGGAATCAAGAGAGATCATCAGATCAAGGATTATGGCAATCTGATCCCTGGGCATGGCGGAATTATGGACCGGTTTGACAGTGTTATTTTCGTTACACCGATGGTATATCTTCTGGCAGTCTTTTTTATAAAATAATTGCAGGATAGCCGCAGTATCTGAAAGTACATATATTATATTCAGACCACGGAGTTTATGCCGGTGCATACAAGCATCGGCATTTTGCAATATGTGTGAACAAGCAGAGCAAGGTGTTTATGACTGCTGTTTTATTTGAAATGGAGATTATATGGGAAGAAAAATTATCCTTCTGGGATCGACCGGATCCATCGGAACCCAGACACTTGATGTAGTCAGAAACAATGCAGATCTTGAAGTGATCGGACTTGCAGCGAACCGGAATACGGATCTGATGGAACAGCAGATCAGGAAGTTCCGGCCCAGATACGCAGCCATGTTCGATCCGGCTGCAGCGGCAGATCTGCGGGGGAAAGTCAGTGATCTTCCGGTTAAGATATATGAAGGCATGGACGGACTTCTGGAAATGGTTACCATGCCGGAAGCTGATACCGTACTGACTGCAGTTGTCGGGATGATTGGAATACGCCCGACAATTGAAGCCATTAAGAGTGGAAAGGATATTGCACTTGCCAATAAGGAAACGCTGGTAACAGCAGGACATCTGATTACACAGCTGGCAAGAGAATACCATGTTCAGATTCTGCCGGTTGACAGTGAGCACAGCGCAATTTTCCAGTCATTAAACGGAGAACCGAAGTGCAGGCTGGAGAAGATTCTACTGACAGCATCCGGTGGCCCGTTTCGCGGAATGAAGCGGGAACAGCTGGAAACAATTACGGTAAAAGAAGCATTAAAGCATCCAAACTGGTCGATGGGGCCAAAGGTAACGATTGATTCGGCCTCACTTGTGAACAAAGGGCTTGAAGTTATGGAAGCCAGATGGCTTTTTGATGTCAGACTGGATCAGATTCAGGTTATTGTGCAGCCGCAGAGCATCATTCATTCCATGGTACAGTACTGTGATGGTGCGGTAATTGCACAGCTCGGAGTTCCGGATATGAAGCTGCCGATTCAGTATGCACTGTTTTATCCGGATCGTATGCCGATGACGGAGGACAGACTGGATTTCTTCAAGCTTGGAAGCATTTCTTTTGAAAAACCGGATACGGATACATTCAAAGGTCTGGATCTTGCGTATCAGGCAGCAGGAATCGGCGGAAGTATGCCGACAGTATTTAATGCAGCGAATGAGATGGCGGTAAAACATTTCCTTTCCGGTAAAATTCGTTTTCTGGAAATATATGATATGATTACGGATGCCATGGAGCATCATAAGACCATTGCAGATCCTACGGTAGATGAAATTCTGCAGGCCGAAGCAGAGACATATGAGTATCTTCAGTCCAGAAATTTTTAAGTGGAAGAAAGGAACATAAGTGCTGATCAGTATTATCATCTTCTTTATTATATTCGGAGTACTTGTCATTTCTCATGAGGGTGGGCATTTCCTGATTGCAAAGGCAAACGGGATCCGTGTCAATGAATTTTCCGTCGGTATGGGACCGGAGCTGTTTAAAAAGCAAAAGGGAGATACACTTTATACCATACGTCTCCTGCCGATTGGCGGGGCATGTATTTTTGACGGAATGGACGGACTTGAGGAACAGAAAGGCGAGCCGGATGAGCATTCCTTTCTGAAAGCCAATGTCTGGTCGAGAATTGCGACAGTTCTGGCAGGACCGTTGTTTAATTTCCTGCTGGCATTTCTGCTGGCATTGATTGTTACAGGCTTTTCCGTATGGGATTTTCCGGTAGTGTCCGGTGTCATGAAGGACTCAGCGGCGCAGGAAGCGGGGCTGAAAGAAGGAGATACCATTCTGAGCATGAATGGGGAGAAGATTCATCTGGCACAGGAAGCAACGCTGATTTCCCAGCTCAACAGCGATGGAGAAGTTCTGGATATTATATACGAACGTGATGGTCAGAAATACACGACCAGTCTGACCCCCAAATACAGTCAGTCTGACAAACGCTATTACATGGGAGTTTATATCGGAAAAGCCGGTACAGTAACCGGCGCGAAGGTAGTTCCCTATGCGGGTTATATGGTGCAGTACTATCTGAAGGCAACTTACAAGAGCCTGATCATGCTGGTAGAAGGTAAGCTCGGTAAGGATGCGGTCTCGGGGCCGGTAGGAATGGTCAAGATGGTTGACGATACCTATGAGGAGGCAAAGCCTTATGGTCTTCCTTCCGTGGCGCTGACCATGTTGGATCTGGCAATACTTCTGTCCGTTAACCTCGGAGTTATGAATCTGCTCCCGATTCCGGCACTGGATGGTGGCAGACTGGTATTTCTGCTGGTGGAAGTTGTCCGTGGCAAACCGGTTCCACCGGATAAGGAAGGACTGGTGCATCTGGCAGGCATGGTAGCGCTGATGGCGTTGATGGTGTTTGTCATGTTCAATGATATTACGAAATTTTTCAGATGAGCGTATATGGAGGTACAGCAAGTGGCATACAGAGATCATACAAGGACAGTACAGATTGGAAATAAGGTAATCGGCGGTGGTAATCCGATCATGATTCAGTCCATGACCAATACAAGGACTGAAGATGTGGAGGGAACGGTTGCACAGATCCTCAGACTGGAAAAGGCCGGCTGCGATATTGTGAGATGCACCTGCCCGACACTGGAAGCAGCACAGGCAATCGGCAGAATCAGACAGCAGATCCATATTCCGCTTGTAGCAGATATCCATTTCGATTATAAAATGGCAATTGCCGCAATTGAAAACGGCGCGGATAAAATCCGGATTAATCCCGGAAATATTGGCTCGAAGGATAAGATTGCAGAAGTTGTTTCAGCGGCAAGGGAGAGAAATATTCCGATCCGTGTGGGTGTAAACAGCGGCTCACTTGAAAAGGATCTGTTGGAGAAATATGGCGGTGTCACGGCAGAAGGGCTGGTGGAAAGCGCCCTTGATAAGGTACATATTGTAGAAGAATGTGGCTATGACAATATGGTTATCAGTATTAAATCTTCCAATGTCATGCTGTGCGTAAAGGCTCACGAGCTTCTGGCACAGAAGACGGATTATCCGTTGCATGTCGGGATTACGGAAGCGGGAACGGTATATGGCGGCAATATCAAGTCCTCTGTCGGTCTTGGAATTATTTTGAATGAAGGAATCGGCGATACGATCAGAGTGTCTCTTTCCGGTGATCCGGTAGAAGAGATCAAGACAGCGAAGCTGATTCTGAAAACGCTTGGCCTTCGTAAGGGGGGAATAGAAGTGGTTGCCTGTCCTACCTGCGGACGTACAAGAATAGATCTGATCGGTCTGGCAAGCCAGGTGGAGACCATGGTGCAGGAGTATCCGCTGGATATTAAGGTAGCGGTAATGGGCTGTGCGGTAAACGGTCCGGGAGAAGCAAGGGAAGCAGATATCGGAATTGCCGGTGGAGACGGAGAAGGCCTTCTGATCAAACATGGCGAGATTATCAGAAAAATTCCGGAAGATCAGCTTCTGGCAGTATTAAAGGATGAACTTGATCACTGGAAGTAAAGTGAAATGTAAGGGGTCTGTAATTAATGGCAAAGCCTTTTTTTGATGTATTTCCAACATTAAAGCTGGATGGACGTATGAAGGAACTGATGAATGAAGTGGAAGTGGATAAGGTATCCACGACCAGAAAGCAGGATTTCATACGGATTTATCTTTCCAGTAATCGCCTGATTGAAAAAGCGGATGTCTGGAAGGCAGAAAAGGAAATTAAAAAGCAGTTCTTTGGCAGTGCGGATCTGACGGTAAAGATCTACGAGCGGTTTCATCTGTCAGCACAGTATACGCCGCAGAATCTGATGGAAATCTATGAGGACAGTATTCTTCAGGAATTTAAGGAATACAGTCCTATTGAGTATACCCTTCTGAAAAATGCAGAGTTTGTTTTTCCGGAAGAAGACCAGGTGGAACTGGTGCTGGAAGATTCTGTCGTCGGCATGAGCAAGGCACCGGAGATCACTACGATTCTGACCAAAATTCTTAATGAACGATGCGGATTTTCCGTGCGGGTTTCCTCTTCCTTTAAGAAAGCAGAGAAAAAAGAGGAAGTGGCGCCGGATTACAGCAGAGAATCTGCAAAGATGGCTGCGAAAATGGAAGCCACGGAAGAAGCAAAGGAAGCCAGAAAAGAAAAAAGAGAACAGGCAAAGGAAGAAAGAAAGGCGGCAGAAGGTACTGCAGGTGCACCGAAAACTTCCTTTGGAAACGGCACAGGGAGCTTTAAAGGTGGTTCATTCAAGGGAAAGAGCAAGTGGGGTGGACGTGATTTCGGAGGCTTTAAGAAATCAGATGATCCGAATGTCATTTATGGCAGGGACTTTGACGATGATACCATGCAGATTGCGGATATTGCCGGAGAAATGGGAGAAGTCTGCATTCATGGCAAGATTATCCTGTATGATAAGAGAGAAATCAGAAATGAAAAGAGTATCCTGATTTTTGATGTGACAGATTTTACAGACACCATTACCGTTAAGATGTTCACGCATAATGAACAGGTGCCGGATCTTGAAAAGGAAATCAAGGTTGGCGCGTTCATTAAACTGAAAGGTATTACCATGGTTGATAAATTTGACCATGAGCTGACCATCGGTTCAGTTGCCGGGATTCGCAAAATTACTGATTTTACGGTAAAACGTGTGGATAACAGCGAATTAAAACGTGTGGAACTGCACTGTCATACCAAGATGAGTGATATGGATGGCGTATCCGAAGTCAGAGATATTGTGAAACAGGCATATAAATGGGGCATGCCGGGGATTGCCATTACGGATCATGGTGTGGTGCAGGCACTGACAGATGCCAATCATCTCTGGGATGATTTCTGGGGTGAAGAAGCAGGAAAACGGAAGGAAGCAGGAGATCCGCATCCGGACAGACAGAAGTTTTTCAAACTGATCCTCGGTGTGGAAGCTTATCTTGTAGATGATCTGAAGGAAATTGTTTTAAATGATAAGGGACAGAGTCTGACAGACTCTACCTTTGTGGTTTTTGATATCGAGACAACCGGATTTTCTCCGTTAAAGAACCGGATTATTGAAATCGGCGCCGTAAAGGTACAGAACGGGGAGATCATTGATCGTTTTTCTGAGTTCGTTAATCCCGAGGTGCCGATTCCGTTCCGAATTGAGAAACTGACCAGTATCAATGATGAGATGGTAATGAATGCGCCGACGAGAGATGTTATTATTCCGAAATTTCTGGAGTTTTGTGAGGGATGTGTGCTGGTCGGACATAATGTCAGTTTTGATATCAGCTTTATTAATCAGAACTGTAAGGAACTGGGGATTACTGCAGAGTTTACTACAGTGGATACACTGGGAATTTCCAGGGTGTTTTTCCCGCTGCAGGCCAAGCATACACTGGATGCAGTAGCAAAGACGCTGAATATTTCGCTTGAGCACCATCACCGCGCAGTAGATGACGCGGAATGTACTGCGCTTATTTTCCTGAAATTCGTGCCCATGATGCAGGAAAAAAATGTGCAGAATCTGACTGAGGTTAATGCACTCGGAGTATCTACACCCGAGATGGTAAGGCATCTGCGGCCGCATCACTGTATCATTCTGGCGAAGAATACGCTGGGCAGAGTGCACCTGTATACGCTTGTCAGTAAATCTCATCTGACTTATTTTCAGAGATTTCCGCTGATTCCCAAGAGCGAACTGATGAAATACAGAGAGGGACTTATTATCGGAAGTGCATGCTGCGCTGGAGAACTTTACGGCGCAGTCGTGGAAGATCGCCCGGAACAGGAGATTGCCAGACTGGTCAATTTCTACGATTATCTGGAAATCCAGCCGATCGGAAACAACCATTTCATGGTGGATTCTGATCATTATGATGATATTCATTCTGATGATGATATCAGAGAGATCAATAAAAGGATCTGCACACTGGGAGAACAGTTTCATAAGCCTGTTGTAGCAACCTGTGATGTACATTTTCTGAATCCGGAGGATCAGATTTACCGGCAGATTATTCAGGCAGGACGGGGCTTTGATGATGAGGCACCGGCACCGCTTTACCTTCGAACCACAGAGGAAATGCTGAAGGAATTTGATTATCTGGGAACAGATAAGGCGCGGGAAATCTGTATTACCAATACACGTAAAGTTATGGATATGTGTGACAGCATTTCTCCGGTCAGACCGGATAAATGTCCGCCTGTCATTCCGGACAGCGATAAGATTCTGACTACAATCTGCTACAACCGTGCACATGAAATATATGGAGAAACGTTGCCCTCCATTGTAGAGGAAAGACTGGAAAAGGAGCTTCATTCCATCATTTCCAACGGATTTGCCGTAATGTATATCATTGCACAGAAGCTGGTATGGAAATCGAATGAAGATGGGTATCTGGTAGGCTCGCGTGGGTCTGTCGGATCTTCTTTTGTTGCATTTACTTCAGGTATTACGGAAGTGAATTCCTTAAGCCCACACTATGTATGCCCGAAATGTCATTACAGTGATTTTGATTCAGATGATGTGAAGGCTTTTTCAGGAAAATCCGGATGTGATATGCCGGATAAGCGTTGTCCGAAATGCGGACACATGATGAATAAGGACGGGTTTGATATTCCGTTTGAGACATTCCTTGGATTTAAAGGAGATAAGGAGCCGGATATCGATCTGAACTTTTCCGGTGAATATCAGAGTAAGGCACACAAATATACAGAGGTTATTTTTGGATACGGGCAGACTTTCCGTGCAGGAACCATTGCTGGTCTGGCAGATAAGACTGCATACGGTTATGTAAAGAAGTTCTATGACGGACTGGGGCAGGGTAAGAGAAAATGTGAGATCAACAGAGTGCTGCAGGGACTGGTCGGTGTCAGAAGAGGAACCGGTCAGCATCCCGGCGGAATCATCGTGCTTCCTGTAGGAGAGGATATTAATTCCTTTACCCCCGTGCAGCATCCGGCAAACGATATGACAACGGCAACGGTAACAACACATTATGATTACCATTCCATTGACCATAACCTGTTGAAACTGGATATTCTGGGACATGATGATCCGACCATGATCCGTTTCCTTCAGGACTGTACCGGGCTTGATCCCAAGCTGGTGCCGCTGGATGATCATAATGTCATGAGTTTGTTTGAAGATACTTCGGCACTGAACATTACACCGGATCAGATTGGCGGAACAAAGCTCGGATGCCTTGGACTTCCGGAATTCGGTACGGATTTTGCCATGCAGATGGTTATTGATGCACAGCCGACCTCTTTCTCTCATCTGATCCGTATTGCAGGTCTTGCACATGGAACGGATGTATGGCTGGGTAATGCGCAGACACTCATCATGGAAGGCACGGCAACCATTGATACTGCTATCTGTACCCGTGATGATATCATGATCTATCTGATTCAGAAGGGAATGGACAAATCGCTTTCTTTCAAGACCATGGAGTCGGTTCGAAAGGGAAAGGGATTAAAGCCTGAAATGAAGGAAGCCATGATTGCGGCAGGCGTTCCGGAATGGTACATTCAGTCCTGCCTGAAAATCAAGTACATGTTTCCGAAGGCACATGCGGCGGCATATGTAATGATGGCCTGGCGTATTGCCTATTTCAAGGTGTACGTACCGCAGGCATTTTATGCCGCATGGTTCAGTATCCGTGCAAAAGCGTTTTCCTATAAGGACATGTGTCAGGGAGAGAATCATCTTCACAGTGTCATGAATGAGTACAACAACAGGAAGGATGAGTTATCCAATACTGAGCAGGCAGAGTACGGCGATATGCGTGTTGTTGAAGAAATGTATGAAAGAGGCATTGAATTTGCATCGATTGATATATTTACGGCAAAATCAAGACTGTTTCAGGTGGTTGGAGACAAGATCATGCCATCGTTAAAGAGCATAGACGGAATGGGTGAAAAAGCCGCTGATGCAGTAGTGGAAGCGGCAAAGGACGGACCGTTCCTGTCAAGAGATGACTTCAGAGACAGAACCAAGTGTCCGCAGGGAGTAATTGATACGCTGAATGAGCTGGGACTTCTGGGAGAAATTCCGGAAAGTAATCAGATCAGCCTTTTTGACTTTGGCATGTGAACCAGATTCTGTGAAAATCCGTTACAGAGGAGGCGTTCTTTATAGCGGGTTTTCTTTTACAATTAAACGGTGATTTGATATAATGATTTTATTAGTTTCTATTTTATGAATAATCGTTATTACGGCTTGCGAAAAGGAGTATTTCCATGGCAGACGGGTTAGGCAATCTTGCTTTACTGGTAACTACCGAGCACAGCTACCTGATGGTGTCACTGATTGATAAACTGGCAGAACGCAGGATCAGGACAGTCAGCGTTGATGCGGATATTGCTTCCATATTTCAGTCTAAGGAAAAAGCAAACGTAATTCTTGTATATGTAGACCAGACACCGATCGGTGATGAGGTACTGGTTTTTCTTCGTGATCGTGCAGATACCGGAAATATTCCCATAATTCTTCTTGGAGATAAATATAATATTGAGGCGGTTCAGAAGTCTATTTCCAAAGACTTTATTGACAGCATCTTTTTTCGGCCTATTAATGTGGATGAGGTGGCAGCGCATGTGCAGGCGATCATCAAGGCGAGAAATGCAAGTGTCAAAAAGAAAATTCTGGTAGTGGATGATTCTGCAGATACGTTGAAGAAGATCAAGGAATGGCTTCAGGGAAAGTATCAGGTGATTGTGGCTAAGTCAGGGACCATGGCCATTAAATATCTGACAATGGAGATACCGGATCTTATTCTTCTGGATTATGAAATGCCGGTATTAAACGGCAAACAGGTGCTGGAAATGATACGTTCGGAAAAAGATTTTGAAACAATTCCGATCATGTTCCTGACCTCATGCAATGACAGAAATGTGGTCATGGACATAGCGAAGCTTAAACCGGAGGGGTATCTGCTCAAGACGATGGATCCTGAACAGATTATTGCTCAGGTGGATACTTTTTTTGCAGAGAAAAAAGCCGAGAAACTCTGATGTATGAAAAAAGAAAAAATTTATGAGAAAGCATGGTATGTTTACCTTGCAGTCATAATAAGTGTAGTGATTTACACGATTCTGAGTTTCAGCCGTCCATATATAAGTGAAGGCTTTGATTCAGGGGAATGTTATGCACTTTCGGAGAAATGGGACATTTTTCTTGGAAATAGTAAAGTGCAGCAGACAACATTGCCTGTGAAGGTCAGATTTTCGCAGACACTTTCCGAGGTGACTGTTTCACGTAGACTTCCGGCGTCCATTCCTGTTGGATGGTATCTGGAAATACCCGCACCGCTTGATCTGGTACAGGTGTATATTGATCAGACACAGGTACTTGATTATACCGGCCCGAAAGGGTTTCTGGCGTCCGGCATGCCTGCAAATGAGAAACTTTTTGTCAGGCTTCATCAGAAAGATGCCGGGAAAAAACTGACAATTACTTTCAAAAGTCCGATACAACCATATGACGGAAGTATCGGAAATATCTATATCGGAGATCATACTGCGATTATCTATCATATGATCGCATCTGTATGGACCGCACTGGTTGGTGGAACCATTCTTGTTGTGGTAGGAGTTATCCTTCTGATTCTTCGGATTTTCATGAAAAAGTGGGTAACACACAGAAATGATTATTTTTTCATGGGCGTATATATTCTTCTGATCGGTATATGGTTTCTTTTGCAGTCGGGAATGGCACAGCTCGTATTTCAGGACATTGCATTCGCGCGTGCAGCAGAGTTTTTTGCCCTGCTGAGTATACCGATCCCGGTTATCCGGCATATTGACAGCGTAACGATGCAGATTCATCATACATTGGCACAGATCCTGTCATTTATCAGTATTGGCAGCATTATTCTTATTTTTGGACTGGTCTATTACAGGCAGATGGATTTCCTTGAGGTAAACTGGATCAATCTGCTGGTTTTGTGTGCAACGGTGCTCTATGTTATGGGAACTTTTATCCAGATCAGACTGACTGACCGGGCATTGTTTGATGACCTGAAATGGCTTGTGTATGCTAACTTTTTTCTGGGAGCCGGAACCGTACTTGAGATCATGGATGCGGTGTTTGATTCCTATGTTCATGTTGGCTCCTTTATGCTTCCGGCAGTTGTGATTTACTGCACCTGTGCATTCCGCTGGGGGATGCAGCAGATCCGAAAGGATGAAATCGAGAAGGAAAAGGTAAGAAGACAGACTTCGGCTAAGAGTGAATTTCTTGCTAACATGTCGCATGAGATCAGGACGCCTGTCAATGCCATTCTGGGAATAGATGACATGCTAAAGCGCGAGAGTACAGAACCGAAGATTATTTCCTATGCAGATGACATTGAATATTCTGCAAGGGAACTGTTATCTTTGATTAATAAAATTCTTGACAGTTCCAAACTGGAATCAGGGAAAATGGCGCTGACAAAGGCGGACTATGCTGTGGCGCTCTTAATTGAGGACCTGAATGAGAATGCGGAAAGATATTTTAAATCCGGAGTAAAATACATTTTGAAAAATAATCCGGAACTACCCTCAGTGCTATATGGGGATGAACCCAAAATATGTACGATGGTTACGCATATTGTGGAAAATGCATTTAAATACACAGATGATGGTGCAGTTATCATCAGTTTGAATTACAGGATGAAGGATAATGGTGATCTGATTCTGATCATACGGATACGGGATACCGGCAGAGGAATTTCCGATGACGGACAGACAGATATTTTCAGCCAGTTCAAAAGACCAGGTTATGAGGCGCAGGGCGCAGGCCTTGGACTGTCCATCTCATGGAAGCTGGCGCAGATGATGAACGGAACCATTGACGTTGAAAGCGCTGATGGGATCGGCTCTCTTTTTACCATTGAAATTCCGCAGGAAATAAGCTCGTCGGTACCTCTTGGCATATACAGAGCAGTGGCACCGGAAATGGAAAATCCGGAAAATGCAGAGCGGAAACTTTCAGATTGTCACATTTTGGTTGTGGATGATGAACCAATGAATCTGAAAATCGCCCGCAATGTACTTTCAGATACCGGAATTACAGTGGATACGGCATCAGATGGAATGGAAGCACTTGGCAGAGCAGAGCAGACGCCATATGATGCAATTCTGATGGATCATTTGATGCCGGGAATGAATGGAGAAGAAGTCTTTTGCAGAATCAGATCCGGTAGCGGAATCAATCAGAAGACACCGGTAATCATGCTGACGGCAGAGAATCAGGAGGCATTCAGAAACAGCATTACGGAAATGGGATTTGCAGGATATATTCTCAAACCGGTGACCAGAGAGAATGCTGTGGAAGCAATGCTGCAGGCAGGTGTCAGAGGAGGTGCGAGAGATGCGAAAGTTTGATCTTGTACGTTTCCTCTATAGCATTATTTTGATGATTGCCGTTGCGGCTGCCATTATCAGTGCTTTGAAACCGCATTCCCTGGACGGCTTTGACGACCGGGATTTTGTGACGGTCAGTAGGGCAGCAGTACTTGACCAGGGAAAAGCGGAGACGGTGAAGCTTCCATATTACGTTTGTCCACAGCAGGAAGGCAGGGTGATTCTGACTTATCGTTTTCCAGAATCCATTGATCATGATGATTTTCTGTATCTCTATTCCGGGCATATGAATGTGGAAGCTGAGATTGACGGAATATGTGTGGATACCTATCAGGCGGCAGGAATGGGGGCGTTTGGCAGTAAAACTCCTGCAAAATGGATCGGAGTTCCGCTGGAAGATCAGTATGCAGGGAAAGAACTGCAGATTATCTATGAAGCAGAAGAGAAAAATACCGGCTGGATTGAAAAAATATATATTGGAGATCAGACAGCGATTCTGTACCACCTTCTGCGGGTGAATCTCTTTTCTTTGATTACGGCATTTATCCTGATCATTATGGGATTATTCGTCCGCATTTATGATCTGGGAGTACTCAGAAAGACGCAGATCAGACAGTATCGCTTTTTTGGAAGCTTTATGATAATTATCGGCCTGCAGCTTCTGATGCATTCTCCTGTCCGTCAGCTTTATCTTCAGAATATTGACTATGCAAATGTCATGGAAAACGGATTTTTTATTCTGTCTCTTGCAGCTTTTTTCATGTATCTTCTTGGCAGTGGCAAAAATGCGGAAAAGAAAATGACATGGATTGGTATAACAGCCTTTTTTGCTGGACTCATACTGCATCTGATTGCCAAACTGATTTTTCATAACAATCAGTATTACTGGTTGTATGTGGTCGGCGCACTGCTGATGTGTCTTCTGTGGATGAGTCAGTTTATTTTACATATGAGCAGTATTCGCAGAGAGCGCAGAGCCGCAGTACTCAAGAATGATGAAAAAACTGCTTTTCTTGCTGATATGTCACATGCAATTCGTACGCCGGTCAATACTGTAATGGGTATGGATGCCATGATTATAAGAGAAAGCAGGAATGAAAAAACGCTTGAATACGCGGTAGATATCAAGAACGCAGTAGCATCGCTTCTGTCAATTATTGATGACATTCTTGATTTCTCGAAAATCGAATCCGGAAAAATGAAAATTCTGCCGGCAGAATATGATCTTTCTTCTTTGATTAATGATTGCTATAACATGATTGTCATGCGAGCGCATGCCAAGGGCCTTGACTTCATTGTGAAAAATGACAGACAGATTCCGACGAAGCTGTTAGGAGATGAGATGCGGCTGCGTCAGATTGTCATCAATATTCTGACCAATGCGGTGAAATATACGAGAGTTGGTCATGTCGAATTCAGAATCGGTTATGACAGGCTGACAGAGGATATGATCAGTCTCAAAATAGAAGTAAGAGATACCGGGATCGGAATCAAACCGGAAAACATTGACAGGCTGTTCACCTCCTATGAGAGGCTGGATGAGGTGAGAAACCGTGGAATTGAAGGCACCGGGCTTGGATTGTCGATTACAAGGCAGCTGATCTTTCTGATGAATGGCAAGATATCTGTGGAAAGTGAATATGGCAAAGGATCTGTTTTCTATGTCAGTATTCCGCAGAAAGTGCTGGATCCGGAGCCGATCGGGAATTATTCAGACCGGATCAGGGAGATCAGGGATAACCATTCACAGAGTCCCGCATGGTTCTATGCACCAAAAGCACAGGTGCTGGTCGTTGATGACGTGGATATGAACCTGAAAGTGATGAAGGCACTTTTGCAGGAAGCATGTATGCAGGTGGATCTGGCAGATGGCGGGAATGCCTGTCTGGAGAAAATGGCGCAGAAACATTATGACATTATTTTTCTTGACCATATGATGCCGGATCCGGACGGAGTGAAGACGTTCCGCCTCATGCGCAGCATGTATCTGCCGCTGAACCAGAATACGCCGGTGATCATGCTGACAGCGAATGCCGTGATCGGTGCAAAGGATAAATATCTGGCAGAAGGATTTTCGGATTATCTGTCTAAGCCTGTGGAAGAGAGTATGTTGATTGAAATCTGCAGAAAGCATATGAACCCGGCGCTTTTTCAAAAAGTGCCGGAGGAACAAGGCGGAGAAGTAAAAAAGGCAGAGGGAGAGCAGGAAAAACTGACAGTTGATGCATTGAAGAATATTCTGAATACGGCGGAAGGAATGAAATTCTGCATGAATAATTCTTCTTTTTATATGGAAATGATACGGGATTTTCTTTCTACGAAAAGAGTGCAGATGATCAGAGACAGTTATCAGGCGGGAGATCTGGACAGCTATCGGATCAATGTGCATTCTCTTAAGAGCATGGCACATACGCTGGGCGCAGATGATATCTCTGAACAGGCAAAGGCTCTGGAAGCTGCTGCACGCAGTCAGGACAGCGCATATATGGAGGCACATTATCAGGGACTGCTGGAAGCTTATGATACATTAACGGCGAAAATCAGGGAAGTCATCGGGGATAACGGTAAAAAAGAAGTAAAGAAGAATATTTCCGGAGAGGAACTGTTGCAGCTGCTTCATAAGGCACATGACTGTGCACGCATATTTGATGCAGACGGGGCATGTGATGCCATAAGACAGCTTCAGAGCTGCATTTTGCCGAACCAGATTGCAGGCAGGATGGAGGAGCTGGCACAGGCAGGCAATGAGCTTGAACTTGATCAGATTCAGCAGATTACATCAGAAATGATGAAAACACTTGACGAAGATATGTCAGCGGAATAAATATATATCAGAGGCAGAGGTACAAATTACTGCGCAGGTGCAGATTGTGAGGGGACAGGCATTGAGTGAGAGCAGAATCGGAAGTACCGTATTACTGGTAACATCAGAAAACAGTTATCTCCTGATTTCTCTTAAGGAAAAGCTGGCGGAAAAGAGAATCCGGACAATCCATGCAAAGGCGGATATGGATTCTATTGTAACGGAAAAGGAACCGGTCAGTGTGATTGTTCTGTTTATTGATCAGGAGCAGATCAGCGATGAAACACTGATTTATTTAAGAAAAAGGGCAGTAAATGAGCAGATTCCGCTGGTTCTTCTGGGAAATCGTTTTAATATGGAAAATGTGGAGCGTATCTTTTCCGCAGAATATATTGACCGGATTTTTATCCGTCCGATCAACATTGAGGAAGTCGCTGCATATGTGGCGGAACTGGTAAAAAAGAAAAGAGAGGGCATCAGATACAGAATACTGGTGGTGGATGATTCTTTTGAAATGCTTCGCAAGATCAAGGAATGGCTGGGAGAAAAATATGATGTGACAGTCGCAAAGTCAGGAGCAATGGCAATTAAATATCTGACAATGGAAATGCCGGACCTGATTCTGCTGGATTATGAGATGCCGGTGCTGAATGGAAAACAGGTACTTGAAATGATCCGCTCAGAGAGGGATTTTGAAACCATTCCCATTATTTTTCTGACTGCATGCAATGACAGAACCATAGTGACAGACATAGCAAAGCTGAGACCGGAGGGATATTTGCTTAAAACGATGGAACCTGAGAAGATCATTGCTGAAGTTGACAGCTTTTTTGCCAGAAAGAAAGAAGCGCATCTTTGATGAAGAAACGGAAAAAAACACTTCGCAGAATCTGGAATATTTATATGCTTCTGCTGGCAGTTCTGATCATACATGTGGTTGCAAACTATTCGCGCCCCTATATGAAGGACGGCTTTGATACGCAGGAATGTTATGCACTTTCAAGTGGATGGCAGTACATGGAAGACGATGGGACACATGTGCAGGAAATTTCACTTCCAACGAGGATAAGAGTTCCGAACAGCGTACAGACGGTAACTATTGAACATTCACTGCCGCAGTATATCTCCGGCGGCTGGTATCTGGAGGTACCGGCACCGCTGAACACGGTCAGCATCTATATCAGCGGGGCTCTGGTAAAGGAATACTACGGAATGGGCGGACTTCTGGCAAGTAAATATCCGGCGAGTGCGAAGATCTTTCTGCCTTTGAAAAAGAGTGACGGAGGGAAAAAGCTGACTATTGTATTTGGCAGCCCTTATACGTCTTATCGTGGAAATATCGGAATGATTTATATCGGAGATCGTACCGACATCATTCATACTTTGGTGATGCAGAAACTTCCTGCGCTGGCAGGCGGAATCCTTATGGTTGCGTTTGGCATTACCATGATGGTACTGCAGTTTGTAGTGAAAAAATGGATTCGCTACCGGCAGGAAAGTACTTATATTGGTGTTTTTGTCTTTTTTACCGGAATATGGCTTTGCCTCCAGACGGGGTTGGCACAGCTCTTTTTTAAGGATATTTCCTACGCAAGGTTTCTTGAATTTTTCGCATTGATGATGATCCCCATTCCTGTGATCTGTACAACAGACAGAATTACAAGATATCGATATCAGTTTGCAGCACATATTTTAAGTGCAGTGGATCTGATTTCCATTTTTGTTGTATTTTTTTCTGTTTTCATACTGCATATGGATTATCTGCAGATTAACTGGGTTACACTGATGATGATCGGTATGGCAGTTCTGTATACCTATATTACCATGATTCTGGTATATTACGGGGACCGGGCGCTTTTTCATGAAATGCGCTGGCTTGCCTATGCCTATGCATCCCTGGGATTTGCAGCACTTTTGGAGATGGGCTTTGCACTTGCCAGTGAATATATGCAGCATGGAAGATTTATGGCAATCGGAGCACTGATCTACTGCATCTGTATATACAGATGGGCATCACTTCAGATTCAGAGTGATGACAGTAAAAAGAAAGTGGCAATCAGGCAGGCGAAGGCAAAGAGCGAATTTCTGGCGAATGTATCTCACGAAATCCGAACACCGGTAAATGCGATTATCGGGACAGCAACCAGGATGCAGAAGGAAGCAGGAGATTCAGTAACCCGGGAAAGAACCGGATATGTTGCGGAGGCTGCGGAAAAGCTGCTGTCTTTGATCAATAAAATTCTGGACAGTTCCAGAATTGATTCCGGAAGAATGAAACTGACAGAGGATGGCTATCAGACGCAGACGCTGCTGAAGGATCTGCGGGAGATGGTCAGAAAATATGAAAGAAATGCATCCGGTAAGGTACAGACCGTGTTCAGATATTCTCCGGAGTTGCCATCCGGAATGTGCGGAGATGAGAGCAGGATCTGTCAGATCATGTCCTGCCTGATTGAAAATGCCTATGCACATACAAAAAGTGGCGCGGTGATCGTAAATGTCAGCGCAGAGCCGACAGAGGATAAAAAAACCTGCCTGAAAATGGAAGTGAGAGATACCGGAAGCGGGATTGAAAAAGAAAACCTGCCGACTCTGTTTCATCAGTTCAGACATCTTTCTGACGGAACTGCAGGGGCAGGGCTTGGACTCTATATTGCATACAGTCTTGCGCATATGATGGAAGGTGATATTACGGTCAGGAGCACAACGGGAATCGGATCTGATTTCAGTGTGCTGATTCTGCAGCAGGTGACAGCGCCGGCTGCACTTGGTTGTGAAGTACAGTTGGAGCCACAGGAGGAAATTCCGGATACAGAAGGACAGGAAGACTATTCCCGACTGAAAGTTCTGGTGGCAGATGATGAACCCATGAACCGGAGAATTGCAGAAGAACTTCTGCATGACATGAAGATAGAGCCGGAACTGGCAGAAGACGGGTTTGCTGCGGTAGAGATGGCAGCGGACAGAAGATATGACCTGATTCTGATGGATTATCTGATGCCGGGGCTTAATGGGGAAGCAGCATGCAGAAGAATCAGAAATGATGTGCAGCACCGGAATGCAGAAACGAAAATTTACATGCTGACTGCAGAAGACAGTGGTGAGCTTGAAAATATGGTTTCGGAAAAGGCATTTGACGGGCTGCTGATGAAACCTCTGACACGGAGGACATTGCAGACTGTGCTGAATACGTTTGCGGCAGGAGGTGCAGAGCAGTGAAGAGAGGCAGCAGGACGTGGGAAATATATGGACTGATTCTTCTGGCAGTAGTGCTGGTCACCATATTCAGTGCTGTATATCCACACGAAAATAATGGCTTTGATGAAGGAACCTACAGGACAATAGAAAGCGGAATTCAGTTAAAAACAGCAGATATGGAAGAACATAATTTTTCGCTTCCTCATTATCTGGATTTAGATTCAGGGCAGAAATGTATTCTCAGCAGAAAACTTCCGGATGGAATTCAGGAAGGGGAAGTACTGTTTCTGTATACGGCAAATCTGAATGTACGTGTGTACATCGGAGGTGTCTGTGTGGGAAATGATCAGGCAGCTGCATGGTATCCGCTTGGAGAGAAAATACCGTCGGAATGGTATATGGTCAAGCTGCACAGCAGCGACAGCGATCAGCAGCTGAAAATCTGCTATGATACCGGAGAAAAGAGCTTTGGCGGCTGGCTTGACAAAATGTATCTGGGAGACAAGACGGCAATTATCTATCATCTGCTCAGAATCAATGCGTTCACCATAGTTGCTTCTTTTCTGATTCTGCTGGGTGGAATATTCATACTGGTTTATTATCTTGTGGCACTGCTTCGCAAGGAGGTTCCGGAATATGCATGCCTCAGCTTTTTTATGATCATGTCGGGTCTGCAGCTTCTGATGCATTCGCCCATGCGGCAGGCATTTATGCAGAATATCGGATTTGCACAGTATATGGAACGTATTCTGGCGGGTTATACAGTGATACCACTTTTGTTCTACATGATTTTTATGGGAAAAAATCTGAAGGACAGAATGATACTGACGGGCACGGCTGCTTTCCTGATCTGTGCAGGAACCGATGCGTTCATGCGGATTGCTTTTGGAATGGGAGGCCTGTATTCGTTGTATGTAGCAGGGATTCTTGCTCTTTGCCTGACGCTTCTGATTCAGTTTATCAGAGAAGTGGAACAACTGCAGTTGCAGGATTTTGCAGCGTATGAGCTGAATGAGGAAAAAAGTGTATTCCTGGCGGAAATGTCGCATGCAATCAGGACTCCGGTAAATACCATTACCGGTATGAACAGTCTGATTCTGCGGGAAAGTACAGATCCAGGAATGCTTGATCACGCGGCAGACATCAGAAATGCGGTTTCATCGCTTCTTTCCATTATGGATGATATTCTTGATTTTTCCAGTATTGAAACCGGAAAGATGCAGATTGTTCCTGCTGTTTATGACCTTTCTTCTCTGATTAATGACTGCTATAACATGATCATTATGCGGGCACAGGGAAAGGGACTCACACTCAGAGTCGAGAATAACCGGGATATTCCTTCAAAGCTTCAGGGTGATGAAATGAGAATTCGGCAGATTATCATCAATCTTCTGACCAATGCCGTGAAATATACACGTCGGGGGGAGGTGCTGTTTCAGATTGACTACGAAAAGGTGTCAGAAGATGGCATCAATCTGATCATCCATGTGAAAGATACCGGAATCGGTATCCGGCCGGAAAACATTGATCAACTGTTTGTATCTTATGAGCGTGTGGATGAAAAGATCAACCGCGGAATTGAGGGAACCGGTCTTGGCCTTTCCATTACCAGGCAACTGGTTACCTTGATGAACGGGCAGATCAGCGTGGAAAGCGAATATGGAAAGGGTACAGTATTTACAGTGATTTTGCCGCAGAAAACAGTTTCCATAGAGCCGATTGGAAATTATTCTGACAGAATCCGGAATATCAGGGAACGACTTCCACAGCATCAGCTATGGTTTCAGGCGCCGGATGCGTATGTGCTGGTGGTAGATGATGTGAAAATGAATCTGCGGGTAATGGAAGAACTTTTTTCTGCATCCCGGATGCATGTGGACCTTGCGGACGGCGGAGAGGCATGTCTGAAGGCAGTGACCATGCAGAAATATGATCTGATTTTTCTGGATCATATGATGCCGGCACCGGATGGAATTGAAACGTTCAGAAGAATGCGGCAGATGGAAGGAAATCTGAACCGGGATACGCCGATTATCATGCTGACGGCAAATGCAGTGACTGGTGCGAAGCAGCAGTATCTGGAGGAGGGATTCAGTGATTATCTTGCAAAACCGGTGGAAGAAGCGGCACTGATTGAAGTCTGCAGAAAATATCTGACATCGCACCTGATTTTCGAATGCGGCACAGTTCAGAAAAATGAACCGGTGCAGAATCCGGAAAAAAATGAAATTATAAAAGAACTGTCGGAACTTCTGAATGTGGAGGAAGGTCTGAAGTACTGCATGAATAAGATCCCTTTTTATCTCGAAATGCTGCATGATTTTGCAGAAACGGACAGAATCAGACAACTGCAGGAATTCTACGTATGCAGGGATACTGATAATTACAGAATTACCGTACATGCACTTAAGAGTACGGCAAAGACAATTGGCGCAGATGATTTTTCGGAAAAGGCAAAGGAACTGGAACAGGCAGCCAGAGAGGAAAAATGGGAAAACATCGAGGAAAATCATGAACTGCTGGTACAGGCATATGGAGTTATCTCAGAAAAAATCAGAAAAATACTGAAAACAGAAGAAGGTGAAAAAAAGCCGCAGGAATCATTGAAACGGGAAGAACTGATACAGTTGCTCAAAAAAACGCGCGACTGCGCGGGAATCATGGACATGGACGGTACGGATGAAGCAATTGGAAAACTGACAGGAGCAGAGCCGGAGGATATTCTGAAAGAAAAAATGCAGCAGTTGCAGAAAGCAGGAAATGAACTGGAATTTGACCGAATACAGTCGGTTGCGGAGGAGATGCTGAAGATGCTTGATGAAGACAGAGCTGGGAAAGAAGGCTGCGGATGAAAAAAATGCGATTCAGGCTGACAGCGCTGCTGATGATGGCAGTTATGCTGTGCGGATGTGCGGATTCGCAGCATATGTCTGCTGAGCAGGACAGTGTGGCGGTAACGACAGAGCAGAATGTGGACGGGCTGTATCCCGCAGTTGGGAAAAAGATATGTATCGGAGTGATCTATAATGGAGATCCGGAAACCGGAACGGGTTATTCTTATGCACACTGGGCAGGAATAAAGAAAATGCAGAAACAGCTGGGGCTGACAGACAGTCAGATTATCAGCAGAAGCAGTATCAGTGAAAGTGATGATACCGCAATTGAAGAAGCGTTTCATGAGTTGATTCAGGCACATTGTAATATTATCTTTGCAACCAGTGTCGGTTTTATGGACATCTGCAGAACCTATGCAATGAAATATCCGGATACGGTATTTGCCGTATGCAGCGGAACACAAAGTAACGGAAGTAATCTCGTAAATTATTTCGGCAGACTTTATGAAGCCAGATATCTTTCCGGGATGATTGCCGGTATGAACACAAAGACAGACCGTGTCGGATTTGTTGCAGCCAAGGGACTTAAAAGCTCTGAAGTAACCGGCAGCGTAAATGCATTTGCACTGGGCGTAAATGCGGTGAATAAGAAGTGCAGAGTGCTGGTATGCTGTACGGAGAGCTGGAATGATCCGGATGCAGAAACGGCGGCAGCGGAGCAACTGATGGACGGAGGATGTGACATTCTGGCGCAGCACTGTGATTCTCCGGCAACGCAGCTTGCGGCGGCAAGAGCCGGAATCATGGGAATCGGATATAATTCAGACATGCAGGAAGTGGCACCGCATTCTGTACTGACTTCCGTAGTCTGGGACTGGTCAGTATATTATACGGATGCAGTTGAAAAAATTATGAACGGAACATGGAAGGGATATAATTACTACGGTGGCATACAGGACGGACTTGTAAATATTACGGATCCTGAAAGCTTTGGTTTGCCCGGGGGAAAAGAAAAAATAGAGCAGGCAAGAGCAGATATCCTGAGTGGGAAGTTAAAAATATTCAGCGGAGAGCTGAAAACCAATGATGGACAGATCAGAGGAAAAAGCGGAAAGGTAATGAGTGAAACACAGATCCGGAAAAGAATGAACTGGTATTATCAGAATGTTGAATCTGTAAATCTTTTAAGAAAGTGATGGCAGGGCTGACAGCCTGCCACCACGGAAGAAAACAGCCGGACTTCAGGGCAAAAAAAAGCTGTATACTGATTTTCATCAATACACAGCTTCTTTCGGGTTGGGCTATTCATTATAAATAGTCAGTAGCTCGTACGGGAATCGAACCCATGATTCTGCCGTGAGAGGGCAGCGTCTTAGCCTCTTGACCAACGAGCCATATCTGTATCGGTTAGCGCCGACTTAGATACATTATCATAGCAAAAAGAAAAAAGCAAGAGGAAATTTTTATATTTTTTATTCTTCTGATAAAAAGCATGAAATCAGTGTTGCAGGAAGGCAAATCTGATAGGATAAAAAGCAACATTAGGGCATATTTGATTCAGAAAACGCAGAATATTGAGTTTTTACCGACTTTTTACGGCAAAAGCCTTGACGATTTCCCGATAAATGTGCTATTCTACCATCGTAGTAATTGTGGAATGTGAAGTGGACTTGCGAGAGTCCACTTTTTTCATGCAAATGCAGAGCCGGATGAGGCGTATGCATCTGTATGCTTGCATGCAAAGGTGCATACGTCGAAATAGGGCGAGCATCATGACCGAGTTGAAGCGAAGCGGAGACGAGGTTATGATCTGCATTTGCATGAAAAAGAGCATACAGAAATGCAGAGCCGGATGAGGCGTATGCATCTGTATGCTTGCATGCAAAGGAGTTACATGTCAAGAAAAGAAGAAATTGAGACACGTACGGAGCAACTGCTGGAGCCGATTGCACAGGCAAATGGCGTTTCCATCTATGATGTGGAATTTGTGAAGGAAGCCGGAGAATGGTACCTGAGAGCTTATATTGATAAGGCGGAGGGTGTGAACATTAACGAATGTGTGGATGTCAGTCATGCGCTTTCAGATGCACTGGACAAAGAAGACTTTATCGAAGAATCATATACATTGGAAGTCAGCAGTCCGGGACTTGGCAGGCAGCTGAAAAAGGACAGACATCTCGCCGGAAGCATCGGGCAGGAGGTAGATCTGAAAACCTACAAGCCGGTAGACGGCTGTAAGGAATTTTCAGGAGTCCTGAAGGCATTTGATTCAGATACGGTTACCATTGTTTTGAACGATCAGGAAAAGATATTCCTCAGGAAGGAAATTTCAGTGATTAAGCTTGCTTTGGATTTTTAACGCAAAGCGGAAATGGAGATTACGATGAGCAAAGAATTGATGGAAGCACTTGATGCGCTCGAGAAAGAGAAAAATATCAGCAAGGAGAGCCTTTTTGATGCGATTGAAAATTCTCTGGTGACAGCATGCAAGAATAATTTCGGCAAGGCAGATAATGTTACGGTTGAGGTGGACAGGGAGACCTGCGATTTCAAGCTTTACGCTGAAAAGACCGTTGTGGAAACAGAAGATGATGTCATGGATCCGATGATTGAGGTATCGCTTGACGATGCCCGTAAAATAGATAAGAAGGCACAGATTGACGATGTGGTAAAGGTTCCGATCAATTCCAAGAACTTTGGACGTATTGCCACACAGAATGCCAAGAATGTCATTCTGCAGAAGATACGTGAGGAAGAACGCGGAGCTGTTTACAATGAGTATTATACAAAGGAACATGACATTGTAACCGGTGTGGTACAGAGATATATCGGCAGAAATATCAGCATCAATCTCGGGAGAGCAGATGCGGTTCTGAATGAAAATGAGCAGGTGAAGGGTGAGGTTTATAAGCCGACAGACCGGATCAAGGTATATATTCTGGAAGTGAAGAATGGAAATAAGGGACCAAGAATTCTGGTTTCACGTACGCATCCGGATCTGGTAAAGAGACTGTTTGAACAGGAAGTAACAGAGATTAAGGATGGTACAGTGGAGATCCGCAGTATCGCAAGAGAAGCGGGAAGCCGTACCAAGATTGCCGTATGGTCCAATAATCCGAACGTGGATGCGGTTGGCGCATGTGTCGGTGTGAACGGCAGCAGAGTAAATCTGATTGTAGATGAGCTTCGCGGAGAAAAGATCGATGTTGTAAACTGGGATGAGAACCCTGGAAATCTGATTCAGAATGCATTATCACCTGCAAAGATTGTTGCAGTATTTGCTGATCCTGATGAGAAATCTGCAAAGGTTGTTGTTCCCGATTATCAGCTGTCGCTTGCGATTGGTAAGGAAGGTCAGAATGCCCGCCTTGCTGCAAGACTGACAGGATATAAGATTGATATTAAGAGTGAGACACAGGCAAAGGATGCACCTGGATTCCGCTATGAAGATTATATGGATGATGATGTGGAAGACGGTGAAGAATATGAAGATAATCCGGAGAATACAGATGAGCAGAATAATGCTGCATCTGAAGAACAGCCGGAGGCCTGAGTATTATGAAAGGCTGAGGTTTTTCGTAACCGATGGTCAACCAGTTTAGGAGTGTGTGAATGGCCAAAAAAATTCCGATGAGACAGTGCGTCGGATGCGGACTCATGAAGAACAAAAAAGACATGATCCGCGTCATAAAAACAGCTACCGGGGAAATCCTTTTGGACAGAACCGGAAGGCAGAATGGCAGAGGCGCCTATATCTGTGATGATAGGGATTGCCTGATCAAAGCCAGAAAAAATAAAGGACTGGAGCGCTCGTTCAGGCAGCAGATCCCTGCGGAAGTATATGACAGCCTGGAAAAGGAGTTCGATGCGGATGGAAAATGATAAAATATATTCCTTCCTGGGACTCTGTATCAGGGCCGGTAAGCTTGATACGGGAGAACTTGCAGTGGAAAAGAGCATCAGCTCCGGGAAAGCCAGGCTCATTATTATCAGTGAGGATGCTTCCGAGAATACAAAGAAGCAGTTTCATGATAAGTGCAGGTTTTACAACGTCCCTGTCGTGGAATTTGGAGAGAAGGAAAAACTGGGGCATGCAACCGGGAAATCAGAAAGAACCAGTCTGGCAATAACAGATACTGGTCTGGCACAGGCACTGATGAAGAAATTACTCTCAGGCGAACAGGACGGAGGAGATATGAATGGCAAAAATTAAGATATCTGAACTTGCAAAAGAGCTCGATTGCGAAAGCAAGGATTTACTGGGCTATTTGCAGGAAAAAGGGATAGAGGCGGCGAAACGTTCTACAAGTTCTATTGAGGATGTGGAAGCAGATCAGGCAAGAAAGCATTTTGGAAAGGCTGCAGGAAAGACAGTGGAGAAAAAAGAAGAAAAAGCTGCTGCAAGTGAAGAAATCAAGACGGCAGAACACAACACAGAAATGGGAGCTGAACAGCCCCAGAAAAAAAAGAAGAAGATTATTTTTGTGAGCAATCCCGGAAATTCGAAAATTTCAGGGACACGTCCGGCACAGGAAAATCGCAGTGCACCGCGGCAGTCTCAGCCACAGTCCGGAAACTCGGGAAATAGTAATAATAATAACCGCAGCAGAGCTGGATTTGCTGCATCTCAGAATGTCTATCATCCGATCAAACCCAAGACGGCGCCCTCACAGCTTGAAAGCTATGATACGGTAATTACAAAGACAGAAACAAAGCCTGTGGAAAAAGCTTCAGAAGTAAAGACGGCTCCGGTTCAGAAGCAGCCTGCTGCAGAAAAGGAAACCGTGCAGGTGGCAGCACCGCAGAATACAGCTTCAGAAGTGAAAACAGCACCGGAAACCAGGACAACATCGGAAACCAGAACAGCATCGGAAGTAAAGACAACTCTGGAGACCAGAACAGCACCGGTTCAGAGTACGGCTTCTTCCGCACCGGCAGCAAGACCTTCGGGCGACAGAAATACCCGTCAGGGCGGTTATGGGAACAGAGACGGCCAGAGCAATGGTTACAATCGTGGTGGTCAGGGCAGCTATGGAAACAGAGATGGCCAGAACAACGGCTATAATCGTGGTGGTCAGGGCGGCAGCTACGGAAACAGGGACGGTCAGAGCAGCAGCTATAATCGTAACGGTCAGGGCGGCGGCTATAACCGCGGTGGCCAGGGCGGCAGCTACGGAAACAGAGATGGCCAGAGCAGCAGCTACAATCGTAACGGTCAGGGCGGCGGCTATAACCGCGGTGGTCAGGGCGGCAGCTACGGAAACAGGGGTGGTCAGAGCAGCAGCTACAATCGTAACGGTCAGGGCGGCGGCTATAACCGCGGTGGTCAGGGCGGCAGCTACGGAAACAGGGATGGTCAGAGCAGCAGCTACAATCGTAACGGTCAGGGCGGCGGCTATAACCGCGGCGGTCAGGGCGGCAGCTACGGAAACAGAGACGGTCAGGGCAGCAGCTACAATCGTAACGGTCAGGGCGGCGGCTATAACCGCGGTGGTCAGGGCGGCAGCTACGGAAACAGAGATGGTCAGGGCGGCGGCTATAACCGTGGTGGTCAGGGCGGATTTTCTGGAAGACCTTCTTATGGTAATAATGCAGGTCGTGGCGGTCAGGGAAGACCGGGACGCCAGGGCGGCAATGATTTTGCAGATGCTCCGATCAAGGATGCTGAGAAGCATAGAGATGAAGAAAAGAGAAGAATCGGACAGGAAAAGGACAAGCGTTCCAGAAAGGATCTTGTCTATGAAGAGGATGAGTCCAAGATGCCGAGAAGTAAGAGAGTCGGCAGATTCATCAAACCTGAGGTTAAGAAGGTTGTAGAACCGGAAGAACAGATCAAGGTAATCTCCATTCCTGAAAAACTGACAATTAAGGAACTTGCGGAGAAGATGAGAATGCAGCCTGCTGCAATTATCAAGAAGCTGTTCCTGTCCGGTCAGATTGTTACCGTAAATTCTGAACTGACATATGAAGAAGCTGAGAATATTGCAATAGATTATGATATTATCTGCGAGAAGGAAATTCCGGTTGATGTTATCGAAGAACTTCTGAAAGAAGACGAGGATGCACCGGAAACACTGGTTAAGAGACCTCCTGTTGTCTGTGTCATGGGTCATGTCGATCATGGTAAGACATCACTTCTGGATGCAATCCGTAATACCAGTGTAACCAGCCGTGAGGCAGGTGGTATTACACAGAAGATTGGCGCATATACGGTTTCTGTACAGAATCAGAAAATTACGTTCCTGGATACACCTGGACATGAGGCATTTACCGCGATGCGTATGCGTGGTGCAAATTCCACAGATATCGCAGTTCTGGTAGTTGCTGCGGATGATGGTGTAATGCCGCAGACTATTGAAGCAATCAATCATGCCAAGGCTGCAAAGGTTGAGATTATTGTAGCTGTAAATAAGATTGATAAGCCCAATGCAAATGTGGATCGTGTAAAGCAGGAAATGACAGAATACGGTCTTGTTGCAACTGACTGGGGCGGAACAACAGAGTTTGTTCCTGTTTCTGCAAAGACAGGTGAAGGAATCGATACACTTCTGGAAACCATTCTGCTGACTGCAGATATTCTGGAACTTAAGGCAAATCCGGACCGTCAGGCCAGAGGACTTGTACTGGAAGCAAAGCTGGATAAGGGTCGCGGACCTGTTGCCAATGTTCTGATTCAGAAAGGTACATTGCATGTCGGCGATTTCATTTCTGCAGGTGCATGTTCCGGCAAGGTCAGAGCCATGGCAGATGATAAGGGTAAACGTGTCAAGGAAGCACTTCCTTCACAGCCTGTTGAGATACTGGGTCTGTCAGATGTTCCGAATGCCGGTGAGGTTATTCTGGGACATGAGAGCGACAAGGAAGCCAAGCAGTATGCAGATACCTATCTGCAGCAGCATAAGAAGGACCTGATTGATGAAACCAAGGCAAAGATGTCTCTGGATGATCTGTATTCCAAGATCGAAGAAGGCAAGCTGAAGGAACTGGATATCATTATCAAGGCTGATGTTCAGGGTAGTGTGGAAGCACTTAAGCAGAGTCTGATGAAGCTGTCCAATGATGAAGTTGTGGTCAAGATTATTCATGGCGGCGTTGGCGCCATCAATGAATCCGATGTTACGCTGGCAGCTGCTTCAAGTGCAATCATTATCGGATTTGATGTACGTCCGGATGCAACAGCCAAGAGTATGGCAGAGCATGAAGGCGTTGAGATCAAGCTGTACAAGGTCATCTATCAGGCAATTGAAGATGTGGATGCTGCAATGAAGGGCATGTTGGCACCTGTGTATGAAGAAAAGGTTATCGGTCATGCCGAGGTTCGTCAGATCTTCAAGGCGTCTTCAATCGGTAACATTGCAGGATCATTTGTTACGGACGGCCTGATGCAGAAGGGTTGTGATGTCCGTATTACAAGGGATGGCGAGCAGATCTTTGAAGGTAAGCTTGCATCCTTAAAGAGATTCAAGGATGATGTAAAGGAAGTCAAGGAAGGATTTGAATGTGGTCTTGTATTTGAAGACTTTGATCAGATTCAGGAACTTGATGTGGTAGAAGCATATACGATGGTAGAGGTTCCGAGAGAATAAAGGAATATACCGGGTGAAACTGATTGAGGGGACTTTTGCTTTGAATTTGGGAAAAGCGGGAGTTCCCTTGATTAGATTCAACGTGAAAAGCAGGAGGTAACTCTTTTGAGGAAGAACAGTATTAAAAATATTCGAATCAACGGCGAAGTGATGCGTGTGATTTCTGAAGCGATCCGTTTCAGCAAGGATCCGCGAATCAGTCCCATGACTTCTGTAATGGAAGTGGAAGTGGCACCGGATCTTAAGACCTGCAAGGTATGGGTCAGCGTGCTTGGTGATGATATGGACAGAAAGAAGACAATGGAAGGACTGCAGAGCGCAACAGGATATATCCGCAGCACAATTGCCAAGGAAATCAATCTGCGTAATACACCGACACTTAAGTTTATCATGGATGATTCCATAGAATATGCCATCAATATGTCAAAGAAAATTGATGAAGTGACGGCTGCAGATGCCAAGGCACAGGAAGCAAGAAAAGAAGAAAAAGAGGAAGAAGAATGAAAATAGATGATGTGATCGGGGATGCACGGACAATCGGCATCAGTGGTCATGTCCGCCCGGATGGAGACTGTATCGGATCCTGCATGGGAATGTATCTGTATCTGAGAAAGACATATCCGCAGATCAGAGTAGATGTTTTTTTACAGGAAATCCCGGAAATCTATAAGTTTATCAAAGACAGTGATCAGATCAGGAGTGATTACAGCACTGATGTGGACAGATATGATCTGTTTATTGCACTTGATGCCGGGAAGGAACGTCTGGGTGAAGCCGAGCGGTTTTTTGATGCGGCAGTGAAAACCGTGAATATTGATCATCATGTCAGCAATTCCGGAACCGGAGATGAGAATTATATTGTACCACAGGCAAGTTCTGCTTCGGAGCTGGTAACGGATGTCATTGATATGGGCAGGATGGATGAGGACATTGCGGAAGCATTATATATGGGAATAATCTGCGATACAGGGGTGTTCAAATATTCCAATACATCTCCGAAGACCATGAAAGTCGGCGCTGAACTTATTTCCTACGGATTTGATTTCGGCAGACTTATTGACAGCGTTTTTTATGAAAAAACTTATAATCAGAACCAGATACTGGGAAGAGCACTCCTGGAAAGCACATTGTTTATGAATGGCAGATGCATTGCGTCAGCCGTGACCAGACAGACAATGGAATTCTATCAGGCAAAGAGCAGCGACCTGGAAGGAATTGTCAGTCAGCTGATGCTGACTTCGGGAGTGGACTGTGCCATTTTCATGTATGAGACCGGGACACAGGAGTTTAAGGTGAGCCTTCGATCTGGTGGCAGTGTTAATGTTGCAGAAATCGCGCAGCTGTTTGGCGGCGGCGGACATGCAAGGGCAGCGGGCTGTACCATGAATGGTACGGTATACGATGTTATAAATAATCTGTCGCGTTATATAGAACAACAACTTGAAAGTAAGGAATAATCATCAGAACATGGGTAATGTTTATAATGGATTATTGAATGTATATAAAGAAGCCGGTTATACTTCAAATGATGTGGTGGCAAAGCTGAGGGGAATCCTGCGTCAGAGAAAGATCGGGCATACCGGTACACTGGATCCGGATGCGGTCGGCGTAATGGTAGTCTGCCTCGGAAACGGAACACGGCTGTGTGACATGCTGACGGAGCATACCAAGGAGTACATTGCAGTCTGCAGGCTTGGCGTTGTTACGGATACTCAGGACATGTCAGGAAACATACTGGAAGAAAACCCGGTACAGATAACACAGGAGCAGCTTCATGAAGCAGTGATGGCATTTAAGGGAGATTATGATCAGATTCCGCCCATGTATTCGGCGATCAAGATTGGCGGAAAAAAGCTGTATGAGCTGGCAAGAGAAGGAAAAGAAATCGAGCGTCAGCCAAGGCATATTCATATTGAGGCGATTTCCATTCTGGATATTTCACATCTGCAGGATGAGCATGTGTTTACCATGGAAGTCAAATGCTCAAAGGGAACCTATATCAGAACGCTCTGTCATGATATAGGACAGCGGCTTGGCTGCGGTGCTGCAATGGCACATCTGACCAGAACAGCGGTAGGAAGTTTCCATCTGGAAGATGCCATGACACTGGATCAGATTACGGCGGCACGTGATGACGGGTCACTTTCGGATCACATCCGTTCTGCAGAAGCTGTTTTCAGAGATCTTGATGAGGTGCATGTTTCAGATGCATTCCGAGTTCAGCTTGAAAATGGTAACAGTATCCGTCAGGAGCAGTTTGTACGGGAGGCGCCTGAGGATGAGCAGGATGTCGTGGAACCGGATCAGATGTATGAAGATGGTACGAAAATCCGGGTTTACGGACAGGATGAGACTTTCTTTGGGATATATACATATGATGCCAGAACCGGATTCTTCCGGGTGGAAAAATTTTTCTTTGACAGATCATAAAATGAAAAAAGCAGAATAGAGAATCATGCAGATAATTGAAGGATGCAGAAAATTTAATATCGAAGGTGAAAGTGCCGTTGCCATTGGCAAGTTTGACGGAATTCACCTTGGGCACAGGCAACTGATCAGCGAACTTCTGAAGCAGAAAAAATGCGGAAGAAAAACAGTGATTTTTACATTTGACCCGGAGCCGGGAACCTTTTTTTCAGGGCGGACTGTTCCGGGACTGTCTACCCGTGAAGAAAAAAGAGCCTGGTTTCAGAAGTGTGGAATTGATGTACTGGTGGAATTTCCACTTACAATGGAAACGGCAGCGATGAAACCCGAAGTATTTGTTTCGGAGATTCTGGTTGGAATGATTCATGCGGTCTATATCGCAGCAGGTACAGACGTATCTTTCGGAGATCAGGGCAGGGGAGATTATCGTCTGTTGCAGAAATTGTCTTCCCGGTATAGATATGAAGTGCATCTGATTCAGAAAGTAAGCCTGAACGGAAGAGAAATCAGTTCTACCTATGTACGTGCCGAAGTTGCCTGCGGACATATGGAGATGGCACAGAAACTTCTGGGAATTCCCTATACAGTGAGCGGAACCGTGGAGCATGGGCGCCATCTCGGGCATACCATCGGTGTACCGACAGTGAATCTGCTTCCGCCTGCGGATAAATTGCTGCCGCCGAATGGGGTATACTATTCACTCGTAACTGTCGGAGACAGGACCTACCGCGGGATGACCAATATCGGCTGCAAACCGACGGTGACGGATGAAGGCCGGATCGGAGTGGAAACCTATCTGTATGATTTTGACGGAGATCTGTATGGTCAGTTTATAGAAGTGGCAATACTGGCATATCGCAGGCCGGAAAGGCATTTTAAAGGGATACAGGAACTGGAAACGCAGATGAAACAGGATATTGCAGATGGTCTTCTGTTTCATGAGGATTATCAGAAAAGTGCTTTACAGAAAGCATGAGCTGTGATAAAGTTAATTGGTTGTGTAAGCAATTAAAGGATATTACCGATACCTGGAATCGGGACACTCTGACCCATTCCCAGTATACGGCGAATTGAAGAAAAGGAGAAATGAAATGATTTCAAAAGAAAAGAAAACAGAAGTTATCAACAAGTATGCAAGATCCGCTGGTGATACAGGTTCACCGGAAGTTCAGATCGCAGTTCTGACATCAAGAATTCTGGAGCTGAATGAGCACCTCAGCAAAAATCCCAAGGATCATCATTCAAGAAGAGGTCTTCTGAAGATGGTTGGTCAGAGACGTGGACTTCTTGCTTATCTTAAGGATAAGGATATTGAGAGATATCGTAAGCTGATCGATGAACTTGGTCTGAGAAAGTAATTCAGATAATTAAAGGCGGATCAAACTGAAACGTATCAGTTTTCCGCCTTTTTTTAAGCACAAAACCGGCATGAAGCCGGATGTAAAAATATCGAGAAGAAGAGCTGCACACGTACCTTCGCAAAGAAGTGATACGGATGAGCAGGAAAAGGAGAGAGGATGTATAAAACTTATACAATGGAACTGGCTGGTCGTACACTTCGCGTGGAGATCGGCAAGGTAGGCAAGCAGGCTAACGGATGTGCATTCATGCAGTATGGAGATACAACGGTTCTCTGTACGGCAACTGCGTCAGCTAAGCCGAGAGATGGTATTGATTTCTTCCCGCTGAGCGTTGAGTATGAAGAGAAGATGTATTCCATCGGAAAGTTCCCGGGTGGATTCAATAAGAGAGAAGGCAAGGCTTCTGAGAATTCAGTTCTGACCAGCCGTGTAATTGACAGACCGATACGTCCTCTGTTCCCGAAAGATTATCGTAATGATGTTACCATTGATGATATGGTAATGGCAGTTGATCCGGAATGCCGTCCTGAACTTCTGGCTATGATCGGTTCTTCCGTAGCGCTTTCCATCTCGGATTTACCGTTTGACGGTCCGTGTGCAATGACACAGATCGGTATGATTGATGGGGAGCTGATCGTGAACCCGTCTCAGAAACAGTGGGATGAAGGCGATCTGAACCTGACAGTGGCATCTGTAGGTCAGAAGGTTATCATGATCGAAGCCGGAGCAGATGAAATCCCGGAAAGCAAGATGATTGAAGCCATCTACAAGGCTCATGAAGTAAACCTTCAGGTCATTGAGTTCATTAAGGGTATCGTTGCTGAAGTAGGCAAGCCGAAAGCTGCATATACAAGCTGCGCAGTTCCGCAGGAGCTGTTCGATGCCATGAAGGAGATCGTTCCTCCGGCAGAAATGGAAACAGCTGTATTTACAGACGAAAAGCAGGTTCGTGAAGCAAATATTGCCCAGATCACAGACAGACTGACAGAAGCTTTTGCTGATCATGAAGACTGGCTGGCGGTTCTTGGCGAAGCAATTTATCAGTATGAGAAGAAGACCGTACGTAAGATGATCCTCAAGGATCACAAGAGACCTGATGGACGTGAGATCACACAGATCAGACCTCTTTCAGCAGAAATCGATCTGATCCCGAGAGTACACGGCAGCGCCATGTTCACACGTGGACAGACACAGATCTGTGATGTCTGCACACTGGCTCCTCTTTCTGAAATGCAGAAGGTGGAAGGCCTCGACAGTTTTGTGAATGAGAAGAGATATCTTCATCAGTATAATTTCCCGTCTTATTCTGTTGGTGAAACAAAGGTCAGCAGAGGACCGGGACGTCGTGAAATCGGTCATGGTGCACTTGCGGAAAGAGCACTCGTTCCGGTTCTGCCGTCCAAGGAAGAGTTCCCTTATTCCATCAGATGCGTATCCGAGACATTTGAGTCCAACGGTTCTACTTCACAGGCTTCCATCTGTGCATCTACAATGTCACTGATGGCAGCAGGTGTTCCGCTTAAGAAGCCGGTAGCAGGTATCAGCTGTGGTCTGGTAACAGGCGATACAGATGATGATTTCATCGTTCTGACAGATATTCAGGGTCTTGAAGATTTCTTCGGAGACATGGATTTCAAGGTTGCCGGTACACATGACGGAATTACTGCCATTCAGATGGATATCAAGATTCATGGTCTGACAAGACCGATCGTTGAAACAGCCATTGCACACTGCAAGGATGCAAGAGAATATATTCTGACAAATATTATGGAACCCTGCATTGCAGAACCTCGTAAGGAAGTCAGCAAATATGCTCCGAAGATTGTTTCCATGCAGATCAGTCCTGAGAAGATCGGCGATGTTGTCGGACAGCGTGGTAAGACAATTAATGAGATTATTGCCCGTACCGGTGTGAAGATTGACATTACAGATGACGGCAAGGTTTCCATCTGCGGTGAGGATAAGGATAAGATCCAGAACGCAATGGATATGATCAAGATTATTGTAACTGAGTTTGAACAGGGCCAGATCTTCAAGGGCAAGGTTGTCAGCATCAAGGATTTCGGTGCATTTATTGAATTCGCTCCTGGTAAGGAAGGCATGGTTCATATCAGTAAGATTTCCAAGAACAGAATTGAGCATGTAGAAGATGTTCTGTCACTTGGTGATGAGGTGACTGTAGTATGCCTTGGTAAGGATCGTATGGGCAGAATCAGTTTTTCCATGAAGGATGTTGCACAGCAGTAAGACAGAATTGTTCTGCAGAAGGGGACCGGCGTGCGGAGGCTTTATGCATGCCGGTCCCTTATGCAGGTTATTGTGAATTTGTTTGAGAAAAAGGAGACAGATATGGGATGGGTTTATATTATGATCAAAGACAGCTGTTTTTCCCATATTGAACCGAAATGTGAGGGTATGTCCATGTTGTAACCACTCTTTATGATGAAACCTGATAATCGAAGCTGAAATTCAAACGAAGAAAAAGGAGTTATAAAGAGATGAGCAATAATAAAGTAGCCGATGAAATCAACAGAAGAAGAACCTTTGCCATTATTTCACATCCTGATGCAGGAAAAACAACACTGACAGAGAAGTTCCTGTTATACGGAGGAGCAATCAATCAGGCCGGAAGTGTTAAGGGAAAGGCAACTTCAAAGCATGCCGTATCTGACTGGATGGAAATTGAGAAGCAGAGAGGTATTTCTGTTACTTCTTCCGTTCTGCAGTTCAATTATGAAGACTGTTGCATTAATATTCTGGATACTCCCGGACATCAGGATTTCTCAGAAGACACCTACCGTACACTGATGGCTGCGGATTCTGCAGTCATGGTTATTGATGCATCAAAGGGTGTTGAGGCACAGACCAAAAAACTGTTCAAGGTATGTACCATGCGTCATATCCCGATTTTTACCTTTATCAATAAAATGGATCGTGATGCAATGGATACCTTTGATTTGCTGAGCGATATTGAAGGAAATCTTGGCATTGAAACCTGTCCGATGAACTGGCCGCTTGGTTCCGGTAAGAACTTTAAGGGAATCTATGACAGACAGGAAGACAGGATTGTTACCTTTGCGGATACCATGAAGGGAACCAAGGAAGGTACGGAAACCTTTATTTCACTTGATGATCAGAAGATGATTGATCAGTATGTCGGTACTGAGGCCTTTGAAACGCTGAAGTCTGAAATTGAGCTTCTGGATGGTGCGGGTGCACAGTTTGATATTGATGCGGTACGTGCCGGAAAACTGACACCGGTATTTTTCGGATCCGCACTTCAGAATTTCGGTGTGGAAATTTTCCTTCATCATTTCCTGCAGATGGCGACACCGCCGGTTGGAAGAATGTCCGGAGAAGATATTATTGATCCTGTGGATCATAATTTTACGGCATTTGTCTTCAAAATACAGGCCAACATGAATAAGGCACATCGTGATCGTGTGGCATTTATGAGAATCTGTTCTGGAAGATATGATGCCAACATGGAAGTAAAACATGTGCAGAGCGGAAGAGTGATGCGTCTGTCACAGCCGCAGCAGCTGATGGCTGATGAGAGAAAAATTTTAAGTGAAGCCTATGCGGGAGATATCATGGGCGTCTTTGATCCCGGGATGTTTTCTATCGGAGATACGGTATGTATGCCGAAAGATGATGTAAAGTATGAAGGAATCCCGACATTTGCACCGGAGCACTTTGCAAGAGTGCGGCAGGTGGATACGATGAAGCGTAAGCAGTTCGTAAAGGGAATTACGCAGATCGCGCAGGAAGGTGCAATTCAGATTTTCCAGGAATATAATATGGGACTGGAAGAAATCATCGTCGGCGTTGTCGGTGTACTGCAGTTTGATGTTCTGAAATTCAGACTGGATACAGAGTATAATGTGGAGATTTATCTTGACATGCTGCCGTATGAATATATTCGATGGGTGGATACGCCGGATGTGGATATGGCAAAGCTGGTCGGCACATCAGATATGAAGAAGATCAAGGATATGAACGACAGGCCGCTTCTGCTGTTTGTAAATGAGTGGAGTGTCGGAATGACAGTAGAGCGAAATAAGGGTCTTGTTCTTTCTGAATTCAGGAAGAACTGATTAGTGGTATTCATTTTTATGCAGGATCGTCCCGGAAATCGGGTCTGCGGACGGCCCTGCATGAATTTACGAAATTCTCTGTGAATACGCAATCTGCGTTATTCTTCTGAAGTATGTATCATGAAGGCTGCGGATATTGTTTGAAGCCAAATTCCCAATTCAATCTATGCAAAATGTATAATTTTATGTATAATGACTTTATATAAACTCAAATGTAATGCCACAGCATCGAATTGACTGATACAGGCAGAAAGAGGCGTTGTTATGGAAAAAAATACAGACAGCAATACATTCACATTAAGAGATAATGCGGATATCGGAACCGTTAAGATTGCAAATGATGTTATTGGAATGATTGCAGCTCTTGCAGCGATGGAGATCGATGGTGTTTCTGCCATGGCAGGAAATATTACCAGTGAACTGATGAGCAGAGTAGGATACAGAAATCTGTCCAAGGGAGTGAAGGTCCTTTTTGACGGCAGCAAGGTAAGAGTAGACTTATCCATTCTGATGGGATATGGATACAATATTCCGGCAACCTGCCAGAAAGCACAGACACGTGTAAAAACAGCAGTTGAAAATATGACAGGTCTTGAGGTTGTGGATGTGAATATCCGGATTGCCGGAATTACAATGCCGCAGGCCTGAAAAAGCAGAATGAGAGTGATTATGAATAGAAGTGAGATAAGAGAGCAGGTATTTAAACTGCTTTTCCGTGTGGAATTTAATTCAATGAAGGATATGGAAGAACAGGAAGATCTGTTTATTGCGACAAATGAACCAAAGCTTTCTGCTGCAGATGCAGAGGAAGTAAAGGAAAAATATGAAAAAATTGCGTCAAAGCTGTATGATATTGATGCAATGATCAATGAGGAAACACTTGGGTGGGATACCGGACGTATGGCAAAGGTAGATCTTACCATTATCCGTCTGGCAATCTATGAAATCAAATATGATGAAACAGTACCTACCGGTGTTGCAATCAATGAGGCAGTAGAACTGGCCAAGAAATTCGGGCAGGATGGTTCTGCTGCATTTGTAAACGGAGTGTTGGCTAAATTTGCATAATGTATATACCGTATCGCAGGTAAATGCATATATTAAAAACATGTTCACGCAGGACTTTCTGCTTCACGCAGTAACAGTGAAGGGAGAGGTCAGCAATCTCAAATATCATACTTCGGGGCACATTTATTTTACGCTTAAGGATGGCGCCGGAGCGATTGCGTGCGTTATGTTTGCGGGAAGCCGCAGAGGACTTGCCTTTCAGCTGAAAGAGGGAATGCAGGTTCAGGTGACAGGTTCGGTTGATGTTTATGAACGTGATGGCAGGTATCAGCTGTACGCAAGACAGATTGAACAGGATGGAGCCGGGCAGTTATATGAGAAGTTTGAGCAGTTAAAGCGAAAACTTTCAGAACTGGGGATGTTTGCCGAAGAGTATAAGCAGCCGATTCCCCGCTTTATCAGAACGCTTGGTGTCGTTACCGCTCCTACAGGAGCTGCGGTTCGGGACATTATCAATATCAGTACGAGGCGCAATCCATATATACAGATTATTCTTTATCCTGCCATCGTGCAGGGAGATCAGGCCGCTGCCAGTATCGTCAGAGGCATACAGGTTTTATCGGAACGTGCGGTAGATGTGATCATTGTCGGACGTGGCGGCGGGTCTATCGAAGATCTATGGGCATTCAATGAGGAAAGTGTGGCAGAAGCCATATTCAACAGCCCTATTCCGATCATTTCAGCAGTGGGACATGAAACAGATACGACAATTGCGGATTATGTGGCAGATCTGCGTGCACCGACGCCTTCAGCGGCAGCGGAGCTTGCAGTCTTTGAATATGACCGTTTTCAGGAAAAAACAGAAGAATATGCGACAGTACTGATGCAAATGCTTCAACGGCAGCTGCAGCTGAAAAAAGATAAGGCAGCTGCATTTGGCAGAGAGTTGGCCCTTTTAAGCCCGATGTCAAGAGTCCGGGATCGTCAGATGCGGGCAGCAAACTGTGAAGACAGGCTGAATGCTGCAATGCAGCAGGTTCTGCAGAACTTCAGACATCAGCTGGCACTTGATGCTGAACGAATGAAGGGGCTTTCACCTCTTGAGAGGCTCAGCGGCGGTTATGCCTATGCGGAGAATGAAAAAGGCGAAAATATCAGGAGTATCACACAGGTGACGGAAGGCGATGTCATCCGCGTTCGTGTGTCAGACGGACAGATTCAGACAAAGGTGACGGGAGTGACAGGGGAGATCTGAAAATGGCGGCAAAAAAAGAAGAAAAGGCAATGACGGTAGAACAGGCCTTTGAAGAAATTGAGAAGAAAATTTCATTGCTGGAAAAAGAGGATGTTTCGCTTGAAGATTCTTTCCGGTTCTATCAGGAGGGGATGAAACTTCTGAAATACTGCAATGATTCAATTGATAAAGTGGAGAAAAAAGTTCAGAAGATATCTTCTGACGGAAAAACAGAGGATTTTGAATAAATGTCTGCAAATACAGAATTTGAATCCCAGCTGCAGAAGCGTGTGGAATATGCTGAACAGGTCATTGAGAAGTATCTGCCTGCAGCAGAAGGAAATCAGAAAACAGTAATTGAAGCGATGAATTACAGTGTGCTTGCGGGAGGAAAAAGGCTTCGTCCGGTTCTTCTCCGTGAGTCTTTTGAACTGTTTCATGGAACACCGGAGGAACTGGCACAGCCGTTCATGGCAGCCATGGAAATGATTCACACCTATTCACTGGTACATGATGATCTTCCGGCAATGGACAATGATGAGTACCGCAGAGGCCGCAAAACCACACATGCTGTATATGGTGCAGGAATGGCAACGCTGGCAGGAGACGGGCTTTTAAATTATGCGTTTGAAACTGCTCTTAAGGCATCCGCTTTTGCAGGAGAGCATCAGGACAGACTGATTGCAGCACTTAAGGTACTGGGCGAGAAGGCCGGAATCTATGGCATGGTCGGCGGTCAGTGTGCAGATATCGAGGCGGAAAAGCGCAGCGATCTGACGCAGGAAGAACTTCTGTTCATTCACGAGAATAAAACTGCTGCAATGATCGAAAGTTCACTGATGATCGGTGCGATACTGGCAGGAGCTGCGGAAGCGGATGTACAGAAAATGCAGCGGATCGGTCACAACATCGGAGTCGCATTCCAGATTCAGGATGACATCCTGGATGTGACAGGCAATCAGGAAGAACTTGGGAAGCCGATCGGTTCTGATGAGAAGAATGGTAAAACGACTTATGTCACGTTATTCGGTCTGGAGAAGTCGAAACAGGATGTGGCTGCACTTTCGGAAGAAGCAGTGCGGCTGACACAGCAGCTGGGAGAAGAAGATGCATTCCTTCTGCAGCTGATCAGGTGGCTGATTTCCAGAGAAAAGTAACGGAAAACGTGCCATGGAGGTTTAAATATGGGAAATTTACTGGATCAGATAGAAAAGCCGAATGATATCAAACAGATTCCGGAATCTCAGATGAGGGAGCTTGCGGAAGAAATCAGGCAGTTTCTGATCGAAAAAATCAGTGTGACAGGCGGACATCTGGCATCCAATCTGGGTACGGTGGAACTGACAATGGCACTGCACAGAGCATTGAATCTTCCGGAAGACAAGATTATCTGGGATGTAGGGCACCAGTGCTATACACATAAGATTCTGACCGGCAGAAAGAATGAATTTGATCACCTGCGTCAGTTTGGCGGGATGAGCGGATTCCCGAAAAGGTCGGAGAGCGACTGTGACAGTTTTGATACGGGGCACAGTTCTACTTCCGTATCTGCAGGACTTGGAATGGTCAAGGCAAGAGACCTGGAGGGCGCAAAATATACGGTGGTATCTGTCATCGGGGATGGCTCGTTAAGCGGCGGCCTTGCTTATGAAGCACTTAATAATGCAGCCAAGCTGGAGACAAATTTCATTATCATATTAAATGATAATAACATGTCCATTTCGGAAAGTATCGGCGGCATGTCCAAATACCTGAACAGTGTACGGACGGCAGAAGGATATCTGAACCTGAAAGAAGATGTCTATAATTCTCTTCAGAGTGCGCCAAGAGTAATCGCACATATCAGACGTGCCAAGAACAGCTTCAAGCAGCTTTTTGTTCCCGGAATGCTGTTTGAAAATCTTGGCATTACCTACCTGGGACCGGTAGACGGTCATGATGTACAGGCACTTGAACGGGAGATCCGTGAAGCTAAAAAAGTGAAAAAGGCAGTCATGATCCATGTCCTTACCAAGAAAGGCAAAGGTTACGAGCCGGCAGAGCGGCATCCTGCAAGATTCCATGGAACGGAACCGTTTGTCATTGAAAACGGAATCCCCAGAAATCACAGAACTACGGCAAATTATCAGGATATTTTTTCCACCTGCATGTGTAAGCTGGGAGAGCGTGATCCGAAAGTGGTGGCGATTACAGCGGCAATGGCAGAAGGAACCGGTTTAAAGCGGTTTCGTAACATGTATCCGGACAGATTTTTTGACGCGGGAATTGCGGAAGAGCATGCAGTGACATTCAGTGCAGGACTTGCACTTGGCGGTCTTAAACCGATTTTTGCGGTATATTCTTCATTTCTGCAAAGAGCTTATGATCAGATTATGGAGGATGTATGTCTTCAGAACCTGCCGGTTGTTTTTGCAGTAGATCGTGCAGGACTGGTGGGAAGTGATGGAGAAACGCATCAGGGAATTTTTGATCTGTCATATCTGTCCAGTATGCCCAATATGCATATTATGGCACCAAAGAACAAGTGGGAGCTTTCTGATATGCTGAAGTTCGCTGTGAATTTCGATGGCCCGATTGCCATACGGTATCCCAGAGGAGAGGCTTATGCAGGACTTAAAGAGTTCCGCGCACCTGTTGAGATGGGTAAGGCAGAGCCGATCTATGAGGAAAAGGACATTCTGCTGTTAGCTGTCGGCAGTATGGTGAAGGAAGCGGAAGAAGTACGCCGGATTCTGAAAGAGAAGGGGCTGCACTGTTCTCTGACGAATGCACGATTTGTGAAACCGATTGATGCAGATTATGTCAGGGTAGCGGCAAAGACGCATCTGCTGATTGTGACAATGGAAGAAAATGTCGCCAGCGGCGGATTCGGTGAAAAGGTAAGAGAATGCCTTGATGATGCACGAACAGAGGCAAAGGTGCTTCAGATTGCGATTCCGGATGAATTTGTGACACATGGAAAACCGGAAATACTGATGCAGCAGCTGGGGCTTGATGCACAGTCGATTGCAGACAGAATATTACGTGAAGTCTGAGTACAGGACAGGAGATTTTATGGCAAAGGAACGTTTGGATGTTCTGCTCGTACAGAGAGGCCTTTCCACATCGCGTGAGAAGGCAAGGGCAGTGATTATGGCCGGTGATGTATTTGTAAACGGTCAACGCGAAGATAAGCCCGGGACATCTTTTGATGAAAGTAAGATAGAACAGCTCGAAATCAGAGGCGAACAGCTGCCTTACGTCAGCAGAGGAGGTCTGAAGCTGGCGAAGGCAATGAAGAGTTTTGCATTGACGCTGGATGGAAAGATCTGTATGGATATCGGAGCTTCAACCGGCGGATTTACGGACTGTATGCTGCAGAACGGGGCAGTGAAGGTATATTCGGTAGATGTCGGACATGGGCAGCTTGACTGGAAACTTCGGAGTGACCCGAGAGTAGTCTGCATGGAAAAGACAAATTTCAGGTATATGGTACGGGAGGATATAGCGGACGATCTGGATTTTGCGTCTGTGGATGTTTCTTTTATCTCATTGACCAAGATTCTGATTCCTGCAAGGAAACTTCTGAAGGATGAAGGACAGATGGTCTGCCTGATCAAACCTCAGTTTGAAGCAGGAAGGGAAAAAGTCGGCAAAAAGGGCGTGGTACGTGATGTTTCCGTGCATGAGGAAGTGATTCATAAGGTGATGGACTTTGCTGATCTGATCGGATTTAAGATTCTGCACTTGGATTATTCACCGATCAGGGGACCGGAAGGCAATATCGAATATCTGATTCATATACAGAAGGATTCACAGCGAAACGATGAGGCCGCGGCAATTGACGAAGTAACCGGAAACCATCGCCTGACAGAACTGATTTCTGCAGGAACCGGTTATTCCGCGCAGGATGTGAATGTCAGACTGATTTCGGAAACCGTTCGAAAAGCACATGAGGAACTGGAATAATGAAACATTTTTTCATCATTACCAATCAGAGCAAGGATGAGAATCTGAGACTCACAGAGTACATCCGGGCATATCTGGAAAAACATGGAAAAAAATGTGATATTGCTGAATATCAGGGAAATGCAGATAAAAACGGCACACTGGACGCCAGAGATTATGTCTGCAGTATTCCGGAAGATGTGGACTGCTGTATCGTGCTGGGCGGTGATGGAACAATGCTGCAGGCGTCGCACAATGTGCTGGGCAGAGACATCCCGATTCTGGGGGTGAATCTGGGGACGCTGGGCTATCTTGCGGAAATTGAAAAAAGCGGAATTGATGATGCGCTTAAGCAGCTTCTGAATGAACATTATGTCATTGAGAACAGAATGATGCTGCGGGGAGTCATGCAGGGTGATATTCATGATGAAGCGCTGAATGATATTGTAATTGCGAGAAAAGAATCACTTCAGGTGATCAGCTTTAACATATATGTTAATGGCATGTTCCTGAATAACTATCATGCAGATGGAATGATCATATCCACCCCGACAGGTTCTACAGGGTATAATATGTCGGCAGGCGGTCCGATTGTCGAGCCGGGTGCACAGATGATTCTTCTGACGCCGATCTGCCCGCATACACTGACCACCAGAAGTATTGTGCTGTCGGCGGATGATATAGTCACCATTGAAATTGCTGCAGGCAGAGATGATGCAGTGCTGCGTGCAGAGGCCAGTTTTGACGGCCGTAACGGAATAGAGATGAAGACCGGAGACAGGATTGAAGTTACGAGATCAAGACAGACAACGCAGATTCTGAAACTGAGTCAGGTCAGCTTCCTGGAAGTATTGCATCGGAAGCTGGTATAGAAAAGTGAGGCACAGATGAAAAGAAACAGACACGATAAAATCATTGAACTGATCGGAACGCATGATGTAGAGACACAGGAGCAGCTGGCTGATCTCTTACGCGAAGCAGGCTACGATGTAACACAGGCAACTGTTTCCAGAGACATCAGAGAACTGAAACTGACCAAGGTATCCACCGGAAGCGGTAAGCAGAAGTACAGAATCATGGAGCAGGGAGACGATCATCTGAAGGATAAATATATTCAGGTGCTTCAGAACGGATACCTTTCCATGGACCGCGCACAGAATATTCTGGTCATGAAGACTGTGGCCGGGATGGCAATGGCAGTTGCAGCAGCGCTTGATGCACTGAAGATGGATGAGATTGTCGGGTGTATTGCAGGAGACGATACTATTATGGCGGCGGTCAGAACAAGTGAGGATACACTGGTTCTGATGGAGAAGATCAGAGAGATGCTGAAGGACTAATCTATGTTATATAATTTACATGTGAAGAATCTGGCACTGATTGATGAACAGGAAATTGAATTCGAGAATGGACTGAATATCCTGACCGGAGAAACCGGCGCAGGTAAATCGGTCATTATCGGATCTGTTAATCTTGCGCTTGGCGCAAAGGCGGATAAGGATATGATCCGCACCGGCTGTGAATATGCGTTGATTGAAATGACGTTTGGACTTTCCGAAGATCAGGTACAGGCAGTAAAGAATCTGGATCTTCTGGTGGAAGAGGACAATACGGTACTCATCCAGCGGAAAATCATGCAGGGCCGCAGTGTATCAAAGGTTGGCGGAGAAACCGTTACTACGAAGCAGCTGAAGGATCTGTCCAATCTTCTGATTAATATTCATGGACAGAATGATCATCAGGCACTTCTGCATAAGACAAAGCAGATGGAAATACTGGATGATTATGCAGGCGAAGCACTGGAAAAAACAAAAATGCAGCTGCGTGAATGCTATCGTCGTCATCAGGAACTGCAGCGGGAATATGACAGTACGGATCTGGATGAGAAAACGAGGCAGCGTGAACAGGAGCTGACGGAGTTTGAAGTCCGCGAAATTGAAGATGCAGCGCTGACAGAGGGAGAAGATGAAATACTGGAAAGCGATTACCGCAGAATGGCCAACAGCCGTAAGATAACGGAAGCAGTTGGAGAAGCGGCAGAGATTCTTTCAGGCGAAGCGGAGGAAGAGAATGCTTCTGATGCGGTTTCCAGAGCTCTCAGAGAGATTAACTCCGTAGGCGGATATGATATAAAGGCACAGGAACTGGGAAAACAACTGTCTGAGGTTGACAGTCTGCTGAGTGATTTCTGCCGTGCACTTTCAGAGTACATGAGTGATATGGAATTTGATGAAGAGGACTTCCGGCATACGGAGGATCGTCTGAATCTGATCAATCATCTGAAGGATAAGTACGGCGCTACAATTGCGAAGATTCTGGAATATCATGATGAAAGGCAGCAGCACCTGGAAATGCTGCAGGATCTCGATGCACATCGGATACAGGTGAAGAAGGAACTGGAGAAGACAACTGCCGAGGCACTGGAACTGTGCGGGAAGATTTCGCAGCAAAGGCGTGGCAGTGCGCAGACACTGGCACAGAAGATGAAAAAGGCATTGATCGACCTTAATTTTCTGGATGTTCAGTTCGAAATTCAGGTGCGACCGGATGAGGCACATATCAGTGCAAACGGATATGATGATGTGGAATTCATGATTTCCACGAATCCTGGTGAGAGCGTCAGACCGCTTGACCAGATTGCAAGTGGCGGTGAGCTTTCAAGAATCATGCTGGCGCTTAAGACTGTGCTTGCTGATAAGGATGAGATCGAAACTCTTATTTTTGATGAAATTGATACAGGTATCAGCGGGCGCACGGCATGGAAAGTATCTGAAAAGCTGGGTGTTCTTGCAAAGGGGCATCAGATTATCTGTATTACTCATCTGCCGCAGATCGCGGCGATGGCAGATACGCATTACCTGATTGAAAAGGGGCTGGAAAAAGACAGAACCATTACCAGAATCCGGAAGCTGCAGGAAGAGGAAAGCATCCAGGAACTGGGAAGACTTCTGGGGGGCGCAGAGATTACAGACGCAGTAACTGAAAACGCCAGAGAAATGCGCAGAATGGCGCAGCAGACAAAGGCATAAGACAAAAACAGGGGCAAAATAATGACACTGGATAATGAAGATGTACTGAACAGCATAATGGCAAGTCTTGGCAGGATAGATAATATCCAGCTGGAGGATATTCCGGGGATTGATCTGTATATGGATCAGCTGACCACCTTTATGGAAGAGAAGCTGCGTAAGACAACCAGATATCCGGGTGAAGACAAGGTGCTGACCAAGACCATGATCAATAACTATGCAAAGAATGATCTTCTGCCGCCTCCGGTCAGAAAGAAGTATTCGAAAGATCATCTGATTCTGCTGATCTTTATCTATTATTATAAAAGTGTTCTGTCTATTAATGATATACAGACACTTCTGGAGCCGGTGAAAAAGAAATTTCATCTCAGTGATACGGAAGCGCTCACACTCAGCGATATCTATAAAACCATCTGCGGGCAGGATGATGAAGAGGTAAGCTTTCTCAAAGAGGATATTACCAGAAAGTTCAAGATGTCACAGAAGGTATTTGCAGATGCACCTGAAGAGACAAAAGATGAGATGCAGCTTTTTTCCTTTATCTCGCTTCTCAGCTATGACGTTTATGTTAAAAAGCTGATTATCGAGAAGCTGCTCGATAACTGCAAGGCAGAGCAGGAACAGACAAAAGCAAAAGACAGGACCAAAAACGAAAAGAAGAGTAAGGAAAGACATCAGTGAGTATATATGATACGTTAAATCCCGAACAGAAAAAGGCAGTATTGCAGACAGAAGGACCGGTACTGATACTGGCAGGTGCGGGATCAGGAAAAACAAGAGTTCTGACGCACAGAGTGGCGTTTCTGATTGATCAGTGCGGTGTAAATCCATGGAATATCATGGCAATCACCTTTACCAACAAGGCAGCAGGCGAGATGCGTGAGCGAGTGGACAAGATCGTCGGTTTTGGCTCCGAGAGCATCTGGGTTACCACATTCCATTCCACCTGTGTCCGGATTCTGCGACGTTTCGCAGACAGGCTTGGCTATCAGACGAATTTCACCATTTATGACAGTGATGATTCCAAGAGCGTCATGAAAGACATTTGCAAACGTTATCAGCTGGAAACACAGTCGCTCAAGATCCGCAGGATCATGAGCAGTATTTCCTCTGCCAAGGATAATCTGGTCACACCGGATGAATATTCTCTGAGTACGGCGGGTGATTCCGAGAAGATCAGAATCGCCAAGGCATATCAGGAATATCAGGCAAATCTGCGAAAAAACAATGCAATGGATTTTGATGATCTCATCGTGAAGACCGTTGAACTTTTTAAAGCCTGCCCGGATGTACTGGATTATTATCAGGAACGGTTCCGCTATATCATGGTGGATGAGTATCAGGATACCAATAATGCGCAGTTCGAGCTGATCAGGCTCCTGGCTTCCAAGTACAGAAATCTGTGCGTGGTCGGAGATGATGACCAGTCCATCTACAGGTTCCGCGGTGCGAACATCAGAAACATTCTGGACTTTGAAAAAGTATATCAGGACGCCGTGGTAGTCAAACTGGAGCAGAATTACCGTTCTACGCAGAACATTCTGGATGCAGCCAACAAGGTAATCCGCAACAACAGCGGACGAAAGGAAAAGTCACTCTGGACTGATGAAGGCGCAGGAGATAAGATCCGTTTCTGCAAGTTTGAGTCAGGACAGGATGAGGCTGCCTTTATTGCCGAGGATGTGGTAAAGCAGAAAAGAGACGGGAAGGCGGATTACTGTGACACCGCAGTTCTGTACCGGACCAATGCACAGTCCAGACTGATCGAGGAACGGTTCATTTTAAGCGGAATCCCTTATGATATTGTCGGCGGTACGAATTTCTATTCCAGAAGAGAAATCAAGGATCTGCTGGCATATCTGAAGACGATTGACAACGGTCTGGATGACCTTGCGGTAAAGCGTATTATCAATGTGCCAAAGCGCGGCATCGGTGCCACTACCATTGAAAAAATCCAGAGCTATGCGGATGCACATTTAAAGAGCTTCTATGATGCGCTTACGGATGCGGACATGATCGTCGGCGGAAAGGCAGCGGAGAAGCTGAAGAGCTTTGACCTGATGATCCGTGCATTCCGTACCAGGGCAAAGGATTATTCCATTGAAGAACTGACCAGGGACATTATCAGCACCATTTCCTATATGGACTATCTGAAGTCGCTTGACGAGGAGGATGACGCAAGCGGTGACAATGACCGTACACAGAATGTCGACGAACTGATTTCCAAGATTGTCAGTTATGAGGAAAAGGCGGAAGAGCCGTCACTTGGCGGATTCCTGGAGGAAGTGGCACTGGTTGCGGATATTGATAATGTAACAGGTGATGACAACAAGGTTCTCCTGATGACATTGCACAGTGCCAAGGGTCTGGAGTTTCAGAACGTGTATATGGCAGGCATGGAGGAAGGTCTTTTCCCAAGTTACATGACGCTGCAGCAGGAAGAAAGTGATCCTGCAGCAATGGAAGAGGAGCGGCGTCTTGCATATGTCGGTATTACACGTGCCAGGAAGATGCTCACCATTACAGCGGCCAGAGCCAGGATGATACACGGAGAGCTGCAGTTTAATCATGTCAGCCGTTTCGTGGAGGAGATTCCCAGGGAACTGATGGATGATTCCTCAAACAGCAGGAAGCAGAAGCCTGCGTTCCTGTTTGATGACGGAGATACCATTGACGATGATGATGACATTGATCTGAGCACCGGCAGGATGTACCGTAAGAAAGCATCTGCAGGAGCGGATGATGAAGAAGGCTATGAGGGACGCAGCAGAAATACCAGCTATGGATATGACGGCAGAGGCTATGCAACCCGTTCCGGATATGGCGCAGGAAGCGGAGAAAAGGTTGACCATGAATATGGCAGCAGTATCTACGGACTGGGAAAGCGGCCAAGAGCTGCGGCAGGCAGGAAGAAACCGTCCGCTGTACCGGACAAACCGTTTATCGCAGGCGCATCCACAAGACATGCGGGTGCTTCACTCGGCGGGCTGACCAAAGGAATGCCGATGGCTGCTAAGCCGGATTACGGCGAAGGAGATCGTGTAGAGCATGTAAAATACGGAACCGGCACGGTGAAACAGGTCGAGCAGGGGCCAAGAGACTATAAGGTTACGGTTGCCTTTGATGAATGCGGACAGAAGGTCATGTATGCCGCATTCGCAAAACTGAAAAAAGTGTGAAAATGTATATATAGAATGGAAATATACTCTGTTCAGTGGTAAAATAAGTGATACAGAAAGCACTTAAAGGAAAGGGGCTGCATATGGGAATGAGAACAAAGTTAGATGATGTATTGGAAATGACCAAGATCAATGAGCTTTTGAACAAGAAGGACCAGGAAAGCACCGGCAAGCCGTCCAACGTAATCCTCTGGGTGCTCGCAGTCATCGGGGCAGTTGCAGCAGTTGCAGCAATCGCATTTGCAGTATATCGTTATATGACACCTGCATATGAAGATGACTATGATGATGATGATTTTGATGACGATTTCGAAGATGACTTCGAAGAAGAGGATGACAAGAAGTCTGAGAAAAAGGACTGAGCATCACGTAAAATGAAATGCAAGGCGGAGAGCGGGATGTACATGATGAGTGCGTTCCGCTCTCTTACTGTGTATAAAGAAGAATAAGGAAAAATTTGATGAAAAAAAAGGAAATTATTGAAGGTGTTGTAGAACGTGTGGACTTTCCGAATAAAGGTGTGATCGAAACACCGGAGGGAAAATGTATTGTAAAGAATGCGCTTCCGGGACAGAAGGTCTCCTGCATGGTGCAGAAGGTTCATAAGAATAAATCAGAGGCAAGGCTTCTGGAGGTACTGGAAGAAGCACCGGATGCGGTGAAGAGTCCCTGCCCGCATTTCGGAGAGTGCGGCGGGTGTGCGTATCTGAGCATGCCCTATTCCAAGGAACTGGGGCTGAAGGAGCAGCAGGTCAGAAGCCTTCTGCGCGAGGTGCTCTCAAGACAGGAAGAGGAGTGCACCTGGGAAGGAATCAAATCAAGTCCCATTCAGTTCGGCTATCGCAATAAGATGGAGTTTACCTTCGGAGATGAGTATCTGGGCGGTCCGCTTGCCCTCGGCATGCATAAGCGCGGCAGCATGTATGATATTGTCAGTGTCAGACAGTGCCAGATCGTGGATGAGGATTACCGCAGAATTATCGGCTGTGTGACTGACTTTTTTGCCAAAGATTATGAGCAGCATAACATCACCTTCTATCATCGTATGAAACAGGAGGGATATCTGCGTCATCTGCTGGTCAGAAAGGCGGCCAGAACAGGAGAGATCCTGATTGATCTTGTTACGACAACGCAGGAAACACATGACCTGACCGGATTTAAGGATGCACTTCTCGCACTCCGGCTGGACGGACAGATCGTCGGTATTCTGCATACGAAGAATGATTCCATGGCAGACGCGGTCAAAGATGAGGGAACAGAAACACTGTATGGAACCGATTCCTTCTACGAAGAGCTGCTGGGGCTGCGCTTCAGGATTACACCGTTTTCTTTTTTCCAGACAAACAGTCTGAGTGCGGAAGTGCTGTATGGAACCGTTCAGGATTATGTCGCAGATGTGACTGCAGGGCAGGCTGGCGACGGGCAGCAGGAGCCGCACAGACACGTGCTCTATGATCTGTACTGCGGTACCGGTACGATTTCGCAGCTGATGGCTCCTGTTGCGGACCGGGTAATCGGTGTGGAAATTGTCGAAGAGGCGGTGGAAGCGGCCAGAGAGAATGCGAAGATGAACGACCTTACGAACTGCGAATTTATCGCGGGGGATGTGCTGAAGGTTCTCGATGACATTACGGAGAAGCCGGACTATATCATCCTCGATCCGCCGCGTGACGGCATTCACCCCAAGGCACTGCAGAAGATCATAAACTATGGCGTGCAGAATCTTGTCTATGTTTCCTGCAAGCCGACGAGCCTTGCCAGAGATCTGGAGCAGCTGCTTGCCGGCGGCTACTACGTCAGAAAGGCCTGCTGCTGTGACCAGTTCCCGTGGACGGTGCACGTCGAGTGCGTGGTATTGATGTCAAGGGTTGAAAATCAGCCGTAAAAAAGGGCTTGAAATAAGGGCATTTCAAGGTTTTTGCCATAAAAACCACCGCTCGGAAATTGCCTGATTCTTACTTCGAGGGAACATGTCAAAACGAGCTTAAAACCTTGTGACAGAGCGATTTAGATGTCAGTGCTTGGCGAGTAGTCAGTTTAGATGTCAGAGGTTCGCGTGTGGTCGATTTAGATGTTTTTTGAAAAACCCGGGCTTGTGTGGTCGGGTTGAATGTATCTGTTATTTATCCATGATTTTTGTTACGTTTCTATTGTTTATGTTCATGGAT
>JAKVKH010000016.1 GCA_022486625.1 Butyrivibrio sp. | reverse complement strand
TGTTTTCCTGATTCAAATCTCAACCGTTTTCACATGCCTTTTCTTAACTAAACAGATTTTTCAGAGGCTTGTAACCTGTGAGATACCTTTCCTAACAGACGAAATGCTTATCTAAATGACATTGATTCTTAATGGACATATGATTTTTTTCAGTGGTATTCGCAGAAGGAGAGCGCGTACATGAGCAGTATATTCCGTGAAAAGAGTCTTGAACGGATCAGCAGTCCGGAACAGTTAAACGCGTATATTAAAGTATCCAATCCGGCGTTATGGATGGTTCTTACCGCAATTATCGTGTTCCTTGCAGGGGTGAGTATCTGGGGGATATACGGTCATATTGAAACATATGATGATGCAGTTGTCATTGTGAAGGACGGAACGGCGACCGCTTATGTAAATGCGGATGATATATTTGATATCGGTGAGGGTATGACAGTAAATATAGGCAGCGACGGTACCGGTACGGTAAAGGCTGTTGCAACGAAGCCGTTCGAAATTACGGATGAATTTAATGCTTATGCAAGACACCTCGGGGAGATGAAGGCGGGGGCGATGTATTATCCTGTGACAATTTCAACCGAAACTGCTGATGGTACATATGCGGCACAGATTGTGACTGAGCGCATATCACCTATCTCATTTCTGATGAATTAGGAAGAAGATCATGAAAAATAAGCAAATGATGCCTCTGACAAAAGGGGTGGCAAAAGTACCTGTGGTAATGCAGATGGAAGCGCTTGAATGTGGGGCAGCTTCGCTTACTATGGTAATGGCTTATTACGGATTGTGGGTTCCGCTTACGCAGGTACGTAAGGACTGCGGGGTATCCAGAGATGGTTCAAAGGCATCAAATATACTGAAAGCTGCAAGAAACTATGGATTTGATGCAAAGGGCTGTCGGTATGAACCGGCGGAACTTAAGACAGAAGGTAAATTTCCCTGTATCATACACTGGAATTTCAATCATTTTGTTGTGCTGGACGGGTTCCGGGGAAATAAAGCCTATATCAATGATCCGGCAAAAGGCGCATATTCAGTGTCCATGGATCAGTTTGACGAAGCGTTTACGGGAATATGCCTTTTCTTTGTACCGACAAAGGAGTTCAGGCCAGGAGGAAAGCCGGCTTCCATAATGTCGTTTGCCGGGAAGAAACTTAAGGGATCTGCGGTAGCCATGGCTTTCGTCATTCTGACAACGACGATTACATCGGTTATGGGCATTATCAATCCGGTATTTTCACGCATATTTCTGGACAGACTGCTGACAGGGAAGAATCCGGAATGGTTTTATCCGTTAATCGGTGCGATGAGTGTTGCAGCAATCATTATGATCATAATGGAATGGATACAGGCAGTCTATTCACTGAAAATCAACGGGAAGCTTGCAATTACGGCAAATACAGAATTTTTCTGGCATGTGCTGCGCATGCCGATGGAATTTTTTTCACAGAGGCTGGCCGGTGATATTTCCATGATTCAGCAGGAAAATGAAAGCATTGCCAATACTTTTATACAGACGTTTGCGCCGCTTGCACTTAATACAGCAATGATGGTTTTTTATCTGGTGGCGATGCTCAGGTACAGTCCGCTTCTGACGCTGGCAGGCATTTGCTCCATACTGATTAATGCAGGAGTTTCGCAGCTGATATCAGGGAAACGGATTAATATCACAAGAGTGCAGATGCGGGATGCAGGAAAACTTGCAGGAACAACTGTAGCCGGCATAGAGATGATCGAAACGATCAAGGCTTCGGGTGCGGAGAACGGATTTTTTGAAAAATGGGCCGGTTACCAGGCAAGCGTAAATAATGCAGAAGTGGAGTATGATAAGCTGTATAACCATCTGGGGCTGATTCCTGAAATTGTGTCTTCGCTTACAGATACAGTTATATTGCTGCTGGGCGTATATCTGACGATGACCGGGAACTTCACCATCGGTATGATTATGGCGTTCCAGGGATTCCTGCAGGGCTTCATGGCTCCTGCGCAGTCACTTGTTTCGGCATCGCAGACCATTCAGGAGATGCGCACCCGGATGGAACGTGTGCAGGATATTATGGATTATCCGTCAGATGTGGATGTACAGGAACTTGAGGAAAATGTAGAGTATGGCAAACTGTCCGGTGATATGGAAATGAAAGATGTCACTTTCGGATATTCAAGGCTGGAGCCTCCGCTGATCGAGCATTTCAGTATGCATATCAGGCAGGGACAGAAGATTGCGTTTGTCGGAGCGTCCGGATGCGGAAAATCAACGCTGGCAAAACTTATTTCCGGGCTGTACAAACCGTGGTCAGGAGAAATTCTTTTTGACGGTAAACCGTTGCCCAAAATAAACAGGAGCGTTTTCACCGGATCAGTTGCGGCAGTTGATCAGGATATCATACTTTTTGAAGATACCATTGCAGAAAATATACGTATGTGGGACAGTTCCATAGAAGATTTTGAGGTAATCATGGCGGCCCGGGATGCAAAACTGCATGAGGATATCATGCAGCGTGAGGGCGGTTATGATTACAGACTGACCGAAGGCGGCAGAGATCTGTCCGGGGGACAGAGGCAGAGGCTTGAAATTGCCAGGGTGCTGGCGCAGGATCCTACACTGATGATTATGGATGAAGCAACTTCCGCGCTTGATGCAAAGACAGAATATGAAGTGATCCGGACAATTCAGGACAGAGGAATTACGCAGATTGTAATTGCCCATCGGTTGTCAACAATCAGGGACTGCGATGAGATTATTGTCATGGATAAAGGTAAGGTAGTTGAACGCGGAACACATGATGAGCTGTACAGAAAAGGCGGTCTGTATACCGCTCTTGTATCTAACGAATGAACAGGGAGCGAACATAAGTGGGATGGTTTGATGAGCAGATAAGACAAAGACAGCAGAATGACAATGAGGCATTTGAAAATTCCTTTATTCAGATGGCCGGAATTGTGATGGGACGTGGCATAACGGCATCGATGCTGGATGAACGTCAGAAGACCAAAGATGCTGTTGATGAAATACTGAAATTTTATCATGTGAAGATACAGGAACTGCCGGAAAACATAAAGGATATCAATGAGCAGCTGGAATATCTGATGCGGCCATCAGGAATTATGAGAAGAAGTGTGCAGCTGACGGGCAGCTGGTACAGGGAAGCAGCAGGGGCATTTCTTGCCAGAAGGAAAAGCGGCGGGGTAACGGCACTGCTGCCGGCAGGGCTGACCGGATATACATTTTTTGATGAAAAAACGGGAAAACGGGTGAAAGTTAACCGGAAGAATGCAGATGAATTTGAGAGAGAGGCTATCAGCTTTTATAAACCGCTGCCGTTGAAAAAGCTCAGATTCAGAGATCTGCTGATTTATATTGTACAGACACTTTCTGCAGCAGATTATATATTGATTGCAGCAGCTACGCTTGCTGTAATACTTGTGGGAATGCTTTCACCAAAGATCGTTAACATTATATTTGCATATGTTGCCGGGAGCGATCATATACAGCTTTATACAGCAACGGTGATCTTACTGGTGTGTGTGACGATAACGGGATCACTTCTGTCAGGTGTAAAGAACATGCTCCTTATGCGCATACAGACAAAGACGTCCGCAGCAGTCGAGGCGGCATCGATGATGAGGGTTTTATCACTTCCTGTTGCATTTTTTAAAAAATACAGTTCCGGTGAACTTTCAAACCGGGCACAGAGCATTAATAATCTCTGTATGATTTTGACAGATACAATTCTGTCAGCAGGACTTACCTCTGTATTTTCACTTGTGTATATTACACAGATTTTCAGGTATGCACCGGGACTTGTGCTGCCGGCGTTTACAGTGATTCTCATAACCGTTGTGGTTTCTCTCTTTTCTGCGGTGGTTGAAATGAATCAGATGACGCTCAGGCTCGGCGCGGAGGCAAAAGAATCCGGGATAAATTACGCACTGATCAGCGGGATACAGAAGATCAGACTTTCAGGCGCGGAGAAGCGTGCATTTACCAGATGGGCAGGTGCCTATGAGAAAAGTGCTTCTCTTACGTATGATCCGCCAACGCTCATCAAGATTAATTCTGTGATCACAACGGCAATTGCGCTGGCAGGAAATATTGCAATGTACTATTTTGCAGTAAAGACGAAAGTCAGTGTTGCGGATTTTTATTCGTTCAGTGTGGCATATGGAATGGTGAGCGGTGCTTTTCTGTCCCTGACGGGGGTGGCACTGACTGTTGCGGAGATAAAGCCTGAGTATGAGATGGTAAGACCCATTCTGCAGGAAGTTCCGGAGGTAGCGCTTGGTAAGAAAGTCATTACAAAATTATCAGGTGGTATAGAACTGAATAATGTTTCCTTTCGCTATTCAGAGCAAATGCCGCTGATTCTGGATAATCTGTCATTGAAGATACGCCCCGGGCAGTATGTGGCAATTGTAGGGAAAACAGGCTGCGGCAAATCGACGCTGCTCAGGATACTGCTGGGCTTTGAAACTCCGGCCAGAGGTGCTGTTTATTATGATGGACAGGATCTGGCAAAGATTGATCTGAAATCACTCCGCCGCAGGATCGGGGTGGTAATGCAGGAAGGAAAACTTTTTTCCGGAGACATTTATTCGAACATTGTCGTGTCCGCGCCCTGGCTGACGCTGGAGGAAGCGTGGGATGCAGCAGAACTGGCAGGAATTGCAGAAGACATTCGTAATATGCCCATGGGAATGAACACAATAATTTCAGAAGGGCAGGGCGGAGTATCCGGAGGACAGAGACAAAGGCTGATGATTGCAAGGGCAATTGCACCAAAGCCTGGAATTCTGATGTTTGATGAAGCAACATCCGCGCTTGATAATATCACGCAGAAAAAGATATCGGAGTCGTTGGATTCAATGAAGTGTACAAGAATTGTAATTGCACATCGCCTTTCCACGATCAGGCAGTGTGACCGGATTATTGTTCTTGATGCAGGGAAAATCATTGAAGATGGAAATTACAGGGAACTGATAGAAAAGAAAGGATTTTTTGCAGAGCTTGTAGCAAGACAGCGCCTTGATGATACTGAATATGTCGGGCAGACTACAATGTTCTGACTTATCGTCTGAATTTCAAATCATTTTCAAAAAGGAGAGGCAAACATGAATGTTTCAGAAAGCATCGAAGGCAGCAGAGTTGTATTACAGGTGGAAGGCAGAGTGGATACAACGACGGCACCGGAGCTGGAAGCAGTGATTGAGAAGGTGATTCCACGGTGTGATGAACTCAGGATTGACATGCAGAAACTGGAGTACATCTCATCGGCAGGTCTCAGAGTACTGCTCTCTGCACATAAGCAGATGGTAAAGAAGGGCAGAATGGTTCTCTGCAATGTAGGAGAAAACGTAATGGAAGTATTTGAAGTAACCGGATTTATGGATTTTCTGGAAATAGAATGAGAAGAAAACAGGACAGTACAGTTTTATGGGTAAAGACCGATAAAACTGATAGAGCAGGGCAAATAACATAATGGATGAACTGTCTGGAAGATGATCAGAGGTTCAGAAAGGAGAACGTGATGGGCAAGGATCTTACAGATGATGAACTGGATGAAGTTAATGGAGGAACGCAGCGGAGAAGAGCGGAGGAACTTGGTCTTGCAAAAGGTATTGCAAAAGCATCTGCCCTGGAAAATGCGAAAGGAGGATATAAAGCAGAAAAACTCAGTGGAAAAAATGATAAGACAACAGTAGGAAAAGGCCCGCTGATGAGTGGGGGTGGCGGCACAATGCAGTGTTAAACCCGAAAAGGCAGATCCGGAATTTTCCGGATCTGCCTTTTTAAGAATGGAAGGAAATTCAGTCTTCTGCATGGGAAAAATTCCGGTGGACGAGAGTGACAAAACGAAGCCACGCAGCCTCCAGATTTTCGCCGAAAAAGAGAAGAGAAATCAGTGTCAGTACAATACTTCCGGCTGCAACTTCGACAGGAAAAAAGGGCAATATTTCTGCCGGGATCAGCATGGACAGAAGAACAATGGCACCTGCAGGCGGAAGATACATCCGACTGCGGTGAATGACAAAAAGAAGAATCAGGACAGAAACAACAGCAGCGCAGGTAAGCGGAAGACCGAACATAAGCTGCAGTATGGCGCGGCATAAAGTGCCATCCAGCGCGCAAAAGGTAAAGAGAAAAATTGTCCTGACAGGCATTTTCCTGATGCGGCTGCCGGAAGCTGACATTTCGGTAAAGGCGACCAGAAGAGGCGGAGCGATGAGATAACTCCAGCCGTGAGGCAGCAGGATTCTGCACAACAGGCAGACAAAACCTGTACGGAGAAGACAGGCAGCCAGATCTCTTTCACATGGAAGCGGCAGCGCATGGAAGACTTCATGTGGACGCAGCTTCAGATACTCAAGCAGACAGTGTACCAGGAGAATCATTCCGGTCAGGAATGCGGCAGAAAGCGGATAGATAAGACTTTCCGACTGCAGAAGAACAGGCAGCACAATGGCAGAAATCATGGGTGCCAGCGTTGTACCGGAGAAAAGCAATATCATCTGACCGATGAAAAATGCAATTGTGATCTGGAGCCAGAGGCTGCCGGGGAGGAAACGGACAATACAGATGCCAAGGAATGCACACAGGCTGATCAGAAGCAGCATGCGGGGACCACTGACTTTCCAGGAACGTTTGGGAGACAGAAGGTAACCAATGGAAAGAGCGGCAATCTCCGGGAAGAGAATTTCTTTCTCGGTAAAATATTCGGAAAAACCGACCATCAGAATGATGATCAGCATGACTGAAAAATCAATAATCAGATTTCTGTATTTCACAATGAACTCCTCTGCAGTGTATTTGATACAGCGGGGTTCATTGTAGCATACAAAATGATTTCAGAAAACAGGAAAAGCAGAACTCATTATGCATTCAGTGCGGCAAGGAGCTGCTGATGCACATTTGAGTCTTTTTCACTGTTGCAGACACGACGTACCTGTGTCTTTAAATATTCAGAGTTGATGGACATGGCGGCATTTGCTGCAGCAACCTTGATGGTGCTGTCCGTACTGTCAAGGTAGGATGTGATGCAGTTGATAGAATCCTCATCACCGATTCCGGACAGTGCCTTAAGTGCATCGATAACTACCGTGCTGTCGGCCTTTTCCATGATCTTCATGATTGCTTTTGTCTTCTTTTTTTCTGCAAGTTTTTCGATTTTGCTTTCTTCTTTTTCGTCTGACATTGTATACCCTCCACATGCAGGACTGATTGTATGATTTTTCCTGCCAACGACTTAACCATAGTCTCTAAATGTGTCAAAAGTGTTAGTTAATTATTAATAAACCATAAAGTTGTATACACAATATACAATTTGTTCTGAAAAAATAGAAAATCAATATATAGGTGTATAAATATAATAGAGACATAATCTATTAACAAAATGCATATGTAAATGTGAGAAAAAAGAAAAAATACATGCATTATGCACAAATAAAAGTTAAAAAATTATAAAATCTGTGCCTTGTTTTATAGCACAGAAGTGCTAGGCTTAAATCAGCAGAATGAACTGTTTTCAATCAGGAAAACAGGATTATTCAAAAGGAGGAAATGGGGCATGATTTCTTTTTTTCTGGCATTGGCATTACTGATCATTGGCTATCTGACCTACGGTAAGTTTGTCGAGTCGGTATTTCATCCGGACGACAGAAGGACACCCTGTGTGGCACATCCTGATGGTGTAGATTATGTCGAGATCAAGCCGTGGAGAGCGTTCCTGATCCAGCTCCTGAACATTGCGGGACTCGGACCGATTTTCGGAGCACTTTCGGGAGCAATCTGGGGACCCAGCGTTTATCTGTGGATTGTATTTGGTACCATTTTTGCAGGTGGTGTTCATGATTTCCTGACCGGTATGCTGTCCATGAGAAACGATGGGGCAAGTGTTTCTGAACTTACAGGCAAGTATCTGGGACCCGTGATGAAAAATGTGATGAGAGTTTTCTCGGTCATCCTTCTGGTCATGGTCGGTGTTGTATTCATGGTAGGGCCTGCGGGACTTCTGGCTAAAATGTTTACACCGAATAATGCAAAGGGCACGGCTATCTTTACAGTGATTGTCCTGATTTATTATTTTCTGGCAACACTTCTGCCGATTGATAAGCTGATCGGCAAGATCTACCCGGTATTCGGTATCTGTCTGATTATTATGGCACTCGGAATTGCAGGTGGTACGATTGCCAATAACGGAACCCGTCCGATGATTGAACTCTGGGACGGATTCTACAATATGTATCCGGATAAGGCAAAGCCTATCTGGCCGCTGATGTTCATTACAGTAGCATGCGGTGCAATTTCAGGATTCCATGCAACACAGTCTCCGCTGATTGCAAGATGCCTGACGAGTGAGAAACAGGGACGTAAGATTTTCTATGGTGCCATGGTGGCAGAGGGTATTATTGCACTGATCTGGGCATCTGCAGGAATCGCTTTTTATAATGGCACTGCAGGACTTCTGGCAGCAAAAGGTGGTAATTCCGCATCCGTATATGAAATTTCCACAGGGCTTCTTGGCAAATTCGGAGGAATTCTGGCATTGCTTGGAGTTGTAGCATGTCCGATTACTTCCGGTGATACAGCATTCCGAAGCGCGAGACTGACTATTGCAGACTGGTTCAAAATCGACCAGACCAGCATTAAAAAACGTCTTCCGCTGGCAATTCCGCTGCTGGGCGTCGGTTATCTGATTTCATTCATGGATTACAATGTGGTCTGGAGATACTTCTCATGGTCCAATCAGACACTTGCAATGATCGCTCTCTGGGCAGGCGCGACCTATCTTGCAAGAAATGTTAAGCCAAATGCAGGCTTTATGGCGGCAGTTCCGGCAGCATTTATGTCGGCAGTCAGCATTACCTATCTGTGTTATGCACCGGAATGCTTCAATATGGGGACAAGTGCCGGTGGAACAAAGGCTTCCTATGTAATCGGTATAATCGGTGCAGTTGTCTTTACGGTAATTTATCTGGCCAAAGTATATTTCCCGGCGACGAAGGGAATCGGACCCAAAGATGAAGTTCCGAAGGAATGAGTGTATAAACTGAGGAAAAGGTAACAGAAAGAATGTAATGAAAAGATCCCGGAGACCTGCAGTCTGTTTAAACCTGCAGTTTCTCCGGGATCTTTTTATAAGAACAGCATCAGTTGCCAGTTTTGGTTGGCAGATATGGAAGCAGAGCATTTGCGAGTGTGGGTACGGGCATCGTCTGAAGCCATACTTTACCGGGACCGGTGACTACGGTGTTGAACAGGCCTTCGCCGCCGAATACAACGTTACCGATGCCGCTGACCATTTGGATATCAATGCTGCAGGTGTCTTCCATTGCAGCTATGTATCCGCTGTCAACGGTGATGGATTCACCGGCAGCAAGTTCACGTTCTACAGTTGAACCGTCAATTTCAAGAAAAGCCATCCCATGACCACTGAACTTCTGCATGATGAAACCTTCACCGCCGAAGATACCTGAGCCGACTTTTTTCTGAAAAAAGATGCTCATATCAACGCCGTTTTCACATGCCATGAAAGCGCGTTTCTGTGCAACAATCGGCTTCTGACTGACATCAACTGAGATAATGTTGCCGGGAAAACTCATTCCGAAAGCAATTTCGCCATTTCCGCCTTCAGAAACATAGGTATTGTAGAACATGGACTCGCCGGTTACGAGCTTGCCAAACATTTTGCCAAGACCGCCGCCGGAGGTCTGCATCTTCATATTGCTGCTCATCCACGCCATGCCGCCCTTCTGGCATTTCATGGCTTCTTCTGCACCCAGTTTACAGATCAGTACGGAAAATGGTGCACCCTGTATTTCATATTGCATCGCCATACCTCCATTTCGTATATGATAATATTCTGAAAATAATTTTAACATACCAAAATACAACATAAAAGAGTATTATTGTAAATAAAATTCAGTTTATTACAAGGAGAGCAATATCATAAAAAAAACAAGCTGGGATAAATATCCGATTGATCCTGAAATGAATAAAATTGCAAAGAATCTGGCATTTGAACCCCGTATTCTGCGTTTGGCAAAACCGGTGCAGGAACTTATGCTTAAAATGGTGTCGGTTCCGCCGGACGTCCGTGCATCCGTGCATGGAATTGAAGTGATGAATCAGGATGATCGGAGAAAAATCACGACAGACATTTATGAGCCGGAGCATGAAGAGAAGATGCTGCCATGTATTCTGTATATACATGGAGGCGGTTTTGGATATAAGGCAGCACCGTATCATAAGCAGCTGGCAGCTGTTTATGTACAGCGGGTACATTGCAGAGTTGTCATGCCTGATTACAGACTTCTGCCTGAGCATCCTTTTCCTGCTGGTCTTGAAGATGTGATCACAGTTTACAGATGGCTGACCGGTAATGCGCAGCAGCTGAAAATTGATCCGGGGAAAATTGCAGTGGCAGGTGACAGCGCAGGAGGAGCGCTGGCGGCATGTCTGTGCAATCGGTATGAACAGGAAAAACTGATAAAACCATGTCTGCAGATGCTTTTTTATCCGGTGACAGATGTACGGATGAAAACGGATTCCATGCGGAAATATCCTGATACGCCGCTTTGGAACAGCGTTAATAATGCTGCAATGTGGGAAATGTATCTGCAGAACTGTTCACAGGAGGATAAAAGGAAGGCGTCGCCCATGCAGAATGAACTGCCGGAGGAAATTGTACCTGCATATGTGGAAGTCGCAGAATTTGACTGTCTGCATGATGAAGGCGCTGCATATGCGGACAGACTTAAGGACGCAGGCGGAAGTGTCATGCTGATAGATACAAAGGGAACGATTCATGGCTATGACGGTGCACTTGAAAGCCATACGACGCGTAAATGCATGGAAAAGAGGACAGCAGTACTGCAGAAAGTGTTTTCATAAATTTACAAAAGTTTTAGAAATATGAAATCCCGCTATTGGAGCGTGTTTCAAGCATACTGTTAGCACTCATCCAAAATGAGTGCTAATTTTTTGTTGACTTTTTATTTTGAGGGAACTAAACTTTTTCATGATGATGTATGGATATTAAATGCAGTTGTCCGGCTATACAGAGGCAGCAGCAATAAATTATAAGGATATAAGGAGTGATTAAAATGGCAGCAAAAAGAGGTAATCTTTCGATTAACAGTGAGAACATGTTCCCGATCATCAAGAAATGGCTTTATTCGGATCATGACATTTTTTACAGAGAGGTGATTTCCAATGCCTGTGATGCCATCACAAAGATCCGTAAGATGGATGCCATGGGAGATTATGCACTTCCGGAAGGATTTAAGCCGAGGGTGGATGTGGTTCTAGATGATAAGGCCAAGACCATTACCATCAGTGATAATGGTATCGGAATGACCGCAGAGGAAGTAGAACAGTATATCAATCAGGTTGCATTTTCAGGAGCAACGGATTTCATGGAAAAGTATAAGGATAAGGCAAGCGGAGACCAGATTATCGGTCATTTCGGACTTGGATTCTACTCTACATTCATGGTATCTGATCAGGTGGAGATTGAGACTCTGTCCTACCAGAAAGACGCAAAGCCGGTTCACTGGGCCTGCGACGGCAGTTCCGAATATGATATTGAAGAAGGCAGCAGAACTACAGTCGGTACCACAATCGTGATGCATCTGTCAGAGGACTGTCTGGAGTTCTGCAACGAATATAAGGCAAGAGAAGTCATTACGAAGTACTGTTCCTTCATGCCGTATGAGATCTACATGTCCAGAGCAAATGAGACAGATACGGAAACCATCAAGGCTTCTGAGAAGCGCGCTGACGATGTCGTGATCGAAGAAGTAAAGCCGGAGCCGAAGAAAGAAGAGGATAAGAAGGCCGATGAAGAAAAGAAGGATGCCGGGGACGAAAAGGAAGAAAAGCCGGAAGAAGAGCTGAAGTACAAGATCCGCAAGAGACCGGAAATGTTAAATGATACCAATCCGCTGTGGGCAAAGAATCCCAAGGACTGCACAAAGGATGAATATCTGGAATTTTACCGTAAGGTATTTCATGATTATAAGGAGCCTTTATTCTGGATTCATCTGAATATGGACTATCCGTTCAATTTAAAGGGAATTCTTTATTTCCCGAAGATCAATATGGAGTTCGAGTCCATTGAAGGTATGATTAAACTCTATAACAATCAGGTCTTCATTGCAGATAACATCAAGGAAGTTATTCCGGAATATCTGATGCTCCTTAAAGGCGTCATCGACTGCCCTGATCTGCCGCTGAATGTTTCCAGAAGTGCGCTGCAGAATGACGGCTTTGTCAAGAAAATTTCCGACTATATCAGCAAGAAGGTTGCTGAAAAGCTGGCAGGCCTGTGCAAGACTGATAAGGACAATTATGATAAATACTGGGACGATATCAGTCCTTTCATCAAATACGGATGCCTTAAGGATGACAAGTTCTGCGAAAAGATGAATGATTACATTCTGTTCAAGAATCTGGACGGCAAATATCTGACACTGCCTGATGCACTTCAGATCAATAAGGATGCAGAAGAAGCTGCAAAGCAGGAAGCAGTGGATGAAAATGGCCAGAAGGTCGAGGCTGAGGTCGTGGATGCTGACGGCAATCCGGTTTCTGATGCAGATAGGGCTGCAGAGGGTGAAAAGAAGGATGATGCGGCAGCAGGCAAGGAAGAGGATAAGAAGGAAAAGGAACCTCGCATTATCTATTATGTAACGGATGAACAGCAGCAGAGCCAGTATATTAACATGTTCAAGGCACAGAAGATGGATGCGTTTATCTTAAACAGCAACATTGATACACCGTTTATCCAGCAGCTGGAATCCAAGAATGAAGGAATCCGTTTCCAGAGAATTGACGCGGATCTGACAGATACATTCAAGAGCAAGACTTCAAAGAAAGCGGAAGAGGAACTTGCAGAATCTGAGAAGAAGCTTGGAGAAAAGATCAAAAAGGCACTTAAGAATGACAAGCTGAATGTAAAGCTCCAGAAGCTTAAGGACAAGAAGGTATCCTCCATGCTGACTGTTTCTGAAGACAGCCGTCGTATGGCAGATATGATGAAGATGTACTCCATGAATGGCATGGGCGGTATGGGAGACTTCGGAAATGAAGGACAGACACTGATCCTCAATGCAAATCATCCGCTGGTAAAATATGTGATGGAGCATGAAGAGGGCGAAAATGTGGATATGATCTGCGAACAGCTCTATGATCTTGCAAAACTGCAGAATGCACCGCTTGATGCAGCTGCAATGACCAAGTTTGTCAGCAGAAGTAATGATATCATGATGTTGCTGACAAAATAAGATGTGATTGCATTGCATCATAAAATTAATATTTTTTAAATTATGAGGCCGGGATAAGACGAAAATGTCTGAACCCGGTCTTTTTGCGGCTTTGAGCACATTTATAAAAAGATGATACTTTTTGACCACTTGTGTGCTTTGAGGTAAAATAGAACGTAGCTATGCGATTTGGGAAATCAATGAACGGGTGGGGATATCAGATTGAAAAAGAACGTTGACAAGTTACTGAACGGACAATTTGAATATGACAGAGGAAACCTTACATTTTCAGCGGAACGGATTGAACTGACAATTCGACCCGGAGAAGAAGCAGAAGGCTTTTTTACTGTACAGGGACCGGAGAACAGACTGGTGGAGGGAAGTGTTTCCTCGACAGAACTGCGGATGGAAGTCCTGACACCGCAGCTGACAGGTCGTGTTGATGATATCAGTTACAGATTTCATTCTGCGGGTCTTGGCGGCGGTGATGTTCTGCAGGGGAACTTCCGGATCATTTCCAATCAGGGAGAATATCTTCTGCCTTTTGTGGTTACGGTAGAAATACAGCATATAGAGTCCAGCCTGGGAGATATCCGTAATCTGTTTCATTTTGCCAATCTTGCCAAAACAAATTGGGATGAAGCGGTTCAGCTGTTCTATTCTCCGGAGTTTATCCAGATTTTCACAGGAAATGAAAGACAGCATGAAAGCCTTTACAGGGGACTCAGCGCAGAGAAAAATTCAGAGCAGAATGTGGAAGAGTTTCTGCTTGCAGTAAATAAAAAACAGAAAATTGAGTATATTCCGGATCAGACGGAGATTCATGTGGATAACTCCGTAGGAGTTACAGAACATACCATTACGATTACCAGGAACGGCTGGGGATATTCAACTCTTTCGGTAGAACTGGACGGAGATTTTCTCAGTACCGACAAAACGGTACTTACCGAAGAAAATTTTGACGGAAATACCTGTTATTTCGGTTTTAGTCTCGACAGTGACAAACTGCATGACGGCAATAATTTCGGGAGTATACTGTTCCATAATGCATATACGTCATTCCGCATTCCGATATATGCTTCAATGAATTGTGACTACTGGAATGACATGCCCATGTACAGGGAAAAGAAGCGTCTGGTCACGGAACTGATGAAACAGTATATTTCTTTTCGGTCCAAAAAGATCAATTCAAGGGTATGGCTGACGGAAACCGGGAAGATCATTGCCCGAATGAATGCACTTGACGGAGCAGATCTGGAATTCCGCCTGTATCAGGCACAGTATCTGATTACAGCGGCACGGGTGAACGAGGGAGAATGGATTCTGCAGCAGATCAGACCGCAGATTGAGGATTGTCATGAAGGCGGAGATACACTTTATTGTTATTATCTGTATCTGACAACGCTCTGCAGCAGGGAAGAATCGTATATCAATGAGGTTTCCTCAAAGATTGAAGAGATTTTCCACAATAATCCGGATAACTGGAGAATTGCATGGCTTCTGCAGTACCTGTCAGAGAATTATGCGGGAAGTGCTTCACACAGGTGGATCATGCTGGAAGGTCAGAATGCAGCAGACTGCAGAAGTCCGATTCTGTATCTGGATGCGTTGCATATGCTTGCACAGAATGTGACGCTGCTGACGCATCTTGGGACATTCGAACTGGCGGTACTGGAATTCTCAGCACGGAGAAAGCTGCTGACGGCGCCGATGATTGAGCAGATTGTATATCTTTCTGCAAGAGAAAAGCAGTATAACAGACACCTGTATCATATTCTTGTTTCCTGTTATGAGATTAAGGCGCAGGATGATACGCTGGAAGCAATCTGCAGTCAGCTGATGAGAAATGAGCAGACGGATGCGGAGGCCTTTACGTGGTATGCAAGAGGTGTGGACAGGCAGCTGCGGATTACCAGACTTTATGAGTATTATATGATGTCAATCAGTACGGATGAGAACGGCAGACTTCCCTGTGAGATTTCCAGAATGGTGCTGATGTATTTTTCCTACCAGAGCAGTCTGGATTACAGACAGAATGCAATTCTGTATAAATACATGTATGAGAATAAGGATACATATCCGGAGCTGTTTGAAACGTATCGTCCTCAGATCGAAAATTTTCTGCTGGATCAGGTGACAAAGGGACATACCAGTCCGGAACTCGGCTTTCTGTATCAGAATATGCTGAGTCGTCAGATGGTGGATGCACAGAATGCATCCATGGTGCTGTCTGTACTGTATACGGCGCAGATCTGTGTGGAAAGTGATGAGATGACGGATGTTGTGGTTGTGTATGACAAATGCCAGAATGAGATGCGTTATCAGATTACCGGGCGTACTGCCTATGTACCTCTTTATGGCAGTGAATATACAGTCCTCCTGTCAGACAGGGAAAATCACCGCTTTGCAGTAACGGTTCCGTTTGTGACCATCAAGCTGATAGTTCCGGGGCATCTTTCACAGCTTGCGATTCCATATATCCGTGAAGGAGAGGAGAACCTGGATCTGTTCCTGTGTGAACTTGGAAAGAGCGCTTATACCATTACGATGGAAAATGTGGAGCGTTATCGGGATCTTGCCGCTTCCGGACTGATCCGTGAGAACTGCCGGAGTGAAATCCGTGAGAATCTGATCCGGTTTTATTATGATAATGATTTTGTACGGCAGTTATCAGAGTATCTGGTTGTTCTGGAACCGGACAGGCTTCCGGGACGTGAACGGAATGATATGATGGATCTGATGATTCTGACCGGACTTTACGATAAGGCAATTGAGTGGCTGAAAAAGTTTGGAACCTATGGAGTGGATCCTCGAAGTGTTGTCAGACTCTGCGGCAGGATGCCGGATATGGACAGCCATATACAGGATGCGGAGCTGGCTGAAATTGCATTCTATGCATTCAGAAAAGGCAAATATGATGAGGAACTGCTGAAATTCCTGGTAGCCGCTTTTTCCGGAACCGTACGTGAAATGCGGGATCTGTGGAAAGCAGCGGGATCATTTGGGGTGGATACTTTTGCACTGAGTGAAAAGCTCATTCTTCAGATGCTCTACAGTGGCGCATATGTTGGGGAAACCATGGATATTTTCCGAAATTTCTGCAGGGACGGCGCGGGTTCGGATCTGGAAAAAGCGTTCCTTTCACAGAATGCATATGACAGTTTTGTAAAGGATCAGATTACGGAAAGTTTTATTTTCGCAAGAATCGGTAAGCTGGCGATAGAAGGAACATCACTTCCGATGGTATGCAGGCTTGCCTATCTGAAGTATTATGCGGAGCATGATGAGGAAGAACAGCCGGATCAGGAGACGGTGAGAAGTTTTCTGAGAGAGATGCTGGATAAGAAAATGTTTTTCCCGTTCTGTACAAAATATATCAGGGAACTCCCGCAGATGAAGCAGTTTACAGATAAAACCATGCTGGAATATAAGACAAGACCGGGCAGTAAATGTGTGATTCACTATATGCTCAGCAGTGATGCGGAGAGCAGAGACGAATACAGAAGCGAAGACATGCGGGAAATGTATGATGGCATCTTTGTCAGTGCGTTTGTTCTGTTTTTTGGGGAACAGCTGCAGTATTATGTGACAGAAGAAACTATGGCAGAGGATGAAGGCAGTACGGCACAGGGGCAGCTGACGGAGAGCGGTACGGTTTCCAAGAGTGATATTAATCAGAATAATCAGACAGGACGTTATGATCTGATCAATGACCTTATGATCGGAATGACCTTACAGGATTATAATACGGCGGACAGATTGCTTGCAGAATATACCAGACGCAGATTTTTAAGCGGACATCTGTTCCAGCCAAGGATTTGAGGACGTGTGACATATGTTATTTGAAGGCAGGAAGACAAAAAGCTTTGTACTGGGGTATGACCTTGGAGATGAAGTTTCACAGATCAGCTATCTTGCATCTGATGCGGATATGCCAGAGACACTTTCCGTATTGGCGGGGGCGGAGCTTTATAACATTCCGACAACGCTCTGCAGACGCAGAGATGTAAATCAGTGGTTTTTTGGTAAAGAGGCAGCCAGACGGATCGAGAATGGGGATGACATTCCGGTATTGCATCTTGTGGAGGATGCAAGGAAGGGTGATCCGGTGACGATTGCCGGGGCAGAGTATGATCCGGTGGCGCTGCTGACACTTTTTATCAAAAGAAGTCTTTCATTGCTGTCCATGGAAATGTCTCTGGAACATATTGAAGCAGTCATGTTCACAACATCGCAGCTGGATCAGAGGATGGTGGAGGTACTGGGAAAGGTAACGGCGGGACTGGGACTCAAAACCGATCAGGTATTTTATCAGAGCCATGAGGAAAGCATGTATAATTATATGCTGTATCAGCCGGAAGATCTGTGGAGCCGGATGGTACTGGCATGTGATTATAATCTGGGAACAATGTCACTTTACAGTATGAGCCTTAACCACAATACCAGTCCGGTGGTTGCGACGGTTGAACGCCGGAACTATGACGAACTTGAGGTTGCCGGACATTCTTTTCCGGAGGATACAGGAGAAAAGGAAAAAATGCAGAAACTCATGGATGAGGATTTTCTGCATATTATGACGCAGGCCTGTGACCAGAAAATTGTCACGTCAGTGTTCCTTCTGGGAGATGGTTTCCGGGAGAAATGGATGCCAAGAACACTGGAATTTCTGTGCAGGACCAGAAGAGTTTTTCAGGGCAATAATATGTTCAGCAAAGGTGCCAGCATCGCAGCAAGGGAACGTCTGACGCCAAGTCCTGTATTTGATAAATATGTGCTTCTGGGAGATGACAAACTCCGTGCCAATGTGGGGATAACACTGACCAAGCAGGGAGTGGAATGTTATCATGCACTGATGGATGCCGGGGTTAACTGGTATGAGGCAGCGGCACAGGCAGAAATGATTCTGGTATCAGGAAATGAAATAACCATGCAGAAGGTATCACTTACGGGAGGAAAACCGGAGATGATGACCATGGTTCTGGATGGAGCGGAGGAAAGACCGGAGAGAACTACCAGAATCAGAATGAAGGTGGATATGATATCAGTCAGTCAGATGCGGGTACAGATTGAAGACCTTGGATTTGGCGAGTTGTATCCGGCCTCCGGCAAAACGTGGACACAGACATTTGATCTCTGAAAAGATAATCTGAGGATGGTATAAAATGAGCAAACTGATACTTTGTACGGGAGCTTATGCACAGGAACCGTATGATATGAAAAAAATCGGAAGAAAAGTGCATTCAGTGGAGGAACTGTGCTTCTGCATTTCTCAGAACGCATTTATGCTGGATATGGATGATTTTGATGCCGGAATGGCAGACTGGATCAGCGGACAGTGCGGGCTGAAAAAGCTGGGAGCGGATCTTCAGGAACTGCTCAGGAGAAAATGCTCGGCAGCGGCTTTTGCAGGGACCATTCTGGAATATGTCAGATATAATACCGAGGAAGAGATTCATACGGTGGAAGAGATCATGAGATCCAATGCGGGCATGAATATTTATGAAAAAAAGATGGCGAGGGCGGATTATCTGCTGAAAAGCGGAAAGTATCATCATGCATTTGAGGAATATGATGAGCTGCTCCGGATTCTGCCGGAGATTGACCGGGAGATGCGTGCCAGAATTGAGCATAATAAAGGCTGCATGTATGCAGGAATGTTTGATTATGAAAGTGCTGCCGCAATGTTTAAATGTGAATATGCGGACGATCCGACGGAGGATGCCTATCTGTGTTATCTTGCGGCAATGAGGATGAACCTGCCTGAAAGAGATTATGTTGCGTTTATCGGTACAGATAAGGAAGCATATTCTTTTTCCATGAAGCTTGAACAGAAAATGAATCAGGCGGTTGAATTGTATGATGTCAGTGATGAGAAGCACTTTCTGGATACATTGACGGCATGCCGTACGGAAAACAATGCAGGGGAGTACTACAGCAGGCTGGGTGAAACTGCGGTACGGATGAAAGAAGAGTATCGGGATCTGGTGACGGATAACGGGGAAAAGCGGAGATGACAGATGAGTTTCTGGGACAGATTCAGAAAAAAGCCAAATGCAGAAGAAAGTCCGGAGACTGAAGAAAAGCAGAAGCCGGAATGGAATGATATTGTCTATACCAGAAAGGATCTGAATATTCATGATGCCGTTCAGCGAAGGGAATATGTTCAGAACTGTCTGATGCAGATGGCAGAAGGCGGAAGAGAACTGGACAATCTTCAGTTTGAATACAGAACGGTTACTTCCTATCTGCAGGATATGGAAGAAATTGATGCATTGCCACCGGAGAAACACAGGCAGCTGGAAACCTGCGCGCAGAAGATCCTGGATCATGAGCAGCAGAGAGAACAGTTCATGAACCGGAAAAGCAGAATGTCGGATCAGGAATATGAACGGATGGATCAGATGGGAGACCGTCAGATTCAGGATAATATCTGCAAGCTGGCAGATGCGGAAGATCTGCAGAAAAGAATCCGGAATGATTTAAAGCGGCTTGATGCAGAGCATCAGGCATATGATTTCAGGGCGGACGAAGTACAGAAGGCACTGGCAACTGCACGGGGACTTATCATCATGTGTGCAGTTGCACTCGGCATCATTCTGGCACTTCTGTCTGGCGTACATATACTGCTGAAGCTGGATGTGACCTATGGCTACATGGCATCCATTCTGGCAGCTGCCATTGGGGTTGTGGTACTGTATGTGAAGATCACAAATTCGGAACAGGAGCAGAAAAACGTCAGAAATACGGTGACGAGACTGATCCTTTTGCAGAATACAGTGAAGATCCGCTATGTTAATAACCGGAATCTGCTGGATTATCTGTGCCTCAAGTGTGGCGTACAGAGTGCGGAAGAACTCAGCAGAATGGCACAGCGATATGAGCAGGAGCGTGCAGAAAGAGAACGCTTCCAGGATGCGGAAAAAAATCTTGATTCTGATCAGCAGGATCTTCTGTATCTGCTGCGTGATATTCAGATTAAGAGTCCGGAGATCTGGCTGCATCAGACGGCAGCCATCATGGATCACAATGAGGAAGTGGAGATCAGACACAATCTGATTGTGCGCAGACAGTCCCTGAGAAAACGGATTGATTATAACCGTGAGGTTGTCATTGGGAATGCAAAGGCAGAGATTGAGGATCTGGCGCGTTCCTATCCGGAATATGCATCTGAAATTCTGGATCAGGTCAGCAGATATCAGGCAGAAACCGGGATGGATTAACAAAATGACGCATAATGGTGTGAAAAAAAGATAAAGAATGGGTGATACTGCCACTTGTCAGGAACAGTAGTGAGGTGATAAGATAAAGCCGCATTTGTTCGTTAGGTTGATATGTAATTCAATTGGATTCATGAGGTAAACTATGGGAGAATTGGTACAGGATCAGACAGACAAGCTGGGGGAAGAGTGCGGCGTTTTCGGCATGTACGATTTTGACGGCGGGGATGTGGCGAATTCCATTTATTACGGTCTGTTAGCCCTTCAGCATCGCGGACAGGAAAGCTGTGGTATTGCAGTCAGCGAAACAAGCGGCCCTAAAGGCAAGGTTACCAGCTATAAGGAAATGGGGCTGGTAAATGAGACTTTCACGCCGGAGATCCTGGAGAAAATGAAGGGAGATATCGGTGTCGGACATGTCAGATATTCTACAGCCGGCAGCAGTACAAGAGAAAATGCGCAGCCTCTGGTACTGAATTATGTGAAGGGAACCCTTGCACTTGCGCATAACGGCAATCTGGTCAATGCACTGGAGCTTCGTAAAGAGCTGGAATATACCGGCGCAATTTTTCAGACCACAATTGATTCGGAAGTGATTGCCTATCATATTGCGAGGGAGCGTCTTTGCAGTAAGAGCGTAGAAGAAGCTGTCGGCCGGGCAATGGTAAAGATTCGCGGGGCATACAGCCTTGTGATCATGTCTCCGAGGAAACTGATCGGCGCAAGAGATCCATACGGATTCCGTCCGCTGGTCATCGGAAAGCGGGAGAACTGTTATGTGCTCGCGAGTGAGACCTGTGCGCTTGATACGATTGGTGCGGAATATATCCGCGACGTAGAACCGGGTGAGATTGTAACAATTTCTCCGGAAAAGGGAATTGAATCAGACAAGAGCCGCTGCATTGATCCATCAAAGCACGGACACTGTATTTTTGAATTTATCTATTTTGCAAGACCGGACAGCTATATTGACGGCGTGAGCGTGTATGATGCACGAATTCAGGCCGGTAAATATCTGGCAATCGATTCTCCGGTAGACGCTGATCTGGTCGTAGGCGTTCCGGAATCAGGTAACTGCGCGGCACTCGGGTATTCCCTGCAGTCGGGCATTCCATATGGACAGGCATTCGTTAAGAATTCTTATATCGGCAGAACATTTATCAAACCAAAACAGAAGAGTCGTGAAAGCAGCGTGCAGGTTAAACTGAACGCACTTCGTGAAGCAGTAAACGGGAAGAGAATTATCATGATTGATGATTCCATCGTACGTGGTACGACATCAGACCGTATTGTCCGCATGCTTCGTGATGCAGGAGCGAAAGAAGTACACATGAGAGTCAGCTCACCGCCGTTTTTGTGGCCGTGCTATTTCGGTACGGATGTACCGGCAAGAGAACAGCTGATTGCATATAACCGGAGTGTGGAGGAGATCTGTAAGATCATCGGTGCGGATTCGCTTGGCTATCTGAAGATGGAACGGTTAAAGGAAATGGTCGGAGGCAATCTCAGCATCTGTTCCGGATGCTTTAACGGACATTATCCTGTTGATCCGCCGCAGGAGGACATCCGCGGGGAATATGACCACTGATTGCAATTAATATAATCTAAGGAGAAAATCATCATGAGTACAGATCGTTACAGCAGTCCGCTTTCCGAGCGTTATGCAAGTAAGGAGATGCAGTATATTTTTTCACAGGATATGAAGTTCAGAACATGGAGAAAACTCTGGATTGCACTTGCAGAAGTAGAGAAAGAGCTGGGACTGAATATCACTCAGGAACAGATTGATGAACTGAAGGCACATCAGGATGACATCAATTATGAAGTCGCACAGGCACGTGAAAAAGAAGTACGTCATGATGTCATGAGCCATGTCTATGCATATGGTGTACAGTGCCCGAAAGCAAAGGGAATTATTCATCTGGGAGCAACCAGCTGCTATGTCGGAGATAATACCGATATCATTATCATGACAGAGGCACTTCGCCTGGTCCGTAAGAAACTGGTGAACGTGATTGCAGAGCTGGCAAAGTTTGCAGATAAATATAAGGCGCAGCCGACACTCGGCTTTACACATTTCCAGCCGGCACAGCCGACAACTGTCGGCAAGAGAGCAACACTGTGGCTGCAGGATTTCACAATCGATCTTGAAGATCTGGATTATGTTCTTGATCATATGAAACTGCTGGGCTCCAAAGGAACTACCGGTACACAGGCTTCTTTCCTGGAACTGTTTGACGGTGACCTTTCCAGAGTAGACCGCCTTGATCCCATGATTGCAGAGAAGATGGGCTTCAAGAACTGCATGGCTGTTTCCGGACAGACCTACAGCCGTAAGATTGATATGAAGGTGGCAAATGTTCTGGCAGGAATTGCTGCAACAGCGACCAAAATGGCACAGGATATCCGTCTTCTGCAGCATCTGAAGGAAGTAGAAGAGCCTTTTGAAAAGAGCCAGATCGGTTCTTCTGCCATGGCATATAAGAGAAATCCGATGCGCTCCGAGCGTATCTGTTCTCTCTCCCGTTATGTGATTGTAGATACACTGAATCCTGCGATTACAGAAGTATCGCAGTGGTTTGAACGTACACTGGATGATTCCGCCAACAAGCGTCTGTCCATTCCGGAAGGGTTTCTTGCAACCGATGGTATTCTGGATCTGTGCCTGAATGTCGTAGACGGACTGGTGGTATATCCGAAGGTTATTGAGAAGCATATGATGGCAGAGCTGCCGTTCATGGCAACGGAGAACATCATGATGGATGCTGTCAAGGCAGGCGGAGACCGTCAGGAACTGCATGAGAGAATCCGTGAGCTGTCCATGGAAGCCGGGAAGACCGTCAAAGTCGAAGGCAAGGACAACAATCTGCTCGAACTGATCGCAGCAGATCCTGCATTCCACATGACTCTGGATGAACTGCAGAAGTCCATGGATCCGAAGAAGTATGTCGGCTGCAGCGAGCATCAGGTTGATAAGTTCCTGGCAGAGGTTGTAAAACCGATTCTGGATGCCAATAAGGAGCTTCTGGGCGTGAAGGCTGAGATTAATGTCTGAAATTCAAGCCGGATGCGGTGCATCCGGCTTGAATCAGAGGTTGCGGGGCAACCTCCGAAATTTGAATTGAATGGGGTGCTTTGCATCTTATAAAGGGAAATTCTGCTGAACAGGAATGGCTTGGCAGGATTTCCCTTTTTTATGTGCGCCTGGCGGTTTTTTAACTGCCGAAGGCTCAAAGAGAGGCACAATGGAATATTTGCGGAAATTTATATAAATATGCAATCATGCTGACAATAATATTGCGCATAATCAAAGAATACAGCATATGTAACTTTGCGTATAATTGAATTTAGACCGGATCACTTATATCTATAAAAGGAAATGTGGAGGATATTGTAATCCTATCAGAAGAAAGACATCTGCAGATGTCTCCTTTAGATTTTGAAAAATTTGCTTATGCAATGATCTAAATGTGGGGCTGTCGCATGCGATGGCCTTTTGTTCCTGATAAGATATATTAGCAGGAACAAGGTGGCAAGACGGATGATGGATAAGATCAATGCCGGATAATTGTATATTTGATCAAAAAATCGTATACTGCCAATTAAATAAAATGGAATTGACTGAGTTCTTTTGAACGAGGGATACTTCTTGAACGTCAGGTCAAGAAGCTGGAGCCAACAGAAATTAACAAATTTGAAGTTGTGGAGGTAAAATGAGTGGAAAACAAAATAAAAGAAATTCAAGATAAGGAAAAGATAACAGATGATTGCTTGGTATGCAATAGAATTAAATTAATTAAGCAGGGAAAAAATCCCTATTTGGTAAAAGAATTAGAAACAGGTTATGTAGTACTTGGTGATATTCAGAGATTCCATGGATATACACTTTTTCTTTGCAAGGAACATGCAACAGAATTACATTTTTTGGAGAAGAATTTTAGAAATAAGTATTTGCAGGAAATGTCAATTGTTGCGGAGGCAGTTTTTAATACATTTCATCCGATTAAGTTAAATTATGAATTATTAGGTGTGGGGAATGCACAACATATGCATTGGCATATTTTTCCTAGAACTACAGGAGATACACCGCAAATTGGACCAGTTTGGCGAATGGATAAGGCAGAGATGAATGATAAAAGGTTTTGTCCATCTGAATTTGAACTTGAAGATATGAAGGAAAAATTAAGAATAGAATTAGAAAAATTATTATAGTTTTTTGATATTAGTTGAAAGTATAGTTATAATAAATCCCGATTTTCAAAGCTCTGCTTATGGATTGTAAAAAAGCTCTCCGGAGAGAAGTAAAGAACCATGATAATATTTTTGCATATGGGAGAACAAAAATGATAGTAAAAAATAATTACAATGAATGCTTAACGAATCTCGCCTGCTCGATCAGGAAATACTTTGGGTTGGACTGTAAACATAATACGCTGAGTTATATTGACAGTTTATTGGAAGAATACAAGCCAGTGAATGTTGTGACTGTTTTATGTGATGGAATGGGTTCGAACATTCTCGATAGAACGCTGGACAAAGATTCGTTTTTTATAAAGAACAGAATGAAATCAATAACTACAGTTTTCCCGGCGACAACGGTTGCAGCCACTACTTCGATGATGACCGGACTGAATCCTGTTGAAAGCGGTATGCTGGGCTGGGATATGTATTTTAAAGAGATAGACCGGACGATTACCACATTTATGTGCTCTGACAAAGGCGATTTTACTTTTACACCGGTAAAAGAGGCAGTAGAATTTGAAAAAAAGCACATGAAGACAAGATCTGTTATGGATGAAATAAATGAAAAAGGAATTGATAAAGCATATACGCTGTTTCCGTTCGGACCTGATCCGTACAGAGATCTGGATGATATGTTAAGAATTATAGAAGAAAAATGCAGTGAAGAAGGAAAGAAATATATATATGCGTATGATACAGAACCGGACACTACAATGCATGAGATCGGATGTGATTCAGCAGAGGCCGGAAAATTGATCATTGAGCTCAATGACAGGCTGGAACAATTATGTGAGAGGCTGGAAAATACGATCGTTTTTGTTGTAGCAGACCATGGACATAAAAATGTGATCAACATAGATTTAAAAGAATATCCGGATGTAGTCGATTGCCTGGTAAGGAACACGTCATTGGAACCCAGAGCAGTCAACTTTTTTGTGAAGGCTGAGAAGACAGGGAAATTTGAGCATTTATTTGAGAAATATTTCTCAAAAGATTTTGATCTGTATCCGAAAGATGAGATTATCTCATCAGAATTATTTGGTGATGGAGAGGAAAATGAAATTTTTCGGGATTCGCTGGGAGATTATCTGGCGATTGCCAAAACAGATAAGACTCTTTTATACATTGGCAGTGAAGTCTTGAAATCACAGCATGCCGGGTACACGGATGATGAGATATATGTGCCGTTGATTGTTATAAATAAATGCAGAGAATACTGATAGAGATGTTATGAAGGGAATATCGTTTCAAATACAGAAAGCTGGAAGGTACCGTGAGCGGGCGTATTTTGTAAGCATAAAGAGAGAAATACATTTGAAGTGCCCGGAGGACATAGAGAAAAAGGCCAAACGGGAATTAAAAGAAGAAACCGGTGCCGTTGATTTTACGATTAAGCCTGTATGTGTATACTCTGTGAAAGGAAAAACCAGAGTAAATGAGAATCTGGATGATGAAACATTTGAAATGCTCTATTTTGCGGATATTTTTTCATTCGAAGAAATTCATAGCGAAATTGAAAAAATTGTTTTGGTGGACGAATTAGCGGAAAATTGGACCTATCCATTGATCCAACCAAAATTAATTGACGAGGCAAGACATAGGGTGTTATTTAACGAGACAAATTATTTAAAACACCTCGATCTGTTTTTATCTGCGCGCAGACGGTGATATTCCGTATTGCCTTTTGAACAGTTTGGAAAACTGAAATTCATCATAAAATCCGAGACTGAGTGCAATGTCCCGGAAACTTCGCCCGGGACTCTGAGGGATCAGATCATAAGCCATTTCCAGCTTCAGACGCAGCTGATACTGATGAAGAGAAGTGCCGGTAGCCCGTCTGAACCGGGTGCTGAGAGACCGGAGGCTCAGGCCGCAGAGCAGGGAGAGCTCTTCCGCGCTGTAGAAACGTTCCATGGAGGTACAGAAGAGATGAATGATTTTCTCCACAACGAGATCTGCAGGCTGGAACCGGGTATTTCCGGTATCGGAGAGTTCGCAGAGAAGGAGCTTTAAGAGACTCTGCGTACGCAGCGCCTGATAGGAACTCTTTCTGGCGAGATACAGTTCGATGATTTCTTCATAAAGATGACGGATCTGATAATTGCCGGAGCAGTCGGTCAGCTTGCCGGTAACCACACAGCTGTCATTGATCTGAGAGTCATCCGGGGACGATGCGGTCCGGTAGGATGGCAGCGTGAAATGAATGTACATGTTCCGCATGCCTGGAGTGCACGGAGTAATACTGTAGTGACGTTTCCATGGCTCAAGGATCAGCAGATGATCTTTTTGTACATGGTAGCACTGATCCCCTTCCCAGATATCCCAGGAACCTTCTGTCAGATACAGGCAGTCGAACTCCTTCAGAATCCTGTCGGGATGCAGGATGCCTTCTTTGGCATAATTGAAATTACATGTGGTCAGCCGGATTTCTGACAGATCGGGGAAGACAAGTAAAGATTCCATGTTACCTCCTGAAATTTCTTTTTTGCCTGATTATACATGCTTTGACAGGAAAAGTCCATTTATCACTTTATGTCGTCTTGCTATAATCAGATGCAGATGAAGCAGACGAAACATAAGAGAGGTAAGAATAATGGAGAGAGAAGCAGATCTGAAAAGCGTGAAAATAGAGGATTCCTTCTGGTCAGAAAGACAGGAGCTGGTTGCAGATGTGGTGATCCCTTATCAGGAAAAGATTCTGAATGATGAAGTGGAAGGTGCAGAGAAGAGTCATGCATTTGCAAACTTCCGGATTGCTGCAGGACTGGAGAAGGGCGAATTCTATGGCATGGTGTTCCAGGACAGTGATGTGGCCAAGTGGCTGGAGGGAGTTGCCTGGTCGCTTGCGAACCGTCCGGATGCGGCACTGGAAAAGAGAACAGATGAGATCATAGAAACGATTGAAAAGGCGCAGCAGCCGGATGGCTACCTGAATACCTATTTCACCTTGAAAGAACCGGATCATAAGTGGCAGAATCTGCAGGAATGTCATGAGCTGTACTGCGCGGGGCACATGATGGAGGCGGCTGCAGCCTATTATGAGGCAACAGGTAAGGATCAGCTGCTGAAGGTGATGGAGCGGATGGCAGACAATATCGCTGCACATTTCGGAACCGGAGAGGGGCAGGTGCGCGGCATTCCGGGACATGAAGAGGTGGAACTGGGACTGATGCGCCTGTATCATGTAACCGGGAAGGAAAAATACCGTGCGCTGGCACAGTATTTTATTGACGAACGTGGTCAGAATCCGGACTATTTCAGGGAAGAAAGTAAAAAGCGCGGCTGGATTCACTGGAATATGAATCCGGAGGATCATAATTACAATCAGACTTTTGCACCGGTCAGAGAGCAGAAAAAGGCTGAAGGGCACAGCGTGCGCGCAGTCTATCTCTATACGGCCATGGCGGATCTGGCGGCGCAGACGGGGGATAAGAGTCTGATCAGTGCCTGCGATACGCTCTGGGATAACATCACGCAGAAGAGAATGTATATCACTGCGGGGATCGGACAGACGGCGAAGTGGGAAGGCTTTACCGCAGATTATGATCTTCCGAATGATACGGTTTATGCAGAGACCTGTGCGGCAATCGGACTGGTATTTTTTGCCAGAAAAATGCTGAGCATCAGGCCATCCGGACATTATGCGGATGTGATGGAGCAGGCACTTTATAACGGGGTACTCAGCGGAATGCAGCTTGATGGCAAGCGCTTCTTCTATGTAAATCCGCTGGAAGTAAATCCCGGAATATCCGGGAAGATGCCGGGATTCGAGCATGTGCTGCCGCAGCGCCCGAAGTGGTACGCCTGTGCATGCTGCCCGCCGAATGTCGTGCGGCTTGTCATGTCGCTTGGAAAATATGCATGGGGCGAGGACCCGGAGCAGAATACAATCTATTCGCACCTGTTCATGGGCGGAGATGCAGAGTCTGACAGGGCACGGATTCACGTGGAGAGCGGCTATCCGTGGGATGGGGCAGTCCGGTATACGGTGCATCCGAAAACGCAGGAGCCGTTTACGTTTGCAATCCGTATTCCTGCCTGGGCACATGAGAAAAAGGTGACACTGAATGCAGCGGCGCTTCAGAATGCGGAAATAAAAGACGGATATCTTTATCTCACACGTTCCTGGAAAGAAAATGATATAATAGAACTGAGCCTTGAGCTTCCGGTACGCAGAATCTATGCGAATACGACAGTACGTGCTGATGCAGGTGCAACGGCGCTGATGCGCGGACCGCTTGTGTACTGCTTTGAAGGTGCAGACAACGGACCTCTTCTGCAGGAACTCAGAATTCCGCAGGATGCACGGTTTACGCTGCAGGAAATCAGAGAAAAGCCGCTGGAAGGAATGAAGCAGATCAGCTTTGCAGGAATCAGGGTTCATTCCGGGGATACGGCACTTTATTCAGAGCAGCGGCCGGTTCCGGAAACCGTGCAGATGAAGGCAATCCCCTATTTTGCATGGGGTAACCGCGGAGAAAATCAGATGAAAGTATGGATGCTGGAAATATAACAGATGAGAATTGACCGTAATAAAGTAAAAAATGCTTTTGATACCTATGTTTCAAATTATGATAAAAGTGATGTGAAGATATTACTGAAGGTGGAGCACACGGACCGGGTTGCCGGTCTGTGTGAACAGATTGCAGAGAGTCTTGCGCTTTCCGGAGAGGACACCGATCTTGCATGGCTTCTGGGAATGCTGCATGATGTGGGCAGATTTGAACAGCTGCGCAGATTTAATACCTTTACGGATGCAGTGTCGGTCAACCATGCGGCGCTGAGTGCGGATATTCTTTTCCGGGAAGGCCGGATCCGGGATTATGTCATTGATCCGGGAGAAGATGCCCTGATGGAAAAGGCAATCCGCCTGCATAATGTCTATGCACTTCCGAAAAGCCTTTCGGAAAGAGAGCGCATGTTCTGCAGCATTCTGCGGGATGCGGATAAAATTGATATTCTGAAGGTGAACTGTGATATTCCGATGGCGGAGATCTATGATGAGCCGGAGGAAGCATTTTATGAGGATGATATTTCAGATGCTGTGCTGGAGGATGCACTGGCATTCCGGAATGTAAACAGAGCGCATACGAAGACTTCGATCGATCATCTGGTCGGACACATTTCGCTGGCTTTCGGTCTGGTATATCCGGAGAGCATCAGGCTCGCCAGAAGGCAGGGCTATCTGGAACAGATGCTGAATTTTAAGAGTCGGAATCCGCAGACCTGTGTCCGCATGAAAAAGATACAGGAGGCAGTACATCTCTATCTGGATTCCCGAACCGCATGAGCTGTCCGCACGCGGGCGCACCCGCGTAAGAAGGAGCAGATATGCAGAAATTGTTGTCAGAAGCGGGAAATGTGCTGAGGGCGGACGGCAGTCCGAACCCCGGCTACAGTACCAGAGAAGTTTTGCAGTATCGGCGCGGGGATATCAGAGCGAATCCGTTTCGCATCAAGGAGTGGGATTTTTATCAGATTGAAGACCGGGAAGGCAGATACTGCCTTCAGCTGACCTATGGTCATGCATCCTATATCGGACAGATCGGGGTGATGATGTTCGACATCAGCACCGGTAAATTCATTGTAAATCAGTCAGTTCTGACAATTTTACCGTTTGGCAGCATGCACCTGCCGGAAAGTGCATCAAAGGATAATCTGATTGATTATCATAGGGGAAAAACGTGTGTTCATTTTGAAACCAGAAATCATGAGAGAAATCTGCATCTTGTGATGGAGAACGGGTTTGAAGCAAAGCTGCATCTGACACCGATGATTTCACATGCACTGATTATCAATATTCCGTTCGATCAGAGTCCGAGACAGTTTTACTACAATTATAAACTGAACTGTATGGACTGCGAAGGAAGCGTGTATTACACAGAGGATGGACAGAAAAAGGCACTGTGCTTCGGGCAGGGTAAAGGTGAGACACCGGCATATGCGCTTCTGGACTGGGGAAGAGGTGTATGGCCTTTTTCCAATGAATGGTTCTGGAGTAACGGAACGGGTGAAGCAGAGGGAAAACTGCTGGGATTTAATCTGGGCTGCGGCTTTGGAAATACTTCGCAGGCAACGGAGAACATCCTGTTTTATGAGGGAGAACCGCACAAACTTGGGAAGGTAAAGATTACGCACCAGACAGACTATATGAAACCATGGAGCCTGCAGGATGAAGAAGGCAGATGCAATTTGAAAATGACGCCGGAATATGACAGAGTTACCAGAGATAAGATTCTGTTTGTGAATAACTGTACCCATCAGGTATTTGGCAGGTTTAACGGAACCGTAACGCTGGATGACGGCAGAATCCTGCACGTCAGTAACCTGCCTGCATTTGCAGAACATGCGGTGAATAACTGGTAGCAAAACATCCGGTGCTCCGCACCGGATGTTTACGAGGTTACACAGTAACCTCGGGATATGATGAAGTGGCCTTTTTAAGAAGCTTTCTGCTCTGTTGCGGAGGCTTCTTTTTTGTGGTGGAAGCTGCAGTAGAAGACGAAGCCAAGGAGCAGGAGGGCAAAGCACATCCAGAAGATCAGCATGCCGGTACCCATGGGAGAGAATTTATCGAAATAGCCTTTTAAATAAATGGCAATGATAATCAGCGGGAGGCCGAAGGTCATGTAGCCGCGGAGTCCTGCAGGGAACTGCAGACCTTTTCCGGCATCTGCTTCCCGGATGAAATTCTCCCATCCCCAGCCGTTTCGGCCGGTGCAGAAAAAGACAAAGCCAAGGCTGCCCAGAGGCAGAAGATTGTTGGATACGATAAAGTCTTCCAGATCCATGATGGTGGAGCCTGCGCCAAGCGGCTGGAATCCGGAGAGCACGCTGAAGCCGAGCACACAGGGAATACTGAGTACGGTCAGTAAAACGGCATTGATCAGGACGCTCTTTTTCCTCGACCATCCATACAGATCCATGCCAAAGGCAATGATATTCTCAAATACCGCAATGACGGTAGTGAGCGCAGCAAAACTCAGAAATACGAAAAACATGGCACCCCAGAGTTGCCCGCCTTTCATCTGTGCGAAGATATTCGGGATGGTGATGAAGATCAGACGCGGACCGGAATCCGGCTGGATGCCATAGGCAAAGCATGCGGGGATAATGATAAAACCGGCCATCAGGGCAACGAAGGTATCCAGCGCGGTGATGGTAACCGCTTCACCGGTCAGACTTCTGTCTTTTCCCAGATAGCTTGCAAAAATCAGCATGGCACCATTTCCGATGGACAGAGTGAAGAAGGCCTGACTCATTGCGGCATAGATGACATTTCCGAGTCCCTGCTGCATCATTCTGGCAAAATCGGGAACCAGATAGAAACGGATACCGGTTCCGGCGCCTTTCAGGAAAACCGAATGGGTGGCCAGAATCAGCATCAGGATAAGCAGTGCGGACATCATGAACTTTGAAATACGCTCGATTCCGTTCTGGATGCCGAAATAGCAGATGACGAAACCGACAATGCAGACCAGTACAGTCCAGAAGAGCATCACGGGTGCATTTCCCATCATATGGTCAAAGGCAGAGGATACCTGCTGCGTTGTGGCGGATATGAACTCGCCGCGGATATTACGGAAGCAGTAGTATACCATCCAGCCGGCAACTGTTGTATAGTACATCATCAGCATGATGGAACCGATGATGCTGATCCATTTCATGTGATGCCATATGGTACCCTGCGGTGCCAGATTTTCAAAACTGAGTGCAATACTGTGACGGCTGCTGCGGCCGATGGAAAACTCGCAGATCAGAACGGGAATTCCAAGCAGCAGGAGAAAAATCAGATAAATCAGGATGAATGCGGCACCACCATACTGACCACACAGATATGGAAATTTCCATACATTGCCGATACCGACGGCACATCCTGCGGAAACCAGAATAAATCCAAGCCTTGAGCCGAAGGTTTCACGGCTTTCGTTTGTATTTTCCTTATTTTTATTCAAAAAACAACCTCCCAAAGAGCAATCTCTCAGTTATATTCTGCTTTGCCGCGTTGAATTCATGGAGCGGCAAAGCGCACATAACACTATAGCAGACGGTTATGTAAACTTCAACAGATTTTTATCCAAAACGTGTTGATTATTGTGAAATAGTTTAGCTGATTAAGCGGTAATAATATGAAAAGTTAAAACTGACCCGTAATTAATGCAAATATATCTTGGATAAGTCTTGCAATCTACAATAAAAAACAATATAATTTAGAAAAATATAAAATAATTTATAAAAAATAAAATAGTATGGGCCGAGGAGGATATGGTGAGTAAGGATAAGAAACAGGAGCTGAAATACAATGAACCATGGATAATGCAGAGAGCGGATCCGTATGTAATCAAGGCACAGGACGGCTTTTATTACTTTACGGCATCGATTCCGACCTATGACAGAATTGCACTCAGACGCGCACATACACTTGCAGAACTTCCGCAGGCCGAAGAGGTAACCATCTGGAAAAAACATGAAAAAGGACCGATGGGAGATCACATCTGGGCACCTGAACTGCATTTTGTCATGGGTAAATGGTATATCTATTTCGGCGCCGGTGATGCGGAGAACAAATGGAATCTGCGTCCGTATGTACTGGAATGTCAGGGAAATGATCTTCTGCATGATCCCTGGGTGGAAAAGGGGATTCCGGCCCGGGCACAGGGAGATGAGTTCTCATTTACCTCTTTTTCACTGGATGGGACAGTATTTGAGAATCACGGAAAATGGTTTTATATCTGGGCGGAAAAAATCGGTACGGGAAAGATGATTTCCAATCTGTACATCGCGGAGATGGTCAGCCCGTATGCACTTGGAACAGCGCAGGTGATGCTGACAACACCTGATTATGACTGGGAAAGGGTTGGTTACTGGGTAGATGAGGGACCGGCAGTCATAAAGCGGAATGGCAGAATATTTGTGACGTTTTCATCAAGTGAAACGGGAATCGCATATTGTATCGGAATGCTGACAGCGGATGAAAATGCGGATCTGCTGGATCCGCGCTGCTGGGAAAAGTCCAGATATCCGGTACTGCAGTCAGATCCGGAGAAGGGCATATACGGTCCGGGACACAACAGCTTTACGACAGATGAAGACGGAAATGACATTATGGTATATCATGCAAGGACGGAAACGGAAATTATCGGGGATCCGCTTTATAATCCGAACCGTCATGCCATGCTGATGCCGGTCGGATGGGGAGAAGACGGCGCACCGGTTTTCAATTTCTCACGATAAGGAGAATGCGAAGCAATCTGTTAATACAGCATATACAAAAAAGGGGTATGAAATGATGCAGAAAAAGAAGGCAGTTATCGGGATTCTGGCTGCTGCAGTGGTTGCAGCGGGGATCTGTGGGGGAGTTTGTCTGAACTTTGACCGGATTTTTCCGGAAAAAATCAGCAGTGATTTTAAAGTCAGTTATGATGGAATTAAAACAGGAACGATTAAGGCAGGCGCATCGGTACATGATCCGTCAATCCTTAAGGCGGATGGTAAATACTATATTTACGGTTCACATATGACGGAAGCTTTTTCTGATGACCTCAGGAACTGGACCTATTATGGAAACGGCTATTCCAAGACGAATCCGATTTTTGACAACCTGTTTGATAAGGCAGGGCATGTGTTTGATTATGCGGGCAGTAAGAATTCAGTGATACCGACAGATGACAGACACTTTCATGTCTGGGCGCCTGATGTGATATACAATAAGGCGCAGAAGAAATACTTCATGTATTTCTGTACCTCATCGACATGGAATGCATCCAACCTGTGCTATGCAACCAGCGATAAACCGGAAGGACCCTTTGCATGGAAGGGGGCATTGATTTATTCCGGGTTCACCCAGGGGACGATTGAAAAGACAGACGTCTTGAAATATGTTGATAAGGAAACGGCGGAAGATACCTATATTACAAAGTCCAATGAGTACAATTTCAATGAATATCCGAATGCAATTGACCCTACTGTCTTTTATGATAAGGCCGGGGGAATGTGGATGGTTTACGGTTCCTGGTCCGGCGGTATCTATCTGATCCAGCTTGATCCTGAAACGGGAGAAGTCATTCATCCGAAGGCTGATCCTGCAAATCATGTGGATGCCTATTTCGGAAAACGGCTGATCGGTGGAAAACATAAGTCCATTGAAGGCCCGTATATTCTGTATGATCCTGACAGCGATTATTATTATCTTTATGTTTCTTATGGAGCACTTTCCAGAGAAGGCGGTTATCAGATCCGTGTGTTCCGTTCGAAGACAGTGGACGGAGATTATGTGGATATGAACGGAAAGAGTCCGCAGCTGGATACTGCAGATCACAGTGCATATGGCCTGAAACTGTCGGGCAATTACTTCCTGCCTTCACTTGAAAAGGCTTATATGGCAACCGGTCATAATTCGGCCATGATTGATGAAGATACAGGCAAAAAATATATCTGTTACCATACCAGATTTGATAACGGTTCTGAGAACCATGAACCGAGGGTGAAGCAGTATTTCCTGAATGCCGAGGGCTGGCCGTGTGTGCTTCCTTATGCAACGGATGGAGAAAGTATATCCGAAAACGGATATGACAAAAAAGATGTTGCGGGTGAATATTACGTAATCAATCAGGGAACTGCAATCGACAAGAATATTGCCCAGCCGGTCAAACTGGTTCTTTCTGCAAGAGGAAAGGTATATGGCGATGGCGTTACCGGGACATGGACAATGAAAAAGGGAACCTGTGATATGACACTGACCTGTAAGGATAAAACCTATAGCGGCATCTTCTGCAAAATGAAGGATGAAGCGGGAACAGACGTTATGACATTTTCTGCAGTTGGCGGAAATGAAAGTGTCTGGGGTGTAATGTATAAATAAAAATAAGGCTGCGGTGCATCGTTCTGAGATGCATCGCAGCCTTATATATGATTCAGTTTTCCGGAGTACTCAGCGGACTGTAGCTGATCCTGACATTGATATCCTGATTATAGTTACCAAAAGACTTACCGTAAATCGTCAGACCGCCGATGTGTTCTGCGGTATCGGGAACAGCCATCTTCAGCTTGATACTGCTTTTAGAGGTCAGATTGAAACGGTCAATGGTAACACCACTGATCTGCAGACCATCAATAAAAGTGCCGTGATGATTGATGACGAGCATTTTCAGAAGGCCATACTGATTCCAGTTTGGAAACCACCAGTCAGGAGTAAAGATTCCCTTTACATCGCCAAAGTCTCCGGGCGATGTCCAGATGCCCAGAAATACATCATTCAGATAGAAGTAAATATCTGAAGGCCAGACATTATTGATGCCGGGAGCTTCAGAACTGAGCTCTGCGGAAATGCACAGTTCATCAATTTTCTGGGAGAAAGGAATGAAATTCGGAACCACATATTCCACATATCCTTTGGTGAACCAGAGAATATCGGCATCATATCTGTCCGGATGCGAAAAGTATCTGGTATCATCCACCTGACCGATGATCTTACTTGCAGAAGCAAGACCGCATGTCGGATAGACTTCATAATCAGAGAACAGCCCGACCTTGATGGAAGTGGTATATACGTCTTCATTTTTTTCCTGATTCTGCAGATCAATCAGAATCTTATCCAGATGAACGGAACAGATTTTCTGATTGCCATGTCCTGAAGTTTCACTCGATACGGTAACAACTCCGCATTCCTCCAGCTTTTTGATATGGCTTGTAAGGGCACCGTTTGTGATATTCAGACGACTGGCAAGTTCGTTCATGTTCATACCGTTGTTTTCCAGCAGAATTCTGACAATTTCGATCCGGACTTCTGAACCGAGAGCCTTGAACAGATCGAGTCCTTCGGGAAGTGATTTGATGTGCAGCATGTGAAATCTCCTATATTATAATCTTTAATTTATTGGTATTTCCTACTCATTATTTAATGTTTATGTTATAATTTTAACGTTTGTTAAAATAATTCAATATAATTGATTCTACACCTAAAATAAAGACAAAGCAACAGAAGAAAAAGCTGATTTATGGCTGCTTTTCTGAATACTGGAAAATATATTTTAGCAAAACTAAAAATAGTTTTTAAAAAACAAAAATATATATTGACACCTTACCTATCGAATTGTATATTTAATACATAAGGAATCACTTTTCAAAAAGAAATATATACAAATCGACAGAAGAAGACATTTCACATCTGTTGAAAAACTATATTATTTTTGAAAACAGTTTCCAAATAACAATACAACTTGTACAAATGAACAAGTACAAGGGGGTTACAGAAAAAGGAGGAAGAAGTTATGAAGAAGAAGTTAATCAGCGCGGTTCTCTGTGGCGTGATGGCTGCTTCCATGCTGGCTGGCTGTGGGGATATCGAGACAGCAAGTGAACCGGCAAGTGACAGCAGTGATTCAGCGGCAGTTGCAGATGATGCCGCAAGTGCAGCATCAGGAGACTCAGCAGATGCAGATGCAGCAGGTTCCGCATCATCAGAGGCAGCACCTACAGCAGTTACTACAGCAGGTGATCCCAATGGTACACACATGGAAATGTGGTCCTTTGTTGAGGCACATAACAATTTCTATGCGAAGATGCTGGATCAGTGGAACAAGGAGAACCCGGACAGAACACTGGAAATCACATTCACCACATATCCTTATGGTGATATGCACCAGAAACTGCTCATGTCTCTGCAGACAGGCGAAGGTGCACCGGATCTGTGCGATGTCGAAATGGGACAGGTTCCGAACATTTATGAAGGTCTTGATACATGGCTGTATCCTCTTGACGATGCAATGGCTCCCTACAAGGCTGATATGCTTGCGTCACGTCTGGATGCCTACAAGGGATCTGACGGTAAGCAGTACGGCGCTCCGTTCCATGTCGGCGCTACAGTAATGTACTGGAACATGGCAGAACTTGAGAAGTACGGCATCACAAAGGACGATGTAGACGCAGTTACCACATGGGATGATTACACCGCTCTTGGTAAAAAATATGTTGCAGCCCGTGGAGAAGACGGGAAATTCTTCACATCCGTTGATACAGGCGGTACAGACTGGATGTGGCTTGCAATGGCTGAATATGGCGAAGACTGGACCGGCGGATTTGACGGAACAGCAAATGTACAGCTTGATTCTGTAAAGAAGATGCTGACAATGCAGCAGGGATGGCTTAAGGATAAGGTTGCTGAGGTTTCGCCGGATGGACATGTCGATCTGGAAGCAGGTTATCAGAACATTCTTGATCACAATATCGTTTCCTTCCCGAAGGCACTGTGGTACATGAGCAGATTCATCAACTATATGCCGGAAGAAAAAGGCAACTGGTATATCACAAAGTGCCCTGTATTTGAAGCAGGACAGAAGTGCTCCGTTGGTATCGGCGGAACAGGAACTGTTGTTACACAGCAGTCCAAGGATGCAAAGCTTGCAGCAGATTTCCTCTGCTTTGCAAAGATGTCTCCTGAGGGCGAGCAGTCAATCTGGAATGACCTTGGATTCGATGTCTGCAATACATCACTCTGGACAGATGATAAGTTTGCACATGACAAGACCAACCAGTACAATGCATTCTTCCAGGATTACCCTTATGATGTTCTTGCCAGCATCAAGGATCAGATCGGTACAGTCATGACTGTAAAGATCAGCCCGACCATCAACGAGCAGATGTGTACAACTACATTGAATGAAGTACTTGAAGACGGCACAAGCGTAGATGATGCGCTCAAGGAAGCTCAGGATGCAGTAGAGCTTGAAGAGTAATCTTCGCCGGTTTGCAGATTAACAGATACAGATAAAAGGGAGGGGTCCTTCAAGGCAGACGGAAGCAATAACTGCTTACAGGGCACCTCCCAATAATAAGGTAAAGAACCATTTTATTAATTTTCGGCTTTAACGGGTGCGCTGTCCTTGCGATAACACCTGAACTGCTTCAGATTATAAGGAGGGTGTGAATATTATGAAAGCAAAGAAATTCTTATATTCGCAGAAGACGGCACCATATATTTTTGCGTTGCCTTTTATACTTAGTTTTATCATATTCTGGATCTATCCGTTGATTTCCGCTTTTGTCATGAGCTTCCAGGATATCGGAGCGATTTCTGTCAAATTTGTCGGATTCAAAAATTATGGGAAGCTGCTCAAAGATACTGTTTTCCATACTGCAATCCTGAACAGCTTTGAATACATGCTGTTTACCTGCCTGCTTCTGATTCCGTTCCCGATGCTCTATGCAGTACTGATGGATGGAAATCTGGTAAAGGCAAAAGGTCTGTGGAAAGCACTTCTGTATCTGCCGGCACTGACTTCTGTTGTTATATCCGGTACCTTATTCAGACTGATGTTCTCCGAGTACAGAACCGGTCAGATGAATGTACTGATGGTAATGCTGGGGCTGCCTGCCATAAAATGGCTCAAGTCCAAGGTTACAAGTGAAATTGCACTTCTGATGCTTTGCTGCTGGAGATGGACCGGTGTCAATACACTGTATTTCATGTCCGGACTCAAGGCAATTGATAAATCTCTTTATGAATCTGCGGAAATTGATGGTGCTTCAGGCTGGCAGAGATTTAAATTTATCACGATTCCGCTGATCAAGCCTACCACCATTTATGTACTGACAATTTCGGTATATGCCGGTCTGTCCATGTTCCTTGAGAGCTTTATGCTGTGGGCCGGGAATTCTTCACCGAAGAATATCGGTCTTACGATTGTCGGATATCTGTATAAACGTGGTATTGAAAAAGATGATATGGGTTATGCCTGCTGTGTAGGTGTGGTTCTGTTGATTATTGCGCTTATCATTAACTTTATTCAGCTGGCGCTGAACGGAACATTCAAGAAGGAGGACAGATAATCATGAGTGAAAAGAATTCTCCTGAAATGAAAAAAGGGATGCGTGTGAAACACGGTATCGGCAGCTTTTTTGCAACGCTCTGGTTTGCACTGATCAGTGCGGTTATCATTTTTCCGGTATTTTCCGGATTTCTGGCTTCCTTCCGGCCCGGACGTGAACTGATCAGACGTGGACTCAGTATCAACCTTGATTTCAAGACCATGAGCCTTTACAACTACAAGTATCTGTTTACACCGAATGCGGATTCAGCAAAATACTGGATGTGGTTCAAGAACAGTATGGTGCTGACTCTCGTATCTGTGATACTGACACTTCTGATCTGCTATTTCATTGCATATGGCCTGACAATGTATGAGTTCCCGCTCAAGAACTTCCTGTTTTTCCTGGTCATTGCGACAATGATGGTACCGTTCGAGATCCTGCTGCTGCCTCTTTATAAGGAAATGACACAGCTCAAACTGATGGATACCCTTGCCGGTGTTATTCTGCCTGGCCTGTGCGGTGCTTCAACGATTTTCTTTTTCCATCAGTATATGCTGTCTCTTCCGAAAGAACTGCTTGATGCAGGCAGAATTGATGGTGCCAACGAGTATTATATTTCCGTCCGCATCATGATGCCGATTGTAAAGCCGGCATTTTCCGCAATGGCGATTCTGTGTGCGATGGGTGCATGGAATAACATGCTGTGGCCGTTGATGATCTTCCGCAGTGCCAGCAAATTCACACTTACAATCGGTCTGAATACACTGCTGACGCCTTACGGTAATAACTACGATGTCCTGATCGCAGGTTCCATGCTCGCGATTCTGCCGATCTTCGTCGTATTCCTTCTGTTCCAGCGTTATATTATCGATGGTATGACCGCCGGTGCCGTGAAGGGCTGAGCATTATCTTCACGTGATTCGAAAATGTTTTTTCAGACACGAAACTGTAGTCTCTGCGCCTTGAAGCTGTCAGAGACTGCAGTTTTTTATTACATTTAATAATATAAGCAATAATTATGACTTATATAAATAATATTGATTTTACTTATGAAAAGGAATGCGGTATAGTAGCACATGGTGACTGAGAAAAGAAACAGTTTTTACCGGTCACATGACTACGTTGTTTGAAATACATGCAATTACAAGGAGGAATTTTCTATGGTAAAGGCAGTTGTAGGTGCTAACTGGGGTGATGAAGGCAAGGGCAAGATCACCGATATGATGGCAGATGAGGCTGATGTTGTAATCAGATTCCAGGGCGGTGCCAATGCAGGACACACAATTGTAAACGATTATGGTAAGTTCGCACTTCATACGTTACCGTCAGGTGTTTTCCACCAGAAGATTACCAATATTATCGGTAATGGTGTTGCGCTGAATATTCCGGTACTGATGAAGGAACTGAAGTCTATTACGGACAAGAACGTTCCGATGCCGAATCTTCTGATTTCTGACAGATGCCAGATCGTTATGCCTTATCATGTACTCTTCGATCAGTATGAAGAGGAGAGACTCGGCGGTAAGTCATTTGGCTCCACCAAGTCAGGAATTGCTCCTTTCTATTCCGATAAATATGCCAAGATCGGTTTCCAGGTGAATGAACTTTTTGACGATGATCTGTTAAAAGAAAAAGTAGAGAGAGTTCTTGTCATGAAGAACATTCTGCTTGAGAGCCTTTATCACAAGCCGACAATTGATGCTGCAGAGATGATGAATACGCTGCATGAGTACCGTGATATGGTAAAACCGTTTGTTGCAGATACAGCGCTTTTCCTTGATAAGGCATTAAAAGACGGCAAGACGATCCTTCTTGAAGGACAGCTGGGAACCATGAAGGATCCTGATCACGGAATCTACCCGATGGTAACCTCTTCCTCCACACTGGCAGCATACGGCGCAATCGGCGCAGGTATTCCGCCTTATGAGATTAAGGAAATCGTTGTTGTTAATAAGGCTTACTCTTCCGCAGTAGGCGCAGGTGCGTTTGTCTCCGAGATCTTCGGAGATGAAGCAGATGAACTCAGAAGACGTGGTGGTGACGGCGGTGAATACGGCGCTACCACAGGTCGTCCCCGCCGTATGGGCTGGTATGACTGTGTAGCCAGCAAATATGGCTGCAGACTGCAGGGCGCTACAGATGTTGCGTTTACCGTACTGGATGTACTCGGCTATCTCGATGAGATACCGGTATGCGTAGGCTACGACATCGATGGCAAGGTCAGCACAGACTTCCCTGTTACTCACCTTCTTGAGAAGGCAAAGCCGGTTTATAAGAAGCTTCCCGGCTGGAAATGTGATATCCGCGGTATCAAAAAGTATGAGGATCTTCCGGAGAACTGCCGTAAGTATATCGAGTTCATTGAACAGGAGATCGGCTATCCGATCACCATGGTTTCTAACGGACCGAGCAGAAGCGACATTATCTATCGTAAGAGTCCGCTTTCAAAGTAACAGCAGTGACGAAAAAGAGGCAGGTTCACACAGGTGGATCTGCCTCTTTGTTTTTCAGAAAACAGATCTGCAGGATGGACAGAGGAAACCGGTTGGTGTTATGATTATTTTCGTATCCTGAATGATGCAGGATAAAAAAGGTGAAAAGGAATATCTATGACAGATTTGAAAAAAGATAATGCAAAGCGCAGAAATAAACTGAATCCGAAACAGATTGCTGCATGGATCGGCATTATTCTGCTGGTACTGTTATATGTGGGACTGTTGGTACAGGCACTGACGTTCGGGCCTGATGCGGGTCAGATCTTTATGTCGGCGCTGACGGGGACGATCACGATTCCGATTGTGGTATGGCTCTTTATCTGGGTATACGGCGTGTATGCCAGAAAACATACAATTGCGTCTCTTGATGCAATGACGAGTGATCAGCTGCATGATGAAAACGGTAATGTGATTCAACCGCAGCCGGAAGGAAAGATCAGGACGGTGGTTTTTGATATTGGAAATGTCCTTGTCAATTTCGACTGGAAGAATCTGTATCTGAGCAAGGGTAATTCCGAAGAAATGGCAGAGCGCATGGCTGCAGCATCGGTTTATGACAGTGACTGGAATGAATACGACCGGGGCGTATTGACAGATGAGCAGATTCTTGACTCTTTTGTGGAAAACGATCCTGAAATCGAGACGCAGCTGAGAACAGCACTTGAGAATATGAAGGGCATGATTACCTTAAGACCGGAGACGATTCCCTGGATCAGAGCATTGAAAGCGCAGGGCTATCAGGTGCTGGTACTATCCAATTTCTCACATAAGGCGCTGACGGACTGCAGGGAAGAAATGCGGTTTCTGGATGAAGTGGATGGCGGTATCTTAAGTTACCGTGAGCAGTTGATCAAACCCGACCCGGCAATTTACCGGCTGCTGATGGATCGTTATCAGCTGGATCCCGATACATGCATCTTTATTGATGATACAGAGCCCAATGTGAAGGCTGCTGCTGCGCTTGGCATTCATGCGATTCAGTTTAAGTCCAGGCAGCAGGTGCTTGCAGAAATGGAAGCGCTTGGCGTTGTGACAGATGCGCAGTAAGTGCTGCAATAAAGTGAATTTTTATTTTCCAAGAATCAGTTCCAGAAGCTTTGCAGAAGCAGCAGACAGAGGACGTGAGCTGTCTGTTATCACGCAGAAGCTTCTGTGCGGGATCATTTCGTGGAAGCGGAGTTCGAAGAGAACTCCGCTTTTTATGTATTCCTCTGCAAAGTCACATACGACACAGCCGATGCCGAGGTTACGAAGCGTGAACTGTACGATCATATCGCTGGTGGCAAGCTCAAATTCCGGATGAATGGTGACACCTTTTTTTTTCAGAAAGCGGTCGATATAGGTACGGGTGCTGGTGTTGCCCTCAAGAGAAATCATCGGCAGGGATTCAAGATCCTGAAAATCCAACATGTGATTCTTATATTGTGTGAAACGGCGCCCGGCAATGAATGTGTCAGAGATTTCACGCACTTCGGCAGAGCGTATGCCGGGCTTACTTTCAAACGGTGTGGATACAATACCGAAATCAATCCGGTCATCCTCCAGATAGCGCAGCGTTTCGGGTGTGGGACCGTTGGTGACGGTTACCTTGATATTCGGATACAGTTCATGGAACTGCTCCAGATAAGGCAGCAGGAAGAAACGAAGTGTCATGTCACTTGCGCCGACACGGACTTCTCCGGCATCGAGATGCAGCATCTGTTCAAGGCGATGTTCACCGAGCTCAATCTGTTCATAACCTTTGGATATGTATCCGTACAGAAGCTCGCCTTCTGCAGTCAGCTTCATTCCACGGGCAGTCCGTTGAAAAAGGCTGGTACCGAGTGTACTTTCCAGCTGCTTTACAGACTGGCTGACGGCCGGCTGTGAAATGGACAGCTGATCGGCAGCAGCGGTGATGCCGCCACATCTGGCAACATAATAAAAGACTTTGTAGTATTCAAGATTGGATGTCATTGTAACTCCTTAAAAAATGTATTGACAGGTACTTTCGTACGTGATATATTAACTGATGTTTGATAACAAAGCAGAGTATCCACTCTCACCCTATGGCGTTTGCTGATAGGCGTTCATATTTTCAGACGATCTGCAGAACATTGCTCGTGATGCAGATTATGGTTTGATTATAAGGTGGATACGCTTGCGTGTCCACTTTCTTTTTTATGTTCGGAGGTATAAAACCATTAGCGAATTATTTATTAATGAGCAAATCAGGGACAAAGAAGTACGTGTCGTAGGACCCGATGGAGAGGCTCTTGGAGTCATGCCCATTCAGGATGCGAGGAAGGCAGCAGATGATGCCGGAGTTGATCTTGTAAAGATTGCGCCGAATGCAAAACCGCCTGTATGCAAAATCGTAGATTACGGCAAGTATAAATATGAGCAGCTTCAGAAAGCAAAGGAAGCCAAGAAAAAGCAGAAAATCGTTGACATCAAGGAAATCCGGCTTTCACCCAACATTGACACAAATGATCTGAATACCAAGGTCGGTGCAGCCAAGAAGTTTCTTTCCAAAGGAAACCGTGTAAAGATTACGCTTCGTTTCCGCGGACGTGAGATGGCACATATGGGTGCCAGTGTTCATATCCTGACAGATTTTGCTGCAGCAGTTGCAGATGTTGCGGTTGTTGAAAAACAGCCCAAGGTCGAAGGCCGCAGTATGACAATGTTTTTAGCTGAGAAACACTAAAAAGAGGCACATGTAAATCACAGAAATACAGGAGGATTTAATTATGCAGCACAAAATGAAGACCAACAGATCTGCTGCCAAGCGTTTTAAGGTGACTGGCACAGGTAAGTTAATGAGAAACAAAGCGTTCAAACGCCATATCTTAACCAAGAAGTCTACTAAGAGAAAGAGAAACTTAAGACAGCCGGCTATGGTTGACCATACGACAATTCAGAACATGAAGAAGATTTTACCGTACATGTAATTTTCGGCCGGTGAAGAAATTGATTAGGAGGATATAATAATGGCAAGAGTTAAAGGCGCATTAAATGCCAAGAAGAAGCATAATAGAGTATTAAAGCTCGCTAAGGGCTACAGAGGAGCAAGATCTAAGCAGTACAGAGTTGCCAGACAGTCCGTTATGAGAGCACTTACGTCAGCATTTGCCGGACGTAAGCAGAAGAAGAGAGATATGAGATCCCTTTGGATCGTTCGTATCAATGCAGCAGCAAGAATGAACGGTCTTTCTTACAGCAAACTGATGTACGGTCTTAAGCTGGCTGGTGTTGACATCAACAGAAAGATGCTTGCAGAGCTTGCAGTAAACGATGCAGAAGGTTTCAAGACCCTTGCCGAGCTTGCAAAGACAAAGATTGCATAATTAAATCTGATATTCAGATTTGAATAAAGACGAAGAGGTTCCGTGAAAACGGAGCCTCTTTTTGTGTGAATCAGCAGAGCCTGTTTTCAGAAATTGATATAAAAAATATGGTTACAGACCGATATAAGATATGTAGAAGTATAATAATATTTTTTCTGTTTATGGAAAAACAGTGAGGTGTGACATGACCATAAATCGTATCGGCAGCTCAGAAAAAACAACGGCGTATAATGCAGCGAATCTGCAAAGTGCATCAACGGATGCTTACACGAAGAATATTCAGCAGCAGATTGCAAATGCACAGAAAGAATTACAGGATCTGTCTTCAAATGATAAAATGTCTGAGGAAGACAAGATGAAAAAACGTCAGGAAATTCAGCAGGAAATTATGAGCCTGCAGCAACAGCTGAGGCAGTACCAGATCGAACAGAGACAGGAACAACAGGCGCAAAATGCATCAATGGATGACGTGCAGAATGGCAATAATCAGATTCAAAAATCAGAAGAAAGTAATAGAGGACTTTCAGGTGCAGGGATGCAGGCGATGATTTCTGCAGGTGTTTCCATGAAACAGGCAAAAGTACAGGGCAGTGTGTACACAGAGATGGAAGGAAAAGCCGGTGTGCTCAGGTCAGAAATAAAACTGGATCAGAGCAGAGGCGCAGGTACAGAAAGGAAGGAAGCTGAACTGACAGATATTACAGGAAGAATGCAGGGAGTCAGGGAGACACAGATGTCAACGCTTGCAGATGTTTCTGACGTCATGGAGAAAGCGGCAAAGGCTGATCGGACAAAATCAGCGGACACAGATAAGAAAGATATCAATAAAAATGAGAATGAAACGAAGAAGGATGACTCTGCTGATGGAGCGCAGACCGAAGATGTTCATGTTGATATCAGACTGTGAAATGGGATCAGTCAGATAAATTCTGCGGAGAATGTGGAATTATGTAAAACATTGATCTATAATAAGAGTTCCCTTCAGTACACATTGAATGGAAAAATGAACAGAAGAAACAGTAAGACGGCAGCAGGCCATCGGTTGCCTGTACCGTTTACGTTTGTTATGGAAAGGAGCCGCTATGGCAGTACTGGAACAGCTGGAACCGAAAGAGGTGTTCCGCTTTTTTGAAGAAATCTGTCAGATCCCCCATGGTTCGGGTAATCTGCAGCAGATCAGTGATTATCTTGTAAAATTTGCAAAGGACAGAAATCTGGAGGTAATCCAGGATAAAGAACTGAATGTTATCATCAGAAAGGGCGGCAGCAAGGGCTATAAAGACCATGAACCCATCATTTTGCAGGGTCATATGGACATGGTGGCAGTCAGTGATTCGGGAACGGATATTGATATGAAAAAGGATCCGCTTCGCGTGAAAACAGACGGCGAATACGTCTGGGCAGAAGGCACCAGCCTTGGTGGAGATGACGGTATAGCTGTGGCATATTGTCTGGCAATTCTGGATTCAGATACTATCGCGCATCCGCCGCTTGAAGTGGTCATTACGACCAACGAGGAGACCGGCATGGACGGCGCACGTGCAATTGATCTGTCAGGCCTTAAAGGCAGGAAACTTCTGAATATGGATAATGAGGAAGAAGGCGTACTTCTGACCAGCTGCGCAGGCGGTGGCAGATTCCACAGTTATCTTCCTGTCAACAGAATCAGAAGAAGCGGAACTTCCTATGAAATAGAGATTACAGGTCTTCTGGGAGGACACTCTGGAGAAATGATCATCAAGGGGCGCGGCAATGCCAATGTCCTGATGGGCAGACTGTTCATGGAGCTGCGTAAGAAAATTGATTTTTCTGCAGTGGAGCTTGAAGGCGGTGTTGCGGACAATGCGATTCCAAGAAGCGCAAAGGCAGTAATCGTTCTTCCGGAAGAAGTAGCGCAGGACCAGCTGATAGCTGCTGTAAAGGCATCAGAAGCAGATGTCCGTACAGAACTCGAACTCAAGGATCCCAACGTGAAATTCACCTGCACTGCAACAGGCAAGGGAACCTTTGACTGTCTGGATGAGACTTCCATGAAGCGGACGGCAGGACTGATCTGCTCGCTTCCGAACGGTGTACAGGCGATGAGTGCAGCAATTGAGGGACTGGTGGAAACGTCGCTTAATCTTGGTATCATGACGCTGGATAAAGAACTTCTGACGCTGGAGTTTTCAGTGCGAAGCAGTGTGGAAGCATCCAAGAATTTCCTCTTCCGCAGGCTTCAGATCATTACGGAGGCATTTGGCGGACATCATGAAGTTACCGGTGCATATCCGGGATGGGCGTATAAACAGGATTCAGAGCTGCGTACACATATGGTGAAGGTATACCGGAAACTATATGCGAAAGAACCAAAGGTAGTCGCAATTCATGCAGGTGTGGAATGTGGATTGTTCGGTGAAAAGATAAACGGACTGGACTGTATTTCCATCGGACCGGATATGCAGGATATTCATACGACCGGTGAGAAGCTTTCTGTATCATCTACAAAGAGAACCTGGGAATATGTAAAGGCTGTACTTCAGGACTTATAAATTTTAAGGAGCCCGTTTCCGGGACATAGCTTATTTATATATGTTAAAAATAGACAAATTCACATTTTTGAATTTGTCTATTTTTGTATGTTCCAATTTGTATATACTGATGCTAAAATGGAAACGATATATATAGCCAAAGTTTCCACGGAAACTTGGAAAAAATAACTTTTGAGAGGGAAAGGCAATACTAATAATGAACGAAACGCAAAAGAAAATCATGGAAACTGTCATTGTGGAATTTAATAAAAGAGGATTGAAGTTTACAATGGATGATATTGCAAAAGATCTTCATATGAGTAAAAAAACGATATATAAAGAATATGAAGATAAAGAACAGCTGTTTGATCATATGGTGGATTTCTGTTTTTCTTCAATTAAAGAAAGCGAAGCGAGAATTATGTCAGACAGTTCACTGGGTACGGTGGAAAAAGTATCCAGAATTCTGATTGCACTTCCTGAAAACTATAAAAACATTGATTTCCGCATGATTTATCAGTTGAAAGATAAATATCCGGCTACCTATGCCAAAATTGAAAAAAGACTTGAAAGTGACTGGGAAAATACCATCAATCTGGTAGAACAGGGAATGAAAGAAGGAACAATCCGTAAGATGTCTATTGCGGTATTAAAGGCGATGGTTGAGGCTTCTATTGAGAAATTTTTAAGCTCAGATGCACTGATTGAAGGAAAGATTGAATATAATGATGCATTGCAGATTATGGTGGATATTATCATGAATGGAATCACTGCCAGAGAGAATCTGGCATGAATTTACTTTGAACTGCAAGGAAAGGGGTTAACATGATTGTCAGAAAAAATAATATTTTCCTGCTTCAGACGCCGCATACGTCATGGCTGTTTCATATTCTGCCATCGGGGCATCCGGAGCATCTGCATTACGGGAGATCTCTGTTGAGCAGGCAGGTATATGAAAGTCTGGCCGAAAATGCCGCGCAGGATACCGGAGAAATGCTGTCTCAGTTCGAAGAAGCACTTCGGGAAAAACACATATATGGCGGCGGAAATATGATTGCCTATGATCAGGCACATACAAATCTGTGCCTTGAGGATCTGTGTCTTGAGATGTCTTCCTTCGGAAAGGGAGATATCAGAGATCCGTTTGTGGAAATTACTCATCAGGATGGTTCTTCAACCTGCGATTTCCTTTTTGAAAAGGCGGAAATTACAGAGGGCAGAAAGCCGCTTGAAACACTCCCCGGATCCTATGATGACGGAACAGATCAGGGTGCAGATTCGGTGCAGCAGCTGACAGTGACCATGTATGATCATGGTTACGGCGTACATCTGGAACTGATCTATACGGTATATCCGGACTGTGATGTCATTACCAGAAGTGCCTGTATCATTTATGATGGCGCACAGGAAGACAGCGGCATTACGCTGAACAGGCTGATGAGTACGCAGATAGATTTTCATGACAGCGGGTATCGTTTCACCTCTTTCCATGGCAGATGGGCAGATGAGATGCAGCGCAGTGATGCGCTGTGCACAGCAGGAAAAGTGGTAAATGAAGAACTTGTGGCAGGGGAGTCCGGCAGCAGATCCAATCCGTTTGTTATGATCAGCAGAGAAGAAACAACAGAGGATCAGGGCGAGTGCTACGGCATGAACCTTATATACAGCGGTAATCACTATGAAGCTCTTTCTTCAAACGGATATGACAAGAGCCGCTTTGTGTGCGGAATACAGCCGACGGGATTTTCATGGAAGCTTCATGGCGGAGAGCATTTTGAAGCACCGGAAGCGGTCATGACATGGTCGGATGAAGGCATGAATGGAATGAGCCGTCATATGCATGATTTTGTACGAAAGCATATTGTACGCGGAAGCTGGAGAGACAGAGAGCGCCCGATTCTGGTGAACAGCTGGGAGGCGTCCTATTTTAAATTTACACAGGCCAGTCTGTTAAATCTTGCAAAGGCTGCAAAGAGTGCAGGAATCGAACTGTTCGTCCTTGATGACGGCTGGTTCGGCCAGAGAGATGATGATCACAGATCGCTTGGCGACTGGACAGAAAATCTGAAGAAACTGCCGGATGGTCTTAAGGGCCTTTCAGAAAAGATAAATGCACTCGGCATGATGTTCGGAATCTGGGTAGAGCCGGAAATGTTAAATGAAGACAGTGACCTGTTCCGGGCGCATCCTGACTGGGCGATCAGAGTTCCGGGACATGCACATTCCCAGGGACGAAATCAGATGCTGCTCGATCTGACAAGAAGTGAAGTACAGCAGTATGTGATTGATGCCATGAGCAAGGTCTTTTCCAGTGGTAATATTACCTATGTGAAATGGGATATGAACCGTATTTTCAGTGACACTTATTCACAGGCGCTGGATGCGGACAGGCAGCAGGAGGTTTCACATCGTTATGTCTGCGGCCTGTATCATTGCATGGATGAGCTGACCAAACGCTTCCCGGATATTTTGTTTGAAGGATGTTCATCAGGCGGAAATCGCTTTGACCTTGGTATTTTATGCTATTTCCCGCAGATCTGGGGCAGCGATGATACGGATGCCGTCTGCCGCATCGATATACAGCATGGCTATAGCTATGGCTATCCTGCTTCCACGATCGGTGCACATGTATCTGCCAGCCCGAATCACCAGACGCTCAACCGTAGCCCGCTGGAGACACGGTTTGAGGTTGCGGCATTCGGGTGCCTTGGCTATGAACTGAATCTGTGTGATCTGTCAGATGCAGAGAAAAAGGAAATTGCAGATCAGGTGGCCTTTTATAAGGAGTGGCGTCATGTCTTCCAGTTCGGCGATTATTACAGACTGGAAAAAGACAGATGGATGGCCACGGAAAAAGATGGCAGCCGTGCGGCAGTCATGATATTCAGACGTGAAAGCAGACCGAACCGGGATACGGTAACACTGACGGCAAGAGGAATGAATACGGATGCAGCATATCATCTGACAAACCGCTATGTAAATGTGGCACTCAAGGATTTCGGAAGTCTTATTAACAGCATGGATCTGCCGGTACATGTAAAACAGGACGGCATTATGCATGATATTGCCAATCGCTTCGTTACGATTCATAATGAAGAGGAAAACATGACGGTTTCCGGTTGTGTTCTAAACGGTTGCGGGGTACGCCTGAAACCTTTCTATGCAGGAACCGGATTCGGAAATGATGGCGGAGTCAGGGTGTGTCGCAGCGGAGACAGCAGAATCTATCTGCTTGAGGCACTCAGGTAAAACGGCACAGATTCTGACAGAGCACGACGAGGCAGGAGTAAGGGAGGCTATGAATGAAGCAGATCACACTGGGAAGTACCGGCATTACCGTACCGCAGAATGCTTTCGGCGCACTTCCGGTACAAAGAGATGACATGGAGCTGGCAGTAAAGCTTCTGCGCCGTGCATATGAAGGCGGCATGAGATTTTTTGACACGGCAAGAGCATATAGCGACAGTGAAGAGAAAATCGGCAATGCGTTTGAAAGAATGCGGGAGCAGATTCATATTGCCACCAAGACCGGAGCAAAAACGCCGGAGGCCTTCCGGAAGGATCTGGAAACTTCACTTCATAACCTGAAAACGGATTATGTGGATATCTATCAGTTTCACTGCGCAGACCGTGCATATCGTCCGGGAGACGGAACCGGGATGTATGAATGTATGCTGGAAGCCAAAAAGCAGGGAAAAATCCGTCATATCGGCATTACCGCACATAAACTGCAGGTTGCCTTTGATGCAGTGGAAACGGGACTTTATGAAACGCTGCAGTTCCCGTTCAGCTATCTGTCATCAGAGAAGGAAATCGAACTGGTAAGGCGCTGTGCGGCTGCAGATATGGGATTTATTGCCATGAAGGGTCTTGCAGGCGGTCTGATCAATCAGTCGAAGCCGGCAATGGCATTTATGACACAGTTCGATAATGTGCTCCCGATCTGGGGTGTGCAGAGGGAAACAGAACTTGAAGAATGGCTTTCCTTTATGAATGAAACACCGTCCATGACGCCCGAGATTACAGATTTTATTGAAAAGGAAAAAAATGAGCTGGCGGGTGATTTCTGCAGAGGCTGCGGTTATTGTATGCCGTGTCCTGCCGGAATTCAGATCAATAACTGTGCCAGAATGTCACTGATGCTCAGAAGGGCACCATCGAAGCACTGGCTGTCTGAAGAGATGCAGGCCGAGATGAAGAAGATTGAAGGATGTCTGAACTGCCGCAGGTGTGTGAGCAGGTGTCCATACGAACTGAATACCCCGGAACTGCTTCGGAAAAACTATGAGGATTATAAAAAAGTTCTGGCCGGTGAAGTTACAGTTTGAGAAATATTTATAAAATTTCATTCATTTATGTTGCGATATGCTAACAGACTGGTATAAAATGCTCCTGAGAACGGAAACAGAACCAGTGACGGTATGGAGGAAAAAATGAGTCTGAGAGAAATTTTATTTGGCGAAGATGCCGCAAAGAATACAGACAATACAGCGAAAGAAGAGGAAATAAAGATGGAAGAAAATACAAAGGCAAATGAGAATACTGAAAATACAGAAGCAGGAAGCGATGAAGAAGTAACCACAGACATGCTGGTAGGTCAGATCATCAGCAAGCACCCGTCAGCAGCACAGTTCCTGATGGACTGCGGCATGGAGTGTATCTTCTGTCCGGCTTCCCAGATGGAGTCCCTTGGCGAAGCATGTGCAGTACACGGCATTGATGCTGATGAAATCTGTGCAGCATTGAATGAGAAACTGGCAGCATACAAAGAGTGATATGGTTTTCATACAGAAAAAGAGTTCCGGAGAGCAGAGGAAATGTTCTTCGGAACTCTTTTTTATGTGGTGAGGTCCGGCTCTTTTTGTGAGGGAACAGCATAATTCTTAAGCGGCGCTGACTGGCGTGAGAGGTATTCATCCCGGATATTCTGTTCCGTATTTTTTATCTCCGTCCAGAAATCACGTGCAGACAGACGCAAGGCACCGGAACCGTAGATGATGACCTGTTCTACGCCATCAGAAGTTGCAACAGTGACGCGGTGTTTCTTCTGCAGGTCATGTGCGGCCTTTTCGATATACTGGTCGGCTGTTTCAGCTTCTTTGGTATAGACGACATCGAGGTTATGATACTTCAGAACCTTTTCCTGTCCGCCGGATACGCGGTAGGCATCAAAGACCAGAATGACGGTTTCCCGCCGGTAGCCCTGGAAATTAGAGAGAATGTCCATCAGTCTGTCACGGGCGGCTTTCAGATCCTTAACGGCGAGTTCATGCAGTTCTTCTGAAGCGTAGAGCACATTATAACCGTCCACCAGCAGATATTCGGATATCGACTCATGTGCTTTTGCAGATGCCTGATATTTCGGATCTCCGCCCGGCAGAGTATTCTGACCGGAATCTGCGGCTGCAGAAGAATCGGCGCCGTAGGTGCGGCTACGCTCCTTTGAAGCATTATAGCGAGGCTTAACGGGACCATAGGTGCGTTCGAAAATAGAAGAAAGTTCTTTTTCTGTCATCTGATAGTCATGTTCCCGTTCTTCATAGGAACGGTGATCCTGAAGGTTTCTGCTGTCGCGGCCGCGAAAGGCGCGGATATCTTCTGTGCGGTATTCTGCAAGAACAGAATCCGCAGAAAGATCACCGTCAGCAGAGCAGACTCCTTCGTATACGGGTTTCCAGCCACTGTCCACATGCATCATAGTGCGCACCTGGTCCCACGGAATAATGGTGCCGACGCCGTGTGAACAAAAGACAGAGGAGGAAGGACTTGCAGGATCAAGGTCAGGCTGATAGCCGATGTTCTCAATGACTTCTTCCGGATTGTGACAGGGCTCATATCCTTTTAAGGAGACACTCAGGTGGCCTTCCCCGCGGGTATAGGAGACAATTTCCTCGGCGTAGTTTCCAAGGCAGGCGGCGGGAAGGGTACCGGTCAGAACAGACTTGCCGCCTGCTGTTTCCGGCGGGAGTGTTCTGGCACTCATACGCTGCAGGTCTGTGAGTGCCCTTCCGAGATTTTCAGAAGGCACTTCCAGACGGATGTCGAGTACCGGCTCGAGAAGAATGCTGTCTGCCATCATCAGTCCCTGACGAACGGCGCGGTAGGTTGCCTGCCGGAAGTCTCCGCCCTCGGTGTGTTTGATGCTGGCACGGCCTGCAATCAGCGTGATTTTCATATCGGTGATTTCAGACCCGGTCAGTACGCCTGTATGTTTCTTTTCCTCCAGGTGCGTCAGCACAAGGCGTTGCCAGTTCACAGCGAGCTGATCGGGAGAGCAGTCCGCAGCAAAGGAAAGACCGGTTCCGGGGCCTGTCGGTTCCATCAGCAGATGAACCTCCGCATAATGCCGGAGCGGTTCGAAGTGTCCGACGCCTTCCACCGGTGCGGCGATGGTCTCTCTGTAAACAATGGCGGCGGGTCCGAAATCAACTGACATGGAGAAGCGTTCCTGCATCAGATGCCGGAGAATTTCCATCTGGACGCGTCCCATGACCTGCGCATACAGATCCCCGGTTTCTTCCTGACGGGTGATATGGAGCATCGGTTCTTCCTCTTCAAGGAGCTTCAGATTCTGATAGACCAGGAAAGGATCTTCATCATTGGTCAGAAGGATCCGGCAGTTCAAAATCGGCTGCAGAAGTTCAGCTTCGCAGGGAGGTTCTGCCCCAAGACCATCGCCTGCATGTGTGTCAGAAAGTCCCGTGACTGCGCAGACGGTGCCGGCAGGAGCTTCCTGAACAGCACTGAATCTGGCACCGGAATAGATGCGGATCTGATCAACCTTTTCCGGTATGGTGTCGCGTACCTTCAGTGTGCCGCCTGTGATTTTGAGAAAGGACAGACGTTTGCCGCTGTCATCACGGGAAATTTTGAATACGCGGGCGCCGAATTTGTCCGGATAGGTGGGAATCGGAATACATGCGGACAGACCACGCAGGAAGCGTTCCACACCCTCCATTTTCAGGGCGGAGCCAAAAAAGCACGGGAAGAGCTCCCGTTTCTGAATCAGTCGGGAGATATCAGAAAGATCGGGATTCTGCCCTGCAAGGTATGCAGTCAGAAGATATTCATCGCAGACGGCGACATCTTCCAGAAAACTTTCAGAAGCACTGTCATTTTCGGCAGAATTCCAGAGGGCATCAGCATTCGAAAAATCGGTGATGCGGCGGTCAAGGCCGTCCTTCAGCTGGGCCAAAAGTGCGTTATGGTCAGCACCCGGCTGATCCATTTTGTTGACGAACAGAAAAACAGGTACGTTGTAGTGCTGCAGGAGACGCCAGAGCACCCGTACCTGTCCGTTTATGCCGTCTGCAGCACTGATGACCAGAATTCCGGCATCAAGTACCTGGAGCGTTCGTTCCATTTCAGGTGAAAAATCAGCATGGCCCGGAGTGTCCAGCAGTGTCAGTTTTTTTCCGAAGGCTTCCAGTACAGCCTGTTTGGAAAAAATGGTGATGCCACGCGATTTCTCCAGGTCATAAGTATCCAGAAAGGCGTCTCCATGGTCTACGCGGCCCTGTTTCCGGACCACACCGGACAGATAGAGGAGGCCTTCGGAAAGAGTGGTTTTTCCGGCATCAACATGTGCCAGAATACCCACGGTAAGATTGGTTTCATTCATGAGGATAATCCTTTTGCATCTGCAGCTGCATCTGCTGGCGACGTTTCTGATTATTGACGATCCATTCATCAAGCGTCATCGGTACAAAGTTGGAATATGCGCAGAAGCAGTTGATAATATGATTTTTGTAGAATTTGGTGCCGCGGAAGTTTTTGATATCTTCTTCCGCACGTTCAATGATGCCCTGGGTGACCAGATCATCATGGATGTGACCGTAGAGCATATATCCACCGCCATGGGCGTCATGATAGCAGACGCTCGGGTAATGGAAGAGGTTAACGACACGGCTTTCATCGTCGATTTCCGCATAGTTACGGATCCAGCCGAACATGGCCGGATTGAAATGCGGATCCATAAGGAACATATCATATTCGCCGGCAACGAGATATTTTTTGCCCGAAAGCTGACTCAGAACCTGCATGGTCTGCGCAGCAGTACCGTCAGAAAAATCCCCGATGATAAAGACTTCATCAACCTGACTGACCTTGGCGTTCCATTGCCTGATCATGAAGGCATTCATCTGATCAACGTCCGGAAAACCGCGATAGCGGTAAATCGGAAGTGTGGTATTTCTTTTGTTGCGGGTACAGAAAAAATGTGTGTCGGCAATATAGTACTTCATGGATTTTCCCCTCCGGAAAAAGATAGAGATACATATGCAGTTGAATACCGTCTAATTATAACATATTTTTGGACTGTCATTAAGTAATACAGAAGGAACGGTTATCATCATAATCTGTCCGGTTGACTTTAAAATGCGGCATGGGATAATACAGAAGAAAGAGGGAGAATATATGAGAGAAATAATGGCAATTGATGTCGTATTGGATGAATGTCTGGATGTAGAAGGGCACAGCGGAAAGGCCTGCATGATTCTGTTTCATGGCACCTGTGACTGCGATCTGTTTCATGGCAGGATACTGCCGGGCGGTGCCGATACGCAGAAAGAGAAAAGCGGAGAACTCCGGACACTCTCTGCCAGATATATTCTGGAGGGAACAGATGCAGAAGGAAATGCCTGCAGAATATTCATAGAGAATAACGGAGCGGTGCAGAAGAACGGGCAGATTACGACGAAGCCTGTGATATACACGGACAGTAAAGCTCTGATATGGCTGGAACAGGCGGATCTTACAGGACATGTGCAGCCGGCGGAGAATGGAGTCAGAATTATATTTGAAATGTAATCATTGTAAAGTGCACAGAAGACGATTCAGCCTGAAAACGTCATTCTGTGCTCTTTTGTCATCTGCAGATGCATATCTGCCACCTTCTCCGCAAAAGAGGACTGATGTGTTGCAATGATAATCATTCGGTCGGGAGATTTCAGGTCCCTGATAAAGGAGGTTACCCATTCCTGGCCCTCTTCATCAAGGCCGCTGATCGGTTCATCCAGAATCAGCACTTTGGGATCCATGGCCAGAACTGCAGCCAGAGCGCAGCGTTTCTGTTCTCCGCCGCTTAGGTTGAACGGCGCACGCTGGCGGATATTTTCCAGATGAAGCAGCTGAATATAGCGTTCCACGCGGGCTTCAATCTCCGAATCCGGGAGTCTGAGCTGCTGGAGTCCGAAAGCAATTTCTTCTTCTACGGTCTTGCAGAACAGCTGAATTTCGGAATGCTGGAATACAAAACCGACCTGTTTATGGAAGTTTTTGGAAAAATCCGGATTTCGCATGGACTTTTCCGTAATTTCCATGCCATTAAAGATATAATGACCGGAAGTCGGAAAGCTCAGCCCGTTCAGAATCCGGAAAAGAGTGGATTTGCCGCAGCCGTTCGGCCCCTGCAGGCAATAGCATCTGCCCATATCAAGATGGCAGGTGATGTGATCAAGTGCGCAGGTATCCTGCATGGGTGTACTTTGATAACGATATGAAACATCCTGTAATTCGATCATTTATTTTCTCCGGTATAATAGTTTCAGAGGATGGCAGTTACATTGCCTGCTGTGTATATACAAATAATGCGATCAGCAGGGGTATCAGCAGGGCATAGAGTGCATCAGGTCTGGAAAAACGGCGTCTGCGGTAAGAACGGTATTCTCCGTCAAAGCATCTGCAGGCCATGGCTTCTGAGGTTTCCAGGGACATTTTCTGCGATCTGAGAAAGGTTGTGCCCAGAATGCCGCCGGTACCGGCGGTCTTCCAGTGATCAGGCCCGACACGTCGAAGCGATACAGCTTCCAGAATGCTGTTGCTGTAACGCCCCAGAATCACGAGAAAGCGCATCGTCATATCCAGTGTGAATACGAAGAGCTGCGGGCAGTGCAGGGTACGGAAGGCATCCGTCATGTTCTGCCAGCTGACGGAATTTTCCAGCTGAGAAAGGATCAGTACAGATTCGAATACCTTCATGGATACCGTCAGAAGAGTACGTGGATGTCCCATGGAAACCGCCGGCAGCATGAGCACGAAGCAGAAGAGTACCGCAATCAGCACGGGTTTTAATGTCTTCCGTATGAATATCGGGGATTTCATGGAGAGCCACAAAAGCTCCGCGGCGATAATCATGATCACATAAATGGCGTTTTGGGACAGTGCACACAGAAGGATGGCAAGAAAAGCCACAGACAGCCGCAGTGCCGGCAGTATCCGTGACTGATCCGCAGTCTGATATTCAGAATCATTTCCGGTGATGCGCCTGATCAGGCGCATCAGCTGTAAATTCATGTTCAAACAGTGAGGTTCTCCTTTTTCGAATTTCCGGCAACACTGAGGAGTTTGAATATAATGATCAGTATTGCTGCGCCGATGACGGCGGAGAGAATATAACCAAGCCATTCCGGCATTCCTGTAAGAGAATAGTCGGGAATAAGCGAAGAATAGCTAAAGCCGGACAGCATTCCGGATGGTGTAAATCCGGCGCCGGTTGCAGCAATTTCATCAGTGCTCCATTCGCCCCATGCGGTACCTTCTGCAAGGAGTCCGAGCGGAGTCAGAATGACAAGCGCAGCCATGAGCAGTTTTAATGGAAGAGCAGTTCTGACTGCTTCCGTAGAACTCTTCATTTCCGGAGCTGCTTTTCTGACAAAGGCAAGGACAGCAGTGGTATAAACAACTTCAGCGATACCGAACAGAGTCAGATGCCCCAGCATCATGGCCGGAATGGACACATTCAGTCCGTAGGGGCAGTACAGGGCGTTCCCTGCAGCATCTCGGAACAGCATCGGCTGTATGCCGAATTCAATGGCAGCACAGAGCGCGGCAGCGTTGATTCCGACATAGGAACCGATGGCGGAACCGATCAGATCTGCATTTTTCCCTTTTACTCTTTTCATGATCAGCTGAGTGGCGGCATAGCCGACAAAAGGCAGGACAAATGCCATATTGAAGCAGTTGGCGCCAAAGCTTAGGATTCCGCCGTCTCCGAAGATGAGCGCCTGGATCAGCAGTGCGACCGTCACGGCAATGCAGGCCGCATAAGGCCCCATCAGAGAAGCGATGAGCGTTCCGCCGACAGCGTGTCCGGTGGTGCCGCCCGGAATCGGAATATTGAACATCATGCCCAGAAAGGAAAATGCGGCGCCGACACCCAGCATCGGCAGTTTGACCTTTGGAATTTCAGCCTTTACCTTCTTTATGGAAACAGTCCAGACAGGAACCATTGCGGCAGCCATGACTGCGCAGGTCTGCGGGCTTAAATAATTATCCGGAATATGCATAATGATAAAACCTCCTCAGATATTTGATAATATTGTGTAATGACCAGATATCGCGATGACTGTATTACGTTATTATTATACGGATGAAAAAAAGAATTTGAAGCCGGGGCGGGGGTTATTTTTAATAATTTCCATAAAACCATTAATTTTCCGGCCCCATAACTGTCACAATGCAGATGGCATATATCATCGGATTGTGCTATCATGGCAGCTGTTGCGTTTTTGGTTTAACAGAACAAAGAGGTTTTTTCATGGCTTTCATTTCGTGGAATTTTTATGTATTTCTCGCGATTCTTGTAATTGCATATTATCTGATACCGAAGAAACTGCGCTGGTATGTGCTCCTTCTGGGGAGTCTTCTGTTTTACTGGCAAATGGTGGAAAAGAGCCTGCCGGCTTTTGTCATGTTTCTGGCAACGGCTGCGGTTACCTATGCATTTGCACTTCTGATTGCAATGCTGGTAAAAAGAAATCTGATGAAGCAGGCAGGAGGTATACTCGCTGCAGGCATTGCGCTGACAGTGCTGCCGCTTTTATTGGATAAGGAGGCAAATTTCATTCTGGTTAACTGGATGAAGGCAGATCAGATGGAACTGATTGTGCCGCTTGGTCTGGCTTTTTATACATTGCAGATGATCTCGTACCTGGCAGACGTGTATAAAGGCAGGGTGCGGTCACAGAAGAATCCGCTGAAATATCTTCTGTTCGTCAGCTTTTTTCCGCAGATCGTGCAGGGACCGATTCCGCGATATGAACAGCTCTCGGAGCAGTTGTATGAAGGACATTCCTTCGATGAAAGAAAGTTTACAAAGTCCTATATGCTGATCCTCTGGGGATTTTTCCTCAAGCTGGTGATTGCGGATAAGGCAGGCGTCATTGTAGATACGATTTTTAATGACTATCAGGCATATCTTGGTGCTTATGTGTGGCTGGGCGGATTTTTGTACAGCATTCAGCTGTATACGGATTTCCTGGCATGTGTGACTCTGGCGCAGGGAGCAGCGGGACTGTTCGGAATAGACCTTGTGGATAATTTCAATCATCCGTATTTTTCCACGTCAGTACGGGACTTCTGGCGCAGATGGCATCTGTCACTGAGCTTCTGGCTGCGGGACTATATCTATATTCCGCTTGGCGGAAACCGTAAGGGCAAGGCACGTAAGTACCTGAACATCCTGATTACATTTGCAGTCAGCGGAATCTGGCATGGCGGCGGTTATAAATATCTCATCTGGGGGCTGATGCATGCGTTTTATCAGATTCTGGGCGGGCTCCTGATGCCGGTAAAGAATATGACGGACAGGGTACTTCGGTTGAAAGAGGGAAGCCGAATCAGAAAAGCACTCCAGATGCTGGTGACTTTTTTCTTTGTCATGATTGCGTGGATTGTATTCCGGGCAGAAAGCCTTCGGGTGGCATTAACCATGATCAAATCCATGTTTACGGTTTATAACCCGTGGGTGATCATGAATGACAGTGTGTTCAGGCTGGGACTTAACTGGAGAGAATATACACTTCTTATTTTTGCAATTATTTTTCTGGCGGTTACTTCAGCAGTACAGGAGAAAGGATACTGCATCCGGGACAGAATTCTGAAATACAGCATATTTGTACGGTGGGCAATTTATATCGGGACGATGATTTTTATTATGATCTTTGGTACCTATGGCTACGGCTTTGATCCGCAGGCCTTTATTTATGGAGGATTCTGAGGATGAAGAGGATAAAAATGTTTGGCAGATTTGCAGCGTTTCTGGCAGTCTCGCTGATCTGCATTGTGATTACAGAGAAACTTCTGACACCGAAATATTATTATATTGATAAATGGCCAACGACAACGACTTACTCAGATTTTTACAAGCTGGAAAAAGATACTGCAGATGTACTTTTTCTGGGAAGCAGTCACAGTGTTACGGCATTTATTCCACAGGAACTGTATGATAAATATGGGATTACGAGTTTCAACATGGGTTGTGAGCAGCAGAGTCTTCTGCTGAGTTATTACTGGCTGCAGGAGGCACTTAAAACACAGAAACCGAAGGTGATCGTTCTGGATACCTATATTCTGCATACCTATAAGGGGGCCGTCGGTCAGCCTCTTAACTGTACGGAAGCGACCATTCGTAAGAGCATGGACAGTATGCACTGGAATCAGAATAAAAGGAGAGCAATCAGCGATATATGTAAGGCAGATGATACACAGAGCAAGCTCAGCTTTTATCTGCCCAATGTCAGATTTCATACCAGATGGTACGGGCTTGCTGAGAATGATTTTACGGCAGGGCAGCTCTCATCGCATCCCGGGATGTTCGGCTTCTCCGCAATGTCCAATATAGACGGAACCAAATTCACACCGCTGAAAGCCGGAACTTCAGGAGATACGGAAGCAATGGTTCCACTGATGAAATCATATCTTGATAAGATTGTATTACTATGTCGTCAGCAGAATATCCCGCTCGTACTGGTGAAGACTCCGTCTTCGGCGCAGACGATCGGAAGACATAATTCCACACAGGAATATGCGGCAGAAAATAATCTGCCATTTTATGATTTTAATATGTCGGATCTGTATGCAGCAGCCGGTTATGATGTGCCGACCATGAATGAAAGTCATCTGAATATCTGGGGCGCCATAAAGATTACGGATTACATCGGACAGCTCCTGACAGAGCAGTACGGACTGAGTGGACATACGGATGCACAGTGGTCAGATGCAGAGAATAATTATCAGGGAGTAAAAAAGGACTGTGATCTGGTGCAAATCAATGAGATTCACGATTATCTGAGCCAGTTGCTTGATAAAAGGTACAGTATTTTTATTGTGACACAGGGCAATGTGACGGATCTTGCAGATACAGAGACGGCCAGGGAAGTTCAGGCACTGGGATTCAAAGCAGATCTGACACAGATGACAGGGAAAACTTATTTCTACGGCGTAGATACGCCGCTTGGAAACAGTGAAAACATGTCAGGAGAATCGATTAAATATAAGGGCAGCATACGAAGCGGCAAAAGTGTGTATACACTTGCGACAGCTTCCAATGTTTCTTCGGTCCAGATTGACGGCAGGGAGTATGTGAGCAGCGGACGCGGTATTCATGTGGTGGTCTATGACAATGACAGAGAACAGGTAGTAGACAGCGTCTGCTTTACAACGGACAGCAAGGGGAAAATGGCGGCAGTCAGATGATTTCGGTGAGAAGGGCTGTGTGAACGATACGGATTAAAATTTCATTTGACTTTCTGAAAAAATAACTGATATAATGTGTTCACCGAGTGGCGGAAAGCGTAAATCCAGGAATGGAAATACGTTTTCCGCTTTTTTTGTGTGCTGAATAAGGAGGTAATACGGAAATATGGAACAGAAATCTAATAAAATGGCAGTTATGCCGGTAAACAGACTGATGCTGGGAATGGGACTGCCAATTGTACTGTCAATGGCATTGCAGGCGGTTTATAACATTGTGGACAGTGCCTTTGTATCCAATATGCGTGAAGGCGGAGAGCAGGCACTCAATGCGCTGACGCTGGCATTTCCCGTGCAGATGCTGATGGTGGCGGTTGCAGTCGGTACCGGTGTCGGAACAAATGCCCTGATGGCCAGAAATCTGGGAAGCGGAGATCGTAAAAACGCAAGCAGAGTAGCCGGAAATGCAATGCTTCTGGGAACGGCGATTTATCTTGTGTTTCTCTTATTCGGCATCTTCGGGGTAAGGGGATATATCGGGACACAGACTTCCAATCAGGAAATTATGACCATGGCAGTGGATTACCTGAGCATCTGCTGCATTTTTTCCATCGGCATTGTCTTCTTCACCATTCTGGAGAAGGTGATTCAGTCAACAGGCAGATCCATGTATTCCACGATTGCACAGATCTCCGGTGCGGTGACCAACATCATCCTGGATCCGATCATGATTTACGGACTGCTTGGCTGTCCGGAGTGGGGCGTAAAGGGTGCGGCGTATGCAACTGTGATCGGGCAGATCGTCTCAGCACTTCTGGCACTTTTTTTCCATTTGAAATATGACAGAGAGATTGATAATGCATGGAAGTATAAGGCTCCTTCGGGAGAAATCATCCGGAATATTTATGCAATCGGCTTTCCGGCGATTATCGCACAGGCACTCATGTCCTTTATGACCTATGCGCTGAATGTAATCTTCATTGCAATCGGAGAAGATGTGGTAACGGCATATGGTCTGTATTATAAGATACAGCAGTTTATCCTGTTCGCTGCCTTTGGACTGCGGGATGCGATCACACCGATTGTGTCCTTCAGCCATGGAATGGGAGACAGGAAAAGAATTTGTGACGGCATAAAATATGGCATGATCTACACTCTTTCCATTATGATTTTCGGCCTGATTCTGATTGAAGTATTTGCACAGCCGTTTTCTTCACTGTTCGGACTGTCAGGGCAGACGCAGTCTCTTTGTATCAGCGCCATGCGGATTGTATCCTTAAGCTTTTTGTTTGCAGGGGCGAATATTGCTTATCAGGGGATTTTCCAGGCACTTGACGGCGGGCTGGAATCATTGATTATTTCCGTATGCAGACAGTTTCTGTTTGTCATTCCGCTTGCATGGGGATTTTCAAAAATTGCAGCAGAAAATTCTGATCGTACCTGGCTCATCTGGACGACTTTCCCGATTGCAGAAGGCGTTACGGCATTGATTGCCTTTTTCCTGATGAAGAGAATCCGGAGGAGACTGGAGAAAAAACTGGCAGCAGTACAGTGCGATGAAGCAGAAGCGGAGACAGAAGGGGAAAGAGCGGTATAACGGAGCAGAAGGATGGCTTTTTTGGGGATTGCAGTGGAATTGTGATAGAATGGACTTTAGTATTGAAAATCTTGAGGATGGAAAAGGAGTCTGATTCTATGGGAGCACTTCTGATCGTAATTATCTATCTGGCATTTATCAGTCTGGGACTTCCGGATTCACTCATCGGATCCGCGTGGCCGGTCATGCATACACAGCTGAATGTACCGACATCGTATGCCGGTGTGATTACAATGATTATTGCCGGAGGGACAATTGTATCAAGTCTTCTTTCCGACCGGCTGACCCGGAAGCTGGGTGCGGGTCTTGTGACATCCTGCAGTGTGCTGCTGACGGCAGTGGCGCTTATGGGATTTTCCATTACGGATTCGTTTGCACTTCTGTGTGTATGGGCAGTACCGTATGGGCTTGGCGCAGGCGCAGTAGATGCGGCGCTGAACAATTATGTGGCGCTTCATTTCAAGGCAAGGCACATGAGCTGGCTGCATTGTTTCTGGGGTGTTGGTGCATCCATCAGTCCCTATATCATGAGCTATGCACTGACAGGCGGTTTTGGATGGGCACATGGATACCGGATTGTGGGGATCCTGCAGATCGGACTGACGGCAGTCCTTTTTCTGAGTCTTCCACTCTGGCAGAACAGAAAAAATGAAACGAAAGAGGGGGAAGCAGCGCCCAGGGCGCTCAGCTTCAGACAGGCACTGCAGATCAGGGGTGTGCCGATGGTCCTTCTGACGTTCTTTGCGTATTGTGCACTGGAATCTTCTGCCGGATTATGGGCCAGCAGTTATCTGGTACAGTTTCGAGGAGCAGATCCTGTTGTTGCAGCAAAGTTTGCTGCGCTTTTCTATATGGGAATTACATTTGGACGGTTTCTGTGCGGATTTATTTCAGAAAAGTTCGGTGACAGAATACTGATCCGTATGGGAATACTGATTGTTGCGGCAGGCTGCGTGATGATCATGATTCCGTTTTCGTCAGATTTACCGGCGCTTGCAGGACTGATTGTGATCGGATTTGGCTGTGCGCCGATTTACCCGTCCGTGATTCATGCAACGCCCGCTAATTTCGGACGTGAGAATTCACAGGCAATTATCGGGATCCAGATGGCGTGTGCTTATACAGGTTCTACCTTCATGCCGCCGGTATTTGGTTCCCTTGCATCCTGTACGACAATCGGACTGTATCCGTTTTATCTGATGCTGTTCGTATTGCTGATGCTGGTGATGTCAGAGAGACTTAACCGGACGGTTGTCCTGTAATTATTTCGAATGATCCGTTTCAGGAACGCAGATAAAACAGTGCAGACACAGATGTCAGCAGAAGAGAGGCAAAACAGATGAAACTGCTATATGTAAATGCCTGTGTAAGAAGTGAATCAAGGACCAATCAGATTGCGGGAGCGCTGATCAGCAAAATATCCCGTCTGTCGAAAGAGGGTAAATACAACGCAGGGGGAGAAAATTCCGTACCTGAAGTTGAAGAATGCAGGTTGATGGATGAGAATCTTCTGCCAATGAATGAACAGCGGCTTGACCTTCGCAGCAGGCTGATTGCAGAAGAAGACTTTTCGCATCCGATGTTCAGGTACGCCCGTCAGTTTGCAGCAGCAGATGTGATTGTGATGGCGGCGCCATACTGGGATGGTTCGTTTCCGGCATTGTTGAAGATTTATATTGAAAATATATATGTTACGGGGATTGTCTCAAGGTACGGGGAAGACGGGCATCCATGCGGAATGTGCAGGGCAAAGGAACTTTTTTATGTAACGACAGCAGGAGGACCATATAAAGAGATATATAGTTACGGTTATCTGAAGGAACTTGCAGTCGGCTGCTTCGGAATTCTGCAGACCAGACTGATTATGGCACAGATGCTGGATGTGGATGGTTATGATGCTGCAGAAATTGTGAAGAAAACGATTCAGGAGCTTCCGTGTCCTGAGGAGAATATTTAATTAAAGTTCAGAGGTAAAAATTTGTGAATTTTATACCAGTAGTTTAATGGACAACCATAAATTATTGTGATATTCTGTTAAAAGCATAAAAAATACGCGGAGGCAGATCCGCAGAAAGGAAGGTACGGCAATGTTTATTAAGTTGACAGTGGTCAGAAATGCAGCAGCGAATAAAATCAGAAACTATGGTACCGGAACGGATCATAGACTGTTTCATATGTATAATACCAGTAAGATAGCGTATGCAGCACAGGTTGCATATTCAGATCCATCTGTCATGGGAGCATTATAGACGTACTTTCCATAGAACAGAAGCGGAGCCGCTTACCTTACGAGGTAAGCGGCTTTTTTCGTTTACATTTGATGTTTAAATAGAGATATCATTATATCTCTATTTAATACAGTCCGTGAGTCCAATGGTTTTTTATATGGGGAATAAAATTCAGGAGGAACAGAACATGTGTTATTCAGAAATTCACATACCGACAATTGATATGGAGAGAACAGGACAGAACATTATCAACCTCAGGCAGGAAAGAGGGTTGAGTGTAAGAGATATTCAGGACGTCTTCGGATTCGTGACACCACAGGCCATTTATAAATGGCAGCATGGAACGGCACTTCCGTCAATTGATAACCTGGTTGTGCTGGCAGCGATTCTGCAGGTGCAGATTGATGATATTCTTGTGACATCCGAGGAAGCAGTCATGATTGGTGCATAAGCATTAAAACATAAAAAATGTACTGATTTTCTGATGATCGGTGTATAATAAAATTGGATGTAAAAAATTTTAATTAATTCCGAAAGAGGTGGCATCCGATTTTATCTGACAAGAGGATCAGCACTATATGGTAAAAGAGAGAAAAATCTGTACAATATTTCTGATCTGTATGGCTGCAGTCATGGCGGTCATACTGATATCAGGGAGTTGCGTAAAGGGAAAAGATAACATCAAGCTGAAGATCCATGAGCCGAAATCCTTTACTTCTGGATGGAAGGATGTTTCCGCAGGCAGGGAAGTTGGCGGAACGGCAGTGAATATTCCGGGATTTTCCACAAAGACGTTTACCAACATTGTTCCGCAGGATGTTTCTGATAATGTATATATCTGTATCTGGAATTCCAACTTTCATATCACTGCATCGGTGAACGGCAAAGTGATTTCGGAAATGGGCAGTGGAATTTCCCGCAGGTTTGCAGAGGAAAATGGTGCATTGTGGCAGATCATTCCTCTGGATTATGCCTATCGTGGGCAGGTTCTGACGCTGACGGTCGAGAACAGAAACCGTACCAGATCTTTTAATCTGGATAAGGTGTATCTTGGGCCGTACAATGATATTCAGTTTGAACTTGTCAAAGGCAGTGTTTTCTATTTTCTGGAAACGGTGTTTATTCTGCTGGTAGGAATTGTACTATTGGTTTATGCGCTTTTACTCAGACGTTATCATCTGATGGAGCATTTTTATTCATTGTTTTTTCTGTCACTTCTGGCGATAGATGCGGGCATATGGTTTTTCAGTAATTCCGCAGTTCTGCAGTATTTTATTTCCAGCCCTTCCATTCGTTATCTGCTGTCATACCTTTCATTTTATCTTTTGCCTGTGTTTTTGCAGTTTTTCTATATAGAGACACCGGGAAACCGCAGTCTGGTTCTGGGAAGCCTGGTGACTGCATATATGGCATGGATTACTGTTGCACTGATTCTGTACAGGGTGAATCTGCTCCCACTTTCCATATCAATTATTACCGTGCATGCGTTTGTTATGTTTTCCATTTTTGTAATTATCATTCTTTGCCTTATGCATTTTCACAGAACACATGACCGCTACATATTCTGGACGCTGGCTGCATTTTTGATTCTGACGACAGGAGCACTCATAAGCCTTTACGGATTCTATACCAGAACCGGTGCGGATAATGCACATGCATTCAGGATATCTTTTGTCCTGTTTCTGCTGCTTCTGATTGTGACCAATGTGAAAGAGAGCATGAAAGAATTCAATGATATGCGTACTGTGCTGCATTATAAACAGTTGGCATATATGGATCCGGTGACAGGTGGCAATACAAGGCTGTATTTTGAGGAGAAGATCCGGAAACTGCCGACTACAGGTTATTATTTTCTGCATATGAATATCCTGCAGTTCAAGATTATCAATCAGGTGCTTGGCAGAGAAAAATGTGATGAACTGCTGGGTGCAATTTATAAGGCGTTTGAGAAGAGCCTGAGGGAAAATGAAGAAATCTGTAATCTTGGTAATGCAGCACTTGGACTTTACCTGGCAGCAGAGAATGAAGAGCATATTCATGAACGCTGTAGAATATTGAAAACGCTTGTGCAGCAATGTGTGCTGGAAAAGAAAATATCGATGATTGTCAATACACAGTTCTGCATCACGCCGGCATTGGAGCAGGCGGATGCACCGAATCTGAATGAACTTCAGGATCATGCCCTGATGGCAAGACTGAATCCGCTGGCAATTTACTGGCAGGATGCAAACTGCTATGTATATAATAGAGCATGCGGAGCACAGCTGATCAAAGATAAAAATCTGGAGGATCGTCTTGATCTGGCAATTCGAAATCATGAGATTGTGACGTGGCTGCAGCCTAAAATTGCGTTGGCTGACGGAAGTGTCTGCAGTGCGGAGGCACTTGCCCGCTGGATTGATCCGGAAAAGGGAATTATTTCTCCAGGAGAATTTATTCCTGTTTTTGAAAGAAACGGAATGATTTCTAAAATAGATCTTTGCATTTTTGAAGAAGTCTGCAATATGATTAATCAGTGGATCAGTGAGGGGAAAACACCTCCGGTGATATCCGTTAATATTTCAAAAGCGGCTATCAGGCAGGATGATTTCTTTAACAAATATGTCAGGATTGCGGAGAAAACCGGAGTACCGGCGGAGTATCTGGAATTTGAACTGACAGAAAGTACTGCATATGAAAATTATGATCTGATCCGGAAAATTTTGGAGGAAATTCATCAGATAGGTGCGGGCTGCTCCATGGATGATTTTGGCAAATCCTATTCCAATATCAGTGCACTTGCAACACTTCAATTTAATGCAGTGAAGATGGATAAGAGCTTTTTTGATGACGGATTTCCAATGGACAGCAGAAGATATCAGCTGGTATCCGGAACGATGCAACTCTTAAAAAGCCTGAATCTGGAGGTCGTGGCGGAAGGAATCGAGAAGAAAGAACAGGTGGATTCACTTAAGACACTTGGCTGCGACAGCATCCAGGGATTCTATTTTGCAAAGCCGATGCCGCAGAAACAGTTTGAATTGTTTGTGGAAAAGAAGAAGCTGAGAAAAATATAAGTACAGAAGGGAAAGAATATGACAAAGAGTTTATTGATTAAAGACACGACGGAAAAGGAAAGAGAGCAGATTGTGCAGGAATCACTGGGAATTACACAGGGATTATGTGACGGCTGCGCCTCCGGACTTGTAGATATGTATGATGATTATATCCTGGGGAAAAAAGAACTGAGCGAAATCAATGCCTCCTTCAGAAGCGGCTATGTGACAGGAGATCAGGACAAGGGAAAGGCAGAAAGCAGTTGTATGATGTGAAAACAGGAGTGTGAATCAAAAGGATGGAAACAGCTGCACAGTATATGATCTGGAGTGTGGAACAATTGTATTTATTATGGCAGTTACAGGAGAAAGCTTCGGCTGCCTTTTTGTGAATTATCTTACGTTTCCGGGTGTTATTCTGCATGAACTAAGTCATGCGCTTATGGCAATGGTAACGGGTGCAAAGGTAACACATATCAGGTTCTTTGCAGTCGGTTATGGCGGTATCTTTTAAAAACGTATCTGTATCCGTATGCACAGCAGGCATGGGTAATGGCATAGTTCATCTATCTGTGCATTTGCGTGATTTTGCATGCGAGTCTTTCAGGTACGGTATATTAGTAAAATGAATAATTATGCAAAACGTATACTGGTAAACAACGCAGTCAGATGATAGAATAAACACAGACAGATACAGATTTTTGATTAAGAGGAGAGTATGAAATGAATATTGTATGTTTGGATATGGAAGGGGTACTGGTACCTGAAATCTGGATTGCATTTGCAAAGGAAAGCGGTATTCCGGAGTTGACACGTACAACACGTGATGAGCCTGATTATGATAAACTGATGAAGTGGAGAATCGGAATTCTGAAAGAGCATGGTCTCGGACTGAAGCAGATTCAGGAAACAATAGCAAAGATAGAACCGCTTCCGGGAGCAAAAAAATTCCTGAATGAACTGCGTACTATGACACAGGTAATTATCATCAGCGATACATTTCAGGAATTTGCAAAGCCTCTTATGGAAAAGCTGGGCTGGCCGACTATCTTCTGCAACAGCCTCGAAGTAGCTGAAAATGGTGAGATTACAGGATTTAAAATGCGTGTGGCGCAGTCCAAGCTTTCGACTGTAAAAGCGCTTCAGTCGATCGGATTTGATACAATTGCCAGCGGCGACAGTTATAATGATCTTGGGATGATTCAGGCGAGCAAGGCCGGATTTCTGTTTAAAAGTACGGATAAGATCAAAGCTGATTATCCGGAGATTCCGGCATATGAAGAGTTTGATGAACTGTTAGCTGCCATCAGAGAAGCGCTTTGACTTTGAATACAGATTCAGAATATGATGATATTGAAGGATAATGAAATGTACTGAAATCCATACAGACACCATAATAGGCGCATGCTATAATTGGATGCAGTTGGAATATCAGCTGCATCTAAACGAGAATTGTTTTGCAGACCCGGCAAAACATTGCAGATATGATAAAATTATGTCCTGCTCAAGGAGCGTATGTTTAAACTGAACGAACTGGCCAGACAGGTGGATCAATGCAAGGAAGAAATAGATAACAGAAACCGGAATAATCTGTACGCTTTTTCGACAGGTGCGTGGATAATTTCCGCGGCGATCATGGTAGCAAGTCTGGTGTTGCCCGAGTATCAGAATCTGCTGATTTCTCATGGTGTACTTTTTATCTATATCTGCATTATGTTTGTAATTGCCCGTTATTGTAAAAAAAAGCGAATCGCACGAATCAGATCCGTCATGTATCTTCTTATGGCGCCGCTGATGTTGAGTGCAGTAGTCGTTGGAACAATAGCGGATCCGCAGAAACCGGCAATTACCATTCTTATATTTCTGTGTATAATTCCCCTTTTTATTATCGATAAACCCTGGCATATTATTCTGTATCAGCTGTTTTTCGGCGGATTGTTTGTGTTTTGCGGGTATCTGTGGAAAGATCCACAGGTATACAAAAATGATATGCTCTATTTTCCGATTTATTTTGCCTATATCGTAGGTGCGAATGCTTTTATACTGATTGATAAAATCGGAAGTGCAAGGAATTTTACTCTGGTCCGTCATGAATCGGCGCATGATTCACTGACGGAACTGCTGAACCGGAAATCCGGGGAGAAAAAGGTCAGGGAGCTTTTGAAAGCACAGGTTCACGGTACATTTGCAATTGTCGATCTGGATAATTTCAAGGATATTAATGACAGATACGGGCATCAGGCGGGAGATGAAGTTCTGCGTCAGGCAGCAGAAGCAATGAAGTCTGTGTTCAGAACATCTGATGTGATCTGGCGTCTGGGCGGTGATGAATTTGCTATTTACGCAGTGAGTATGCTGGATCATGAGGCATATCAGAAGCGTTTTTCTGCATTGTTACAGAAAATGATGGAGATAAGTGTTCCTTCCTGCGGGATAATCCGTGTGCAGGTTAGTGCAGGTTGTACGATCTGTCTGAGTGAAGAAATGAATTTTGAAAAAATATATAAATCAAGTGATGATGCACTTTATGAAGCTAAAAATTCCGGAAAAGGAAAAATTGTCTTTTCATACAGCAGATAAAGGGCGAGGAGCAGAGGAGACAAAGCAGATACTTATGGACAGATTGCTTTCTTTGTTTTTACAGGATGTGCGGAATGACAATGAAACAAAAAAACTGCAGTGATGATCCGGATTTTTTCTTCCATTGCAGAGGCATACTTTCTTTTGCAGGTGGTGATTTTCCTGACCTATCGTGACCATACTGTGAGTACGGGCTGATGCTGCTCTGTTTATGCTGCTGGTTTTTGAACTTTTGACCAGCTATGCGAATATGTTGGTTAAGATACTGATGTCAGCAGGACTGTGTGGATTGCGAATCATTCTGTATGCATATATGCACTGCCATGATGCTCATGATATTGTATTTCAGCCATAATTCACTTATTTCAGAGACATTGATCTGTTCTGGCAGGTGAATGATACCTATGGACATGATGCCGGAGATGAAGTACTGAAGGAAATATCAGAGATTCTGGAGTACTTTATGACAGGAAAAGGTGTTGCAGCCAGACGGGGTGGAGAGGAATTTCTGCTGGTGTTTAATCAGGTGAACGGGGATATCTGTGCAGAACAGGGGGAAGAGAAATGGTCGTAACAGAGTAGTGTTCTGAAAAATATCGTGTGTAATACGGAAAAAAAGAGGAAATGGCCCTGGCTGTTTCCTCTTTTTATGTGTGGAGAGAAAGATGAGAAGCCGTTATAATAAAAACATATTTCAGATGAGATTCGTCTGTTTGAGGGTCGGATTTCCATAAAGCTGAAAATCATATATAATTGAGAGAATTTCATAATTCATAGGCCTTGATTTTACTGATGTTTCAGAGCATATAAAAAACAACTTACCCCGATCCGATATATATTTTGTCAAATATTATCCACATCGAAAGGAGATAAGTTGCA